>NZ_JAKGBZ010000034.1 GCF_021556475.1 Acidiphilium iwatense | reverse complement strand
CAGCGTCGCCGAAAACACAGGCTGATCCGCCAACTCGCGCGGATCAGCCTCAATCCCAAGCACACCGAACATGACCGCGTCCGCACGCAAATGTCGATCATGTGCGTCAAAATGCGCGCTTACAGGCAGGTGGTCGCTCCCCGCGCGGGAGCGTGGATCGAAACCATTTGATAGGGATATGACGACGACACGTCAAAGTCGCTCCCCGCGCGGGAGCGTGAATGTCGGCGCCGTCACGGCACGGCTACCTCGGTTCAATATCGCAGTGGGAGAGCGTCGAGGATAGAGATCCGGCCCAGTCATTGAGTAATATCAAGCGATATTCGATATATGCCGGAACATCTCTTATCTGCTCTTGTGTGAAATTGTACGGCGCATTATAATTTTCCACGAGCCACTAAGAAAAAATTCATAAAATCATCTAGTTGTATTGTATTGACGGAGTATCCAGCCCCCTCCACCACGCATCCAGCACAATCCTTTGTATTCATTGATAAAAAAGTCGTTGCCCCTGCGTCGGGATGCTCGCGGGGTGACGTACCGGGCGCGAATTTACCTGAATGATAGCGAACCATAACGGATTGCGCGATAACTTGGCGTATATGGCAGGAAATAGAACGAGGACCGCGCAGTGACCCATGCCACCGATGTAGTTGTGTCTGTAATCCTGGCCCTGGCCGGTCTGGTGATGGATTTTGTCGCGTATATCGACGGTCTCCTGGCCGCTTTGATGACTTCGGGCGGCATACCGCCGAATGTGCAGACCATCTTACTCGTCGTGGTGGCGGTGAGCCTGGTGATTCTTGCGATCCGCGTTTTGGGCCGCCTCTTCGCCGCCCTCATTATCGTGCTGCTACTGGTTCACAAACTGTTTCCGGGAATGGAAGTGCCGCAAGGTCACCCGCCCGCCTGGTTGCACTTGCCGGGATGGCCACACACTTGAGTTCGCTGCCCCCGCTCGATTAGCGCGGGCAGCCAATGGGGAAGCGACGCTCATGGCTTGGCGCGCGGCAGGCGAATCCGGGCGATCGCGCCGGGCCGATCCGCGCGATTGGCGAGCGCCAGCGTGCCGCCATGTGCCTCGATGATTTCGCGCGCAAGCACGAGGCCGATGCCGCTGCCGCCTGGTTTGGTGGTGAAGCCTGGAACGAACAGGTTTTCGCTGCGCGGCAGGCCGGCCCCATCATCGATGATCTCAATGGTGATATGGCGGACGTCTTCGGCCAGCCGGATCGCGACACCGCCTTCGCCCTCGAGTGCCGCGTCGGTGGCGTTGCGGATCAGGTTGATCAGCGCCTGCTCCATCTGCGCGGGATCGGCGTCGGCCAGTCCCTCCGTGGTCGTTTCGACCACCACATCACGCCGGGTTTCCAGGGCGGCGACCCGGCGGACCAGCGACGCCAGCGCGATCGGTTCGGGCACCGGGGGCGGTAGCCGCGCGAGATCGGCATAGCGGCGGATGAAGCCGCCGAGCCCGCGCGCGCGGCGCTCGATCAGGGCGAGACCGTCATGCAGCCGCTCCGGGTCGGCATCGCCGATCCCGCGCATTAACACCTCGGCGGTCGCCTGGATCGGGCCGAGCGAATTGCCGGTCTCGTGGCTGAGCACGCGGATCAGCCCGCGCCAGACGCGCCGCTCCTCCTCGCGCAGCGCGCGCGAAAGCTCGCTCGCCACCAGCATGACATGGTCCCGCCCGGCGCGGCGGAAGCGCACCCGCCGCACTTCCCACGGTCCGGCGCCACCGGGCAGCGGCGTTTCGAACCGGTCGATCCCGGTGCCCTCGATCCAGCTTGCGATGCCCAGCTCCGCCACCGGCCTGCCGGTGAGCCGGTCCGCGTCGGCGCCGAGCAGCGTGCCTGCGGTCGCATTGGCGCCGATGATGGTGTTGCGCGGCCCGATCACGATGATCGCGAGATCGACCGCGCCGAGCAGCTTGCCGAGCAGCGCATCCGATTCGATGCCGGCGCGGCGGGTGCCGGCGAGTTCGTCGGCCAGGGCATTCACCGCCGCGAAGGCCGCGCCGCGCGCTCCGTGCGCCGGTGCCGCCCGCAGCGCGTAGTCACCGTCCCGCAAACCGAGCAGAAGTGCCGCGATCTGCCGATGATCGCGTGCCGCCCGCCGCCGCGCCAGCGCATAACCCGCCGTGACGGCGATCAGAATCGCGAGCGCCGCGGCGATCATTTCCGCAACGAGGCGAGCCGCCGGTAGAACGCGCTGCGCGACAGCCCGAGCTGCTTCGCCGCCGCCTCGGCGTCGCCGCCCGCATCCGCCATCGCGCGCTGGATCAGGTAACGCTCCGCCTGATCCAATGTCATGCGCTCCACCGGCGCCGGTCCGGCGGGGGTGAGCCGGAGATCTGCCAGATGCACGGTCTCGCCCTCGGCCAGAAGTGCAGCGCGTTCGACCACATGGGCAAGCTCGCGCACATTGCCGGGCCAGGAATAGGTGGTGAGCGCCGCCATCGCGTCGGGGGCGAATCCGCGCGCGGGCCGGTTGTGGCGCGACGCACTGGCCAGCAGGAATTGCCCGGCGAGGAGTGGAATGTCGTCGATCCGCTCGCGCAGCGGCGGCAGCGCGATTTCCACCGTGTTGAGCCGGAAAAACAGGTCGCGCCGGAAACCGCCCGCCGCGATCCGCTCCTGCAGATCGGCATTGGTCGCGGCGATCAGCCGCACATCCACGCGGCGCGGCCGCGCCTCGCCGACGCGGGTGATCTGGCCATCCTCCAGCACGCCGAGCAGCCGCGCCTGGGTCGAGAGGCTCGCATTGCCGATCTCGTCAAGGAAGATCACGCCGTCATTGGCGATTTCGAACCGCCCCGGCCGATCGGTCTTCGCATCGGTGAACGCACCGCGCGCATGGCCGAATAATTCGCTCTCGATCAGGGTTTCCGGCACCGCGCCGAGATCGACCGTGACGAACGGCTTGTCATGCCGGGGCGAGACGCTGGCGATATGCCGCGCGAGCATTCCCTTGCCGGTGCCGCTCTCGCCGGTAATCAGCACCGGCACATCCGCATGGGCGATTTTCGCCACCAGCGCCATCACCGCGCGCATCGTCGCCGAGGAATGCAGGATCGCCCCTTGCGGAAGCGGGATGGTGAGTGCCGCCGTCGCGCGCCGCGCCGCTTCCAGCGCGAGCTGTGCACGCAGCACGCCGAGCAGCCGCGTATTCTCCCAGGGTTTTTCGAGGAAATCCGCCGCCCCCGCGCGCAGGGCGCGCACCGCGAGACCGACCGAGCCCCAGCCGGTCAGCACGATCACCGGCAGATCGGCGTTAATTTGTTTAACGGAACTCAGGAGCGCAAGACCCTCCTCGCCCGAGGTGGTATCGGCGCGGAAATTGAGGTCGAGCAGCAGCGCGTCCCACGCGCCGCGTTCGAGCAGCAGCATCGCCTCGGCCGGCGAGGCCGCGGAGCCGGTCTCGTAGCCTTCCGATTGCAGCACCAGCGCGAGGGAGGCGCGAATATCCGCCTGATCGTCGGCGATCAGGATGCGTTGCCTGCTCATCGTGCGTCCAGCAGAATCTTGACCGGCGTGTTCGCCGCCCGCGCGGCGGGGCGCCATGCGGCGGCGAGCACGATCGCCGCGATGACCGCGAGCGAGGCGACAAATACGACGGGTGCGATTGCACCGACATGGAACAACAAGGGTGACATGGCTCTGACCAACACATAGCCGCCGATCGCCCCGCCGGCGAGCCCGAATCCGAGCGGCCATGCGGCATCGGTCAAAGCGAGTCTGAGCAGGCGCTGGGGGCTGGCGCCGAGCATCGCGCGCATCCCGTATTCCGGCAGCCGCGCGCGGGCGATGAACGCGTTGACCGCATAGACGCCAAGCGCGGCGAGAACCAAAGCGAGAACGGCGAACCCGGCGACCATCCCGGCAGCGACCGCCCGCAGCGCGCTATAGGCGAAAATAATCCGGCGATAGGGGCGAACCCAGGTGATCACCGCGCCGGGTATCGCTGTTTCGATCACGTTTTTTGTCTGCCGCATCGCCGATCGGAGCGAGCCGCGATAATGGATGATGACGGTCGCGCCGGTCAGTGGAAACCCATGAAAATTCGCCGTGGCAAACGGCATGTAGATCACGCCGATATCGTTTTTCAACGGTGTCGGCCGCCATTGAACATGCGCGGCGATTCCGACGATCCGGTAGTCGCTGGAATCGATTTTCAGCATGTGCCCGACGGCATCTTTTCGCCCGAAAATCGCTTTAGCGACGCCGGGGCTGATAATGACCTCATGGCTTCCTTTCGCCATTTCCGCCGCTGGGCTGACGCGGTGGCCTTGGGCAAGATGGATGCCCAAGGTTCTGAAATACCCCGGCGTTACCGGCACCTGAACGACCAGATGCGACGGTGCATTGGGCGCGATCCGCGACACGGTGGTATTCGAATGATTTTGCGTGAACGGAAACGACCAGAACGTGACGCCGCCGGCGGAGACCGTGAAGGTTTTTTCGGTCACGGCATGGACGGTGGAGTCCAACCCCGCCGCGTTGTTCTGTGCATCCGGCAACAGAACCGACGCCACGATCCGGTTGTCGGGCGAAAATCCGAGCTTCTGGGTCAGGACTCGATAAAGGCTCAATCCCAGCATGGTGCTGCCGATCAGGAGTGCCGCGGCCAGCGCGATTTGCACCGCGCCGAGCGCGTTCTGGATGCGCCGCGTGGCGGGCGTGAGTGTCGCTTTCGACCCTTGGCCGAGCACGGCCCGAATCCGCACCGACGATGTCTGCCATAGCGGCACGGCGGCGATCGCAACGCTGGATAGAAGGGCGAGCAGCCACGCGAAACCGAATACCGGCCAGCCGGTTGCGATATCGAATGGCGGCGCGTCGAACACCGTTCGGTAGCTTGCCAGGGTTCGCAGCACCAGCCAGCCGAGCAGCGATCCGCCGATACCGATCGCGAGCAGGATCGGCACCTGTTCCAGCAGAAACAGCCGCAGCAAATCGAGCCGCGAGCCCCCCAGCGCCCGGCGCAGCGCCAGTTCATGCATGCGTGACCGATGACGCACCAGCGCGAGATTGGCGGCATTGATCACCGCGAGCAGCAGAAGGAACAGCGCGGCGCCCTGGAGCAGGATCGGGATATCGCCGATATCGCTGTTTGCCAGAAGCAGCACCTGACGAATCGGCCGTGCATCGAGGCGCCGCCGTTCCGCGCGCATTTTCGCGGCGCGTTCGGGTGTCGCCTCCCGTTCCTCCTCATGCAGGAACCGGTGCAAATTCGCGTTGAATTGGCCGAGTGACACGCCGGGCGCTAATTCGGCGGGCATGAAATCGTCGATGTTGCTGGCCTGCTCGCCGGTTCGAGGCAGCACGAATGACGCCCAGAGATCGGTCGGGTTCATAAAGCCGAACGATCGGGGCAGAACCCCCACGATCCGGTAATGTGCGCCGTTGAACGAAACTCTCTTGCCGATGGCGCCGGCATCGCCGCTGTAAGCGCTTTGCCAGAACCGATAGGAAATCATCGCCTGTTTCGGGCCGCCTTTGTGGCCGGACGCAAGACTTGGCAACCAGCCCAATGCCGGCCGCACGCCCAGCGTCGAGAAAAACGACGGCGTGACGCTGACGGCATGAACGGCGCGCGGCTTGCCGTCGATCCGGGCGGCGACCGACCCGCCAAAGGTCCATAGCCCCGCATCCGCGATCGATGGCAGCGCGGCGCGAAGTTTGCGGTAGGTATCCGGCGAGGTCATCGCAAAGTTCAGGCCGCTCCTCGGGATCATCTCGCGGACCAGAACCAGCCGGGACGGATGCGCATAGGGCAGCGGCTTCAGATCGTAGCCGTAGAAAATGCCGAACGCCGCCGCATTCGCGCCGATCGCAAGCACTAACATGATAATTGTGGCGATCGGATAGAACGGTTTGCGGATCAGCCCGCGCCATGCGACCGAAGCGTCGTGAACCAGGGTCGAGAGGTGATCTTGCACGCGATTTTCCATGGTTTTTCCATTCACCCCGCATCCAGCAGCGTCTTGACCGGCGTGTTCGCCGCCCGCGCGGCAGGGCGCCATGCGGCGGCGAGCACGATGATGGCGATGATGGCGAGGGAAATGGCGAAGACGGCGGGGGCGATTTGATTGACGTGGAACAGGAGCGGAAGCATGGCGCGAACCAGCAGAAACCCGCCGATCAGACCACTCGCGAGGCCGAGCCCGAGCAGCCACGCTGCGTCGGTCAGGGCGAGCCTGAGCAGGTGTTGCGGGCTGGCACCAAGCATTGCGCGCATGCCGTATTCGGGCAGGCGGGCGCGGGCGATGAAGGCATTGACGGCATAGACGCCGAGTGCAGCGAGCACCAAGGCGAGCACGGCGAAAATCGAGACGATCGAGGCAGCCAGATGGCGGAAGCCGAGGTAACGGGCGATGATCGCATGGTAAGGCCGGACCGAGGTAACGACCGCGCCGGGGATTGCCGATTCGATCAGTTTTTTTGCATCCTGTCCGGCGCTATGAATGGAGTCGCGCACATTCACGATGATATCCGCGACATAAACCGGGTAGGCCCTGACCTTGAACGAGGACGCGGGAACATAGACCGTCCCAAAGGTCCGGTTCCACGGCTTGCTGCGCCAGACAACCGGCGCCGCGACGCCCACCACCCGGAAATCGCCGAGAAGGACAAGGTGAACCATGCGTCCGACAATGTTCGTGGTGCCGAATAGCCGTTGCGCGCTGCCTGCGCCCAGGACAACAACCTTGGCGCCATGTTGTTGATCGAGCGACCTGAGCGCACGGCCCTTCAGGATATGAATATCCATCGCGGAGAAAAAGTTATCGCCTGCAAGCGTCACGTTGATGTTGTGCGGCTTCGAACCGGGCGCCATGCGCCGGATCGGAATGGTTGCATTTGAATGGGAAAACGGTCTGGTCCCAAAACCGACTCCCGTTACCGACCGGACATAAGATTGTTGCCGGAGCCGGGCGATCGCCGGCTCCATGGCGGCTGTCATGTCGATGGATTTTGGGGCCAGTATGCTCGCGACGATGTGGTGGTCTGGCTGAAAGCCGAGCGGGCGGTTCAGGAAGCGATGCAGGCTGACGGTCAGGGTCAGGCTGCCGGCGAGCAGCGCGAAGGCTAGCGCAATCTGACCGATGCCGAGACCGCGCTGGACTATGCGGGCACCCCTGCCGAGGGTCGATTTCGGTCCCTGGCCGATCGCCGATTGCAGCTTCAGCCGGGATGTCAGCATGATCGGTGCGATCGTGACCACAAGCAGTGAAACGACAGAGAGCACCAGGACGCAGGCGATGTCGTCCCAACCGAACCCGAAGCGGAACGGCGGCGAGACGATCGCCGAGCCATAGGACAGGATGAATCGTGCGCCGAGCCATGCCAGGATGGTTCCGGTTGCCGAGATGACCGCGAACAGCGGAATTTGTTCCAGAAACAGCAGCCGCATGAGATCCGCCCCGGACCCGCCCAGCACACGGCGCAACGCGAATTCGTGCAGGCGCGAGCGATGCCGTACTAACGCCAGGTTGGCAGCGTTGGCGATTGCGAGAAGCAGCAGAAGAAGCGCCGTGCCTTGCAGGACCCAGGGCAATGCACCAAGGCTGGAGCCTGCGGTGAACGAAGGTCGCAGTTTGCGGGTTTCGACCTTGAGGCCGTGCCCGAACATGGTGGCGAGGCGCGGCAATACTCTTTTGCGGATTTGCGGCAGCGCGTCTGCCAGCAGCAGGTTAGCCTGCGCGGCAGAAAGATTGGCTGGTGTCCGGACGATCATGACAGAGTTGAGGGTCTGTTCGCGTAGCCCCTTGATCGGCAGCACAAGAGGAAGCTGGGCATCCGCACCGGCGTTGAAGGCATAATCGCGTGGCAGAACACCGACGATCCGGTAATCGATGCCGTTTACCGTTAGCCGGTGGTTCAGCACATTCCGGTTGCCGTCATAGGCGCTGTGCCAGAACTTGGCGGAAATCGTGATTTCGGCGGGTCCGCCTTGCCGGCCAGCGGCAAGGCTGGGCAGCCTGCCAAGCAGCGGCACCACCCCAAGCGTACGAAAGAACGATGGCGTTTCCCGGCTGTAGGTGATTGCTTTCGGATGATGCGCGATCATCACCGGGGCGGCGCCGCCATAGCTGTAGAGACCCGCATCGGCCATCTGTGGAATGTCACGACGGATGACGCGATAGGCGCTTGGTGATATATTGGCGAAATCCGGGTTGAAGTTCGGCAGGAATTCGCCCACCAATTTTATCTGTCGCGGGTCGCGATATGGCAGGGGGCGGAGCAAAAACCCGTAGAAAATGCCGAAAGCGGTCGCATTCGCGGCGATGGCGAAGGCTAACATAATGATGGTCGCGATCGGGTAGAATGGTTTGCGGATCAGCCCGCGCCACGCCACCGACCCGTCGTGGGCAAGTGTTCCGAACATCACAAGGCATTCCTTGCGTTTTCCGGCAGATCATCTTCGGGGTGCAGCGTGACCACGGTTTCGCCGAACCCCTCATCGACCACCTGACCGTCGGACAGGAGCACGATGCGCCGCGCGCGGCGGGCGTAGTGGAGATCATGCGTCACCATCAGGATCGTCGCACCCTTTTTGGTGTTCAGCTCCTCCAGCAGTTCCATCACTGACTCGCCGGAGCGCGAATCGAGATTTCCCGTGGGTTCGTCGGCAAGAATGATGTCCGGTTCGGTCACCAGCGCGCGCGCGATCGCGACGCGCTGCTGCTGGCCGCCCGACAATTGCGCCGGGTAGTGGTTCGCCCGGTGCACGATGCCGATATCCGATAGCATCGCGGCCACCCGCGCCTCGCGCTCGGCTTTGGCGATGCCGCCGCGATAGATCAAGGGCAGGGCGACGTTTTCCGCGACGGTGAGATCACCGATCAGGTTGAACGCCTGGAACACGAAGCCGATATGCCGGTTGCGGAACGCGGCGCGGTCGCGTTCGCGCAATCCCGCCGCGTCCTGCCCGGCGAGGCGATAGCTCCCACCCGTCGGGTCGTCGAGCAGGCCGAGAATCGCCATCAAGGTCGATTTGCCGCAGCCCGACGGCCCGGTGACCGCGACATATTCGCCGCGCCCGACCGCCAGATCGACCCCGGCGAGCGCATGGGTCTCCACCTGATCGGTGCGATAGATTTTCGTGAGGTCGCGTACCTCGATCACCGGGCCTTCGATCACGGGGGCATTGGTCATGGTTTGGCTTCCTTCGGATTATGCGTGGGAGCGATTGTCGTGGATAGACTATGCACTAACGCGGGGGTGGCGCTGCCTTCCGCCTGGGCAAGGCCGAGTTCATGACCGATCGCCGAGACGATCGCCGCATGCAGCGCGAGGTCGGCGGATAGCAATTGCTGACGATCGGCGATCAGGTCGCTTTCGCTGATCAGCCCGGCGCGTACCCCGTCGCTTGCGGCCCGCACCGCCTTCGCCGCGACCAGCGCCGCCGATCGCGCGGCATCGAGCCGCGAGCGGTCGAGCGTGAGGGCGAAATAATCGGTGCGGATGGTGCGGATCACCGTAAGCTGTGCTGTCGCTGCGTTATCGTGCGCCTCGTCGCGCAGCGCCCGCGCGCGGTCGGTCGCGGCAACCGTCGCGCCGCCGGAAAACACGTGCCAGTTGAGCTGCACGGTGGCCGAATTGCCCTGCTGGAGCAGATTGCCCGGCCCGGTGATGCTCTGGCCGAGAAACGCATAGGCCGCGTGTCCGCCCTGGGCGATATGGGTGTGCTGCAATTGCAGCGACACGTTGGGCAGATACGAACCCTGTGCCGCCGAAACCAGTTCCGCATCGCCGCGCGCGGTCAGGTTCGCCGCCGCAAGCGTCGGGTTGCCGCTCCGGGCGCGGTCGATCCAGGCGCCAATGCCGCCGAGCTTTGGGAGCGGCAGCGCTTCAGGCAGGGAGCCATTGGCGTCGATCGCCGGGTTTCCGGTCAGTGCGGCGAGGGTTTCGCGCGCGGCGATCAGCGTGGTTTGGGCCTGAACCACCTGGGCGCGCAACGATTCCAGTGCCGCCCGCGCTTCATCGGCGCCGATCACTCCGGCCATCCCGGCCCGGTAGCGCGCCTCGGCGTCGTGATACTGCTTGCCGAAGCCGCGTTCCGCGCCGCGCAAGGCGGCAAGATCGGCGTTTGCCGCGAGAACCGCGACGTAATCGGTGGCGACCTTCACCGTGAGCGCCTCAAGTGTTGCCTGATAGGTCGCGGCGGCGGCCTGAACCCGGAACCCGGCGGCCTGATAGGATTTGACCGAGCCCCAGTCGAACAAGGTCTGCGTCAGCGTCGCCTGCCAGGTGGAGACGCCGATGCGCTGAAATTCGGTGATAGGCTCGAACCCGGTGCCGTAGAACTCGGGGCCCGCCGCATACTGGTTCTGCGGACCGGCACCGGCGGCGAGGGCGACATGCGGCAGCAGGGCGGCGAGGGCGGCGGGACGATCGGTCGCCGTCGCGCGCAATTTCGCGCCGGCCGCGAGGAACGCCGGATCGTTGGTGCGCGCGGCCCGCCAGACCTGCCAGAGCGTGGATGCCCGCGCCACGTTTGGCAGCATCGCCACAAGCGCGATGCACACTAACAAAAATCTCATCGGATGCGCACCAGGGATTTGCCGGCGAACCGCCCGGTGTCGGAGACGATGATGCGCGCGCCGGCCGGCAACCCGGACAGCACCTGGATCGCGTTGGCCGAGGCGGCGCCGAAGCGGACGCGCACCGGAATCGCCTTGTCGCCGCCATCGACCAGCTTGAACACGGTCGCCATCGAATCGGGCCGGGCATCAACCGGCCGCGCCACATAAAGCGCGCGCGGAATGGTGGTGACATCGATATCGCCGAGCACCGCGAGGTCGGGGCGGGTTCCCGCCGGCAAATGCGCGGGCAGTTTCACATCCACCCGCACGCTGCCTTTTTCCACCGAGGGCGACACCCGCGTCACCACGCCGTCGATGCGGCTTTCGCCGGCATCGTTCAGGCGGATCGTCGCGCGCAGCCCGGCGGTAATCTCGCCCGCCTCGCTGGGGGCGACATCGAGCGCGGCCTTGAGATGGGTCAGGCTCGCGACCCGCGCGATCGCCCCGCCCAGCGCCAGCGTCTGGCCGGGACGGGCGGCAACGCTCTGCACCACGCCGCGTTCCCCGGCGGTGACCGACAATGCGGCGACATTCGCTTGCGCCTCGGCGAGCGCCGCCTGAAACGCGGAAACCCGCGCATTCTGCGCTTCGATCTGTGCCGACTGATTATCCCTGAACGCGGCGATCCGTTGCCGCGTCAGCGCCACAAGCTGGCGCGCATTCGCCGCATCGAGCACCGTCTTTCGGTAATCGAGCCGGGCGACGACATGCTCGGCTTCCAGTCCGCGCTCGGCCTCGGCGCGCAAGCCTGCCGCCGCCGCCGCCGCGCGCCCGGTCGCGAGATCGGCTTCGAGCGAGAGCAGATTATTGTCGAGCGTGGCTTTGGTGGAAGCCAATGTCGCCTTCGCGTCCGCAAGGTTGGAGCGCGCGCGGACCAGGGCCGATTGCAGATGCGGATTGACCAGGCGGAGCAGCACGGTGTCCGTTTTTACCGAATCGCCGGGGCGGACCAACACCCGCGCCACGGTTCCCGGCACCGCGGCGGTCACGAAGCGCTCGCCGCGCGGGCGCAGTTCGCCGGGCGCCTGCACCCGCACCCGGAACGCGCCGGAATGCACGGTGCCGATCACCAGCGACTCCCGCGCGACCGACGGGCCGGACGGCAACAGCCAGATCAAGGCCACGACGAGCGCCGTGCCGATCGCGACCCCCGACGCCCAGGCCGCGCGGTGTCTCAGCCTGGTCTTGCGGCGAACCTGATCGGGAATCTGGAAGTCTGGCATGGCGGCTCCGGCAATGGTTCCGCCGGAGCATCGCAAGATCCGGGCCAGTTCGTTTCGGGCTGTTATGTCCCCTCATCGGTCCCGAAACCGGGATTCTTGGACCGATCACGTCCCATGTGTGGATGACGGCGATGATGCAGCGCCGCGCGCCGCCGCTTCCGCCGTTTTTCGCGCCGCGTGGACCAGCGAGACGAGGTCGGCATAGCTCACCGACCCGACGATTTTTGTATTATTGATGAAAAGAGTGGGGATTTCGTGAATCCCGAGGCTGCGTCCGCGCCGGAGATTGGCCTGGATGCGGTGTATCACCCCGTCGCCGTTCATCGCGAATTCCATGCGCCGCCAGTCGAGGCCGAGAGCTTTCGCGTCAGTCTTCAGTATCGCGTTGATCGGCGGGCGTTTCTGGGTCATCAGCCGGGCGCGGAACGGAATAAGTTTGCCCTGCGCGCCGGCGGCGAACATCGCTTCGGTGCCGAGCACGCTGGCCGGCCCGAGAATCGGATAGGCCACCGGCACATAGCGCACATCGTGATCGTGACGCAGCAGGCGCTTGAATCGCCGGTCCATATGCCGGCAGGGCGGGCAGCGTATGTCGTAGAAATCGACGATCGTGACCTTGCCGTGCGGATTGCCGAACACGAGGTCACCCGGACGGACCAGGCTGGCGGCGGAAACGGCACCGCTTCCGCCCGCCCGGGCCTGTGGTGTTGCGATCAGGCCGAGACCGATCGCGGCCAAGGCAATGAGACGGCATCCCTTCATGGTCCCTCATCCTTTTATCGTTGTGAAACTAGCCTGATATGCGGAACTTCGCACCTTTTTTCAGGCAAGGAAGGCGATCAGGTTTCCACCTGCAACCCGGCGGCTTTCCATTCGGGATAGCCATCCTCAAGCCGGCGCGCATCGAAGCCGAGCCGGCGCAGGGCGCTGGCGGCTTCGACCGAGAGAACGCAATACGGTCCGCGGCAATAGGCGATCACCGGCTGGTCGCGCGGCAGCAGCGCAATCCGGCGTTCCAGGGCGGCGAGCGGAATGTTGATGGCTCCCGGCAGATGGCCCTGGGCAAATTCGTCCTCCGGCCGCACGTCGAGCACGGTGACGCTGCGGTCGTGGATGCGCGCCAGCAAGTCCTGGCGCGAAACCGGCTCCAGCGCGTCGCGCGTGCGAAAATAACTCGCCATCACCACCTCGATCTCGGCGACATTCCGTTCGCCGATCCGCCCGAGTGCTTTGAGCAGGGCAATCACATCGGTCTCGCCGAGCAGGCTGTAGAGCATCCGCTTGCCGTCCCGGCGCGGCTCGGCGAGGCGTGCCCGGCGCAGGATTTGCAGATGCCGCGAGGTGTTGGCGATGGTCAACCCGATGCGCGCGGCGAGATCCTCGACGCTGCGTTCGCCCTGCGCGAGGTGTTCGAGAATCTCCAGCCGATGCGCATGGCCGATCGCCTGGGCGATGTCGGCGAGGCTCGCGAAGATGCGCTGCTTGGGACCGAGGCTTGACATGGTGCTCCAATAAAGGAATCAATCAACGGATTGATTGAACGATAGATCGTTTAGGTCGTCAAGGTCTTCGAGGAGAATGCCATGATTCTGCGCCAATTCCACCATCAGGACCCGGTCGCTGTGTCGTATCTGCTCGGCTGTGCCGGTCGCGGTGCGGGTGCGGCGGTCGATCCGCTGTTCCCGATCGAACCGTATCTGCAAGCGGCGGAGTTCTCCGCCACGCCGCTCCGCTGGGTGATCGATACCCATCTCCACGCCGATCATCGCTCCGCCGGGCGCGCCCTCGCCGAAGCGGCCGGGGCCGATTACGTGCTGCACGAAAGTGCGATGACCGGCTTCGCCTTCCACGGCGTGGCCGATGGCGACAGGCTTTCGCTCGGCAATGTCGTGCTCGATGTGCTGCACGCGCCGGGCCATACGCCGGAGCATCTCTGTCTTCTGGTGACCGACCGCACCCGTGCCGGCGAGCCGTGGTTTGTGCTGACCGGCCATACGCTGATGGTGGGCGATGTCGGCCGTACCGAGCTGGCGAGCGACGCCGCGACCGGCGCGCGCAATCTGTTCCGCAGCCTCGCCCGGCTGAAGGTGCTGCCGGAATATCTGGAGATCCTGCCCGGCGCTTTCGCCGGCTCGGTCTGCGGGCGCGGCCTGTCCGGCAAGCCATCCTCCACCATCGGCTTCGAGCTTCGGCACAACAGGGCCTTCGCGATGACCGACGAAGCCGCTTTCATTCGCTTCATGGTCGACGATATCCCGCCACCTCCCGAGAATGCGGCGGCGAATCGCGCCGTCAATGCCGGGTTGATGACGAAGGTCGCCGAATGAACCTCGCCGCGCAGGTGTATCGGCGCGGCATCAGGCTCAACCAGGGTCAGTTCGCGCTGCAGGCGGTTCAGGTGTTTTTCGTCGGTCTGGTGATCGGCATGGAGCGCGCGGTGCTGCCCGCGCTGAGTACCGATTTCGGCGTCAGGTCCCACGCCTTCTTCTTCCTCGCGAGCTTCGTGCTGTCCTTCGGTCTGGTGAAGGGGGTGCTGAATTTCGTGGCCGGCACCCTGTCGGACCGGGTCGGCCGCAAGCGCGTGCTGCTGATGGGCTGGCTCGCCGCGCTGCCGATCCCGGTGCTGATCTATCTGGCGCCGAACTGGTGGTGGATCATCGCCGCCAATATTTTCCTCGGCATCAACCAGGGTTTCAGCTGGACGATGACGGTGACCAGCCAGATCGATCTCGCCGGCAGTGATCAGCGCGGCCTTGCGGTCGGCATCAATGAGGCGACCGGCTATGTCGCGGTCGGCATCGCCGGGCTCGCTTGCGCCTATCTGGCGCAGGCATTCGGGCCGCGCACGGCGCTGCTCGGTTTTGGCTTGGTCACCATCGCCATGGCACTGATCCTGCTGATTGGGGTGCGCGACACGCTGCCCTGGGTGCGTGCCGAACACGCGCAGACGAAGCCCACGAGCACAATCGGCGCAGCAACCCCCGGCTGGGGTGCGATCTTCATGGTGGTGTCGTTCCGCGATCCGCAATATCGCGCGCTCTGCCAGGGCGGTGTCGCCAACAAGATCGCCGACACGCTGGTCTGGGCGTTGTTTCCGGTATTTTTCGCGGCTCACGGCATGAAGCTCGCCGAAATCGGCTGGATCACCGGCCTCTATGCGATGGTCTGGGGGTTCTCGCAGCTCTGGACCGGGCATCTCGCCGACCGGATCGGCCGCAAACCGCCGATCGTGACCGGATTTTCTCTCCTCGCCGCGGGGATCGCGCTGACCGCGATCGGCACGGCGCCGATTGTGTGGTTCCCCGCCGCCGCGATCATGGGGTTCGGCATGGCGCTACTCTACCCCAACCTGATCGCCGCGATGTCGGACCTGACGCCGCCGCTCTGGCGCGGCAAGGCGCTCGGCACCTATCGCTACTGGCGTGACACCGGTTACGCGATCGGCGCCATCCTGCTCGGCCTCGTCGCCCAGTTTTCGGGCGCGGTCAGGCCGGCGATGGGACTGACCGCAGTGCTCGTCGCCCTGTCAGGTTTCTGGATCGCCTTCGGTACCAAAGAGCCGAAACAAGCTGCTCCGCACTTGGAATAGCCAATCAGGTCAAGGGAGCCATTCATCTCCTGGCGTTATGAATTCTATGCACATTGCACGCGTGGTTAGCGATCGGGCAGAAGCTTATGTTCCGCTCAGCACCGGGTGAGATGGAAATGGCCCCATGGTGAGGCCGCCCCACCCGATCGGAACTGGAGCTTGTCATGAAAAACATTCTTGCTGTCGCCGCCCTTGCCGTCGCCACCATTGCCGGTGCCGGCGCCGCCCAGGCGGGTCAGGGCATTCCGAACCTGCTGGCTCAGCCGGTGGTTTCCGCGTCGGCCCCCGCGGTAATCGGCGAGGCCTATCCGGCTTTCGGCGCGGCCGCGACCCCGGTTGTGTCCGCCCGGATCGCCGATGTCACCGTCGGGCAGAATTACCCGACCATCGCGGCGCCGCATCGGGCGACCCGCTTCGCCCAGATTGGCCAGACCCAGGGCCGATCGTAATCCCGGCCAGTGTGGTGGTTCTGAAGTTCCTATACATACGCGGTAGCGATTTTAGGAACTTCAGAACCATAAACCACACTGGAATCAAATGTTTGCTAGTGTCCTGATCGATTCGGAAGTTCGTAAAACGCCTCTATCGGCACCAACGAACTTCCGAATCGGGACACCAGCGGCTGATTTTTAGCGTTTGTTAGGAATATGACGCGGGCGGAGGCGGCTCCGCCCGCGTCATTTTAGAGCGTGCCCTGGCGGAGCGCGATGACCAGCGTTTCGGCGGAATCGGCATCGAGGGCGAGGGCGCGTTCGGCGATATCGCGATCGAAGCCGCCGCGCGCGAGGGCGGCCAGAGCTTTCATGCGCAGCGCTTCACCTCCGGCGAACGGCGGCAGGCGGCGGCGGCGCAGATAGGTGCAGGCGGCGGCAAGATCCCGCTCGGGGCTTTCGGGCAGCGCTTCGGCGGCAATATCCTGATCCACACCCTTCATCGCGAGATGCACGAGTGCCGCGCGGCGGGAATGTCCCTCACGCGCAAGTCGCCGTGCGCGCGATTCGGCGAAAGTGGTGTCGTTCAGAGCGCCGAGGTCGCGCAGGGCGGCGATCACCAAAGGGATCGCGGCACGGCCGTCCCGGCGCGCCTGGGCGATGGAGTCGGGCGCGAGTCCGGCAGATTCCGCCGCGCGCACCCAGCGATCGACGCGGCGGCCGAGCACGCGGGCGAGCCCGGCTTCGGTCGCGGCGAAACGGGCAAGATGGGCGAGAGCGGCTTCGCGCAGCCGGGCGGCGTCGGGTGGTGCGCCGATATCGCGAGGGTTGCGTTTCATCGGGTCAGATTGGCACGGCGCCCGCCTTGACCGGAAGCCCGCGCGGGCGATAGTGCCGCCACCGAACAAGGAGCATGTCCCATGGCAAAATCCCCCGTCCGAATCGCAGTGACCGGTGCCGCCGGCCAGATCGCCTATGCACTGATCTTCCGCATCGCGAGCGGCGCGCTGCTCGGGCCGGATCAGCCGGTCATTCTGCATTTGCTCGACCTGCCGCAGATGCAAGGTGCGCTGGGCGGGGTGATGATGGAGCTGGAGGATTGCGCCTTCCCGCTGCTCGCAGGCATGGTCGCGACCGACGATCCCAAGACCGCGTTCAAGGATATCGATATCGGCTTCCTGGTGGGGGCGCGGCCGCGCGGCAAGGGCATGGAGCGCAAGGACCTGCTTGGGGCGAATGCCGAGATATTCACCGTCCAGGGCCGCGCGCTGAACGACGCGGCGAAACGCGACGTGCGGGTTCTGGTGGTCGGCAACCCGGCCAACACCAACGCCTATATCGCGATGAAATCGGCCCCCGACCTGTCGCCCGACTGTTTTTCCGCGATGATCAGGCTCGATCACAACCGCGCCGCCTCGATGCTCGCCGCCAAGGCCGGGGTGAATGTCGGCGATATCGAAAAACTGATCATCTGGGGCAATCACTCGCCGACCATGTATCCCGACTGGCGGTTCGCCGAGGCGGGCGGTCGCAAGCTCGCCGAGCTGGTCGGCGACGAGGCGTGGAACCGCGAAACCTTCATCCCGACCATCGGCAAGCGCGGTGCCGCGGTGATCGAGGCGCGCGGCGCCTCCTCCGCGGCGTCGGCGGCGAATGCGGCGATCGATCAGGTGCGCGATTGGGTGGTCGGCTCGAACGGGCGCTGGGTGTCGATGGCGGTGGCGTCGGACGGCGGCTACGGCGTGCCCGAGGGCATCATGTTCGGCGTGCCGGTGACGGCCTCGGGCGGCAAGGTGACGCGCATCCGCGACCTCGCCCTCGACGAGTTCGCCCGCTCGCGCTTCGAGATCACGCTGAACGAACTCAAGGAAGAGCGCGCGGCGATTGCGCATTTGCTGAAGTGACCGAATGCCGGGAGCGGTTTATACCGTGAACTGCTCCCGGATGATCCGCTCCGACAAGGCCCGGTCGGGGTCCGAGAGGATTTGCGCGCAGACCGAACGGTCTTCGCTGGCCGCGACCGAGACCACGCGGCGCACCTCGCTGAAATCGGCCACCGCCGCGACCGGGCGCTTTTCCGGCTCCAGAATCTCGAACAGGATCTCGCTGCTGGTGGGCAGCAGGGCGCCGCGCCAGCGGCGCGGCCGGAACGCGGAAATCGGCGTCAGCGGCAGCAGATTGGCCGAAAGCGGCACGATCGGTCCGTGGGCGGACAGGTTATAGGCGGTCGAGCCGGCCGGCGTGGAAATCAGAACCCCGTCGCAGATCAGTTCCGGCAGGCGCATTTTGCCGTCGATCGAAATCCGAATCTTGGCCGCCTGACGGAGTTGGCGCAGCAGACTGACTTCGTTGAAAGCGAGCGCCTCTTCGACCGCGCCGGTCGCGGTGACCGCGTGCATCCGCAGCGGGTGCAGGTCGTTGCTGTGGGCGCGGGCGATGCGCGCGGGCAGGTCGTTCTCCGAGAAATCGTTCATCAAAAAGCCGACCGAACCGCAATTCATGCCATAGACCGGCAGGGCGTGGTCGAGCAGGCGATGGATGGTTTCCAGCATCAGCCCGTCGCCGCCGAGAGCGACGACGACCTCCGCGGCATCCGGCGGCGCGTCGCCATATCGGGCGACCAGCCGGTCCCGCGCCGCGCGGGCCTGATCGGTCGACGCCGCGGCAAAATGAATCGCGGTCAAGCGAGTTTTCGGTGGTCGAGAACGGGCATGTCGCGGCGGACCCTGGCGATGCGCGCCGCATCGATGCGCGCGGTGGCGAAGCCCGGACCGTCGGAGACCCGCGCTACGACATGCCCCCAAGGGTCGGCGATCAGGGAATTTCCGTAGGTCACGCGCGGTTCGTTCGAACCGTCGTAATGCGTGCCGGTGCAGGCGGGAGCGGCGATCCAGCATTGGGTCTCGATCGCCCGCGCGCGCAGCAGAACCTCCCAGTGATCCTTGCCGGTCTGCAGGGTGAAGGCGGCGGGGACCATGATGAGATCCGCCCCGGCGCGGCGCAGCGAAAGATAGAGTTCCGGGAAGCGCATATCGTAGCAGATGGTCAATCCCACGGTAAGCGCGCCGATCTGCGCGGTGACGACCTGCTCGCCCGCGCCGTAGACGGCGCTTTCGCGGTAGCCCTGGCCGTCCGGCGTGGTGATGTCGAACAGATGGATCTTGCGATAGCGCGCGATCTCGCGGCCGCCGGGATCGAAGACGATGGTTGTGTTGAACAGTTTTTCGCCGCTCAATTCGCCGATCGACCCGCCATGGACATGGATTTCATGGCGACGGGCGATCGCGCGCAGAAATTCATAAGCCACGCCCCCCGCCTCGTTCGATCCTTCGGGCGGCAGGATTTCGGCGGCGGCGAATTTGGCGGCCCGGTTGCCGCCCAGACAGGTCCAGATTTCCGGCAGGGCGATCAGATGCGGCCGGTCCTGTGCGATCGCCGCTTCGATCAAGCCGCGCGCCTGTTCGATATTGGCGGATTTGTCGGCGCCGGGCGCCATCTGGATGACCGTGAGGCGAAGGGGATCGTTCTGCATGGCGCCATGGTGCGCCGCGTTGCCGGCCTCTGCAAGATCACGGGGCGGTGACCGAGAGAGACCGGCGCGGGGGGTTCAGGCGTGGGAGACGATCAGGTCAGGACCGTGCCCGATCCGCTGCCGGCGGCGGTGAGGGGCGAGGTGATGCCGGTCATGGCAATATGCGTGCCATCGCTCAAGGTGAGGCTCAGCGCGCCGCCCGAGACGGTCTGCGTAGTTACCGTGATCCCCGAACCCAGCGTGATCTTGTCGGTCGCGAGACGGAAACCGCTGATCACGTCGGTTGTCCCGGCCGAATTGCCGTCGAAGACGAAATTGTTCAGGGCGGCATTGGCGCCGCCGATCATGGTCGCACTTCCCGGTCCGGCGACGAGATTGTTGGTTCCGCTCCCGCCGGTCAATGTGTCGCCATTGCCGCCCGCGTAGAGCGTATTGGTGCCGGAACCGCCTGTGAGCGAATTGCTGCCGCTGATACCGCCGAACGCGGTCAGCCCGCCGGCCCCCGCTTGCGCGGTCACGCTGCCGATGCCGCGCTCGATGACGCTGTGGGACGATCCGCCGATGAAGTCCAGCGAGCCCGCACCGCCATAGACGAAGGCCGAACCGGCGGCGCTGACCGTGTCCGCTCCCGCGCCGACATAGGCGAGCGAGCCTCCGCCGAGCGTCGCGCTGTTCGAGCCGGCGGCGAAAATGACGTAATTGCTCCCAGTCGCGTCGATCGAGGCGTTGCCTTGGGCGAAACCGATCGCCGTGCCGCTCAGGGTCGCGCTATCGCTGGTGCCGCTGCCGCCGAGCACGACGAAGGTGCTGTTGCTGGCGGTGATCGAGTTGTTGGTGCCCCCGGCGAAAATCACGCCGGCGCCGTTGTCGTTCACCGTGTTGCCGGTGCCGTTGAGAAGCACGGTGTCCGCCCCGGAGGCATTGACGATATTGCCGCTGCCGTACGCGAATATCCCGCCCGAGGTCGCGCCGTCGACGACATTGTTCTGGCCGAAAACCGCGAGTGCTGCGCTCCCGCTGCCCGAGATCGTGTTCCCGTTGCCGCTGACCATTGCCTGGACGCCGCCATTCATCGCGATCGCGTTCTGATCGCCGCCGACGAATACGCTCGCCCCGCCGCTCGCGCTCACCGCGTTGCCGGTGCCGTAGACATTGACGGTATCGCTGCCGGTCGCGGAGACTTGGTTGTTCGCGGAACCTGCGGGCAGGCCGACGAACGCGTTGCCGGTCACCGTGATCTGGTTGCCGGCGTTATGGGCGATGATCCGGTCGTTGCCGCCGGAGGTCACCGTGCTCGACCCGGAATCCAGATTGATCGTGTTGTTGCCGCCGGAAGTGGAAATTTCGTTGTAGCTGTTGGGGTTGGACGGGTTGGTGTTCTGGGCGGCGGTGATCGTGTTGTTGCCGCTGTTCACCACGACGCTGTAATTGACCCCGTCGAGGGTGAAATTGTTGTTGCCGCCGCCGGCATAGATGGAATCGACGCCCGTGCCGCCCTTGGGGTCCCAGGTCAGGTTGGTCTGCGCGCTGGTCACCACGAGCTGATTTTCGCCGGCGCCGCCGGTGACGGTCTCGCTGCCGGCGAATGTCGCGATCAACCCGGCAAAGCCGAGATTCGACCCGATCGTCTGGTTCGGCAGAGTGATCGACCCCGGCGTGGCAACCGTGCCCGAAAGATAGACGTAGTCGGCGGTGCTGAAATTGTTCGGCACCGAGGGAAGCGAACCGGCGCTGCCGTCCGCGTTCAGGACGACGGGCGAGGCGGTGATCGGCGTATAGGGCGTCGGGTTGACGACCAGATAGGTGATATTGTTGGTCAATTGCCGTTCGATGACGGGGGCGAGGCTGGAATCGACATTGAACGACACAACCTGGCCCGCGGCGCTCTCGACGGAGACGACGCTCGTAGAGATCTGGGAACCGGACACGAAATTCTCCTTCAATGGCAGCTTTGGGGCAACACGGAGTCTTACCGAACGATCGTTAAAATCCGGTCAACGCGCAGACCGGAATTGTGCGATCACCCCATAATGCAACTTAAAGATGTCAACAAGTTAAACTTCGTCGCATCGTCGTATCGAAATCTCGCTGCAACACTTCAGGTTTCAAAAATGCTCCACCCGCAGGGCGAGCAGGGTATCCAGCTCTTCCTCATGCCGGTAGCCGGGCATCAGCCGCTCCAATCCGTCGTCATGACGGGTTGCCGGGTGAAAATAGATCTCGCTGGTGCCCTCGGGCAGATGGACCAGCAAGGTGCGGAGTTTTGCGCCGGTCATCCGGCCCGACCATTTTATCCCGAACACGTGATCGGCGCTGGCGAGCCCGGCTTGTAGCACCTGGCGGCGCAGCACCGACGACCACCGATACAAAGCGTGGGAGCCAAGGCCCGGACGCTCGCCGCAGGCGGCGAGGACCGCGGGCGGCTCGGCGGGCACCCGGATGCGGCTGAGCCCGAATGCGCGTCCGGTCCCGATCATCAGTTTCGCAACCGTGGGATGCAGATGCATGTGCTTGTGGGAATCGGCGTGATGCAGCGCAAGCCCGGTCGCGCGAAAGGCTTCGAACTGGGCGCGGATTTCCAGCTCGAGTTCCCGGCGTGCCGCCGGTGAGAAAAAGTAGCGGAAACCGCGCGCGACCTGATCGGCGCCGAAGCGGCCGTCCGGGGTGGTGATATGTGGCAGAGCCCGATGGCCGAGCACCGAATCGCCATCGACCAGCACCAGGTGCAGCCCGACCTTGAGGTCCGGCAGACGTTTGGCACGGGCGACGGCATCCGCCGCCGCCGGCCCCGCGACCATCAGGCTCGCCTGGGTCAGCACCCCGTCGCGATGGGCGATCTCGACCGCTTCGTTGACGCTTTCGCTCAGGCCGAAATCGTCGGCCGAAAATATCAGCTCAGAGTGTGATGAGTTTAGACTCATCACACTCTGCTTTTTGTTTGACGAGCAATTTCATGGCTTTGCTGGACCGCTCCGCGATTCCATCAAACACCATATTGCTCTAGGCAGCGTGCCGCTCGCGCAGGAACTGGAAGAATTCGACGCCCTCGCGCAGCCGGCGCTTCATCATCTGCGGGCTGCGGATCATTTCGTTGACGATGGCGGCGATTTTCGGCGCGCGGAAATAGAATTTCTTGTAGAAGGTCTCAACGCTGTCGAAAATCTCGGTATGGGTCAGATGCGGGTAATGCAGCGGCGCGATCTGGATGCCGTGATCGTCGATCAGTTCGGCATTGGCGATATCGAGCCAGCCATTCTCCACCGCCTGATCGTAGAGGAAGGTGCCCGGATAGGGTGCCGCGAGCGAGACCTGAATGGTGTGTGGGTTGATCTCCTTGGCGAACTCGATCGTCTCGCGGATGGTCTCCTGGGTTTCGCCGGGCAGGCCGAGGATGAAGGTGCCGTGGATCTTGATGCCGAGATCGTGGCAATCCCTGGTGAACTTCTTGGCGACCTCGATTCGCATGCCTTTCTTGATGTTGTGCAGGATCTGCTGGTTGCCGCTCTCGTAGCCGACCAGAAGCAGGCGCAGCCCGTTGTCGCGCAGGATTTTCAGCGTGTCGCGCGGCACGTTGGCCTTGGCGTTGCACGACCAGGTGACGCCGAGCTTGCCGAGCTCGCGGGCGATCGCCTCGGCGCGCGGCAGATTGTCGGTGAAGGTGTCGTCATCGAAGAACAGCTCGCGCATCTGCGGGAAATCGGCTTTGATCTGTCTGACCTCGGCGATGACGTGCTCGACCGAGCGGGTGCGGTAGCGATGTCCGCCGACGGTCTGCGGCCATAGGCAGAAGGTGCAGCGCGATTTGCAGCCCCGCCCGGTATAGAGCGAGACATAGGGGTGCATCAGGTAGCCGATGAAATAGTCCTCGATTTTCAGGTCGCGCTTATAGACATCGGTGACGAAGGGCAGGCTGTCCATATCTTCGAGGATGGTGCGATCCTTGTTGTGGACGATGGCGCCGGCGCCATCGCGATAGGAAATCCCGTCCACCTCGGCGAAGTCGCGGCCTTCGGCGATTTCCTTGATGGTGAAATCGAATTCGTTGCGGGCGACGAAATCGACCGGCGCCGCGCGTTCCAGGCTTTCCTGCGCCTGCACCGCGACCTTGGCGCCGATGAAGCCGATTTTCACGCCAGGATTCTCGGCCTTGATCCGTTCCGCGACCTTCACGTCATTGGCGAAGGACGGGGTGGAGGTGTGGATGATGACCAGCTCGGCTTCGCGCGCATGGGGAAGCACATCGGCCATGGCGAGGCCGGCGGGCGGCGCGTCGATCAGTTTCGAGCCTGGGATCAGCGCAGCCGGCTGAGCGAGCCAGGTCGGGAACCAGAACGAGCGGATTTCCCGCTTCGCCTGATAGCGCGAGCCGGCGCCGCCATCGAACCCGTCGAAGGACGGGGGTTGCAGGAACAGGGTCTTCATCATCGCATCGATCCTAACTCGTCCGCTTGGTCAACCGCTTGGTCGTAGCGCTGCCGCCATCGGCGCGCAGAACATGGCCGCGCCATTCGACCGTATCGCTCCAGAAACTGGCCAGGAAAATGGCCGCCGACAGACCATCGCGCAAGAGGAAAAGCCACGGCGCGGCGGTCTTGGCAAGGCCCGGCGCCGCCGGGCCGGCGCTATTGATGCCGAGCCGGCGTTCCAGGCGGCGCGCGATCGCGTAGCGGATCATCGCGGCAAAGCCGAGCGCAATCCAGGCCCAGGGCGCGAATCCGGTGAGCAGAAGTGCCATCGCCGCCCAGAACAGCGGGAACTGGATCACCAGCCCCCAATAGGCGCCGGGAACCAGGGCTCGGATCGTGCGCGCCCAGCGCAATTCGTGGCGGATCAGTGCGCGGAAGTCGGTTTCGGTCACCGTGGTCGCCGGAATCACCGGTGCCAGCACTACCGCCGATCCGGCGTCGCGTACCTTGCGGCCAAGCACGTTGTCGTCGGCGAGATGGTCGAGCAGCGCTTCCAACCCGCCGACCCGCTCGAGCGTGGCGCGCGACAGTGCCATCGTGGCACCCAGGCAGTCCTGCCGGCCGAAGCGGCGGGCGAGCGCCGCACCCGGTAAAAACAGATGGTTGATCTGCATGGCGCCGAGCCGGGCGGGGAGATCGGCCGAAGCGGGCAGGCCGGTATAGAAACTGGTCGCGAGTCCGGCGCCTTGCTGGGTCAGCGCGCTGAGCACCGAGGCGAGAAAATCCGGCGGAACATGCATGTCCGCATCCGATATCACCAGCAACTCGTGCCGGGCGGAAGGCAGCATGTTGATCAGGTTGGCGACCTTGCGGTTGCGTCCCGGCGGCGTCGGGCCGGCGACCACGGCGATATCGGTGCGCGGATAGCGGCGGCGGAGTTTCTCGACGATGCCGAGCGCCGGATCTGCCGGATCGTCCGTGCCGAAAATGAGCTGAAATTTCGTGTGGTCGAGCAGGAAAAACGATTCCAGCGCGGTCTCCAGCAAAGGTTCCGCCCCGTGCAGCGGCTTGAGAATCGAGACCGGCGGCAACGATGTGCCCGGTGCGGGCGCTCGGCGCTGCGGTCGGACCAGCAAGGAGCCGATCGCCTGCTGGGCCAGGCCCGCGATGCAGAGCGCCTCCGCGAACGCGGACAGGACCGCAACCATCACTCAGTCCTTTATCGCACCGTTCGAAAGGGTCGCGACTTTCTTCTTCAGCGCGTCGATCAGTTGCGTGGCGTTGCCGGGGGCGACCAGCCCGCTGAAATCGGATCGCTGGGTCGCGACCTTGCTGATCGTACCGTCGAACAGCACATCGGTAATTTTCCAGGCGCCGCCGGCATCGGTCATGACATAGGCGAGGCGGGTTTTCTTGCCGGATTTCGAGACCAGATCGGTCGCAACCACCCGGCGGGCGCCGACCTTGCGGGCGCCGGGCAGAATGTCGAAGCGCTGGCCGTCATAGGAATCGAAGCTATGGATGTAGCTCGCCACCGTATATTGACGGAACAATTTGCCGAGTTCCTGCTGCTCTGCCGCGGGAACCTGCGACCAGAGCAGGCCGACGGAGAATTGCAGGATCTCGGCGAGATCGAAGCTCTGCTCGACCACCGGCTTGAGCGCGGCGTAGCGCGCGGCAAAGCTCTGACGGGCGCTACCGGCCTTCATCAAGGCGATCAGCGCGTTGTCCAGAGCCTCGATCGGTTGCGTTTCGGGTGCAGCGGCGCGTGCAGCCGGAACGGCGAACGGCAGCACCGCGGCGAGCGGCGCTGCGAGGAGAATGCGGCGTTTCATGACCCCAGATACTGGGATCATTGTGCCGGAATTGCGACCGCCACCGGGTCTTTTTCGGAAGTTTCGGCATGGCCGAGTGCGGCGAGCGCGTGGGCGACGATGTCCTTGGCGGTCAATCCCGCGTCGATCAACTGGCCGGCGGGCGTGTTGTGGTCGATGAAGCGGTCCGGCAAGGTCATCGGGCGGAAGCGGAGTCCATGATCGAAAGCGCCGGTCCAGGCGAGATGGTGGGCGACGGCCGCGCCGAACCCGCCGGACGCACCGTCCTCGATGGTGATCAGAACCTCGTGGTGGCGGGCGAGCTGGCCGATCAGGCCGGTATCGAGCGGCTTCATGAAGCGGGCATCGGCGACGCTGGTGGGAAAGCCGCGCGCGGCGAGTTCGTCCGCGGCTTTCAGCGCGTCGTGCAGGCGCGGACCGAGGGCGAGGATCGCGATCCGGCTGCCCTCGCGGATCATCCGCCCGGTGCCGATCTCCCACGGCGTGCCGCGCGCCGGCAGGTCGAGCCCGATTCCCTCGCCGCGCGGATAGCGGAATGCGGAGGGCCGGTCGCCGATCGTGGCGGCGGTGGCGACGCAATGCATCAGCTCCACCTCGTCGGACGGCGCCATCACCACCATGCCCGGCAGGCAGCCGAGATAGGCGAGGTCGTAGGCGCCGGCATGGGTGGCGCCATCGGCGCCGACCAGCCCGGCGCGGTCCAACGCGAACCGCACGGGGAGCGACTGGATCGCCACGTCATGCACCACCTGGTCGTAGGCGCGCTGCAGGAAGGTGGAATAGATCGCGCAGAACGGTGCCATGCCCTCGGTCGCCATGCCGGCGGCGAAGGTGACCGCGTGCTGCTCGGCGATGCCCACGTCGAAGGTCCGGCTCGGGAATTTCTTGCCGAACGCGTCGAGTCCGGTGCCGCTCGGCATCGCCGCGGTGACCGCGACGATGCGCGGATCGGCCTCGGCCTCGGCGATCAGGGCATTGGCGAACACCTTGGTGTAGGAGGGCGGACCGGGCGGCGCCTTGGCTTGCTCGCCGGTGACCACGTTGAACTTGGAGACGCCGTGATATTTGTCGGCGGAGGCTTCGGCCGGCTCATAGCCCTTGCCCTTCTGGGTGACGACATGGAGCAGAATCGGCTCCTCGCCGTCGGCGTCGCGCAGATTGCGCAGGACTGGGAGGAGGTGGTCGAGGTTGTGGCCGTCGATCGGGCCGACATAGTAAAAGCCCAGCTCCTCGAACAGCGTGCCGCCGGTCAGGATGCCGCGGGCATATTCCTCGGCGCGCTTGGCGGTGCGTTCGATCGTGCGTGGGAAACGCTTGGCCATCCGCGCCGCGAAATCGCGCAAGCTCAGGAAGCTGCGCGAGGAGATCAGCCGCGAGAGATAGGCGCTCATCGCGCCGACCGGCGGGGCGATCGACATGTCGTTGTCGTTCAGCACGACGATCAGGCGGGATTTGCCGGCGCCGGCATTGTTCATCGCCTCGTAGGCCATGCCGGCGCTCATCGCGCCGTCGCCGATCACCGCGATGACGTTGCGCTTCGGTGTCTCGCCCTTGAGGTCGCGCGCGACCGCCATGCCGAGCCCGGCGGAAATCGAGGTCGAGGAATGGGCGGCGCCGAACGGGTCGTATTCGCTTTCCGAACGGCGGGTGAAGCCGGACAGGCCGCCCGGCTGGCGCAGCGTGCGGATGCGGTCGCGCCGGCCGGTCAGGATTTTATGCGGATAGGTCTGATGGCCGACATCCCAGATCAGCCGGTCATGCGGGGTGTCGAACACGGCATGGACGGCGACGGTCAGTTCGACCACCCCGAGCGAGGCGCCCAGATGGCCGCCGGTGACCGAGACCGTATCGATCGTCTCGGCACGGAGCTCATCGGCGAGCTGCCTGAGCTGATCGGTCGAGAGGTTGCGCAGGTCGGACGGCGTCCTTACCCGGTCGAGCAGCGGGGTGCGCGGGGGCATCAGCGCCCTACCCCGGCACTGGGTTCCTGCCGGTCGCCAATTCTATCTGCGGTCATGCTGATCCTCATATCCGTAACGAACATCCTTGCTGGTACGCGGCTGGTGCTGCGTCCAAGCGTGCCACCCGCCGATGATTCCGGTCAAGGAATAGCCGAGTCTCGACACTCAGACATACGCGCAACCGGCGGGAAATGAAACCGGCGGACCGGTTTGGCAAGAGAGCATGACAAATTCGCAACATTGCCGCCCGGTAAGGGGCGCGCAATGCGGTCCGGCGATGGCGGCTCTTGCGGAACCGATGCCCGATGACCTATTTCAGGTCCCTTGAAATGAAATCGGGGCTCGAGAACGTCCCGCTCCCGGCGTTCACCCCGAACACGAAAGGGCGACGGCACGATGGATATGTCTCTCATCCAGACCGAGACGGTGCAAGCCGCGCCCCCGGTCGGGACCGCGTCCGCGATGAAGGTGATTCTCGCCCAGCCGCGCGGGTTCTGCGCCGGCGTCGAACGCGCGATCGAGATTGTCGAACGCGCCCTGGTGAAGTTCGGCCCGCCGATCTATGTACGTCACGAGATCGTCCACAACCGCCACGTGGTCGAGGATCTGCGGTCTCGCGGGGCGGTGTTCGTCGATGAGGTCAGCGAGGTGCCTGACGGCGCGATCACCGTGTTTTCCGCTCACGGCGTCGCCCGCAAGGTGCAGCAGGCGGCGGCGAACCGGGCCTTGCCGGTGATCGACGCGACCTGTCCGCTGGTCGCCAAGGTGCATTCCGAGGGACGGCGCTATGCCGGGCAGGGCCGGGAAATCATTCTGATCGGACATGCCGGCCATGCGGAAGTCGAGGGGACGATCGGCCAGATCGACGGCAGGGTCTATCTGGTTCAGACGGTCGAGGATGTCGCCGCTCTCGCGGTGGAGAACCCGGACCGGCTCGCCTACATCACCCAGACGACCCTGTCGGTCGACGACACGCGCGGGATCATCGCCGCCCTTCAGGCCCGGTTTCCCTCGATCATCGGTCCCGATGTGCGCGATATCTGCTATGCTACCCAGAACCGCCAGGAGGCGGTGCATCATCTCGCCGAACAGGTCGAGCTCATCCTCGTGGTGGGTAGCCGGAATTCCTCCAATTCCAACCGGCTGCGCGAGATCGGCGCGGAACTCGGCCGGCCGTCCTATCTGATCGACGACGCCGACCATCTCGACCCGAGCTGGTTCGAGGGGATCAGGACCGTGGGCGTCACCGCCGGCGCTTCCGCGCCGGAAGTGCTGGTGCGCGGGGTGCTGGAGGGGCTGAAGCGGTTCGGGCCGATCGAGATCGAGATGCTCGCCGGCACGCCGGAGGATGTCCGGTTCAAGCTGCCGAACGAAGTGATCGATGCGTGACCGCGACGGCGGAGTCATCGACGCGTGACGATTTGCCTAATTATGCTGTAATCTAATTAGGCGCCTTTGTAATTCGAGGAGTGTTCCATGGGCGTGCCGCTCAACCAGGCGATCAAGGTCGGAACCTATGTGCTCAAGCAGCACCTGACCGGACGCAAGCGCTATCCGCTGGTGCTGATGCTGGAGCCGCTGTTCCGCTGCAATCTCGCCTGCTCCGGCTGCGGCAAGATCGACTATCCGGCGCCGATCCTAAACCAGCGCCTGTCGGTCGCCGACGCGCTGGAGGCGGTGGACGAGTGCGGCGCGCCGGTCGTTGCGATCGCGGGCGGCGAGCCGCTGCTGCACAGGGAAATGCCGGAAATCGTCGAGAAAATCCTGGCGCGCGGCAAGTTCATCTATCTTTGCACCAACGCATTGTTGCTGGAAAAGAAGATCGACCAGTACACGCCGCACAAGAATTTCTGCTGGGACATCCATCTTGACGGCGACCGCGACATGCATGACCGCGCGGTGAGCCAGGAGGGGGTTTATGAGCGGGCGGTCGCGGCGATCAAGCTCGCCAAGGCCAAAGGGTTCCGGGTTTCGATCAACTGCACCCTGTTCGACGGGACCGATCCCGCGCGGGTCGCCGGTTTCCTCGATACCGTGAACGAGATCGGCGTCGATGGCGTGATGACCTCGCCGGGCTATGCCTATGAGCGCGCGCCGGACCAGGAGCATTTCCTCAATCGCCAGCGCACCAAGGAGCTGTTCCGGGCGATTTTCCGCTACGGCAAGGAACGGAAAGCGCAGGGCAAGACGTGGAAATTCAACCAGTCGCCGCTGTTCCTCGACTTCCTGGCCGGCAACCAGACCTATAAGTGCACCCCGTGGGGCAATCCGACGCGCAACGTGTTCGGCTGGCAGCGGCCCTGCTATCTGCTCGGTGAAGGCTATGCCAAGACTTACAAGGAACTGATGGACACTACGGATTGGGACAAATACGGCGTCGGCAACTACGAGAAATGCGCCGACTGCATGGTCCATTCCGGGTTCGAAGCCACCGCCGTCGTCGATTCGGTCAAGCGCCCGTGGAAACTGGCCAAGCTCGCAATCCAGGGCATCCGCACCGAGGGGCCGATGGCGAAGGATATCCCGCTCGATGGTCAACGGCCGGCGGAATACGTGTTCTCCCGTCACGTCGAGCAGAAAATGGCGGAAATCCACGCCAAGCCGCAGGCGGCCGGCGCCGCCGAATAGACAGGCGCGTTCGATCAGGTTCCGACGCGCAGCAGGGCGCCGGAACCCGGCCGGTGGCCGGCCGAACCCTCGATTCCGGCCCGCTCGATCGCCGGGGTGGGCATGGCGCGTTTTTCGGCGACCATGTAGCCACGGCCCCAATTGGTCTCGATCAGTTCCCCGGCACCGAGAGCTGCGAGCTTCTTGCGGATCTTGCAGATGAAGACATCGATGATCTTGGGGTTGGGTTCGTCGAGCCCGCCATAGAGATGGTCGAGGATGGCTTCCTTGCTCAGCACGCAGCCTTTGCGCAGGGCGAGGATTTCGACGATCTGATATTCTTTTTTCGTGAGGCTCACTTCGGTGCCCGCCGTGAAGATTTTTTTCGCGTTCATATTGATTTCGACAGTACCGATCACGAGCGACGGGCTCTGAAAGCCCCGGCTGCGCCGGACCTGATTCTGTACGCGCAGGAAAATCTCGTCCTGGGACATCGCGCTGACGATCAGATCATCGATTCCGGCTTCCAGAACCCTTAGCCTTGTCGGTTCGGCGAGCGCATGAGCTACCGCGATGATAGGACAGCGCAGACCACCGATGCGCAGACGGCGAATCAGGTCAACCTCGTTCGGCCGGCTGTCGGCGATGCGTAATACCACCGCGTCGTAATCGTAGAAGCGCACGAGATCGAGCGCCTCTTCCGGGTCGGACGTTTCATCCGCGACCGCCAGCTTGGATTTGAAAAAAGCGGTTAGAACGTCTCGATTATCAAGATATGTCCCAAAAAATAGTATTTTCATAACAATCTCCAGTTGTTTCAAACAATGAATACAACCAGAGGAAGCTTGCGTCAACAAAATAATTTTAATTTGATATCAATTGTTGAAATAATAAGACAAATACAATTTGAAATGAATAGGATAATATTTTCGACAATTGGATTATGAGCAGATGACGGTGTCACCGCTCGGTGCACGGCAGCGCGATGGTTTCCGAGGAGGTGAATTTATGGTTCGAGGGAGCGGGAACCGCGCCGGATATCAGGCGGCTGTCGTGCCGCCGATTTGCCAGCGATCGCGGGCCTTCTGATCGTCGGTGCGCGCCTCGACCCAGGCGGAGCCGCCTTCGGCGAAGTCCTCGCGCTTCCAGAACGGCGCGTCGGTTTTCAGCCAGTCGATCAGGAAGGCGGTAGCCTCAAGCGCGTCGCCGCGATGGGCGCTGGACGCGGCGGCGAGCACGATGCGCGAACCGGGCACCAACCGGCCGATCCGGTGAATGATGACACAATCGGTCAGCCGCCAGCGCGTCATGGCCGTCTCGGCGATGCCGGCGAGGGCGGTTTCGGTCATGCCCGGATAATGCTCGAGGGTCAGCGCGGCCAGTTCCCGTCCATCCGATTCGCCACGCACGACTCCCACGAAGCTGGCAATCGCGCCGGCGCCGGATTCAAGCCGGGCAAGCTCGGCGCCCACATCGAAATCTTCCGTGGTTACCAAAATGCGTGGCATGAGATTGACCGCTCAAATGAAGATAGGCGCAATTGACGGAACGTCATCGCGGCTATCCGCCGGTGAAGGGCGGGAAATAGGCGACTTCCCGCGCCGTACCCAAAGCCGCGCCGTCCGTGACGAAACGCTGGTCGAGCGCGATCTTGATCGCGCGCCGGTCGGCGAAGGCTTTCGCGTGGGCCGGGCTGCGCGCCGCGAGATAGTCGGTCAGCGCGCCGATCGTCGTCACCTCGGCGGGCGGCGTGATGTCTTCCTCGGCATGGCCGATGCGCTCGCGCAACCAGGCAAAATAGAGGATTTTCATGGTCTGGATATGGGGATCGAATGGTTGCCGGTCACCGATGGGTCCCGAATTATTGACCTTGGACGGTGACCACCTGCCCATCGGGCTGGATCAGTGTCGCCGTGCCGTTGCCGTTGGGGATCAGAATGCCGCCGCCCTGGCCGTTGATCGGGGCGACGGTCTGATAGCGGCCGTTGCTGGCGCCGGTCACCACGCCGGCCGGACCGGCCGGGCTCATCAGCGTCTCGCCCACGGCGAATCCCTTGCCGGCGGAAATGGCGGGCGCGGGCGTGGGTTTGACGGCTACCGCCGCTGCCGCATTGGGCATCGCTGTCTGGCTGCTTGGCGGCGGGGTGGAACTGCCGGTCACGGCATGGCCGTAGCCGCCGAATTTGGTGGTGCCGGCATTCGTGCCCGCGGCACCCGGCCGATGCTCCGGCGCGAGGCGGCGCGGCACCGCGCCAAGCGGCACCGAATAGGTCGCAGGAGCGTTGCCGGACCCGGTGCCGTACTGGTTCTGATACTCCTGGCCGAGCGGTACGTTCATATGCTGCTGGATCTCGCTGAGCGTCGGCACCGGGCGCACCGGGCCGGGCCAGACATCGCCGGGTTGCGGGCGGATCGGCTGCACCGCGACATCGTTGCCGCGCACCCGCTGCATGTTGAGCGCATAGCCCTGCGGGGCGTTCGGATCTCCGAACGGATTGATCGTGCTGTCCAGATAATTGCCGACACCCGCGCAGCCGGACAGCAGGAGCGCCATTGCGCCGGGGACCGCGAGACAAAGAGACCGTGTGGTGACAGATCGCGCGCCGCGCCGCATCGGGTTCGTTCCTTCAGAGTTCGGTCGTGCCGTTATGCGCCGGATTGCCCGGTTATCTCAAGCCGGGTCCGGTTCAGGGTGCGAGATCGGGCTGGATCACGTGGCGCAGGCCGGCGGTGAGATAATCCCAGCCGGTGACGAGGGTGAGGAGAGCGGCGATCCAGAGCAGGGCGCCGCCCACCGCCGTGGCGGGGAAGCCGGCGAAGCCGAGCACCCGCGCGCCGGAATCGCCCAGCAGCAGCAGCCCCAGAGAGACCATCTGGGTCGCGGTTTTCCATTTCGCGAGTTTGGTGACCGGCAGGCCGATGCGGATGCCCGCCAGATATTCGCGCAGGCCCGAGACCAGGATTTCGCGCAGCATGATGACGATGGCGGGATAGATGCCGAAGGGCGGCAGCCGGTGAAACCCGACCAGGACCATGAGGGTGGCGCCGACCAGGAGCTTGTCGGCGATCGGGTCGAGCATCCGGCCCAGATCGGACAATTGCCGGCGGGAGCGGGCGAGCTGACCGTCGAGCCAGTCGGTGATTGCGGCGAGGGCGAACAGCAAAGCGGCGAGGAGATCGGCGAGCGGTGCGCGAAGTGCGACCAGCAGCACCAGCAGCGGGATCGCGGCGATGCGCGACAGGGTCAGCACGTTCGGCAGATCGGTCAACATGGAGGAAGATTAGGCCGATTTCGCGCCATAGGTAAGCCGGGTGATGAGTTGGCGCGGTCGCGGCGCGCCGATCAGCCGCAGCGCGCGAACAAAATTGGGTTCCATCGCCTCGGGGCAGTCCGGGTCGAGCACACCGCTTTCGGCGATATGTGTTTCCAGGTCGTTGATCGGCGGTGGCACGAACGGGACGAGGCTGCGCCCACTGGGGCGGGCGAGGGCATCGAACGCGCCAACCAGCGAGCCGGTCCGCGTGATCGCGGCGCGCAATGTATCGATGGTTGTGCCGAGATGCTCGGCGAGCAGCGCGTCGCGCACATCCAGGATCGCGGCCCGTATCTCCGGCCGGTCGGGGCCGTCCGGCGGCACCTCGATCGCGAGGTCGCATTCGGTATCGAGGCCCATCGAGCGGTTGTTGATGTTCGAGGACCCGACGCGGAGCAGGATATCGTCGATCACCAGCACCTTGGCGTGGACGTAGATATCCGCACCGCCTTCGGTGACCGGCGTGGCGAAGCGCAGCCGTCCGCCATGGTCGAGCCGGCGCAGGTCGCGCAACAGCAAGGCGCGGGCCGAGCCCATTGCTTCCTCTTCGAGCCAGCCGGAGGCGCGCTTGGGATTGACGATGATGATTTCGGGGCCATCCGGTTCGGCGAGGCGGGCCGCGATGGCGGCACCGATCCGCGGCGCGGCGAAATACTGGCTTTCCAGATAAATGCTGCGCCGTGCCGCGCCGATGGCGGCGAGGTAGAGCGCCTCGATCTCGCGCGTCTCGGCCATTTCGGCGGTTTTCGGCCAGGTGCGGGCGATTCCGACCGTGACATCGCGAAACCGTGGTTCGAGGCTGGACGGCCAGGGGATTTCGGCTTCACCCGGCGCCGCGGTCAGGGTTTTGCCGGTGGCGGCGTGCCAGCGCATCCGGGCGAGGTCGCCGAGAGCGCGAGCGGCCTCGCCATCGACCGCGGTGGTGACATCGTGCCAAGGCTCGTGGCGCTTGCCATCCGGTTCGTCGCGATGCGGATCGTTGTCGATATGATCCTTGGTGTCCCACCGGCCGACCGTGCTGTCGATTCCGCCGCAGAAGGCGAGGCGGTCGTCGATCACCACGATTTTCTGATGGTGGCAGCCGCCGCTGGGGTGGTTGGCGTCGAGCCGGAAATGGATGTTGCGCGAGGTGATCCAGTTGAGCAGCACCAGCGGCGTGGTGCCGCGCAGCGGCATTTTCAGGAAGGCGAGATCCCAGCGCAGCACATGCACGTGCAGCGAAGGATTGCGCTTGACCACGAAGGAGAGGAATGCGCCCAGCGTGTTGGGCGCGTCGGGTTCGGTGATTTCGTCGCGTTCCAGCTCGATGCCGGTGTGGAAATCCCAGCCGATCATCAGCACCGTGTGGCGCGCCGCGAGGATCGCCTGTTTCAGCGTGCGGAAATAGGCCGCGCCGTCGATGATGACCGCCATGCGCTTGGCATGGGCGAGGCACCAGCAGGTTTCGCCAGGGCGCAGCACGTGGTTGGAATTGCCGGTCACGACAGGAGTCGCACGGCGTCACCCGGCGCGATCGGGCCGCCTTCGATCACCGTGGCATAGATGCCGCAATCCACATGGCCGAAATTTGTCATCAGCTCCTTCACCGGATTGGCGTCGCGCCGCCTGGTTTCGGGATTGACGCAGGTTGCGGCGCAGCGGGCGATGCGGGCGGTCGCCCGCAATTTCGTGCCGCCGATCGCGATGGTGCGGTTCAGCCAGGTAAATTCTTCCCAGGGATCGAGGCCGGCAAGGTAGAGGCTGGCGCGAAACCGCAGGGGTTGGCGCGGCGCGCCGGCGGCTTCTTCCAGCGCGCGCAGGCTGGGCAGCCCGATCAGGCTGACCACCTGGGTTTTGTTATCGCAGAAACTATGGTTCTCGGCATAGACGAAGCGGGGCGTGCCGCGCATGGCACGAGGCAGGGCGGTGGCAATGAACGCGGCGAGCGCGGTGCGGCCTTCCGGCTCGAACGGCGAGGCGTCGATCGTCGCACCATCCGGGGCGGTCAGGGTGAGCAGGTGCGCGGTCTCGTCAAACCGAGACGCCAGCAAAGCCGCGTCTGGATTGCGGGCGAGGCACAGAAATTCGGTCTTGGAACGCCATGCGGCTGCCGATTCATCGAAGCCGCAATCGCCCTGGGCAAGCGCGAAGGCGCGGTCCCATTCGATCGCGCGGCCGGGGCGCAATTGCGCCGTCGCCAGGTTTTCCGGCGTCAGCCCCTTCACCGGGTAGCGATAGATCGAGTCGATCCGCATGGTTTCCCCTCTTGAGTGCGATCAATGCAGGAACCAAATGCCTGGAGCAAGGTCGCGCCATTGCCTATTGAGGGATGACGGGACTGGGTCGCCTATGAAAGGGATCGAATCATGGATTTTGAAAAATTCACCGAACGGGCCAGAGGCTTCGTTCAGGCCGCGCAGACCATCGCGGTCAGGGACTATCACCAGTTCATCACGCCCGAGCACCTGCTCAAGGCGTTTCTCGACGATCAGGAGGGGGCGGCGACCGGGCTGATCCGTGCCGCCGGCGGCGATCCGGGCGCGGTGAAATTCGCCGCCGATGCCGCCGTCGCGAAACTGCCGAAGGTGCAGGGATCGGGCGCGGGCCAGCCGCAGATCACGCCGGATCTACTGCGCGTGCTCGATTCCGCGCAGTCGATGGCGCGGAAGGCCGGGGATGAATATGTCGCGCAGGACCGTGTGCTGGTGGCGCTTGCCGCGAGTGGCACGCCTGCTGGGCGTGCGCTGGCATCGGCCGGGGCTTCGGCGCAGGCGCTGGAGCGCGCGGTCGCTGATATCCGCAAGGGACGCACCGTGGATAGCGCCAATGCAGAGCAGAATTTCGATGCGCTGAAAAAATATGCGCGTGACGTGACCGAAGCGGCGCGGGAGCAAAAACTCGATCCGGTGATCGGGCGCGACGAGGAAATCCGCCGCGCGATCCAGGTGCTCGCGCGCCGCACCAAGAACAACCCGGTGCTGATCGGCGAACCCGGCGTCGGCAAGACCGCGATCGTCGAAGGCTTGGCGCTGCGCATCGTCAATGGCGACGTGCCTGAGGCATTGAAGAATAAGCGGTTGATGGCGCTTGATCTGGGCGCGCTGGTCGCCGGCGCAAAATTCCGGGGCGAGTTCGAGGAACGGCTGAAGGCCGTGCTGAAGGAGATCGAGACCGCGAACGGCGAGATTATTCTGTTCATCGACGAGATGCATACGCTGGTTGGTGCCGGCCGGGCGGATGGCGCGATGGACGCGTCCAACCTGATCAAGCCGGAACTGGCGCGTGGCGCGTTGCACTGCGTCGGCGCCACCACGCTCGATGAGTATCGCAAATACATCGAGAAGGACGCGGCGTTGGCGCGGCGGTTCCAGCCGGTGTTCGTCGATGAGCCGAGCGTGGAGGACACGATTTCGATTCTGCGCGGGATCAAGGAGAAATACGAGCTGCATCACGGCGTGCGGATCGCCGATGCGGCGCTGGTCGCGGCGGCCACGCTGTCGAACCGCTACATCACCGACCGATTCCTGCCCGACAAGGCGATCGACCTCATTGATGAAGCGGCGTCGCGCCTGCGCATGCAGGTCGATTCCAAGCCGGAAGCGCTGGACGAACTCGACCGGCGGCTGATGCAACTCAAAATCGAGCGCGAGGCGTTGCGCAAGGAAAGCGATGCGGCATCCAAGGAGCGGCTTACGCGGCTTGAGGTCGAATTGGCCGATCTCGAAGAGAAATCCGATGCGATGAGTGTCTCGTGGAAAGCCGAGAAAGACAGCCTGGCCGAGACCCAGAAGCTCAAGGAAAAACTCGATCAGGCGCGCGGCGAGATGGAAATGGTCCAACGGGCCGGCAATCTCGCCCGTGCGTCCGAGCTGATGTACGGCGTCATTCCCGATCTCGAACGCAAGCTTGCTGCTGGGCAGGGCGATGGGCATCTGGTCAACGAAGCCGTCACCGAGGAGCAGATCGCCCATGTGGTGTCGCGCTGGACCGGGATTCCGGTCGATCGGATGCTTGAGGGCGAGCGGGCCAAGCTGATCCGCATGGAAGACGAGTTGCGCCGCCGCGTGGTGGGGCAGGAAGCGGCGCTGCACGCGGTGTCGGACGCGGTGCGCCGCGCGCGCGCCGGATTGCAGGACCCGAACCGGCCGATCGGCTCGTTCCTGTTCCTCGGCCCAACCGGCGTCGGTAAGACCGAAACCTGCAAGGCGCTGGCGGAATTTCTGTTCGACGACGAGCGGGCGATGGTGCGGATCGACATGAGCGAGTTCATGGAGAAGCACGCGGTCGCGCGGCTGATCGGCGCGCCGCCCGGCTATGTCGGCTACGAGGAGGGCGGCGTGCTGACCGAGGCGGTACGGCGGCGGCCCTATCAGGTGATCCTGTTCGATGAGGTCGAGAAGGCGCATGAGGATGTGTTCAATGTGCTGCTGCAGGTTCTCGATGACGGCAGGTTGACCGACGGGCAGGGGCGGACGGTCGATTTCAAGAACACGATCATCGTGCTGACCTCCAATCTCGGCAGTGAGATCCTTGCCGCCCAACCCGAAGGCGAGGACGTGATGATGGCCGAGGGGCAGGTGATGCGGATCGTGCGGCAGCATTTCCGGCCCGAATTCCTGAACCGGCTCGACGAGGTCATCCTGTTCCGGCGCCTGCAGCGCGCCGATATGGCGACGATCGTGGATATCCAGTTGCGCCACCTCGAAGCGTTGCTCGCGGACCGCAAGATCACGCTGGAACTCGATCAGACGGCGCACGACTGGCTGGCCGAAACCGGATACGATCCGGTTTATGGCGCAAGGCCGCTGAAACGGGTGATCCAGCGCAGCCTGCAGAACAAGCTCGCGAGCCTCATCCTGGATGGGACGATCCATGACGGGCAGACGGTGAAGGTGACCGCCGGGCCGGACGGTCTCGCGATCGCCGGGCCGCTTGCCCAAGCCGCGTGACTGTCTCTCCCTGCGCCCGGTCCATGCGCGTTCTTCATGGCCGGGCTGCAAGGGAGAAAAATTTTTTCCTGCCGCATGGAAGCGTGGGCAATTCAGAAAAATTCAATGAAATACATGGAGGTTTATGAAATCGGCCGATGCTTGCCGAACGGCGTTGACAGGGGCGGGGGCGGCGCGTAGAAGCCCGTTCACCGCTGACGAGGCGGTGACCGACGGAGCGGGTCAAACCGCAATGTCCGTTTTGTTCTTTGAGGGTTGTGAAGAGGCTAGGAAGGGATACGTTGGTGGCGTTTGGCTGCTTTCTGTGTTGTTTTGCGTTGGGTGTTCTGGGCTGTGAGGCCTGGGACGTCTGGGTGGGGT
>NZ_JAKGBZ010000033.1 GCF_021556475.1 Acidiphilium iwatense | reverse complement strand
TCGCCGCATGGGAGCGCACCCGCAATAGGGATCACGTCAAGGCCAACTGGCACTTCACCACCGCAAACGCCCGCATCAAACTGAAGCGGCTATACCCCGCACTATGAGCGACTCGGGGTACTATGTGATTTTTCAAGAATTCTCCGTCGATAAGTGCATTGGTGTGCTCATGTCTCGTTGTGCTGGACTGGGGTTATGCGGGATCTCTCTGAATGAAATTGATTCAGCCCTTGTCGTCGTGATCCGTCGCATCTTGCAATGAGGTTGGCGAACAGGGGTTTGCCATTGGGATTCGGCATTAGGCGCCGACAAGTGGGCATTCGCTTGACATGTCAGCCGATCGGCGCCGGTCGATGATGGGGAGTAACGTCGCGCGATCTCGTTATCGTGCCCTGGTGGCCGAAGATCGTATCGAGGTGCATTATCAGCCGATCATCGCGGTGCGCCGCGGCGAGGTGATCGCGATCGAGGCGCTGGCCCGGCTGCGCGACGGCGACCGGCTGATCCAGCCGGACGCCTTTCTCCCCCAACTAACCGCCGAGGACCGGGAGATTTTGTTCCAGAGCGTGCTGCGCCGGGGCATCGCCTATTTGCGACACCTCGCGGCGGTCGCACCCGCGCTCAGCCTGTCGATCAATGTCGATGCCGAGGTTCTGTCGCGCGGTTCGGTGTCGGCGACGATCGAGGCGGCGCTGGCGGCAGGCTCGATCTTGCCCGGACGGTTAATCGTCGAACTGCTCGAAAGCCATGAATTTCCCGATCTCGGAATGGCGCGCCACGAACTGGAGATCCTGCGCCGCGCCGGCGTGGCGATCGCGATCGACGATCTCGGGGTCGAGTTCTCGACCCTCAAGCGGGTGCAGCGCCTGCCGGTCGATTACCTCAAGATCGACAAGGCGTTTCTTGCCGATGTCGCGCAGAACCCGAATGACCTCGTCTTCCTCGCCGCTTTCGTCACGATGGCGCAGGAGCTTGGCATGAAGCTCTGCGTCGAAGGCGTCGAGACGCTCGACATGCTCGATGCGCTGCGCATCATGGGTGCGCCGATGGTGCAGGGCTTCGGGATCGCCCGGCCGATGCCGGAAGCCGCGCTGTCGTCCTGGCTCGCCGGCGGCGCCGGCCGGCCGATCAAGGGACCGCCGCGAACCATGCTCGGCGCCTTCGCGCTGCATACGCGCTGGCTCAGGGTGTTTCTGTTCGCGCCGAACGAAGCCTCGCTGGTGCATTATCTGCGCCGCGATTCGAAATTGTCACTGGAGGGATTCCTGCGCCGCGCCGGGCTCGACCGGGCGCCGCTGGGCGTCGCCTATGCCGATCTGATGGCGCTGACCGATCAGGACACGCTGAAAACCGCCGCGGTTCATGCCGCGGCGGAGCGGGTGCGCGTTCTGCTGACCGAGGCGGTGATCGCGCATGGCCTATCCAAGGCCGGAACTCCGGCGCGTGCGAAGGCCGCGCGCCAGCCGCGCCAGGGCATCGCCGATCGGTCCGTCCGGCAGGGCGGCGGCATCCACCGGAGCGACGAGAGCGGCGCCGAGCTGATCGCGTCCGATTTCTGACCGGCCCGGCTTCACGCGATCGGCGGCGGGCAGGCTGACGAAGCGCAGCCGCGCGACGATCTGGCCGCCCAAGGCGAGATTGATCCGCGCGATCAGGGCCGGCGCCATGTGCTGAAATTCCAGCGCGTCGGGGCCGGCGCAGCCGATGGTGAGCGTGCCGGCGGCGCATTTCACCGGCAGGCTGCGCGCCGCGATGCCGGGACCGACGACCGCCGGCCAGTCTTCAAGCAATGTCGCGAGCGCGGCGCCCCGGCGGCGCAAAGCGGGGCGCAGCACCGGCGCGATCAGCGCGGCGATGCCGCGCGGCGCATAGTGCCGCGCCGGCTCGACAGGCGGGGCTTTTGCCGTCACTGAGCGTTTCCGTGAGCCTTGATCCGCCATCCTCAGCACTTCTGCTCCGCTGGTATCGCGCCCATCGGCGCGAGCTGCCCTGGCGCGCAGCACCGGGCGTGCGCGCCGATCCCTACCGTGTCTGGCTCAGCGAGATCATGCTGCAGCAGACCACGGTAGGCGCGGTGATACCGTATTTCCGCCGGTTCATCGAGCGGTTTCCGACGGTCGCGGCTTTGGCGCAGGCACCGGAAGACGATGTGCTCGGGCTCTGGGCCGGGCTCGGCTACTATGCCCGCGCCAGGAACCTGATCGCCTGCGCCCGCGTGGTCGCCGGGATGGGCGGATTTCCCGAAACGATCGAGGCATTGCGGGCGTTGCCGGGTATCGGGGGGTACACGGCGGCGGCGATCGGCGCGATCGCTTTCGATCGTCCGGTGGTGCCGGTGGATGGCAATGTCGAGCGGGTGGCGGCGCGGATATTCGCGATCGAGGCATCGTTACCGAAGGCGAAGCCGACAATCGCGGCCGCGGCCGCGCGATTGGGCGAGCAGGCCGCGGCGCGGCGCGCGCCGAGCGATTTCGCCCAGGCGCTGTTCGATCTGGGCGCGACAATCTGCACGCCGCGCAATCCATCGTGCATGATCTGCCCGTGGCGTGACGCTTGTAGCGCGCATCGGCGCGGCATCGCGGAGGAGTTGCCGCGCAAGGAGAAAAAAGCCGTGCGGCCGGTGCGGTTCGGCACGGTCTTCCTGCTCCGCGACTCGGTGGGAATGATCGGGTTGCGCCGCCGGCCACCCAAGGGGCTGCTCGGCGGCATGTTCGAATTGCCCGGAACGGACTGGGAGAGCGCAATGCCCGAGACCGAACCGCCAATTGCCGCGACCGACTGGCGCGATGCCGGCACGATCCGCCACGTATTCACCCATTTCGAGCTTTCGCTTCGGGTGATGGCGGCCTCGGTCGTTGTTCTGCCGCGCGGTTTGACCGCCGCTCCCGTCGATACGCCGATGCCGACATTGATGCGCAAGGCGGTTACCGCCGGTCTGGCGGCGCTGCGTTAGAGCAATTCTGATGGCGCCGGGCGGTTGCGCCGTTCGATTCGGCATTGCACACTGTGCGGATGCGCATCGTTATCGATCATCCGCCGCTGCTCGCCCTGATCATGGCCGTTCTGCTCGGGTTCGCCACCTGGCTCGGCCAGCGTCTGGCCGCCGACGATGCCGGGTCGGAAACACCGCTTGGGCCGGTGCAGGGCGCCGTGCTCGGCCTTGCAGGGCTGATGCTGGGATTCAGCTTCAGCATGGCATTGTCGCGCTACGAGCAGAGGCGCTCGCTGGTGGTCGACGAAGCCAACGCGATCGGCACGACCTATCTGCGCGCCGGCCTGCTCGCGCCCGATCTGCGCGATGCGGCGCGGCCTTTGCTGCGGCGTTATGTGACGGCGCGGCTGGCCTATTTCGGGGCGGCCGAGGATCGTCACGAAATCGCCGCCGCCGAAGCCTCGGCCGCGCGGCTGCAGGTCGCACTCTGGCGCATCGCGGAACAGGCGTCAGCGGTGGCACCGAACGCGATCACCGGCAGTTTCATCCGTTCGCTCAACCAGACGATCGATCTCGAAGCGGAGCGCGACGCGGCCCGGCACAACCGCCTGCCGGGAACGGTGTGGGTCGTGCTGATCACGGTGACGGCGGGGGCCAGCTTCTTCACCGGGCTGCTGCTGCGGGGCCGGTATCGCGCGACCCTTGCCGCGCTGCCGGTGATCCTGGCGATCGTTCTCGGCCTGATCGCGGAGCTGGATACGCCGCGCGCCGGGCTGCTGACCATCAGTCAGCACAGCATGGAACGGCTGGAGGCGAGCTTGCGGCCCAATGCGGTCCGTTAGTCGCGAGGAGGGATCAGAGCCAGCGTCCTGGGCAGGAATAGATCATCGGCGTCCAGGGTTCCTCGATCAGGGCATAGAGCCGGCTGATTTCCTTGGCATAGGCGATCATCGCGGCGCGGCCCTCCTCGGGCGGGAAATTGAACGCCATGCCGTTGAAGGTTTCCTCGGCCAGCAGCGCGTCGGTCAGGTTCTTCCAGGGGAAGATTTTTGCCTCCCGCACCTGCTTCAACTGCGCCTGCAATTGCGGGCGGCGGATCTCCAGCATGTAGTCTTCATAAACGTAGCGCGCGGGCCGGGATTCGTCGTCAAGCGAGGCGAACATATCCGGCTGATCGCGATGGCTGGAACGGCTCATGACGCCACCCTAGCCGATTCGCGCGCCGGCGTGTAGGGCAGACGGCAATGTCGAACCAATGGCGCCGCGATAATCTGCCCGAAATCATGACCCGCCTTGCCGCCCGGCCTGGGCACGAGGCGGTGCGCACCCTGATCGGGGACATATTGCGCAACGGCTTCGGCATCGCCTGGAGCGAGATCGACCATGAAGTGCGGCTGCCGCGCGTGCATGGCCGGATCGACACGATGTTCGCCGGCACGGTGTTCGAATTCAAGCGCGACCTGCGCCAGGAACTGGGCGATGTCGAACGCAAGCTGCCCGACTATCTCGCCGAGCGGGAGCGTCAGACCGAACGGAAATTTCTCGGCATCGCGACCGACGGCGCGACGTTCATCGCCTATGAATGGACCAACGGAGCGCTGGCCGAAATCAGCCGCCACGTCACCAGGGCCGATCAGGGGCCGGCCCTGCTGGCATGGCTGGAACCGGCACTCGGCGCGCGCGACGATCTGCCGGCGGAACCGCTCTCGATGCAGCGCGCCCTGGGCCGCGACAGCATGGTGTTCGGCCATGCCCGGCGGGTGCTGGCGGCGCTCTGGCAGGATTTCGCCGGGCATCCCGAGGTGGCGCTGAAGCGCCAGCTATGGGACGGGCTGCTGCGCGAGGTCTATGGCACGCCGATCGGCGATGACGGGCTGTTCCTTCAGCACACCTATCTGACCATCATCGCCAAAACCATCGCGGCGGCGATTTTCGAGCTTCCCGCCACCGGGCCGGAGGCGATTTTGTCCGGTTCAGCCCTGGCGGAGGCCGGTATCCATGGCGCGGTCGAAAGCGATTTTTTCGACTGGATTCTGCTCGATCAGCGCGGCCGGGATCTGGTCGCGCGCATGGTGGGCGAAATCCGCCGGTTCCGGTTGCAGAGTGCGCAGACCGACGTGCTGAAGGCGCTCTACGAAAGCCTGATCGACCCGGCGCAGCGCCACGATCTCGGCGAATACTACACGCCGGACTGGCTGGCGGCGAAGCTGACCCGCGCCGTCGTCACTGCGCCGCTCACCCAGCGCGTGCTGGACCCGGCCTGCGGTTCGGGCACGTTCCTGTTTCACGCGGTGCGGGCGCTGCTCGGCGCCGCCGAGGCGGCGGGGTGGGGCAGGCGGGATGCGCTGCGCGCCGCCTGCGCGCAGGTGCATGGCATGGATGTCCACCCGGTCGCGGTGATTTTCGCCCGCGTGACCTGGCTGCTCGCGCTCGGCCCGGCCCTCGGCGGGGCGCGCGATCTGATCACCGTGCCGGTCTATCTCGGCGATGCGCTGCAATGGAACGTGGTCGATCTGGGCGATGCGCAGGAGGTTCGCGTCGCGGTGCCGAACGCGAAGCCGCTGACGATTCCGGGCGGCTTCGCCGAGGAACAGGCGCGGTTCGAGCCTGCCTTGCAGGCCCTGACCGATGGCCTGGCCCATGCCGAGGCGCCGGCGACGGTATATCGGCAGCTCCGGCACATCGCGGGCGTGACCGCGCAAGACGCCGAGACTCTGCGCGATACCTATGCCCATCTCAAATCGCTGTACGATGACGGGCGGGACGGCATCTGGCCCTATGTGATCCGCAATCTGCAACGGCCGTTATGGCTGTCAAAGCCGAAGCAGCGCGCCGATGTGGTGCTCGGCAATCCGCCCTGGGTCGCGTTCCGGTTCATGAGCGCGGGCATGATGAAACAGGTTCGCGAGGCCTGTAAAAAACGGAATCTCTGGGTCGGCGGCGTGCTGGCGACCCAGCAGGATCTGTCGGCGCTGTTCATGGCGCGCGCGGTGGAGCTTTATCTGAAGCCGGGCGGGCGGATCGGCTTCGTGCTGCCCTATGCCGCGCTGAACCGGCCGGCCTATGCCGGGCTGCGCGCGGGCGATTTCGGCACCAACGGATCGCTGCGGATCACCGAGGCCTGGAGCTTCGACGAGCGGGTCAAACCGCTGTTTCCGGTGCCGGCTTCGGTGATCATCGGCACCCGCGCGGATGCCGTGGGGTTACCCGCCCAGGTCACCCGCTATGCCGGCGTGCTGAACCGGCGCGACGCGACCGAGGCCGAGGCGGACAAGACGCTTGTCGCGCGGCGGGATGTCTGGCCGCCGATGCCGACGCTTGCCGGCGTTTCGGCTTATCGGGCGCGATTCCGGCAGGGAGCGACCATCGTGCCGCGCCGGTTCTTTTTCGTCGAACGCGCGGAGGCCGGCCGGTTGGGTGTGAACGAGGCCGCGCCGGTGGTCGAGGGACTGGCCGGCGCGCTGGACAAGGCGCCGTGGAACACGCTGACCCCGCCGCGCGGGCCGGTGGAAAACCAGTTTCTGCGCCATGTGCTGCTCGGCGAAAGCCTGGCGCCGTTCCGGCTGCTGCGCACGCCGCTGGCGGTTATTCCGGCCGATGGGCTGAAGGTTCTGGACGCCAAGGACGCCGCCGCCTACGGGCATATCCATCTGGCGCGCTGGCTGCGCCAGACCGAGGCGGCGTGGGACGCGAACGCGCGGAAGGACGGCGCCGGCAAGCCGAAAATGACGCTGCGGCAGCGCTTGGATCATGTGCGAGGATTGTCGCTGCAACTGCCGAACACCGGATTGCGGGTGGTTTATGCTGCGTCCGGCACCTTACCAAGTGCAACTATTGTCGAAAATCCTGAATACTTGGTGGAGCATAAAGCCTACTGGACAGCGCTGCGTTCGCGCGCTGAGGGGCAATATCTCTGCGCGATCATCAATTCGGAAGCGGCGCGCAGGCGAATTACTGATATGCAGTCGAAAGGCCAGGGCGGCGCGCGGGATTTCGACAATCTGGTCTGGGAATTGCGTATCCCGGAATACGATCGCAAAATTGCCCTGCACCGCGCCCTCGCGGCGGCGGCCGTCGAGGCGGAGAGCATCGCGGCCAGGGTCGAACTGGCGGAAAGCGCCTATTTCACCACCCAGCGCCGTGCCATCCGCGATGCGCTGGTCGCCTCCGGCGTCGCCACGAAAATCGACGCCCTGGTGGAACAATTGCTGGAAGGTTGAGGTCGGGAACACGGGAATTATGGTATATCGGCACTCATGAAACCGTCGATCGCCCTTCATCACAAACGCGCCGCCGTGAGCGAGGCTGCGAGCCGCTTTCGCGCCGCAAACCCGCGCGTCTTCGGCTCGGTGCTGCATGGCACCGACCATGAAGACAGCGACCTCGATCTGCTGGTGGATGCGCTGCCGGGAGCAACCTTGTTCGATCTGGGCGGCCTGCAAGCCGAATTGGAAGACCTGCTTGGCGTTCCGGTCGATTTGCTGACGCCGGGCGATCTGCCGCCGCGGATTCGGGAGATCGTGCTTGCGGAGGCATCTCCCGTATGAGCGGGAGCCGTGTCGGCGATTATCTCCGCCACATGCGCCAAGCGGCGTCCGATGTGTGCGGTTTTGTCGCTGGTCTGAGCAAGGACCAGTTTCTTGCCGACAAGCGCACGCAACAGGTCGTCATCATGAGCATCGTCATTCTTGGCGAGGCCGCAACAAAGATGATGGATCGGTACCCCGAGACCGCCGAGCGATACCCTGGAGTGCCGTGGCGCAATATGCGCGGGATGCGCAATCGTATCGCGCACGGCTATTTCGATATCAACCTCGATGTTGTCTGGGAAACCGTGCAGACGGCGCTGCCGGAGTTGCTGGCCTGTCTGACCGCCATCGAACAAGAGGTAACTGAAGGCGACTGATCGCGGGCGAAGAGTGGAGTGGTGGCGACAGTGATCACCAAAAAATACCCCGGAGCAAAACTCCGGGGTCAGTTGACAGGATCGGTATCGGCGGGGTGCCGATACCGCGGGGAAAAAAGTTAACCGATCACCGATCCGGGGCGCTGACCGCCCAGCGATGATGGTGGACCAGCCCGTCGTCGTGGCCGGGGCCGGGAGCGGTGCCATCGTCGTTATCGTGGAACTGTTCGGTTTCGGTGCTGCCGGCCATCGCCGTGGTCGAAGCCTGGCCGGAGGAAACCGCCATCGACACCGCGTCGAAATAGGAGGTGCCGACCTCGCGCTGATGGCGCGTGGCGGTGTAGCCTTGCGGCTCGGCGGCGAATTCCGCCTGCTGAAGCTCCGAATAGGCCGCCATGCCGCGCTCCGAATAGCCCTTCGCGAGCTGGAACATCGAATAGTTCAGCGAATGGAAGCCGGCCAGGGTGACGAACTGGAACTTGTAGCCCATCGCGCCGATTTCCTGCTGGAAGGACGCGATCTTTTCCGGGCTGAGCTTCTTTTTCCAGTTGAAGCTGGGCGAGCAGTTATAGGCGAGCATCTTGCCGGGGAACTGCTTGTGGATCGCCTCGGCGAACTGGCGCGCCTCGTCCAGATTCGGCTCGGAGGTTTCCCACCAGAGCAGATCGGCATAGGGCGCGTAGGCGAGGCTGCGGGCGATCGCGTATTCGACGCCGAGACCCGGCTTGATCCGGTAGAAGCCTTCCGGCGTGCGCTCGCCGGTGATGAACGGGCGGTCGCGCTCATCGACATCGGCGGTGAGCAACTGCGCGGCGTGGCTGTCAGTGCGGCAGAGCAGCACGGTCGGCACGCCTTCGACATCGGCGGCGAGGCGGGCGGCGTTCAGGGTGCGGATGTGCTGGGAAATCGGCACCAGAACCTTGCCGCCGAGATGGCCGCATTTTTTCTCCGACGCGAGTTGGTCCTCGAAATGCACGCCGGCGGCGCCAGCCTCGATCATCGCCTTCATCAGCTCGTAGGCGTTCAGCGCGCCGCCGAATCCGGCCTCGGCATCGGCAATGATCGGCGCCATCCAGTAGGTCTTGGTGTCGCCCTCCATGCGGGAAATCTGATCGGCGCGGCGCAGCGCGGAATTGATCCGCCTGACCACCATCGGCACCGAGTTCACCGGATACAGCGACTGGTCGGGATACATCTCGCCCGAGATGTTGGCGTCGGCGGCGACCTGCCAGCCGGAGAGATAGATCGCCTTCAGTCCGGCCTTGACCTGCTGCATCGCCTGATTGCCGGTGAGTGCGCCGAGCGTGTTCACATAGGGCTCGGTCTTGAGCAGGTTCCACAGCCGGTTGGCGCCCATTTCGGCCAGAGTGTGCCGGACCCGGAAATTGCCCGCGAGCTTTTCGACATCGGCCGGGGTATAATCGCGCTTGATGCCGGCGAACCGATCCGGCGCGACGGACATGCCGCCGGGCAGGCCGTCGGGGGAACGGGTCGGGGTCGGGAACGGTGCCATGGGTCTCTCCTGATGCAGCGCGATAGAGGCAAGCCTGCGTGGTAACGGGTTGGTTTTTGGCGTGACTGAAGTGGGTCAAATATTTACGCTGCAACTGCGAATGTCACGCGGATTCTTGGCATGAAATGGCGAAACCCGTGGCGATATTGACTGTAAAGTTTTTCAATGTGTAAACTTTGAAAAATTCCTCCAAGGCTCCGAGGCAAGTGTTCCATGTCCAAACCCTTGATCGGCCGGATCGTTCGCCGCCTGCGCCAGGAACAGGGCCTGACTCAGCAAAAGCTCGCCGCAAGGCTGGGAATCTCGACCTCGTATCTCAACCTGATCGAGCACGATCAGCGCGGCGTGACCGCGGCGTTGCTGATCAAGCTGACCGAGACGCTGCAGGTCGATCTCGCGTCGCTGTCCGGTTCGGACGAGCGGCAACTGGAACAGGCGCTGCGCGAAACCTTCGCCGATCCGCTGCTCGGCGCCGAACCCGTGCCGGATTCGGAGGCGCAGATCCTGGCCGCCTCGGCGCCGGCCGCGGCGCGCGCCGTGCTGGCGCTCTACCGGGGCTTTCAGGCAGCGCGGGAGGAAACCGGTGGGATCACCCTGCCCTCGGGGCGGAAAATCCTGCTGCCGAACGAGGAGGTGCGGGATTTTTTCCACGAGCACGCCAATCATTTCCCCGAGATCGAGGCCGCCGCCGAGGCGATGGGGGCCGAGCTGCCGGCGGCGGCGCTGGGGATGAACCATGCGCTGGCGGAACGGCTGCGCCACAAGCATGGGCTCGTCGTGTCGGTGACGCCGCTGCCCGGCGCGCTGCGCATTTACGATCCGGCGTCCCGGCATTTGCGGCTGTCGGAAACCTTGCCGCGCGAAAGCCGGGGATTCCAGATGGCGTTTCAGCTCGGCTTGCTGGAGGCCCGCGATCTGGTCGAACCGATCGTCAAGCGGGCGGCGATGACCACGCGGGATGCCGGGGAATTGCTGCGCATCGGCCTGATCAACTATTTCGCAGGGGCCGTGCTGATGCCCTATGCGCCGTTTCTCGACGCGGCGGCATCGCTGCGCCACGATGTCGAGCATCTCGCGATGCGGTTCGGGGTTTCCTACGAGCAGGCGTGCCACCGGCTATCCACTTTGCAGCGCTCCGGCGCGCGGGGCGTGCCGTTCTTCTTTCTGAGGATCGATCCGGCGGGAAATGTCTCGAAGCGGTTTTCGGCGGCGGGGTTTCCGTTCGCCCGGTTCGGCGGCAATTGCCCGCGCTGGGTGGTGCATTCCGCGTTCGCGACACCGGGCACGGTGCGGGTTCAGGTGGCGCAATTGCCGGATGGCGCGACCTATCTGTGTTTCGCGCGCAGCATTACCGCCGCGCCAGCGCATTGGGGCGAGCCGCCGGCGACCCGCGTGGTGGCGATGGGCTGCGACATCACCCGCGCGTCCGAAATCGTGTATGCCGACGGGATCGATATCGAGCGCGCGGCGGTGGGGATCGGGCTGACGTGCCGGCTGTGCGAGCGTCAGGAATGCCGCTCGCGCGCGTTTCCGCCCCTGGCGCATCGGCTGGCGCTCGATGTTTCGACCACCAGTGCGAGTCCGTATCGGTTCGAGCCGGCCAAGAAATCCAGAGCGTGATGCCTTTCAGTCGATCACGCCTACTCTTTGTTTGGGCGAGCAATTTCATGGCCTTGCGGATCGCTTCGCGATTTCCGCTTAAAGCCATTTTGCTCTATCGGCTGAACGGCGGCAATCCGCTACCGCCGGGGAACAGGTACCGGCTGGCGAACATCGTCGCCTGATTGGCGAGTGGCACCGGCGGGAAATGCGCGAGGACGGCAAGGGTGTGCGCCGGCGGGAAAGTGAACCCAGGGCTGGCCAGCGCTTCCAGCGCGCCGGGACGATTGCCGTGCCGGAGCTGATGGGCGGCGCCGACCATCGCGTCGATCACCGTTTGCGAGGGCGTGCCGGGGGCGATGCCGAGGATGCGCCGGACCCGGCCGCGCGCGGCGAGCATTTGCTGTTTCGCGAGCGAATTCATGCCCAACCAGCGCCCGCCGGTGGCGAACTGGCCGGCCATCGCGTCGAGCGAGGCGACGGCGAGCGCCATTTTCGCTGGCCGTCCCTGCATCGCTCCGGGATGGGCGAAGGCATCGGTCGCCGCGTCGGTAGCGGCGATCGCCGGGTCCTCGCCGATGATCCGGTTGCCGAACGTGTCGGCGGGCAGATAGCCGGTGGAGGGCGAGGGGGTTTCGAGCCCGCAGCCGGCGAGGGCGAGCGACAGCAGGGGAACGATCATCAGGCGGCGCATGGCGACCCTCCGGCCTTTACATAGGATGTGAGCCTCCGATGGCGAGGGCCGATCACAAAGCTTTCAGCCCTTGCCTGAACCGGACGGCCTGGGCGGCGTAGTGCGGCGCGATCTGGTCGTGCAGTGCGCGTTCCGCATCGCTCATCACGCGCATCAGCCTGGCGGGCGTGCCCATCCACAGTTCGTTGCGGCCGATCCGCTTGCCCGGCTGCAGGGTGGAATGGGCGGCGAGCATCCCACCTTCCTCGATCACCGCGCCGTCGAGCACGATCGCGCCCATGGCGACGAAGGCGCGGTCGTGCAGGGTGCAGGCATGGACGATGGCGGCATGGCCCACGGTGACATCCGCGCCGATCCGGGCCGCGAATTCGGCGCCCGCATTGACGTGGATCACCGTGCCGTCCTGGATGTTGGTGCGCGCACCGATGGCGATCGTGTTGGTGTCGGCCCGCAAGGTGCAGTTGAACCAGATATTCGCACCCTCGGCGACGCTGACCGCGCCGATCACGACGGCGCCGGGGGCGACCCAGGCGGTTTTATGAATCTCGGGCCGCACGCCGTCGAGTTCGAACAAAGCCGGTTTCGTATCGAGCATCACGAGGTCTCTTGGGTTGGGGCGGGATCAGCTATCGGCGCGCGGAACCCAGGGGATGCGGGCGACGTCGATCCCGTCTTCGGCCAGCGACTCGGCATCGGCCTCGCTCGCTTCGCCATAGATGCCGCGTTTGGGTGCCGAGCCGTCATGGATGCGCCGCGCTTCGGTCGCGAAATCGCCGCCGACATAGTCGCAGCGCGCCTCCACCTCGGTGCGGAGCCGGGCGAGCATGGCGCGCAATTCGTCCGGCATCCGGCCCGCGACGGCGGTGCCGGATTTCTGCTCGGTTGCCGCCGGTTCCAGTTCCGCAGCCTTCTGGGCGGCAGGTGCGATCGGTTCGTGGCTCTTGCCGCCGATCCGCGGCGCCATCAGCGCGCGCGATACCTCGTTCATGCCGCAGCGCGGACATTCGAGCATGCCGCGCGCGGCCTGCCGGTCGAAACTGGCGCTGGTCTTGAACCAGCCGTCGAACTCATGACCGGATGCGCATCGGAGCTGATAATGAATCATGCGGCGAGCAGCGAATCGAGCTTCCCGCCGCGCTCCAGCGCGACCAGGTCGTCGCAGCCGCCGATCGCCGCGTCATCGATGAAGATTTGCGGGACGGTGGTGCGGCCGCCGGAGCGCTCGATCGCTTCGCGCCGCGCCGCCGAGCCGTAGGGCGCGTCGATCTCGGTGAAGGCGATGCCCTTGTCGCGCAGCAGGCGGACGGCAAGGCTGCAATAGGAGCAGAAAGGCTGGGTGTAGATTTCGATATTCGGCATGCGATGTCTCCAGCCGTTCACATACGCGAGACGGATGATATCGCAAGAGTATTTACGTTTCCTGAATATCTGCCACGCGCGCCAGGGCAAGCACATCGACCGCTCCGGCGCCGGCTTCATGGAGCGTGGTGGCGCAGGACGAGGCGGTGGCGCCCGAGGTCAGCACGTCGTCGATCAGCAGGATGGTGCGGCCGGCGATCTGCGCGGTTCGATGCCGGCGGACCGCGATCGCGCCCTTGAGCGCGGCTTCCCGGTCGTGTTGGTCTAGCTCGGCGAGTGGACGGGTCGCGCGGATGCGGGCGAGCGCGTCGATGAGGACCGGCTTTTTGGTGAGCCCGCCGAGCGCGCGGGCGAGCTGGCCGGCCTGGTTGTAGCCACGTGCGGCGAGCCGGCGGCGATGCAGCGGCACCGGAACCAGCCAGTCGGCGCGGGCGAGCAGATCGGCGCCGGGTCGCAGCAGCAGGCGGGCAAGGCCGGATGCGGCCTCCGGCCGATCAGTGTATTTGAACGGCAAAATCAGACGCTTCGCCGCCGGGCCGTAGCGCAATGCCGCGCGGGCGGCGCGAAAGGCCGGCGGGTCCCAGTCGCACGCGGTACAGAGCGGGGCGGGTTCGGCGAGCGGCAGGCCGCATTGGCCACAGAACGGGGCGGTGATGAAATCGGCCTCGGCGAAACAGGCGGCGCAAAGCTGACCGTCACCTGTCACCGGCTCGGTGCAAGCGAGGCAATGCGCCGGGAGCAGAATGTCGAGCGTGGCGCGGGCGAGGGATTTCAGCACGAGCCCAGTCTGCCAGCGCAGGGGTTTTCCGGTGGCTCGGATCGCGTCACAAGCACGGCGATGAACGACATGCTGATTTTCGAACGCGCCGCCGTGCGCGCCCATCGCGATCGGGCGGCGAACCAGCTCGACCGGGTGCGCCCGGTACTGGACGATCTTGCCGCGCGCGTGCTCGACCGGCTGGATGACACGGCCCGGAAATTTGCCACGGCACTCGATCTCGGTGGCCGCGGCGCGGTCGCGACGCTGCTGGCGGCGCGCGGGGTCGCGGTGGTCTCGGCCGATCTTTCGCCTCGTATGGCAAGGCAGGCCGGCGGGTTCGCCGTGGCGGCGGACGCGGAATTCCTGCCTTTCGGCGCCGCCAGTTTCGACCTCATCGTCGCGCATCTGTCGCTGCACTGGGTGAACGATTTGCCGGGTGCGCTGATCCAGTTGCGGCGGACCCTGAAACCGGAAGGGTTGTTTCTCGCCAGCCTGCCGCTGCTTGGCACGCTCGGCGATTTGCGCGCGGCGCTGATCAAGGCGGAGGAAGCGCTCACCGGCGGCGCCTCGCCACGGGTGTCGCCGTTTCCCGATCTCGCCGATTGCGCGGGGCTGATGCAGCGCGCGGGATTCGCGCTTCCGGTCGCGGAACGCGAGGTGATCGACGTCGAGTATGCCGAACCGCTGGCGCTCCTGCGCGATCTTCAGGCTGCGGGTGAGACCAACGCGACGATCGCGCGATCCCGGCGGATTCCGCCGCGCGCGTTGTTTCCCGCCGCACTGGCGGCGCTGGCACCGGATGATGGGAAGCTGCGTGTACCCTTGCACATGGCGGTTCTGACTGGCTGGGGTTCATAGCAATCCAAGGCGCTTGAGGCTGACCCATTTGCCGTTGCCGATGATCACGTGGTCGTGCAGCACGATCGAAAGTGCGGCGGCCGCCTGCTTGATCTCGCGGGTCATCGCGATGTCCTCCTGCGAGGGCGTGGGGTCGCCGCTGGGATGGTTGTGCACCAGGATGATCGCTGTGGCATGGTGATCGAGCGCGCGCTTGAGCAGTTCGCGCGGATAGACCGGCGTGTGGTTGATCGTGCCCTGCGATTGCACCTCGTCAGCGATCAGCCGGTTGCGGTGGTCGAGGAACAACACGCGCGCCTGCTCCACCCGTTCGCGCGCAAGCACGGCGGTCAGGTATTCGATCAGCCGGTCCCAATGGTTCAGGATCGGCCGGTAGATCACCTCGGCGCGGACCAGGCGGAGCGCGGCGGCCTGGACGATTTTCAGCGCGGCGGCGCCGGCTTCACCCAACCCCTCGACGGCGAGCAGTTCGGCGATCGGGGCGGCGATCGCCTGGGCGTAGGAGCCGAATTTGGTCACCAGGGCACGAGCGATCGGCTTGGTGTCCCGCCGGGGCAAAGCGAGGAACAGCATCATTTCCAGCACTTCATGATCGGCCAGGGAGTCCGGCCCGGCCTTCAGCAGCCGCGCGCGAAGGCGCGAACGATGGCCGGCGGCGCCATGCACTTCCGGCGTATCGATTTCGTCCGCCGCCGGAGACAACAGCAATTCATCGGATGAAGACTTTGTCGTGTATAGACGTTTTGACACACGTCTAGATTGTCATAGCCCGTAGGCTTTGGGAAGCAGGTCAGGCGGGTTTGGCCTCGTTCGCGCCGAGAGTAAATATTTCGCAGCCGGTCTCGGTGATGCCGACCATGTGTTCGAACTGGGCGGACAGGCTGCGATCGCGGGTCACCGCGGTCCAGCCGTCGTCGAGGATTTTCACCTCGGGGCGGCCGGCGTTCACCATCGGCTCGATGGTGAAGAACATGCCGGGCTTGAGCAGCGGTCCGTCGCCAGGGCGGCCGAAATGCAGCACGTTGGGCGGTTCGTGGAAACGCCGCCCGATGCCGTGGCCGCAGAAATCGCGCACCACGGAGAAACGCTGGCTTTCCACATAGACCTGGATCGCATGGCCGATATCGCCGAAATGTGCCCCTGGTTTCGCCGCGGCGATGCCGCGCATCAGCGATTGGTAGGTGACATCGATCAGCCGCCGCGCCTTGGTCGAGGCCGTGCCGGCGACATACATGCGGCTGGAATCGCCATGCCAGCCATTGAGAATGACGGTGATATCGATATTGAGCACGTCGCCGTCCATCAACGCGCGGGCGCCGGGAATGCCGTGGCAGACGACGTGGTTGATGGAAATACAGGTCGATTTCGGAAAGCCGCGATAATTCAGCGGGGCGGGGATTGCGCCGCGCGCGATGATATAGTCATGACAGATCGCGTCGATCTCGCCGGTGGTGATGCCGGAGCGGACATGCGCACCAATCATGTCGAGCACGTCGGCCGCCAGCGCGCCCGCCGCACGCATCGGTGCGAAATCCGCTTTGGTGTGAATGGTGATGTGGCGCTGTTCCGTGCCGCCGTCCATTACGGATGCTCCACGGCGGCCGGGCCTGTTCGTAGAATCGACATGCTCGCTACATGACCTCCGCCGGGCGCGATGGCAAGATCGCCAGATGCCGCGCGATCGCAAGCCCAATGAACAGCATCAGCGCGATCATCGCGACCACGCCACCCCAGCCGGTGTGGCTCCAGGCGATGCCGCCGATTGAGCCCATCACGCTGGAGCCGAGGTAATAGAGGAACAGATAGAGTGCGGCGGCCTGGGCGCGCGTGCCGCGCGCCTGCGATCCCACCCAGGAACTCGCCACCGAATGGCTGGCGAAGAAACCGAAGGTGACCAGCGCGATCCCGAGCACGATGACCGGCAGCGATGACGACAGGGTGAGCAGCGCGCCCAGTAATTCGATGCCGATTCCCGCCGGCAGCACACGGGCACGGCCAAGCCTTCCTGCGAGATCGCCCATCCAGGCCGAACTCGCGACACCGACCAGATAAACCGAGAAGATCAGCCCCACCGATGTCTGGGATAAACCGAAGGGCGGACCCATCAGCCGGAAGGTGATGTAGTTATAGACGGTGACGAAAGCTCCCATGATCAGGAACGCCTCGGCGAACAGCAGGCGCAGCGCCGGGTCGGCGAGATGGGCAAGATAGGTTCGGGCGAGCCCGCCAAGCACGAGCGGGCGGCGGGTGAAATGCCGCGACGGCGGCAGGCGCGCGGCGAATATCAGTCCCGACGCAAGGCCGATGGCGCCGATCGCGACGGTCGCCCAGCGCCAGCCGACGGCATCGGCCAGAATTCCGGTCATCAGCCGCCCCGCCATGCCGCCGAAGCCGCTGCCGCCGACATAGAGTCCCATGGCGAGCCCCATTGATCCTGGATGCATTTCCTCGGCGAGATAGGCCATGGCAACCGCCGGCAGGCCGGACAGCACGAGGCCGATCGCCGCACGAAACGCGAGAAACAGGCCCCAATGCGGGATGGCGGCGGATGCGATGGTCAGCAGCGCCGCGCCGATGATCGACCCCGCCATGATGCGCTTGCGGCCCCAGGCTTCCGACAGCGCGCTGGCGACCAGAAGTGCTGCGGCCAGGGTGAAGGTGGTCAGCGACAGCGCGAGGCTGGCACCGATCGGGCTTACCCGGAAGTCCCGCGCGAACACCGGAAGAAGCGGCTGTACGCAATACATCAGCGCGAAGGTCGCGAAGCCGGCGGCGAACATCGCGAGGTTGACCCGGCGGAAGGCTGGACTGTTGCGATGGATGAAATCGACGGGCGGGGCGTCGGTCATCCGGGATCAATGGCAGGTCCGATGGCCTATGTTCCAGGTTGGTCGGCGCACATCAGACGATCATGCCGCGCGTGGCTATTTCTGCGCCCAGGGCAGCCCGTCATGCTTCCAGCCGGCGACATGGCCGCGATGGCCGCGCTGGTCGTGCGGGCCCTCGAACCCATCCTTGATGTTGTAGACATGCTTGAACCCGGCCTCTTTCGCGGCGCGCGCGGCAGCCAGGCTGCGTCCGCCGGTGCGGCACATGAAATAGATGTGGTGATTCGGCCCGATCCCCGCCTGTTGCAACTGGTCGAGGAATTGCGGGTTCGGCTGCATGGTCGGAAACACCTGCCACTGGATCGGTACCGTCTGTTTGCCCGCCTGCGACAGATCGGGCATGCCGACGAAATTCCACTCCGCCGTGGTCCGCACGTCGCAGAGCACCGCGTCGGGATTGCTCATCAGGGCTTCCCAGACCTGTTTCGGCGCTACATCTTCGACCATATCGTCCTCCATCACCGGGATCGCTATCCCATTGACAGAGGTTGGCCGAGACAGGCGCGTGATGCAAGACAGGATCAACAACGAGGGGATGCGCGTGACCGCACTTCAATCCACCACGATCGCGGACGGCCTGATCGGCGCGATCGGCCATACGCCGCTGATCCGCTTGCGGCGCGCCTCCGAGGCGACCGGCTGCACCATTCTGGGCAAGGCGGAGTTCATGAACCCCGGCGGGTCGGTGAAGGATCGCGCCGCACTCGCCATCATCGAGGATGCCGAGGCGCGCGGCCTGCTCAAGCCGGGCGGGACGATCGTCGAGGGCACGGCGGGCAATACCGGCATCGGCCTTACGCTGGTCGCCAATGCACGCGGTTATCGCTGCGTGATCGTCATGCCGGACACCCAGAGCCGCGAGAAAATCGACTTCCTGCGGATGATCGGCGCCGATCTGCGCCTGGTGCCGGCGAAACCCTATCGCGATCCGGGCAATTACGTGCATGTGTCACGGCGGATCGCCGAGGAGACCGGCGGGTTCTGGGCCAATCAGTTCGACAATGTCGCCAATCGGGAAGGGCATCGCCTGACCACCGGGGCGGAAATCTGGTCCCAGACCGGAGGGCATGTGGATGCGTTCACCTGTTCCTGTGGCACCGGCGGCACGCTGGCCGGAGTGGCAATGGCGCTGAAGTCGCACAAGCCGGACGTGCGGATTGTGCTGGCGGACCCCGAGGGCAGCGGACTTTACGGTTGGATCAAGTCGGGCGATCTCACGCCGAACGGCTCGTCAATCACCGAGGGGATCGGCCAGTCGCGCGTCACCGCCAATCTTGACGGCGCGCCGATCGACGATGCGGTGCGAATCGCCGACGCCGAGGCGGTGGAACAGGTATTCGACCTGATGACCCACGAAGGGCTCTCGGTCGGCGGTTCGACAGGCATCAATGTAGCGGCGGCGCTCCGGGTGGCGCGCGATCTCGGGCCTGGACATACCGTGGTCACGATCCTGTGCGACGGCGCCTCGCGCTATCAGTCGAAACTGTTCAATCCTGAATTCCTGAAGGGCAAGAGCCTGCCGGTGCCGCCCTGGCTGGACGAACGGTAGGTTATTGGACGGGTTGTCCGGCCTGATCGCGGTGACCATATCTGGCCCTGCGCGTGCGCGATGGGGTGGATCATGCTGGTGACGTTGGGTGTTCGCTATTTGCTGGTGGTGCTGTTCTTCCCGTTCAGCGCGCTCGACAAACTGCTGAATTTCCGGGGTGCGGTCGGGCAGGCGCAGGAATTGTTCACCGTCCCGATCCTTGCCGTTTTTTCGATTCTGACGGGATTGTTCATCGAGATCGTGATGTCGATCGGAATACTGACAGGCACGGCGGATCGGTTCGCCGCCCTGATCCTCGCACTGTACTGTATGGCGACCGCGGTGCTGTTCAAGCGCTTCTGGGCGCCGGGCGATTTCTGGCGCGCGGGCGAAAGCAAGGGGCGCGATCTGTTCTGGGATTTCCTGAAGAATTTTTCCCTGGCCGGCGGGTTCCTGCTGATCACCTTCGGCACCACGGTTCACGGGCTCGATGTGTTCCTCGCGCACCCGTTCGGCTCGACCCATCCTTATGCGGGAAGCTAGAAATATGTCCGACGAAACACCGAAAATTCCATACTGGTATCTCTGGACCGACGAACACGGTGTCAGCCACCAGAAACGCTGCGTGCTGACCGATTTCGAGATGAAGGCGATGGGTCCGGGTGCCGCGCCGCAATGGCAGGGCAGCAAGACCCATGGCGGCATGGCCGTGATGGTGACCATCCAACCGGTCGGCTGGGTAGGGGAATGGCACGAAAACCCGCGCCCGCAATGGATCATTCCGCTGTCCGGGCGCTGGTTCGTCGAATCGATGGACGGCACGCGCGTGGAAATGGGGCCAGGCGAAATCTCGTTCGGCGAGGATCAGAACACGCGGAAACTGGATGGCCGAACCGGGCATCGATCGGGGACGATCGGTGATGAACCCGCCGTGCTGATGGTGGTGCAGTTCGACGCGCCGCCCACGATCGGGCAACCCTGCCGGTTCGCATGAACGATTTTGTCGTCATCGATCAGCGGTTTTTGCGCTATATCCTTGATAACGCTGAGTTGGAGAAACTGGCGAGCGGTTTTCGCTGGATCGAGGGACCGGTCTGGATGGGCGATGCGAATTGCCTGTTGTTCCAGGATCTGCCGCGCAACCGCACGATGCGCTGGAGCGAGGACCATGGCCTATCGGTCTATCGCGCGCCGTCCGACTACGCGAACGGGCAGACGCGCGACCGCGAAGGGCGGCTGATCGCTTGTTCGCATCGAGGGCGCTGCCTCTATCGCACCGAACACGACGGCCGGCTGACAAAACTGGTCAGCCACCACGAGGGAAAACGGTTGAACGCGCCGAACGACGTGGTGGTGAAATCCGACGGTGGCATCTGGTTCTCCGATCCCTTGTACGGGCTGATGACCGACTATGAGGGCGGACGGCAGACTTCCGAGCAGCCGCCCGCACTCTATCGGTTCGACCCCGCGAGCGGCGAGATCGCTGTGGCGGCGGATGATTTCGACGGGCCGAACGGATTGGCGTTTTCGCCGGATGAAAAGCGCCTTTACGTAGCCGAAACCGGGGACCAGAGCAAGTCAAACCCGCGCCAGTATATCCGCGTGTTCGATGTCGGCGCGGATGGCAAGTCGCTGCATGGCGGCGGCATATTTCATAAAATCGAACCCGGCTATGCGGACGGGTTCCGCGTCGATGAGGATGGCAATGTGTGGAGCAGCGCCGCCGATGGCGTGCATTGCATCGCCCCTGACGGCACACTGCTTGGAAAGATTCTGGTGCCGTATCGGGTTTCCAATGTTACCTTCGGCGAACTGCACAAGAACCGTCTGTTTATCGGCGGTTCTCACACGCTCTATGCGATTTTCCTGAACACCCGCGGCGCGCAGATGCCATGATAGCCGGTATCGTGCTGATGGCACGCAATCCTGAGGCGCTTGCGGATTTCTATTGCCAGGCTCTGAGGTTTGACCGGATCGATGTTGGCACGCTTGGTCTGGGCGCGCAGCGTGTTCATCTCGTTGCGGCATCCGGTGCCGGTTATCCGCAACCGCGTGCCAGCAACGATCCGTGGTTTCAGCACATCGCCATTGTCGTGACCGATATTCGGACGGCGTATCGCCGCGCGCTCGATCATGGAGCGACGCCCATTTCGATCGATGGCCCTCGGCACTTGCCAAAGTCGTCGGGCGGCGTCACCGCCTGGAAGTTTCGTGATCCCGAGGGGCATCCGCTGGAATTGCTCGCGTTTTCACTTGAGACTTGCCCGGATTATTGGCGCGATCGCAGAGACGATGGCCTGTGCATCGGCATCGATCATTCGGCGATCGTGGTGGCCGATACCGCACGGAGCATCGCGTTTTATGCCGGGTTCGGATTCCAGGCGACGGCACATTCAACTAATCGCGGTGCCGAACAGGCCGCACTCGACGGATTGGCCGACCCACTCGTCGCCGTCACCGCGCTGACTTTGCCAGACCGCGATCCGCCGCATCTCGAATTGCTCGAATATTGCGCGCCATTGACCACCCGGCCACGCAATCCATGGGAGATCGACGACGTCGCGGCAACGCGCCTCATGTTAGTAGATGGGGAGTCCGTGTTGCTGCGCGATCCCGACGGACATTTTATCCAAGCCGTTCCTTGATCCGATCGGCGACGCGCAGTGCGTTGGCGATGATGGTGAGCGTCGGGTTTACCGCGCCGATCGAGGGAAAAAAGCTTGCGTCGGCCAGATAGAGATTGTTAATTTCGTGGGTCCTGCAATCACTATCGAGCACCGATTGCGCGGGATCAGCGCCGAAGCGCGCGGTGCCGGCCTGATGCGCGGTGCCGCCAATCGGGATGTTTTTGCCGAGATAGAGTGAGCGTTCAAGTAAAGCGAGATGCGGCCCGGCGGTGCGCATCGCAATCTCCAGCTTGTGCTTGAGCCGGTGATGCGCCTCCATGTTGTTCGGCTCCAGATCAAGGAACACGCGGCCGTCGCGATGCAGCGTGATGCGGTTTTCTGGGCGCGGCAGATCCTCGCCCGACAGCCAGAAATCCATCGAATGCCGCGCCATCGCCTCGAACGGCATGTCGGGCATGAACTGCAACCAGGATGGTAGGGACTCGCCGCGGATCTGATCGGCGTGCGAGGTCGCGCACATTTGAATCAAGCCGAGCGGAAACTCCCAGTCATCGGCGCCGAAGTAATAATCGCTCACCGCCAGGGTTTTTTGAAACACCGTGTCGTTCGGCTCGCGCAGCACCGCCATCAGGACCGACTGGTTGTGGCGCATATAGTTGCGGCCGAGCTGATCCGAACCATTGGCGAGGCCGTTCGGATGCGCATCGTTCGCCGAACGCAACAGCAGCAGTGCTGAACTCAGTGCGCCGCACGCCGCCACGATGATATCCGCCGAATAGCGTTCGTGCGCGCCTTCGCGCTTCACGTTGACGGCGGATATCGTGCGCCCCCGCGCATCGGTTTCCAGGGTTTCGGCATAGGCGTTCGTCAATAACGTGACGTTATTATGAAGCCACAACATCGGGTCGATGCAGGAAATCTGTGCATCGGCCTTGCCATTCAGAAGACAGGGAAACCCATCGAATGCATCACAGCGGATGCAGATGCTGGTGGGGGTGGGTTTGCCGTCCTTCTCATCGAGCAAAATTCCGAGCGGCAGATGGAACGGGTGCAGTCCATCGTGTCGGAAGCTTGCCGCAAGCTCCTCGATGCGCGGCTCGTGGCTCACTGGCTGGTGCGGAAATTCCCCGCTCGCCCAAGGTTCGTTCGGGTCTTCGCCGCGCTGGCCGTGGACGTGAAACAGCCGCTCGGCCTCGGCATAATAGGGCTCGAACACGTCGTATTTCACCGGCCATTCCGGTGAAACGCCATCCTTGTGGAGGAGGGTTTCAAAATCCCGTTCGCGCAGGCGGAACAACGCTGCGCCATAGACCTTGGAATTGCCGCCGACAAAATAGTGCAGACCGGGCTGGAAGCTGTCGCCCTTGTGGTTGAACCAGGTTTCCTTGGTCTGATACGCGCCATCGACGAAGACCGTCTGCGAATCCCAGTTTTTCTGGCTGCGCGGCAGATAATCGCCGCGTTCGAGGATCAGGATGCGCTTGCCGGTGGGCGCCAGGCGCTGTGCGAGCGATGCTCCGCCCGGCCCCGAGCCGATGACGATGACATCGTAATGATCCTGCTCCATGATTGCTCCCGGCGTTGTGACACCACCGGAAGATAGTCAACCCGAACGATCAAAACGCGCGCCGCACGATCACGAAGCCGTGCGATCAGGCAAGTGCCTCGCTCACCTCGAAATCGGCCTCGGTCGCTGCCCTGATCTGCTCGACCGTCACGTCATCAGGCTTGTCGATCAGCCGGAGGCCCAGCGCTTTTGTTTTATCCACTTCGAATACCGCGAGATCGGTCACGATCATGCTCACTACCCCCTTGCCGGTCAGCGGCAAGGAGCAGGATTTCAGGATCTTGGGTTCGCCCTTCGCCGTGTGTTCCATCAGCACCACCACGCGCGGCACGCCGGCGACCAGATCCATCGCCCCGCCCATGCCCTTGACCATCTTGCCGGGAATCATCCAGTTCGCGAGATCGCCGTTCTTCGCCACCTGCAAGGCGCCGAGAATCGAAATGTCGATGTGCCCGCCACGCACCATGCCGAACGAGGCCGCGCTGTCGAAATAACTCGTGGTCGGCAACTCCGTCACCGTCTGCTTGCCGGCATTGATCAGATCGGCATCCTCGTCGCCTTCATACGGGAACGGGCCGATGCCCATCATCCCATTCTCGGAATGCAACTGCACCGAAATTCCGTCTGGTATATGATTTGCCACCAGCGTCGGAATCCCGATGCCGAGATTGACGTAAAATCCGTCTTTCAGCTCCCGCGCCGCCCTGGCAGCCATCTGATCCCGCGACCACGCCATCACACTTTCTCCAGGCTTGAGTGCGCGACCGAAACCCGTGGGCGGGTGGTGCGCTGTTCGATCCGTTTGTCGATCTTGTCGAGCTTGACGATGCGTTTGACAAAGATGCCGGGGGTGACGATGTGATCGCCGTCGATGGCGCCGGGTTCGGCCAGATGTTCGACCTCGGCGACGGTGATTTTCGCGGCGCTGGCCATGATCGGGTTGAAGTTGCGCGCGGTTTTCCGATAGACGAGATTGCCTTCGGTATCGCCCATCCAGGCATGGACGATGGCGAGATCGCCGATGATACCGCGCTCCATGACGTAGTGTTTACCGTCGAATTCGCGGGTTTCCTTACCGTCGGCGACCGCGGTGCCGAAGCCGGTCGCGGTGAAAAAGGCGGGAATGCCGGCGCCCCCGGCGCGGACGCGCTCCGCGAGTGTGCCTTGCGGGTTGAATTCGATTTCCAGTTCGCCGGCAAGATATTGGCGCGCGAAGGTCGCGTTCTCGCCGACATAGGAGGAGATCATCTTTTTGACCTGCCGGGATTCCAGAAGAATCCCGAGGCCGGCGCCGTCGATTCCGGCATTGTTGGAGACGATGGTGAGATCGCGCACGCCGCTTTCGCGAATCGCCTCGATCAGAGCCATGGGAACGCCGCACAGGCCGAAGCCACCGGAGAGGATGGTCATGCCGTCGCGGAGCTGTCCGGCGAGCGCTTCGGTCGCACTGTTATAAACCTTGCGCATCGGTTCAGCGCTCCACGCACATGGCGACGCCCATGCCACCGCCGATACAGAGCGTGGCGAGGCCTTTGTGCGCGCCGCGCTTCTGCATTTCGAACAGCAAGGTGGTCAGCACGCGCGCACCCGAGGCGCCGATCGGGTGGCCGATGGCGATGGCGCCGCCATTCACGTTCACCCGCGCGGGGTCGAAATGCATGCCTTTGTTCACGGCGCAGGCCTGAGCGGCGAAGGCTTCGTTGGCCTCGACCAGATCGAGGTCGCCGGCGGACCAGCCGGCCCGCCCGAGCGCTTTTTGAGAAGACGGGATCGGGCCGGTGCCCATCAGCGCGGGATCGACTCCGGCGGTGGCGAAGCTCGCGATGCGGGCGAGGGGAGCGAGGCCGCGTTTGGCCGCCTCCTTGGCGGACATGACGATGAGCGCGGCGGCGCCGTCGTTGATGCCAGAGGCGTTGCCGGCGGTGACGGTACCGTCTTTCGAAAAGGCGGGCTTGAGGCGGGCCATCGTCTCGGCGGACGAGTCATGGCGGATATATTCGTCGTCGGCGACGGTGATGTCGCCCTTGCGGCCGGCAATGGTGACGGGCGCGATCTCATCCTTGAAGCGGCCGGATTTCTGCGCCGCCGAGGCCTTCTGCTGCGAGGCCAGCGCGAGCGCGTCTTGTTCCTCGCGGGTGATCTGATAGGCGCGCGCAACGTTCTCGGCGGTGGTGCCCATGTGGTAGCCGTTGAACGCGTCCCACAACCCGTCCTTGATCATGGTGTCGATGAATTTCAGGTCGCCCATCTTGGTGCCGGCGCGCAGATGCGCGCAATGCGGGCTCATCGACATGCTCTCCTGGCCGCCGGCGATCACGATGTCGCTCTGGCCGGACATCACCTGCTGGGCCGCGAGGGCGACCGCGCGCAAGCCCGAACCGCAAACCTGATTGATGCCGAAGGCGGTCGTGGAATCGGGAATGCCGGCGTTGCGCGCCGCCTGGCGAGCGGGGTTCTGGCCCGCGCCGGCGGTGAGCACCTGGCCGAAAATGACCTCGTCGATTTCGTCGGGCGAGAGCTTGGCGCGCTCGATCGCCGCCCTGATCGCGACCTCGCCCAGCACATGGGCCGGGGTAGTGGCGAAGGCGCCGTTGAAACTGCCGACCGGGGTGCGTGCGGCGGCAACGATCACGATGTCGTCCATGGTTTGCTCCTCCTCCGTAATTTCCGCCACCATAGCCGTGTTGCAGTGCGGCGGCTACAGGCCGAGCACCCAATCCAGGAAGGGCTGCCATAAGGCGAGTTCGGCCGACATGCCCGCGACCATGCCGATATGGCCGGCATTCGGCGCGATGACCGTGGCGTGCGGGATCGATGCCGCGAGCGCGGCGGCCGAGGCGGGCGGCACCAGCCGGTCGCGCGCCGGGGTGGCGATCAGGGCGGGCTTGTCGAATTGGGTGGGATCGACCGGCAGGCCGGCGACACGCCACTGGCCGCGCGCGGGGGCGTTTTCGCCATACCAGCCGCCCAGGGTTTCGCGAGCGACCGGGGCGGCCAGCGGCACGCCGTCGTTCAGCCAGTCCTCCAGGGCGACGAAACGCCGGGCACGCGGGCCGTTCGGGTCGAGTGCCGCGAAGCCGCGATATTTCTCGGCGACGCCGAACGGATCGAGGATCGCGAACAGCATCTGCAGCGCATCGATCGGCAGCGTGCCAGTCGCCCGCATGAAGGGCTCCAGCAGCGGCAGGCTCCGGCCGAGATTTTCCGCACCCTCGGGATTGTCCGCATGAAAATCCCATGGGGTGGCGAGCAAAGCGAGTGCCTGGATGCGGGCGGGACTGCGCAGGGCAGCGGCCAATGCCAGCAGCCCACCCATGCAGTAGCCCGCGAGCACGACCGGCTGGCCGATCGTGCCGAGCACCCGTTCCAGCCTGCCGGCGATGTAGTCGGTCAGGGTGAACTGGCGCTCGACCGGGCCGGGCCAGCCCCAGTCGAGCAGCAAGGGGCGGACTCCGTTGCCGGCGAGGAAGCGCAGGAACGAGGCGTCTTCCATGAGGTCGAGCACATAGGCACGATTGACCAGGCTGGGGACGAACAGGATTGTGGAACCATCGCCGCCCCCGGTAACGTTATAGTCGAGCAGCCGGCTCTCGCCCTCGCTCCACAGGATTGGCGGATCGGCGAGAGTACGACGATAGGAATGGCGCCGATAGGCGGCGACGCCCTCGATCAGTGCGCGATCCTGGGCGAGCACCTCGTGCAGCACGGCCTGGGTGAAGTCGTCGTCAGCCGGAGCCGCCTCCCCGCTCAAGTGCGGCCAGACGTGCTTCCAGTTCGGCGATGCGTCGATGGAGGTGTTCGACCGGATCGCCGCTAGCAGGAGGTGCAGCACCACCGGGCGCGGGCCGCGCCGTGCCATCGGTCCCGGCATATCGTCTCGGGGTAGCGCGGGATGGCTCATGCCGCGCGGCTCGCTGCGCGATGTCGATCGCGGAAGACGCCGCTCCGGCCCAGAGCGCGAGCAGGCCGATCCAGGCTTCGCGCAACTCGCGGTCGTTCGCCATGGCGGCAAGCTCGCTCTGCCACAGGGTGATCCAGTCGCGTGCCAGCGCCGCGAGATCGACGTTCTGGCCGTGACGTTCTGGCGGGTCGTCGAATTTCATCCGGCATTCCGAGCAAGAGCCTTTTTCACGGATCTCGCCTGTATCCTAAATCGGGGGATTACCGCTAGGCGAGGCGTTGCCGGAATGCTAGCAATTTCGCATCGCGTCTGCCATGGTGCTGCGCAGCAAGCAGGCGCGAGTGTCCCGGCTCCGACACATTGGGGCGCCGACATGGCACGGAAAGGGCAATGGTCATGGCTCAGACACCGGAACAGGCGGCGGCACCGCAGATCGTCGTCAAAAAATACGCGAACCGGCGTCTGTATAATACCGAAACATCGACCTACATCACCCTCGAAACCCTGTCCGAGATGGTGCGGGAGGGGCGGGATTTCGTGGTGTATGACGCGAAGACCGGCGAGGACATCACCCGCTCGGTGCTGACCCAGATCATCGTCGAGGAAGAGAGCAAGGTCGGCCAGTCCATGCTGCCCACCGCGTTTCTGCGCCAATTGATCGGGCTCTATGGCGACAATCTGCAGGGGCTGGTGCCGCGCTATCTCGAATCCGCAATGGCGCAGTTTGGCCACCAGCAGGCACAGATGCGCGCGGCGATGCAGCAGACCATGGGCAGTTTCCTGCCGCCCGGCATGGAAGAGATCGGCCGGCAGAACATGGCGATGATGGAGCGGGCGATGAGTCTTTTTGCCCCCTTTGTCCCGCGCACGGACAGTGCCTCCGAATCCCCGGCGGACGAAACGGTCGAGGAGATCGACGCGCTCCGTCAGGAGGTCGAGCGGCTACAGGCCGAACTCGCAGCACTCAGGACCAAGTCGGTCAAGCGCGCATGACCGACGCCCCTGGCTTCCCCGGTATGATGCCGCGCTGGACCTCCAGCGCGAAGGACGGGGTCGGCACCGCTCTCTCGCCGCGCTGCGCGGTCTGGTTCACCCATAGCCATGGCATTCTCGACGAGATTTACTACCCCCGCGTCGATCAGGCCTGCACCCGAGATTGCGGCCTGATCGTCACCGATGGCGTACCCGGCGGCTTCTTCGCCGAAGAAAAGCGCGACACGATTACCGAAACCCGCCGCGTCGCGGACGGCGTGCCGTTGTTCACCATCCGCAATACCTGCACGCAGCGGCGCTTCGTCATCGAAAAGCGGATCGTTTCCGATCCGATGCATGATTGCGTGCTGCAGCATATCCGCCTGATCCCAGGCGACGGGGTCGCCGGGCTTCGCCTGTTCGTCCTGCTGGCGCCGCATCTGGTTAATGGCGGGGCGCACAATACCGGGTGGGTCGGCGACTGCAAGAGGACGCCGATGCTGTTCGCCACCGGTGACGGCACCTCGCTGGCGCTTGCCTGTTCGTCGGGGTTCGGCGCGCGCAGTGTGGGTTTCGTGGGGTTCAGCGATGGCTGGCAGATCCTGCGCCGCGACGGGCATCTGGCCGAGACCTACGATCATGCCGCCGACGGCAATATCGCTCTGGTTGCCGAAATCGACGCGACCGCGCCGGTGCTGCTCGCGATCGGCTTCGGCCGCAAGCCGGAGGCGGCGGCCTTCCATGCCGCCGCCAGCCTGGCACGCGGGTACGATCGGGCCGAGACGGAATACGCTGCCAACTGGCGGGCGTGGCAGGAGTCGCTCGAACCGCTCGATCCGGTGCAGCAGACAACGCCGCACAACTATTACCGGGTCAGCACCGCTGTGCTGCGCTGCCACGAGAGTCCGCTGTTTCCGGGCGGCTCGATCGCCAGCCTGTCGATCCCATGGGGTGCGAGCAAGGGCGACGACGATCTCGGCGGCTATCATCTGGTCTGGCCGCGCGATCTCGCCGAAACCGCCGGCGCTTTGCTCGCCTGCGGGGCACTGGAGGATGCACGGCGCACCCTCGATTATCTGCGCATCATCCAGGAGGCGGACGGGCATTGGCCGCAGAATACCTGGCTCGACGGCTCGCCCTATTGGCGCGGATTGCAGATGGACGAGACGGCGTTTCCGATTCTGCTGCTCGATCTTGCGTTCCGCAACGGCGCCGTCCCGGAGACCGAGCTTGCCGAATACTGGCCGATGGTCGAGCGGGCCTCGGCGTTCATCGTCTGCAACGGACCGGCGACCGGTCAGGACCGGTGGGAGGAAAACGCCGGCTATACCCCGGCGACCCTCGCGGTCGAAATCGCCGGATTGCTCGCCGCCGCCGATCTCGCCGAGCGGATGGGCGAACCCGCCATCGCCGGCTTCCTGCGCGACACGGCGGATGCGTGGAATGCCGATATCGAGAGCTGGATCTATGTATCGGGTACCGATCTCGCGCGAAAATGCGGGGTGGCGGGCTATTACCTGCGGATCGCGGCGGATGGCGACCACGATTTATCGGGGGCGCCGGTGCATGGCCGCATCGCGGTGCGCAACCGGCCGGCGGGCGAGGCGGACATCGCGACCGACGAACTGGTGGGTGCGGATGCGCTGGCGCTGGTGCGATTCGGCCTGCGCGCCGCCGCCGATCCGCGCATCCGCGATACCATCGCGGTGATCGATCATCTCACCCGCGTCGATCTGCCGCAGGGTCCGGTCTGGCACCGCTACAACAATGACGGCTACGGCGAGCACACCGACGGGCGGCCGTTCGACGGCACCGGCCATGGCCGCGCCTGGCCGCTGCTGACCGGCGAGCGGGCGCATTACGCGATCGCCGCCGACGATCTGGCGGAGGCCGAACGGCTGAGAACGACCATCGAGGGATGCACCAGCGAGGGTGGGTTGCTGCCCGAGCAGGTGTGGGACAGTGACGACATTCCCGAGCATGAATTGTTTCGCGGCCGGCCGAGCGGATCGGCGATGCCGCTGGTCTGGGCGCACGCGGAATATGTGAAGCTGCTGCGCAGCCTGCGCGACGGCGCGGTGTTCGACCTGCCGCCCCAGCCGGAGCGCCGCTACCTCGTCGAGAAAACCCAGCCGCGCTGCCGCGACTGGCGGGAGAACTGGCGGCGGACCAGGATGCCGGCGGGGCAGGTTCTGCGCGTCGAACTGGACGGCCCCGGCACGATTCGCTGGACCGACGACGATTGGGTAACGATCCGGGAAACGCCGACCAGCGATGTCGGCCTCGGCATTCACGCCGCCGAACTGCCTACCGGATCGCTTCCGGCCGGGCGTTCGGTGGCGTTCACCTGGCGGCGGCCGGACGGCACTTGGCGCAGGCGCAATTTCGCGGTGGCGATCACCGCTTGAGCCCGCGTGCTGTCCTGGTCAGCGGCGCCTCGGGGTTCATCGGCAGGGCGGTGACCGCGCGATTGGCGGAATCGGGCATCGAAGTGGTGGTCGCGCTGCGCCGTCAGCGCGATATTCCGGGTGCGGCACGCGCGGTCGATGCGAGCGATCTCGCCGCGCCCGATCCTGCGCTGGCCAACGCGATGCGCGGGGTCGGCACGGTGATTCACGCCGCTGGACTCGCGCACCGGACCGGCGTGAATCCGGCGGCGCTCGCGGCGGCGAACGTGACGGCGGCGTCCAGGGTCGCCGAAATCGCGGCCTCGCGCGGGGTGCCGCGATTCATACTGGTCTCCTCGGCGGCGGTGTTCGGCAAGACGCGGGTGGACGTGTTCACCGAGGCGAGTGAGCCACGCCCCGATGATTCCTACGCGCACAGCAAGCTCGGCGGCGAGATCGCGGTGCGCGCGGCGCTGGCCGGAACCGCGACGAGACTCGTCGTCGTGCGGCCCTGCGCCGTGGTAGGGCCGGGCTGCGCGGGCAATATCCCCCGGCTGGCACGGCTGATCGGCAAGGGATTGCCGCTGCCGTTCGGTGCGATCCGCAATGCGCGCAGTTTCGTGGCGATCGGCGATCTCGCCGGGCTGATCGATGCCGCGATCCGCGCCGACGATCCGCCGGAACTGGCGATCGCCGCCCATCCCGAGCCGATTGGAACGCCGGACCTGATTCGCGCGCTCGCGCGCGGCCTCGGGCGCAGGACCATTTTGGTTCCGCTGCCGGCAGCCCTGCTCGGAGCGGCCGCGCGTGCCGCGGGCAAGGCTGCGCTGTGGCAGAGTTTTGCCGGATCGTTTCGCGCAGATGTGACAATCGCGCGGGATCGCCTGGGCTTCACGGCCGCGACGCCGATCGAAACCGCGCTGGAAATGACTGGCACCGCTTTGCGGTAATATAATACCGCAACACCACCTGCTTGACGCGGTGTAAAGATTCCCGCATATGCTCGGTCATTCTATTCCCTGTTGCCGAGGAATTCGTGATGAAGACGACCGTTTCGCTGAAACCGGCGGACGCGCAAAAGGATTGGGTGCTGATCGACGCCGACGGGCTGGTGCTCGGCCGGCTCGCCGCCCTGATCGCCACGCGCCTGCGCGGCAAGCACAAGCCGCAATTCACCCCGCATGTCGATTGCGGCGATCACATCGTCGTCGTCAACGCTGAAAAGGTGAAGGTGACCGGCAACAAGCTCGACCAATCGATATTCCATTACCACACGGGCTATCCCGGCGGCATCAAGGGGCGCAGCCTGCGCCAGCGGCTTGGCAGCGCGCACCCCGAGCGGGTGCTCGAAAAAGCGGTCGAGCGGATGATCACGCGTGGCCCGCTGCAGCGCCAGCAGATGAAGAATCTCCATGTTTACGCCGGCGCGTCGCATCCGCATGACGGCCAGCAGCCGAAGCCGCTCGATGTCGGCGCCATGAACCGCAAGAATGTGAGGGCCTGAGCATGTCGGGAACCGGAACGCTCGCCGATCTGAAGTCGATCGTCACCCCAGCCGCCGCGACGGTCGACTCCGAGGCGCCGAAACGCGAGCCGAAGCGCGACGCGCAGGGCCGCTCCTATGCCACCGGACGGCGCAAGGATGCGGTCGCCCGCGTCTGGATCAAGCCGGGCAAGGGCGAAATCATCATCAACGGGCGCAAGGCCGCGCAGTATTTCGCGCGCCCGGTGCTGCGGATGCTGATCACCCAGCCCTTCCTGGTCGCCGACCGCTACAACCAGTTCGACGTGATGGCGACGGTCGCCGGCGGCGGGCTGTCCGGCCAGGCCGGCGCAGTGCGCCACGGGATTTCGCGGGCGCTGACCTTCTACGAGCCGGATCTGCGCGGCATCCTGAAGGTTGCGGGCTTCCTCACCCGCGACTCGCGCACGGTCGAACGCAAGAAATACGGCCGGGCCAAGGCGCGCCGGAGCTTCCAGTTCAGCAAGCGCTGAGCGCCGTCTTTCAGGATCGGCCATCAAAAAACCGCCTCGGGGCCTGCTCCGGGGCGGTTTTCGGCGGCAGATCGAAGGGAGACAAGACATGCGCGTGATACCCGTGGGGACGACGGGCAGCTTCGCTCTCACCGTCGCACCCGAGCATTTGGCCAGCCAGTTCAAGGATGCGATTCTGCCGCCGGTGCTGGCAACACCGATGATGATCCTGGTGATGGAAAATGCGGCGCTCAACGCCATCCGCGCCTATCTTGATCCGGGAGAGAGCGCTGTCGGCAGCGCTGTCTGCATACGCCATCTTGCCGCGACGCCGGTCGGGCATCGCGTGACAGCGACCGCCGCGGTAACGAAGGTGGCAGGGCGGCGGATCGAGTTTGCCGTAAGCGCGCGTGACGAGGTCGAGGAAATCGGCAACGGTACCCATGAGCGTACGGTGATCGATGTCCGGCGCCTGATGCAGCGTCTCGAAGCCAAGGGTAGGGCGGGATGAGGAGGCAACCGTGAGGGCGCGCGACACGGATAAGGCTTAACAGTCTTTTTCTGTTGGATGGGTTTTCGTTCATACGCGAAAACCCCGATAATCAGCCGAGATGCCGTTCGATCGCGGCGACCATGGTGTCGGCGGCGCGCAGGATCATGGTTTTGTCGTCGGCCTTGACCTCCATCGACCGGACCATCAGGGGCTTGTGATCGCCCACCCGGTCCAGTTCGCCGTCCATGTAGATGATCAGGTCGCTCACCTTGTGGACCGACCCGATGAACACGTAGCGCGCCCCGAGTTTGTGCGCCTCGGCAAGAATGCAGCGGCGGCAGGTCGAGGGATGCTGATAGGAATGGGCGATCGACGCGGTCATCCGCGTGGTCGCGGCGCTGTCGATCACGCTGACCTGCTTGCCGGCATCGAGGCGCTCGCGCAGCCGCGCGGCGGCATCCGCGAGCCAGCGTTTCTGCGCCGCGACCACCATCGGGCGGTGATCGATCGAGGTATCGAACAGATCGAAGGCTTCGATCACCATGCCGGGCCGGTACGGTGGTTCGGGCGGCGCGCTTTCGGCGACTCCCGCGAAACTCACGGCAAAACCGCCGATAAGCAGGCCGCATACGAGTTTTCGCCTTCGGTTCACCCGATCTTGCCGTGGCAGTGCTTGTATTTCTTGCCCGATCCGCATGGACAGGGCGCGTTGCGCGGCGTGGCGGCCCAGGTTTCCGGCCGGCCTGGATCGACCGCGTCGGCCCGGTAGGGGGAAATCGACGTCAGGTTCAGCTCGGTCATCGTTTGCGGTTCGGCCAAGGCGAGGTCGCCGCCGTAATTGCCGGCGTTCGGATGACTCTCGATCAGCAGTGACGGATCGAAGACCGGCCCGCCATGGTCTGGGTCGGTGCCGAGTTCGACATAGGCGAGCGCCGAACTCACCTGCTCCTTGAGGTCGTCGAGCAGGCCGGTGAACAGAGCGAAGGCCTCGGCCTTGTATTCGTTGAGCGGGTCGCGCTGGCCGTAGGCGCGCAGGCTGATTCCCTGGCGCAGGTGATCGAGTGCCAGCAGATGCTCTTTCCAGAGATGGTCCAGCGTTTGCAGAAGGATCGATTTTTCCAGGAAGCGCATGAAATCCGGGCCGAAATTGGCCGCCTTCGCCGCCATATGCGCATCGACCGCATCGGCTATCCGCTCGCGCAGATGGCTCTCGTCGATTCCTTCCTCGCCAGCCCAATCGACGACCGGCAGGTCGAGACCGAAAATGCGCTTCACGTCTTCGGCAAGTTCGGCGCTTTCCCATTGTTCGGCATAGGCTTTCACCGGAATCCGGCGCTCGACGATCACGGCGATCGTGTCGGCGCGCATCTCGCCGATCACGTCGGCCACGCTGTCGGCGCGCATGAACTCGCGGCGCTGGGCATAGACCTCCTTGCGCTGGTTGTTCATCACGTCGTCGTATTTGAGCAGATTTTTGCGGGTGTCGAAGTTGCGCGCCTCGACTTTTTTCTGCGCCTTTTCCAGCGCCTTGTTGATCCAGGGGTGGATGATCGCCTCGCCGTCCTTCAGGCCGAGTTTCTGCAGCATCGGGCCCATCCGGTCGGAGCCGAAAATCCGCATCAGGTCGTCGTCGAGCGAGAGGAAGAAGCTCGACGCGCCGGGATCGCCCTGCCGGCCGGAGCGGCCGCGCAACTGGTTGTCGACGCGGCGGCTTTCATGGCGTTCGGTGCCGATCACATAGAGGCCACCCGCCGCCTTCACCACCTCGTGCGCGGCGTCGAGTTCGGCGCGAATCGCCGCCTCGCGCGCCGGCCGCGCGGAGGGGTCGAGCGATTCCAGTTCGGTTTTCAGGCGCATCTCTAGATTGCCGCCGAGTTTGATGTCGGTGCCGCGCCCGGCCATGTTGGTCGCGATGGTGACCGCACCCGGCGCGCCGGCATCGGCCACGATCGCGGCTTCCTGCTCGTGGAAGCGGGCGTTGAGCACGCTGTGGGGAATTTTCATCCGTTTCAGCAATGCTGAGAGCAACTCGGATTTTTCGATCGAGGTGGTGCCGACCAGCACCGGCTGGTTGCGGGCCCGGCATTCCTCGATGAGCTTGGCGACGGCCTGGTATTTCTCGTCCCCCGAGCGATAGACCTCGTCGTCCTGATCCTTGCGCACGACCGGAACGTTGGTGGGTATTTCGACCACGAGAAGCTTGTAGATTTCCTCGAATTCGTCGGCCTCGGTCATCGCCGTGCCGGTCATGCCGGCGAGTTTCGGGTAGAGGCGGAAATAATTCTGAAACGTGATCGAGGCGAGGGTCTGGTTTTCGCGCTCGACGACGACATGCTCCTTCGCCTCCAGCGCCTGATGCAGGCCGTCGGAATAGCGCCGCCCTTCCATCATGCGGCCGGTGAACTCGTCGATGATGATGACCTGGCCGTTCTTCACGATGTAATCGACATCGCGGGTGAACAGCGTGTGCGCGCGCAGGCTCTGCTGGACGTGGTGGATCAGCGAGACATTGAACACGTCGTACAGATTGCCTTCGGTGAGCAGGCCGGCCTCGGCGAGCATCTGCTCGACCCGCTCGGACCCCTCCTCGGTGAGGTTCACCGTCTTGAATTTTTCGTCTTTTTCGTAATGCGCCTCGTCCTTCGCCAGTTCCTTCACGATGCCGTCGACCTGGGCGTAAAGCTCGGTCGGCTCGTCGGACGGCCCGGAGATGATCAGCGGGGTGCGTGCCTCGTCGATCAGGATGCTGTCCACCTCGTCGACGATCGCGTAACTGAAATCGCGCTGCACCATGTCGGCCAGCGCGTATTTCATATTGTCGCGCAGATAGTCGAAGCCGAACTCGTTGTTGGTGCCGTAGGTGATGTCGCAGGCATAGGCCGCGCGCCGCTCGTCGTCCTCGATGCCGGGGACGATCACGCCCACCGACAGGCCGAGGAAGTTATAGACCCGTCCCATCCATTCGGCGTCGCGTTTCGCCAGATAGTCGTTCACGGTGACGACATGTACGCCCTTGCCGGAGAGCGCGTTGAGATAGACCGGCAGGGTGGCGACCAGCGTCTTGCCCTCGCCGGTCTTCATCTCGGCGATCTTGCCGTCATGCAGAACCATGCCGCCGATCAACTGAACGTCGAAATGGCGCATGCCCAGCACGCGCTTCGAGGCCTCGCGGCAGACCGCGAAAGCCTCGGGCAGCAGATCGTCGAGTTTCGCGCCATCCGCGAGACGCGCGCCGAATTCCGCGGTCTTGGCCTGCAGGGCGGCATCTTCGAGCGCCGCGAGCCCGGCTTCCAAGGCATTGATCGACGCGATCCGCCGGCTATATGCCTTGAGCGCACGGTCGTTGGTGGTGCCGATGATGGCGCGGGCGATGCTTGAAAACATGGGAATGTGCTGTCCGGTCTATCCGCTACGGTCGTCCGTTATTCGGGCGGCCGCCCGCAGGCGCCGGTCGGCGCCCTGCCTGCGGCCAATGGTCTGACATAAGAGCGGGAACCGATCCGGTCAATGAATCGGCGTGCCAATCATTGGATGCCGCGACGTCTTGCCCGGTGCGACGGGTTCGGCCATGGTGCGGCCCGGTCGAAACGAGGTCAAGCAGAATGAATCGCTATTTTACGGGTTTCTCCACCGGATTGGCTGGCGCGGTCGCCCTGTCGCTCGTGCTGGGAACGGGCTTGCCACAGGCAAATGCGGCCAACACGCCGGCCCCGGCGAACGCGACTCCCGCCAAGCCCGAAGCGGCAACCAAGCCGGTGCCGAAAAACCCGGTGGTCGCCATCGTCGATGGCCACAAGATCCATTTGTCGGACCTTGCCAAGGCGGCGCAGTCGCTGCCGCCGCAATTCCAGCAGGCGCCGCCGCAGGAACTGTATCCTGTTCTGCTGAACCGGCTGGTCGATGAACGCGCCCTGCTGATCCAGGCCCGCAAGGCGGATATCGCGAAGAAGAAATCGGTCAAGATCGCGATGCGCCATGCCGCCGATCGCGCGCTGGAGGCCGCCTATCTGCGCGAGCAGGTCAAGCCGAAGCTGAACGACCAGGCGATGAAAGCCTATTACCAGAAGCATTATGTCGGCCAGAAGCAGCCCGAGGAGGTCAAGGCGCGCCAGATTCTGGTGAAAACCCAGGCCGAGGCCGAGGCGATCATCAAGAAGCTGAATGGCGGCGCGAAATTCGCGACCCTGGCCCAGAAGGACAGCATCGATCCGGGTGCCAAGAATGGCGGCGAACTCGGCTGGTTCACCAAGGATGAAATGGTAAAACCCTTCGCCGATGCCGCTTTCGCCCTGAAGCCCGGCACCTACACCAAGACGCCGGTGCATTCACAGTTCGGCTGGCACATCATTCTGTCCCAGGGCAAGCGGCAGAAACCGATGCCGAGCCTTGACGACGTCAAGGACAAGATCAGGCAGACCCTGACCGAAAAGGCGATCACCGACGCGCTGCAGGACGCGCGCAAAGGCGTTGCGGTCAAGCTGTTCAACCCGGACGGTTCGCCGGCGACGGCACCGGACGCCGCAGCACCGGACGCCACGCCGAGCAAGAACTGAGGCCGGATCGATGGCCGACGCGCTGCCGGCATCACCGCTGGCGCTACCTTTGCCCGAACTGCCGCCGGTCGCGGGCGTGCGGTTCGCCACCGCCGAGGCCGGCATCCGCTATCGCGGCCGCACCGACGTGCTGCTTGTGGAATTCGCGCCGGGAACCGCGGTTGCCGGCGTGTTCACCCGCAACAAATGCCCCGGTGCGCCGGTATCCTGGTGCCGGAACATCCTGCCGGGCGGCGTGGCGCGCGGCCTTCTGGTCAATGCCGGCAACGCCAATGTGTTCAACGGCGTCGCCGGCGAAGCGGCGGTGCGGGCGAGCGCTGATGCGGCGGGGCGCGTCCTGGGCTGCCCGCCCGAGCAGATTTTCCTCGCCTCGACCGGGGTGATCGGCGCGCCGATGCCGGGGGGAAAGATCGTCGCGGTGATGGACGATCTCGCGTCGCGGCTGGCACCGGACGGGTGGGAAGCGGCATCGCGCGCGATCATGACCACCGACACGTTTCCAAAGGCCGCCACCCGCACGGCGCGGATCGGCGGCACGGCGGTTCGCATCTCTGGGTTCGCCAAGGGCAGCGGCATGATCGCGCCGGACATGGCGACCATGCTGGCCTTCATCGTGACCGACGCGGCCGTCCCCGCTTCTGTATTGCAGACCATGCTGCGCCAGGGGATCGAACCGAGTTTCAACTGCATCACTGTCGATTCCGATACTTCGACCTCGGATACCGTTCTGCTGTTCGCGACCGGTCAGGCCGACAATTCCCCAGTCACGGACGCACGCGGTCTTGCCGGTTTCCGCCGTGCGCTGGGCGAGGTGCTGCACGACCTCGCTTTGATGGTGGTGCGCGACGGCGAGGGTGCGAACAAGCTGATGGAGATCGCCGTGACCGGGGCGGTCTCGGCGCGCTCGGCGCGGCGGATCGGCCTCGCCATCGCCAATTCGCCCCTGGTCAAGACGGCGGTTGCCGGCGAGGACGCGAATTGGGGCCGCATCGTCATGGCGGTGGGCAAGGCCGGCGAACCGGCCGAGCGGGACCGTCTGGCGGTCGCCGTTGGCGGTGTCTGGATGGCGCGCGACGGCAAGATCGTCGATGGCTATGACGAAACGCCGGTCGCGGCGCATATGCGCGGGCGCGAAATCCGTATCACGGTCGATCTCGGCCTCGGGCGCGGTCGCGCGATCGTATGGGGCTGCGACCTTACCCACGGATATATCGACATCAACGGCAGCTATCGCAGTTGATGTGCTGAGTCCGTGCCTCGTCGGGTCGGACGAAAATCACGAATTCGTGACAATCTGAATCGATTCCGGAATCATCCATGTGAGGATAGGCGCCGTATCCCCTGCACAAGATCGCTCACCGGAGCGATCGCCAACAGGAGACAAGCCATGAAATTGAAGCACGCGCTGATGGGGGCCGCTCTGGCGGTCGGGCTCGGCGGATCGGCTTTCGCGATGATGGGCAATACCGTCATGGTCGGCGGCGCGCCGATGTATCCGACCAAGAACATCGTGCAGAACGCGGTCAACTCGAAGGACAATACCACGCTGGTCGCCGCGGTGAAGGCCGCCGGCCTGGTTCCGGCGCTTGAGGGCAAGGGGCCGTTCACCGTCTTCGCGCCGACCAACGAGGCGTTCGACATGCTGCCGAAGGGCACCGTGCCGACCCTGCTGAAGCCGGCCAACAAGGCCGAGCTGAAGTCGGTTCTGCTCTACCATGTCGTGCCGGGTGATTTCACCTTCGCGACGCTCGCGGCCGACATTCAGGGGCATGGCGGCACGGTCAAGCTGAAGACGCTCGAAGGCAAGGATCTGACGTTCAAGATGAACGGTCCGCACAATATCGAGGTCATCGATGCGAAGGGCGGCGTCGCCCACATCATCACTTACGATGTCGTTCAGTCGAACGGCGTGATTCAGGTGGTCGACCGCGTTCTGATGCCGTAACTTTCGGGTCGATCCTGAACGGCGCGGGAATTCCCCACCCCTCGCGTCATACTGCAGCCAGCGGCCAATTACGGCCGCTGGCCTTTTAGGTCTGGGGCATCCCTTGAAGCCGATGCGGCCTTGTCGCAGAACGAAGCCTGTTTTCAGCCAGGAGCGCGAATGTGGGCCTGAAAGACGAAGCGGCGCGGGGGACAAGGTCGGCCGGCGGCAACAGGGACGAGGCCGGCCACATCAAGGCGCTGCTGCATCGAGGCGCGGCGCTTAAACTGGCACTGGCGGAACAGCCGGCGCCGATCCTCGCGGTAGTCGATGCCTGCGAGGCGGCGATCCGGTCAGGCAACAAGCTGCTGTTCTGCGGCAATGGCGGATCGGCGGCGGATGCCCAGCATCTCGCGACCGAACTGCTGATCCGGTTGCGCGGATCGGTCGTGCGGGAAAGTTGGCCGGCACTCGCCCTCACGCTCGATCCGGCAATGCTGACCGCGGCGGGCAACGATTTCGGCTATGATCAGGTATTCGCCCGGCCGCTTTCCGGCCTCGGCCGCGCCGGGGATGTGCTGTTCGGCATCACCACATCGGGGCGCTCGCCCAGCGTGCTGCGCGCGCTAGAGGTCGCGCGCGGCATGGGGATCGTCACTGTCGGGTTGCTTGGGGGCGATGGCGGCCCGGCCCGACCGCTCTGCGACCATATGCTCATCGTGCCCGATAGCGAGACCGCGCGGGTGCAGGAATGCCATATCGCGCTCGGCCATATCGTGCTGGAATTGCTTGAAGATCGCTTGACCGGCCGCCGCGCATGACCATCCTGGTCACTGGCGTTGCCGGGTTCATCGGCTATCATGTGGCCGAAGCGTTGCTCGCGCGCGGCGAGACGGTGATCGGGATCGACGACCTGAATCCGTATTACGATGTCGGGCTGAAGCGCGCGCGCCTCGCCCACCTCGTCCGGCACGATGGTTTCGCTTTCCATGCGCTTGATATCGCGGACCATGCGGCGCTGCTCGGGGTGGGGGCGGGAACCAAGATCATCGTTCATCTCGCCGCCCAGGCGGGCGTGCGCTACTCGATCGACAATCCGTTCGCTTATGCCGCGGCCAATCTGACCGGACATCTTTCGGTGCTGGAACTGGCCCGCCATGTGCCGGGCCTGACGCATCTGGTCTATGCCAGCTCCTCGTCGGTCTATGGTGCGGGTTCGGCATTGCCCTACAGCGAATCGGCGCGGGCGGACCATCCGCAATCGCTCTACGCCGCGACCAAGCGGGCCGATGAGATGATGAGCGCGGCATATTCCCATCTCTACGGGCTGCGTCAGACCGGATTGCGGTTCTTCACCGTCTATGGGCCGTGGGGGCGGCCGGATATGGCGTATTTCGGTTTCGCCGAGGCGATCATTGAGGGACGACCGATCACCCTTTATGACGGCGGGCGGCTGAAGCGCGACTTTACCTATATCGACGATATCGTGGCGGGCGTGCTCGGGGTGATCGACCATCCGCCGACCGAAATCGGTGCACACCGGCTGTTCAATATCGGCAATAACTGCGCCGAATCGGTCAGCGATCTTGTCGCGGTGCTGGAGGCGGAACTGAATCATAAGGCGATTATCGTCAATGCGCCGCGCCCGGCCGCCGATCCGGTGGAGACCTGCGCCGACATTGCGGCTTTGGCGAGGCTGACTGGCTTTTCGCCGAAAACTCAACTTTCCGAGGGAGTCCCTCGTTTCGTCGTCTGGTATCGCGATTGGCGCGCCAAGAGGGGTTGACGGCGTCATCCGCCTGTAATATCCCTCTCACATCGGCGGCGGCATTTGAGGTCGCGGCCGAGAGTAAAGTTTCGACGGGATCAACGGTCCCGTCGTTTTGTTCTTTGAGGGTTGTGAAGAGGCTAGGAAGGGATACGTTGGTGGCGTTTGGCTGCTTTCTGTGTTGTTTTGCGTTGGGTGTTCTGGGCTGTGAGGCCTGGGACGTCTGGGTGGGGT
>NZ_JAKGBZ010000032.1 GCF_021556475.1 Acidiphilium iwatense | reverse complement strand
TCCTCGAGTTCAACCTCCTCGAGATCGAACCCATGCGTGTCCAGTAGACGTCAAAAGCAGATCAAAAAATCCGCCAATAAATCCAGGGGATTCTCGTTCAGACCAATGAAAACTTCGGTCTAGGCTTTCGTAGGCAGCGCTTCTGGACTTTCTCGCTTACGCGATCAGCCGCCGGTTTTTCCAGTCGAGCGTCACGGTGTCGCGCAGGCGCGGGGGGTTGCGGTAGGGTTCCTGCGGGCGCGGTACGGTGTAGGTGTTTATGCTGATCGTCTCGGTGTCGATGTCGAGACGGAGAAAGCCGAAGCGGTCGTCGACGAAGTTTTCCAGCACCACATTGGGATCGTTCGGCGCGGTGAAGGGCGGCACGATGTCCTGGCCTCCGATGCGCATCATCCGGTGCAGATTGTGATAGCCACCGAACCCCGCGACGATGAAGGGCCTTGCTCCGCGTGCAGCATCGGTCACGGTGAAACGCTGGTAGTTGTGCACATGGCCGGCGAGAACCATATGCGCCTGCCGGCCCGATGCGGCTTCGGCCTCGGCGAGCACCGCGGCCATGGTTCTGCTGCCGGAGTGATAGGCGTCGAGCGAGTGGATCGGGTGGTGCATCGCCACGATGACCGGCTTGTCCGCCGGAGCGGCCCTGAGTTCGCCGGCGAACCAGTCGCGCTGATCCGGTTTGACCTCGCCACCTTCGGGAACGTTGGTGTAGAGGCCGATGAAGGTCGCGAACGGGGTTTTAAGGGTGAAATACACGTTCGGCTGGATCATCGCGGTGCGCGGCGCGTCCATCGCTTCCGGCGTGTGAATGCCCGGCCCGGCCGCGCAGAAATTCCGCACGAAGGCGGCGAGCGAGGGTACGGTTTCCACCAACCGCCCGTTATCGTAGCGGTCGCCGTCGTGATTGCCGGGAATCGCGATGATCGGGTTCGGATAATAGTCGTAGGGCAGGTAGAATTGCGGATAGTAGCGGTCGGCCTGGCCGTCGAAATAGACCACGTCGCCGAGATGATAGAAGAAAGCGGGTTTTCCGTAAGGCCCGGCGATCGCGGAATCGGCGACCAGACCGGCGGCGACCAGTTCCTGCGGGCGCGGATCGAGCACGCCGCCGGTATCGCCCACGACATGCAGGCACATGCCGCCGGATTTTTTCATCGCGGCAACCGCATCGGGGATGATTTTCGCGAGATCGAGCCGGAACGGCTGCTTGCCTGTGGGCGGCGGCAAGGGCTCGAAGCCGCTGCCCGCGTTATACGGTCCGGCCTGGGAATCCAGGCAGTGGCGTCCGGCCCAGTCCGCGGCGAAGCGGTGGGGGGCGGGTTTGGGCGCGCGTGGCGTCGTCGTCATGGCGTCCTCGTGATGTTGGGCTATCTGAAATTGTCTTTCGCCGCGCGCAGCCGGGCGAATTCCTCGGCGGTCTGGGCGCGCAGGAACGGGTTGGCGAGCAGCTCGTCAGCGAGGAGCACCGGCAGGGTCGGCTGGTTTTCGCGGCGCAGCCTTTCGACCTCGGTGGCGCGGGCGGCGAGCACTTCGTTGTCGGGATCGACCGAGCGGGCGAAGCGCGCGTTGGCCAGCGTGTATTCATGGCCGCAGAGCAGCATGATGCCGGGGTCCAGGGTTGCGATCCGCTGCAGGCTGGACTGGAACATCGCGGGCGTGCCCTCGAACATGCGCCCGCAGCCGAGGCTGAACAGCGTATCGCCGCAGGCGGCGATGGCGTCGCCGAACAGATAGGTCACGTGGCCGATCGTGTGGCCCGAGGTCGCGATCATGCGAAGGGTCGCACCGCCGAAATCGAGGGTGTCGCCGTCGTTCAGCGCGATGCCCAGCTTCGGCAGCCGCGCCGCATCCGCCGCGTTGCCGATGAGCTTTGCGCCGAACCGGGCAGCGAGGGAAGCGGCGCCGGCGATGTGATCGTCATGGTGATGGGTCAGGAGCACGAAATCGAGCCTGCCGCCGCTGCGCTCCACGGCATCGATCGCGGCACCGGCATCGGCGGGGTCGATGAAGGCGGCAACGCCCTGTCGGCTCACCAGCCAGGCGTAATTGTCGGCGAGCATGGGCACGCGGATGACGGTGAAGCCGGAATGCGCGATGGTCATATTCGATCCTTTGGCGTGTTATAAGGGTGGCATGGCTATAGATGCGACCGCAATGGCCGATTTCTACGCCACGCGACGCGGCGTGATCGCGGCGCGGCTGATTCGCGCCCGACTATTCGGCCTCTGGCCCGATCTGACCGGCATGGCGGTGCTCGGCATCGGTTATCCGGCGCCCTATCTGCGACTCTGGCGCGGGCAGGCGGCGCGCTGCATCGCGGTCACCCCGGCGCAGATGGGTGCGGCGCGCTGGCCGGCGCACCGGCCCAACCTCAGCGTGACCGCCGAGGAAGAATCTCTGCCGCTCGCGGATGTCAGCATCGATCGCCTGCTGATGATCCACGGGCTCGAACAGGCCGAGAGTGCGCGGCGCATGCTGCGCGAGGCGTGGCGGGTGCTGAAGCCGGACGGGCGGCTGATCGTGGTGGTGCCGAACCGCACCTCGGCCTGGGCCTATCTGGAGCGCACACCGTTCGGCCATGGCCAGCCTTACAGCGCGTCCCAACTCGGCCGGCTGCTTGCCGGCGCGCTGTTCCGGGTCGAGCGGCGCGATGTCGCCTTGTTCATGCCGCCGCTGGGTGGCGGGACGATCCTGAAGACCGCGTCGCTCGCCGAACGCGCCGGGCGGCGGGCGATGCCGCAGGCCGCCGGCGTCATTCTTGCCGAGGCGGCGAAGGATGTCGCCGGCGTGATGCCGCTGCGCGAGCCGCGCCGGCGGATGGTATTCGTCGAAGCGGGCTGAAACCTCAGTTTTGCGGCTTTTTGTGCGATTTCGTCATGGCGTGCATATGCCGCGCTTGCATCGCGCGGGCCTCGGCGCGGAAGCGCGCATCCACCTTCTTCCGTTGCGCGGGCGTGAGCTTGGCATAGAGGGTCTGGAACGCGGCCGAGAGCGCGTTCATGTCGTCTGCCTGCTTCGCCGCGATCGCGGAATAGGATTCCATGTTCTGCACCGCGTTCATCGTCGCCAGCCCCTTGGCCCGCGCGGCATAGAGCGCGGCCATGCCGGTGGCATTGCCGCGCGAGACCTGGGTGAAGCCGTGCCAGGCGGGTTCCTCGGCCTTGGTGATGCCGATATCCTTTTTCAGCGAAGCGAGCCGGGCATTGACATGGGCGATGATCGCCTTCTGCATCGGCGTCATTGGTGCGGCGCCGGTCGCGGTGGCGGGCGCCGTCTCGGCGCTGGCCCGGTGCAGGCCGACGGCGCCGAGGCCGAGGCCGGAGGCAAGCAGGGCGGCGGCGAGCACGGGTTTGTGAAGAGTGCGGGACAGCGACATGATCGATCTCCGAATAAAATTGGTCCGCATCGCTTTACGCGCCGGCCGATGACCGGATGCTGGCGCGTTGATGTCCGAAACATGGCCTACCGAAGTTTAACGCGCCGCTGATATGCGGTTCACCCGCGCGGCACGGCGCGCCGCAAGGTCGCGGTTTCGCGGAGCAGCGAGGTGAAGCCGACGCCGATCACCACGCCGACGACCAGAAGGAACGGCAGCCCGATACTGTGCAGGTTATGCACCTTGATCCCGCTGTCGAAACTCAAATCGGCCAGGCGCGGAAAACCGATGCCGAACAGCCCGGCCAGAACGAAGGCGCCGCCGCCCCAGAGCAGGGTGCGCGCGGCGGTCAGCAACCCGACCCGGCGGATCGCCTCGGCGGGCAGGCCGCGCCGCGCCGCCCAATAGCCGAAGGCGGCGCCGGCGAAAATCTGCACCAGGGTGGTGCCGAGGCCGAACGCCGCACCCGGCGTCCAGCCCCAGGCGGCGGACGGCATGGCGGGTGCGAGCACGGTGTAGAGAATGGTCGCGAAGGCGCCGAAACCCCAGCCGGCGATGAACCCGTGCAGGGCCGGCATCCAGGGGCGCGGATCGGCGAAGGGATCGGCGCGGGGTGGGGAGGGGCGAAGATGCAGATGCGGCGCCATGCGGCCTTGTGCGATTGCCAGCCCGGCCCAGACCATCACCGCGCCGACCACGACATAGACGTAGAAATCCACTGCGGCGAAGGTGAGCAGGCGCGACAGGCCGAGATAGGCGAGTTCGCTGGCGATCGCGCGCTGGAGGGTGAAGGCGAGCGAGAAGATCAGCCCCGCCCGCAACCCGCGCCAAGTCGAATAGGAGCCGACCGCATAGGAAAAGGTGATCGGCCAGGTGTGCTCGTCCGGCGTCACGCCGTGGACCATGCCGAGCAGAAGCGCGGTGAGCAGGTCGATCCCGAGCGACACATGGGCCGGGTTCCACAAATCGATCATGATGCACTTTCGAAAATGGTCGGCTGCGCGCGGCAGGATGGGCAGATGCCGTCGAGCACGATGTCGTGGGTGGCGATTGAAAAGCCGGTCGCGCGCTCCAGGGCGGCGACGTCGATCTGCCGGGCCAGGCAGGGCACCGGCACCAGCGCGTTGCATTCCGTGCAGTGCAGATGGTCGTGATGCGCCCCGCTATGCTCGTAGCGCGCCGGAGCATCCTCGAGCCGCACCTTGCGCAGCCGCCCTTCGGCGACCAGCCGCTCCACCGCGCGGAACAGGGTGGAAAAATCGGCAGTTACGCCCTCCGCCGCGAGTCCGGCGCCGAGTTCGTCCAGGGTCCAGGCATGGCGGTCCGGCCGGTTCATCACGGCGAGGAGGGCTGCCTGGGTGCGGGAGGGTCGGGCCATGGGCCGGGAGATAGCGATTGCGGCCTCATTATGCAAGCAGTTTGCGTAACTTGCCGTGCCAGGGAATCCCCGGTTCAGGAATCCGTGCTTGTGTCTCGGTTTGAATTAAAGCGATGACGGAAAACCTGCTTAGCCATTCTCCGCAATTGTGCACGCAAGACAATCGGGGGCCGTGCGAAGTTGCGCCGATAATGCGTCATCGGACACGATACCATCCGCATCAAGGTTCCGGCCAAGCAAGGGAAGCGTAATCGAAGCGGCTTCAACCAGTCGCGCCGACATTGTTGCTAATGTCAGCTTAAGATGGGCATCGGCACAGGTAGCCCGCTGTGACGCGTTGATGACAGCAACGGGCTTTCCGGGGAATTCCAGGCTGCTGACCAGCCAATCCAGGGCGTTCTTCATCACGCCGGCCACTCCGCGAGCGTATTCCGGGCTGCACAAGAGCAAACCTTGGCATGATCCAATCTGCTTTCGCAGCGCTAGAACCGACGCTGGTGGAAGAGCTGGCTATGGTGGCCTGACTCAGATTGCCTCTGGCAAACCCGGCGCGGTTCATACGAGCGCCCCACTTTGGACTGGGGCACCGAAATTCAAACTGACCCACGCCGAGTCCCCTTGCCCTTTGCGTTGCCGGCGCCGATGTTGTAGCGAGAGGACCGCATTGGTCCGGTATGAAACGGGAGCCCTGCCATGTTCATCGAAACCGACGTCACCCCCAATCCGGCGACACTCAAATTCCTGCCCGGCCGGACCGTCCTCGCCGAGGGATCGGCCGATTTCAGCGATGCCGAAGCGGCGTCGATCAGCCCGCTCGCGAGCGCCCTGTTCGAGCTTGCCGGGGTGACGCGGGTGTTTCTCGGCACCGATTTCGTCTCGGTGACCAAAGATGACGGCATCCTCTGGCCGGCGCTGAAGCCGCAGGTGCTCGGCGCGATCATGGAGCATTTCCTCTCCGGCCGCCCGGTCATGGCGAGCGAGGCGGTTGCGGCGGCGGAGGATGTCGATCCGGCGGATCGCGAGATCGCCGAGCAGATCAAGGATCTGCTCGATGCGCGGGTGCGTCCGGCGGTGGCGGGCGATGGCGGCGACATCATTTTCCGCGGCTATCGCGACGGCGTGGTGCGGCTGCACATGCAGGGTGCCTGCTCGGGCTGCCCATCCTCGACCGCGACCCTGAAAATGGGCATCGAGAACCTGCTGAAGCACTACGTACCCGAGGTGAAGGCGGTCGAGCAGGTCGCCGCCTGATCATTTCCAGTTAATTTTTTCGGAGATTTCGCATGACGCTCGACGATGGCGCGCTCGATGTGCTGTTCCGCACTGCTCGCACCCGGAACGGCTGGACCGACACGCCGGTTGCCGACGAGACGCTGCACGCTCTGTACGATATCCTGAAATTCGGCCCGACCTCGGCCAATTGCTCGCCGGCGCGCTTCGTCTTCATCCGCACCCGCGAGGCGAAGGAGAAGCTGAAACCCGCGTTGAATCCCGGCAATGTCGACAAGACGATGGCGGCACCGGTCACCGTGATCGTCGCCTATGATCCGATTTTCTATGAACACCTGCCGAAATTGTTTCCCCATGCCGATGCGCGGGCGTGGTTTGCCGGCAATCCTGATCTCGCCGACGAAACCGCGTTCCGCAATGGCACGTTGCAGGGCGCCTATCTGATCATCGCCGCGCGCGGCCTCGGGCTCGATTGCGGGCCGATGTCCGGATTCGACAAGGCGAAGGTCGATCAGTCCTTTCTCGCCGAACAGGGCTGGAAGTCCAATTTCCTGGTCAATCTCGGCCATGGCACCGATGCCAATCTGTTTCCCCGCTCACCGCGCCTCGATTTCGACGAGGCCTGCGTACTGGCGTGAGCGAAAAGCCGCCCGGACGCATCCTGGCGATCGACGCGGCACAGCGCCGCGCCAGCGTGACCTTGATGGAGGGCGATCACGTGCGCGCGCTGCGCGCCGGAGTGCTGAAGACCGGACTCGCCGATACGCTCGCGGTCTGGGTCGACGACTGCCTCGCTGAAGCCGGGATCGCGGCCTCGGCGCTCGATGCGATTGCGGTGACGGTGGGGCCGGGCAGCTTCACCGGGTTGCGCGCCGCGATCGCGCTGGCGCAAGGGCTTGGCGTTGCCGCCGGCGTTCCGGTTCACGGCATTTCGATGAGCGAGGCGTTCGGCGCCGCGTTTCCCACCCTGCATCGTCCGCTCTGGATCGCGATCGCGGCACGGCGCGGCCGGCTGTTCCTGGTGCGGGACGGGCGCGCCGCGGCGTTCGACGATGCCGATATTCCTGTCCCCGACGGGCCGGTCGCCCTTGCCGGCGATCGGGCCGGCGAGACCGCCGCGATGCTCGCCGCGCGCGGCCATGACGTGATGCTGACCGATGCGCGATTCTGCTCGGGTGCTGCGATCGCTTCGGCGCTGCGGCACCTTGTGGCAGGCGGGGATGCGCCACGCCCGGCGGCGCCGCTCTATGTCGATCCGCCGGAAGCGAAGCTACCCGAAGCGGGTCTGCGGCCACCGCCGCAATGATCCCGGCTGCGGCGCCGCACGCTCAGGCCATTGGCCTGCTTCACGCAGCGGCTTTCGGCCCGGAGGCCTGGTCCGAAGCGAGCATCGCGACCCTGTTCGCGAGCCCAGGCGTGTTCGGATTCATCGACGAGGCGGGCGGCTGCGTGATCGCGCGCACGGTGGCGGACGAAGCGGAAATCCTGACCATCGGCGTCATTCCGGCGGCGCGGCGGCGCGGCCTTGGTTGGCAATTGCTCGGTGCGGCACTGCATGAGGCCGGGCGGCGCGGCGCTTCGGCGGTGTTTCTCGAAGTCGCGGCGGATAACGCGGCTGCGCGTGCGCTCTATGCGCGCGCGGGGTTTGCCGAGGCCGGGCGGCGGCGGGATTATTACGGCGCCGGTCAGGATGCTCTGCTGCTCAGGCGGACGCCTTGCGAATGACCAGGACGGCGCTGCCGTCCGGCAGGTCGAACATGTCGAGTAGATCGTGGCCCTGATCGGCGGTGGCGCGCGGCACATTGGCGCGTGGGTCCGCGCCCTTGAGCCGGACCAGCAGAACCGCGCCCGGCGGCAGCGAATCGAGCGCGAGCCGGGTGCGCACGAAAGTCATCGGGCAGGTTTCACCAGTAATGTCGATCGCCCGGTCATGCGGCGGAAATTCAACGATATTCGTGTTATTCATTAGGGTTTTTCCAATCAACCTCACTGGTTCGGTAGTCATCGTTCGGCCGATTTCGTTGATCGATGGAATTTTTGTCGGTCATTTCTTGCGTTTGCCCCAAGAATCATTCTATTGAGCGTGGCGCCACATGGTGCGCAAGAAGATTTCTGAAGGACTAGTCATGTCGGATTCCCAGACCAATGAACATCTCCTGCAACTGACCGCGGAGATCATCTCGGCTCATGTGTCGCACAACTCAGTGACTCCCGAAATGCTGCCGAACTTGATCCGCGAGGTCTATCGCAGCCTGAGCGGAAGCGAAACGCAGAAGCCGGCGCCCCCGCCGCTGCCGGAGCCTGCGGTCAACCCGAAGAAGTCGGTGTTCGCCGACTATATCATTTGCCTGGAAGACGGCAAAAAGCTGAAAATGCTGCGCCGGCATTTGAAGTCGGCCTATAATCTGACGCCGGAGCAATATCGCGAGCGCTGGCAGTTGGCGTCTGACTACCCGATGGTCGCGCCCAACTATGCGAAGCAGCGCTCCAACCTCGCCAAGAAGATCGGGCTCGGCACCAAGCCGGCGGCCCAGGCGGCGCGCGGCAAGAAGTAATCGGTCCAGCCCGGTCCTAGTCGAATATCTTTCGGATCGCGGCGAAGGATCGCGGCGCCGTCGACAGATTCCGGATACCGCAGGAGGCGAGCAGCGGTGCGATCTCGGGATCGCCCGCCGCCTCGCCGCAGACCGATACCGGCACGCGCGCCTCGGCGGCGACCTTGCGGCACAAGGCGAGCACCGAAGGATGCGCCGTGCCGCCCAGCCCGGCGAGGGCCGGGACGTTGCGGTCGGCGGCGAGCGTGTATTGGGTGAGATCGTTGGTGCCGATCGAGACGAAATCGATGATGTCGGCGAAATCCGCGATGACGAGCGCCGCCGCCGGCACTTCGATCATGATGCCGAGGCGAACCGGCCAGGCGTGATCGGTTTTCGCTCCGGCGAGCGCCTCGTGGGCGTGATTCAGGATGGCGCGCGCCGCGGTCACCTCGCTTGGATTGGTGACCATCGGCAGCATGATGCGCGCATCGTGATCCACACCCGCCCGCAGCATGGCGCGGAGCTGGGTTTCGAAAATCGCATCGTTGTCCAGCAGCGCGCGCAGACCGCGCACACCGAGCGCGGGGTTCTGCTCCGGTGCGAGTGGCAGGAACGGCATAGGTTTGTCCGCCCCGGCATCGAGCGTGCGCAGCACGATCGGCCGGCCGCGCATCGGCGCCATGATCGCGCGCAGCATCGCGCATTGTTCGTCCTCCGAGGGTGGCAAGACCCGGTCGAGGAACAGGAATTCGGTGCGCAGCAGTCCGATGCCGGCGGCATTCGCCCGATCGGCCGCCTCGGCTTCGGCGCGGCTCGCGACATTGGCCCAGAGGGTGATGTCGCTGCCGTCGGCGAGGCGCACCGGGTTCGATCGCGACGCGGCTTCATCCCGCGCCGCCTGCGCTTCCCGCGCGCGCAGCATCGCCAACGTCGCTGCGTCAGGATCGAGCCAGAATTCACCGGTTGCGCCATCGAATGCCACGATCGCGCTCTCCTTCAGCTCGGTTGCCCCGGCGCCGACCAGATAGGGAATTCCGGCGGCACGGAGCAGAATGGCGGCGTGCGACGCAGTTCCACCGGCACGGTCGATCACGCCGGGCACGCGGTCGCGATCGAGAGTGACGGCGAGGGAGGGGAGCAGATCGTCGGCGATCAGGATCGCGGGCGGCCCGTCAGGCAGCGCGGCGGCGTGGGTCACGCCGAGCGCGCGCAGCACCAGGGCGCCGGCATCGCGCAGATCGGCCGCGCGGGCGCGCAGGATGGGATTGTCGAGCGCGGCGATTGTTGAGGCTGCGGCCTCGATCGCCTCCGCCCAGGCGGGTGCGGCGTCGAGACCGTCCCGGTCGGTCAGGGCGATGGCATGGGCGCGGAGGGCTGGATCGTCGAGCAGCGCGCGTTGGGCGTCCAGAATTGCATGGCCGGCGCCGCCCTGACGCTTCGCCGTGCCGAGCGCCGCATCGAGAGCGCGTTTGGCCGCGTCGCGATCCTTGGCGAGGCTGCGCGCGATAGGCGGCATGGTGGTGCGTAGAGTGCGCATCGGACCGATCGCGATGCCGGGCGATGCCGGGCGCGGGCCGGTTGCCGCAACCGGCTCCGGCGGTTCGGGCTCTTGTGTTGGCGCGGTCAGCACCGCTTCGATCACATCGAGGGCCGCTTCGGCACCCGCGCCGCTCGCGGAGAGGCGCAGCGTTGCGTTGCCCCGCGCGCCGAGACCGAGCAGGGCCGTCAGGCTGGTCGCCGGCGCCGGGACGCGCGATCCGTCCGCCGGGGCGAGCGTGACATTTGCTGCCTGCGCCTGGGCGAGCCGCGCGATTGCGGCGGCGGGGCGCAGGTGCAGCCCGGCGGGGTCGGCGATGCGCACCTCGCGCGTCACTGAATCGACGTTGTTAGCGGGCTGCGGCGTTGTTTGCGCCGAATCGAGACCGAGTTGCGCGCGCTTCGACTCTAGTGCCGCTTCGGCTTCCGCCCGCACGGTATCGAGCTGCGCCCCGCCGGCAGCGGCAACCCCGGCGGCGATCGCGCCTTCGACGAATGGTGCGGCGCAGAGCGAAACCCGCGAACGGATCACCGCATCCAGCAGATCGAGCGCGGTTTCGGCGCTCAGCAGCGCGCTGCCGATATCCATCAGCACGAGCGTGCCGGCCGGGCTGTCCAGGTCTTCGATCGCCGCCAGGATCGCGGTGGCGTCGGTGCCGAGTTCGGCACCATCATCGCCCGCGCCGGCGGCGCAGGCGATCTTCAGGTCAGGCCCGGTCATCGGCCGGATCAGTGTCGCGACCGCTTCGGCCAGCACCCGGCTATGCGAAACGAGAACCAGCGCGACTTTAGCTGACATCGGGGTTCAAGACGCCTCGGCTAGGCAGGCGAGCAGCATGGCCGACGAGGTCGCCCCCGGATCGACATGGCCGATGGCGCGCTCGCCAAGATAGCTCGCCCGTCCCTTGCGCGCGACGATCGGCTTGGTCGCTTCGGCGCCGTCGCGCGCGGCCTCGGCGGCCTTGGCGAGCGATCCACCGCCGTCCAGCACGGCGATGGCGGGGATCAGCGCATCCACCATGGTCTTGTCGCCCGGCTCGGCCTTGCCGCGCGCCCGCACCCCGGCGAGGCCGGCGCGCAGGCAGGCGGCGAGGGCGGCATCGTCGAGGGTCGCGGCATCGCCCGCCGCCTTCGCCGCTTCCAGGAAGAACGTCCCGTAGAGCGGGCCGGAGGCGCCGCCCACCGTGCCGATCAGCGTCATGCCGGCGAGCTTGAACAGCGCGGCGGGGGTCGCTTGCGTCGCTTCGTCGAGCTTCGTCACCACCTTGGCGAAACCGCGCGCGAGATTGGCGCCGTGATCGCCATCGCCGATCGCCGCATCGAGCGCGTTCAGCGCCGCCTGTTCGTTTGCGAACATGGCGTTCGCGTGGCGCAGCCAGAGGGCGAGCGCGGTTGCGTCGCGCGCCATCAGCCGCCCCAACGCAAAGCTGGGGTGATGACCGGCGCATCCCACCCCTTGCGCATGGTGTCGTCGAGCCGGAGCGCGGTGATCGAAACCCCCGCCATGTCGAGGCTGGTCATGTAGGAGCCGACCAGGCGGCACGAGACGGCGAGCCCGTGCTTCGCTGCGATCGCCTCGGCGGCGCGATAGACGACATAGAGTTCGATCAGCGGGGTTCCGCCCATGCCGTTGACGAATAACAGTATGTCATCGCCGCGCCTGAACGGCAGATCCTCCAGGATCGGTTCCATCAGCATCTCCGCGATGCGGTCGGCGGGCTCGAGCTTCATCCGCCTGCGTCCCGGCTCGCCATGGATGCCGATGCCGAATTCCATTTCGTCTTCGGCGAGATCGAAGCTCGGCTTGCCGGCATGGGGCACGGTGCAGGGCGTCAGTGCCAGACCCATGGAGCGCGCCGCACCATTCACCGCGCGGCAGAGATCGACGACATGATCGACTGGCGCGCCCGCTTCGGCCATCCCGCCGCAGATTTTTTCCGCGAGTACGGTCGCGCCGACGCCGCGCCGACCGGCGGTGTAGAGTGAATCCTTGACCGCGACATCGTCGTCGATGACGACGGCATGCACGTCGATGCCCTCCTCCCTGGCGAGATCGGCGGCCATTTCGAAATTCAGCACGTCGCCGGTGTAGTTCTTGACGATGTGCAGAACCCCGACACCGCCATCGACCGCCTTGGTGGCTTCCAGCATCTGGTCGGGCGTCGGGCTGGTGAACACCGCACCCGGACAGGCGGCGTCGAGCATGCCGCGCCCGACGAAACCGCCATGCATCGGTTCATGGCCGGAGCCACCGCCGGAGACGAGTGCCACTTTGCCGCGCACCGGTGCATCGGCGCGGGCGATGAAATCCGGGTCGCGATTCACCCGGATCAGATCGGCATGGGCAAACGCCATGCCCTCCAGCGCCTCGGCGACGACGTGTTCGGGCGCGTTGATGAGTTTTTTCATGAGTCCCTCCCGCGTGCGAGCCGATCCTGAAGGACCGGCCCGTTCATGTCAGATCATTCGGCCGGATTTTCATTCAAGCCCATCCGGCGACGTTCTTCTTCCATCGCGCGCACCCGCGCCGGCAGATAGGGGTGGATCAGCCACTGATACGCGGCACCGCCGATAACCCCGCCGATTAGCGGGCCGACGATCGGCACCCACCAGTAGTCACCGGGTCCGGGAAACGCGCCCGAGCCCCAGCCGGCCAGATAGGCGAAAACACGTGGGCCGAAGTCACGTGCCGGGTTGATCGCCCATGCCTCCAGATAGCCCATGCTCGAACCAATGATCGCGACCAGAAGGCCGATCATCACCGCGCCGAAATTCGCTCCCGGAGCCATCTCGTTATATTGCTCGGTGATCGCGAAAATGCCGAATATCAGGAAGGCGGTCAGGATGATCTGGTCGGATAGAGCGTGCAGCGGCGTGATTGCGAGACCAGGATGGGTGAAAAACACGCCTGCCGTCTGGATGCTCTCCGGCCGGGTGAAATGGTGAAGGTCGTTGAAGTGGTTGATCACAGGCACGAACAAGGCATACACCACGATCGCGCCGACAAACGCGCCGACGATCTGCGCCACAACATAGGGAATCACCTTTTTCCAGGAAAATCCTCGGAACATTGCGAGTGCCAGAGTCACTGCCGGATTGGCGTGGGTACCCGAGATCGATCCGGTTACATAGATTGCGAGCGTGACCGCCATACCCCAGCTCATGCACACCCCCCAGTAGGCGTTCTGATAGGGGCTTGGGTCATACAGGAAATACATCGCGGCAACCGAATCGCCGAACGCGATGATGATGAAGACGGCGACGGCTTCGGAGATCAGCTCGCCTCTCAATTGTCGGTTCATTGGTTTGCTCCCTAACGTTAGTGGTTCATTCGACCCAGGCGAAGGACCGCTGCACGGCCTTCTTCCAGGATTTGTAGTGACGGGCGCGGACATCCTCGGCCATTTTCGGCTCCCAGGTCTTGTCGACGCCCCAGTTCGCGCGCAGGTCCTCGACATTTTGCCAGTAGCCGACCGCGAGACCCGCCGCGTAGGCCGCCCCGAGCGCGGTGGTTTCGGTCATTTTCGGTCGTACCACGGGTGCTGCCAGAATATCCGCCTGGAACTGCATGAGCAGTTCGTTGGCGACCATGCCGCCATCGGTTTTCAGCGCGGCAAGCTTGATGCCGCTGTCGGCCTCCATCGCCTCGACCACGTCGCGTACCTGATAGGCGGTGGATTCGAGCGCGGCGCGGGCGAGATGGGCGCGGGTGGCATAGCGCGTCAGCCCGGCGATCACGCCGCGCGCATCGTCCTTCCAATACGGCGCATAAAGGCCGGAGAAGGCGGGCACGATATAGACATCGCCATTATCCTCGACGCTGCGCGCCAGCGGCTCGATCTGCGGCGCGACATCGAAGAGTTTCAGGTTGTCGCGCAGCCACTGCACCAGCGCGCCGGTGATCGCGATCGCGCCTTCCAGCGCGTAGCGCGGTTTCTCGTCGCCGAATTGATAGGCGAGGGTGGTGAGCAGCCCGGCTTTCGACTGCACCGGATCGGTGCCGGTGTTCATCAGGAGAAAAGACCCTGTGCCATAGGTATTTTTAGCCTCGCCCGGAGCAAAACAGGTCTGGCCCACTAACGCCGCCTGCTGGTCGCCCAACATGCCGGCGAGCTTGGTGCCGCGCAGTGGTGCGGTTTCCATTTCGCCATATACCGCCGAGGACGCGACGATTTTCGGCAGACAGGCGCGTGGGATATTGAAATGTTTCAGCATTCCGTCGTCCCAGTCGCAGGTGGCGAGGTCGATCAGCATGGTGCGGCTGGCGTTGGTGACATCGGTGACGTGCTTGCCACCGTTAGCGCCGCCGGTAAGATTCCAGGTGAGCCACGCATCGATCGTGCCGAACAGTGCCTCGCCCGCTTCGGCTTTCTTGCGTGCCCCCTCGACGTTTTCCAGAATCCACAGCAGCTTCAGCCCGGAGAAATAGGTCGCCAGCGGCAGGCCGGTCTTGGCGCGGAACCTGTCCTGCCCGCCATCCTTGGTAAACCGCTGCACGAGCTGATCGGTGCGGGTATCCATCCAGACCAAAGCGTTGCAGAGCGGCTTGCCGGTCGCTTTGTCCCACAGCACGGTGGTTTCACGCTGGTTGGTGATGCCGACGGCGGCGAGATCGCTCGCGGTCAGATTGGCGCGGGCGAGGGCGGCACCGATCACCTCGCTGGTATTGGCGAGAATTTCCAGCGGATCGTGTTCGACCCAGCCGGGCTTTGGATAGATTTGCTTGTGTTCCTTCTGCGCGACCGACACGATGTTGCCGTGTTTGTCGAACACGATAAAGCGCGAACTCGTGGTGCCTTGGTCGATGGCACCGACATAACGTGACATTTTGTGCTCCCTCGATATTGATTTGAAAACCGATGACTGGTCAGCAATGCGTGCGGCCACCTCCTTCAACCGGCCCGGCCGTTCGCAGAGACGCGAGATAGGCGGCGAGCCTCGCTTGGGTGCCGTCTGGCACGTGCAGCACGAGTTTCGAGCGCCGCCATAGAATATCGTCGGTTTCGCGCGCCCATTCGTGGGCCACGAGATAATTCACCTCCGCCTCGGTCAGTCCGCCGCCGAGATCGGTGCCGAGATCGGCGAGGCTGGCTGCATCACCAAGGATTCGTTCGGCGCGGGTGCCGTAGGCGCGGGCGAGGCGATGGGCGAGGCGAGGTGGCAGGAAAGAATAACGCGAAGTCAGTTGATGCAGATAGGTGCTGAAATCCGCATTCTCCATGTCGCCGCCGGGCAAGGGCGATCCCGCCGTCCAGGGTGTGCCGATCGCACGCCCCATGGCCGGCAGCAGTTTTTCCAAGGCGTGCTCGGACAGCCGGCGATAGGTGGTGATCTTGCCGCCGAACACCGAGAGGAGGGCGGGTTTGTCGTCGCCGCCCTCGACATCGAGCACGTAGTCGCGCGTCACCGCCGAGGCGTTCTTGGCGTGATCGTCATAGAGCGGGCGAACGCCGGAATAGCTGCGCACGACATCCGCCGGGGTGACTGGCGCGCGAAAATAACGCGACACGCTGTCGCACAGATAGCGCGTCTCGTCAGCGGAAATAACGACCTGAGACGGATCGTCCTCATAGGGGATGTCGGTGGTGCCGATGAGAGTAAAATCGTGCTCGTAGGGCACCGCGAAAACGATGCGTTTGTCTGGGTTCTGCAGGATGAATGCGAAATCGCCCTCGTAGCGCTTGCGGACGATGATGTGGCTGCCTTTGACCATCCGTACGGTCTTGTGGGTGTTGCGGCCGAGTTTTTCGCTCAGCACCTCGCCCACCCAGGGGCCGGCGGCGTTGACCAGCGCGCGCGCCATGACGGTTTCGCGTGCGAAGGTGGCGCGATCCTCGATCTCGGCGCGCCAGAACGTCCCTTCGGGGCGGGCCGAGACCAGTTGCGTCCGGGTGCGGATATCCGCACCGCGTTCGGCGGCATCCATCGCGTTCAGCACGACGAGCCGGCTGTCCTCGACCCAGCAATCGGAATAAGTGAAGCCGCGCCGATAGGCGGGTTGCAGGATTGTGGCGGCCGGATGCGGCGGAAAGCCCACGGCGCGCGACGCGGCCAGGCGCTCGCGCTTCGCGAGATGATCGTAGAGAAACAGGCCGATGCGAATCATCCAGGCCGGGCGCTGATCCGCCGAATGGGGCAGCACGAATTCGAGCGGCCAGATGATGTGCGGCGCGATGCCGAGCAGCCGCTCGCGCTCCATCAGCGCCTCGCGCACCAGGCGGAATTCGTAATATTCGAGATAGCGCAGCCCGCCGTGAATAAGCTTGGTACTTGCCGAGGAAGTATGTGAAGCGAGATCGTCCTGTTCAACGAGAAGGACGGACAGGCCCCGCCCCGCGGCATCACGCGCAATACCGGTGCCGTTGATGCCGCCGCCGACAATCAGGAGATCGGCGCTCATGAGACTGCTCCTCCATGTCCCGGATATTCAGGGTCGGTAAGTCCAGGAAATGGGCCGGGATAGGATTCGACATAGACGGCATGCGAAGACATGCCTTCTTCGCGCGCCCAGTGGTGCAGCATGAAGGCGGGAGGCTCCATGACCAGCGCCGCGGGTGCTGCGGCATCGAAATCAAGTATCCATTGATGGGCGATGGAGGGTGCGACCATGGCGATCGCCTGTGCGACCCTGCCGATGATCATGCGATGATGATGGCCGGACAGAATCCGGTCCACCTGCTGATGACGCGCGATGACCGAGGTAAAGGCGGCGCTGTCACGAAGATGGATCGAATCCATGCTGGCAACTCCGCAGCGAAATGGCGGATGATGCATCACGACCAGGCTGGGGCGATGCGGTGCGGCCGTGAGAGATCGATCAAGAAAATCAAGACGCTCCGGGCCCAGTTCGCCATGGGCGTGCCCTGGAACAACGGTATCAAGCATGATCAGCCGAACGGGAAACTCTTCCACGACATACTGGATGAATCGAGAATCGCTGCTTACGCCGGGAAGATGTGGCAGGATCTGGCGTAAATTGGAACGACGGTCGTGATTGCCGGGCACGACGAATATCGGCATGGTCAGATAGCGTTCCAGCAATGCGGCGAGGTTTTTGTATTCATCAATCAACCCGTTCTCCGTAAGATCCCCGGATATCACTACAAAATCGGGTGCCGGGCGCAGTCCCGCCACCGCGCGCAATGCGCGTTCGGTCAGCATGTTGGTTTCCACGACCCTGGCGGCTGGGCGTCCGGCGGAACAGACATGAAGGTCGGTCAACTGAGCAATGAGCATTATCTCATCCAAAAAGACGAATCTGCGGAAAAATCTGCGGCAACATCGATTCAGGCATGAGGATTTATCAGAGATTCTCGAGCTGGTTGTTGGATTTCGCTAAGGTCGTCCAGATTTTGCCTCTTGGTTTCCGGCGCTAACAACAGGCATATCACGAGCCCCGCGAATGACGCGGCAACGAACAGCCACAGCGCTTTCTGCAGTCCCCAGGAGTGCACCAGACCTGGAAATACCAGAATGGAGAGAATCGCCCCGACCCGGCTGACGGAAGTGGCAAATCCCGCAGCGCTTGCGCGCAACCCGGTTGGGAAGACTTCCGTTGCATAGACGAAATCCAACACGCCTGGTCCCATATTAGCGAACAGGGTTGCCAAACCGAACAGCACGACTAAAACTGCCAGTACCGGCTTAGGTACCAAGGCCAGCACGACGACCAGGAGCGTCAGGCCGGCAAAAGCGAAAATGATCAGCGGCCGGCGCCCCCAGCGATCGACCAATGCAACGCCGATCATTGCACCAACGAGACCCAGCAGTGAAACGATGGCTGAACCTAGATAGGCCGCACCGCTCGATCCAAGGCTGAACGCCTTTAGAATTGTGGGCGTATAAATGGCGATCCCATAAAAAGCCACATCATAACAGAACCAGAACCCCGAGACGAAAACCGTCATGCGGAGCACAGGCTTGTAAAACATCTCGATCCAGCCGTGACTCGAGATATTCGGCACGGAAACCTGGGCGGCACCCAGATGGCGCAGAACCGCGTTCGCCTCGTCAATGCGCCCACGGGACGCGAACCAGCGCGGCGATTCTGGGATTGTCGCGCGGAAAAAGATCACAATGAGAGCAATGATCGCGCCAATGCCCAACATCCAGCGCCAGGCATCTGGGCCTAATGGCAGCAGCAGGTAGCCTGCGATATAGGCGCACATCGCGCCGAAAAACCATGTCGCTCCCAGCAATGCCACGAACATGCCGCGGGTTTTCGCCGGCACGAACTCGGCCAGGAGGGTCGTGGAGATCGGGTAATCCGCCCCGATGCCGATGCCAAGCAGAAAGCGGAAGATCAGCAATTCCCAAATGTTCTGCGATAGAGCCGTCAAAGCGGCAAATACGACAAAGAAAACCAGATCGAACATATACATGGCCTTGCGGCCGAGCCGGTCGGTCAGATGGCCGAAGATGAGCGAGCCAACAAGCATCCCGAAGATCGCGGAGGCGGCGACCACGCCAATTAAATCTGGCGGTATCGACCATTGTCTGATGAGAAATGGAAGCGCGACCGCGATAACGGTGAGATCAAAGCCATCCAGGAATACCCCGGCTGCCGAGAGAATCGTGATCCTGCGATGAAACGACCGGAGTTCCGCGGACTCAAGGATATCGAAAGCCATGCAACATCCCCTTCCTTTGCCATAACGCTGCGCCAAGCATCTCAGTCCGGCGCCCCCAGCACCGTCGACGATCAGGAGATCGATCGGCGCACTCGTGCGCGGCGTTTCGTTCGAATGCGAATAAAGCCGGGTTCGGAAAATCTCGCGCCGCATCGTTTGCCCGAAGCCGCGTAAAGATATTCAAATTTTGCAATATGATAAGAATGCCGCATGGCGATTTCCCCCGATTATCGTTGCTGGCAATCTAACACGGAGCCGTGATGTTCGCAAGCGAAAATTAAATCACCAGAAAAAGCTCTATTTCGCACATGCAGCATGAGGAATTCAGCGAATTCGTGCCGGTTTGGGTTTGCATCCGCGTCGGACGCGCGCCATTGTCATGCAAATTTCGCGGCGGAGTCACCGCCGCGTGCCGTGCAAGGGAGAAGTCATCTGTCCGATCGTTCCGCCAATGCCACAAGACTCACCGAGATCGTCGCCCTGGTCGGCTCGCGCGGGTTTCAGACCATCGATTCGCTCGCGCAGCATTTCGACGTGACGGTGCAGACCATCCGGCGCGACCTCAACGCGCTCGCCGCCGAAGGCAAGATCAGCCGGTATCGCGGCGGCGCCGGCCTGCCGTCCAGCATCGAGAACATGGAGTACGAGCGCCGCAAGGTGGTGCATCTCGCCGCCAAGCAGCGGATCGCCGCCATGGCGGCGTGCGACGTGCCGGACCACGCCTCGCTGTTCATCAATATCGGCTCGACTACCGAGCAGGTCGCGCGCGCCCTGCTCGATCACACGCATCTGAGGATCATCACCAATAATTTGAACGTCGCGCGGATCATGAGCGAGAATCCCGATTTCCGCATCGTGGTGACCGGCGGGACGGTGCGCAACCGCGACGGCGGCATCACCGGACAGGCGACGCGCGACATGCTTGACCAGTTCCGCGCCGATCTCGGCATTATCGGCATCTCCGGGATCGACGCCGATGGCGGGCTGTACGATTACGACATGGACGAGGTGATCTGTTCGCAAGCGATCATCCGCAACGCGCGGCGGGTGCTTCTGGTCACCGACCATTCGAAATTTGGCCGGCCCGCGCTGATGCGGGTGGGCAATCTCGCGCAGATCGCGGCACTCTATACCGATCTGCCGCCGCCGGCGCCGATCGCGGCCCTGATCGCGAGCCTCGGCGTCGAACTGCATATCGCACCGGAAGGAGAGGATGGCGCTACAGCGCGTCATCCGGCATAATCCCCTCCATGGATGCGATGACCGAAACGCCGCCGCTGCTCCTTACGCGCGATGCGCGCGGCGCGGTGCGGCTCACGCTCAACCGGCCGGATGCGCTCAACGCCCTGTCGGAGGCGCTGCTCGATGCGCTGCAGGATACGATCGGCGCGATCGGCGCGGACGAAGCGGCGCGGCTGGTGATTATCGAGGGCGCCGGGCGGGCCTTCTGCGCCGGGCACGACCTGCGCGAGATGATGGCGCTGCCCGATCCGGCGGCACAGCGCGCGCTGTTCGCCAAATGCAGCCGGGTCATGCTGTCGCTGCAGCACCTGCCGGTGCCGGTGATCGCGCGGGTCCACGGCATCGCGACGGCGGCCGGCTGCCAACTGGTCGCGACCTGCGACCTCGCGATCGCGGCGGAAAGCGCGCGCTTCGCGGTCTCCGGCGTCAATCTCGGCCTGTTCTGCGCGACGCCGAGTGTCGCACTCGCGCGCAACGTGCCACGCAAGGCGGTGCTCGAGATGCTGTTCACCGGCGGGATGATCGGCGCGCGCGAGGCGGAGCGGCGGTTCCTGATCAACCGCGCGGTGCCGGACGGCGAACTTGACGATGCGGTCGAGCATCTCGTGACGAATATTCTCGCCAAGCCGCGCGCGGCGCTGGCGATCGGCAAGGCGCAGTTCTACCGCCAGACCGAGCAGGGCGTGGAAGCGGCTTACGCGACGGCGAGCGAGGCGATGGCGTGCAACCTGGCCGAACCCTCGGCGCGGCAGGGCATCGGCGCCTTCATCGGCCGGAACAAACCCCGATGACCGATCTGCCGCTGAAGGACAGCGTGGCCCTGGTGACCGGGGCGAGCCGCGGTCTCGGGGCGGCGACCGCGATCGAACTCGCGCGGCTGGGCGCGCATGTGGTGATCGCGGCGCGCGACGATGCCGGCCTCGCCGCGACCGACGACATCATCCGCGCGGCGGGTGGCGATGCCACGCTGCTGCCCGCCGACCTCACCAAGGGGGACGTGACCGACGCGATCGGCCCCAGCCTGTACGAGCGGTTCGGCCGGCTGGATATCCTGGTTCACGCGGCCTCCGCGCTGGGCGCGCTGACCCCGGCGAGCCACATCATGGAGGATCAGTGGGAGCCGGCCTTCGGCATCAACGCGACCGCGACCTGGCGGCTGATCCGCACCACCGAGCCGATGCTGCGCGCGGCACCGAACGGGCGGGCGGTGGTTCTGACCCATGCGGTCGCGGCATCGCCGCGCGCCTATTGGGGCAGTTTCGGCGCAAGCATGGCGGCGCGGCAGAATCTCGTGCTGTCCTGGGCCGCCGAGCTGAAGAAAACCGCGCTGCGGGTCAATCTGTTCGATCCGGTGCGCGCGGCGACCGCCCTGCGCGCCGCGGCCTATCCCGGCGAAGACCCCACAAGCCTGCCGCAACCCGCCGATATTGCGCCCGCCATCACGGCACTCTGTCTGCCGGCGGAAACCCGCCACGGCGCGATCGTGGTGTGGCAGGGCACGTAGCTGGCGGTCAGACGGTCGATAGCACCGCAGGGGCCAAGGCGGCCGATCGGGCGGCGGGGTGCGCGGGGTTGCGGAACCGCATAGCGCTTTCGGCGCCGGCTTCCCGGCACAGCTCGAACCGCGACGCGCAGGTGATCGCAACGACCGAACGGGCCGCGGGGTCGGTCAGGAACTGCCGCGCCTCGCCTTCGAGCGTGAGGTGTTCGCGCAACAGCCGCCATTCGAGCCGGTCGGTATCCTCGATGAACATGGCGAGAATGCCGGGACGGGTTCCGGTGAGCCTTGCCGGGGCGATGGCGGCGAGGCGTCGTCGCATCGCGGTCGCGACCTCGTTCTCGCTGCCCGCGCGTGCCGCGAGGACGAGAACGCCCCGGCCGCCGCCGGTGACCGCCAATTGCGCTTCCGGCCCGAATTCCTGGCGCAAGCCGCTCATCAGCCCGTTCTCGTCCGCCTGGGCGGCGGTGAGCATCAACGGGTCGAGCCGCAGCACCGCGGCCTCGTCGTAATCGGCGCGGCGCGAGGCCGACAGCATCGCATTGATCCGCTGGTGCAACTCGGCGAGCGCGGCCGCGCCGCCATCCTCGCCGCTATCGCGCAACCCGTTGGGCAGGGTCATTTTCAGCAGATAGCGGCCCGGATGCGCCGCGAGCCAGGTCTGCAGATCGGGGTCGATCCGGTCGATCAGGCGCATCCAGGCGGCGCGGCGCACGAAGCGTCCCGCCTCGGCGGAGAACGTGTCGCAGGCGATTTCCGCGCTCGCCCCCTCGCGGGCGATCAGCAGGTCGAACGGGGCGCCGTCCTCGAACCCGGCGTAGCGCACCGAAAATCCCGCCGCTTCGTGCAGCATGGCGGTACGGTGCAGATGCAGCAGCGGAATGATCGTCGCATCGCCGTCGAGCGCTGTGGCCAAAGCGGCGCGAAAGCGCACCTTGCCCGAAGCGACGAGGCCGGCATCGAGCGCGGCGAGGTTGGCGACACGGGTGGCGAGCAGCGCCTCGTCGGCGGAGAGACCGAGGCCACGCCGGGCTTTTTCCAGTGCGAACTCGGCGGCGTGGCGCTGGGCGAGCAGCCTGCCGTAGCGCGGGCTGCCGGCGACCCTGGCGTGCAGAAGCGCGATCCGCCCGGCCCAGCATTTCTCCCCCGCGAGGGAGAGAAAGGCCGGGATCGTCCTGGCGTCCGGGCCTTGTGGCACCGACATATTCATGATCCGTATATACTACGGCGCGGGGCGCTCCGGCGAGCAATTCGGCGTGACGGGCAGCCGCCCGGACGGCGCGGGGTCGCCGCATTGGGCGCGATGACGAAGCAGATGATCGGCCAGCACGCAGGCCATCATCGCCTCGCCGACCGGCACCGCGCGGATGCCGACGCAGGGGTCGTGCCGCCCCTTGGTCTGCACCATGATCTCGGCGCCGACCGCATCGACGCTCGCGACTTCGGTGAGGATCGAACTGGTCGGCTTGACCGCGAAGCGCACGACGATCGGCTGGCCGGTCGAAATCCCGCCGAGAACGCCGCCGGCGTGATTGGCGAGGAAGCGCACCGTGCCGTCCTGGTTCATCCGCATTTCATCGGCGTTCTGCTCGCCGCGCAGGCTGGCGGCGGCAAATCCGTCGCCGATTTCGACGCCCTTGACCGCGTTGATGCCCATCATTGCGCCGGCGAGATCGGCGTCGAGCTTGGCATAGACCGGCGCGCCGAGGCCCGGCGGCGCGCCAACGGCTTCGATTTCCACCACCGCGCCGAGCGACGATCCGTCGCGCCTGACCTTGTCGAGTTCATCGGCCCAATGCGCCGCCGCGACCGGGTCGGGGCAGAAGAAATCGTTGCGTTCGACCTCGGCCCAGTCGAACCGGGCGCGATCGATCGGGTGCGGCCCCATTTGCACCAGGGCGCCGCGAATCGTCACGCCATCGCCGAGGATTTTCCGCGCGATCGCCCCGGCGGCGACGCGCATCGCGGTTTCCCGCGCCGAGGAGCGGCCGCCGCCGCGCGGATCGCGAATGCCGTATTTCCAGAGATAGGCGATGTCGGCGTGGCCGGGGCGGAACTGGTCGGCGATATTGGCATAGTCCTTCGAGCGCTGATCGACATTCTCGATCGTCAGCGCGATCGGCGTGCCGGTGGTCATCCCCTCGAACACGCCGGACAGGATTTTTATCGTATCGGGTTCGCGCCTCTGGGTGGTGAAGCGCGACTGGCCGGGCCGGCGGCGGTCGAGAAACGGCTGGATATCCGCCTCGGACAGCGCAATCCGCGGCGGCACGCCGTCGACCACGCAGCCGATCGCCGGCCCATGGCTCTCGCCCCAGGTGGTCACGCGGAACAAATGGCCGAAACTGTTATGCGACATGCCGGTTTATAGGCGTGGCACAGGCATTCCGCCAAGCATCCGGCGGTCCCGGATCATCAATCCGGCGGCGAGGACGAGGGCGGCGAGCGCCAGGGCGCAGGCGAGCCGGGTGAGGCGCGGACGATAGAAGAACACCACGCGGCTGCGCCCGGCCGGCAGCATCACCGACTGGAACAAGGGGCCGGCATGGGCGATCGGCACGGGTTTGCCGCCGATGCGCGCGTGCCAGCCGCCGAACCACGCCTCGCGCCGAATCAGTCGGGTTGGTGCCGGGCAATCGGCGGTGACGCGGTTCCAGCCCGCGCCGGCCAGGGTGCAGCCTTGTGCTGTATAAAACGGGCTGACCCCGGCGAGGCTATAGATCCGCATCACCTGGTCGCGATAGACGAGGCGCGGCGCCGGTTGGGGCAGTGGTGTCGAAAAGCCGAGGCGCGGCGCGGTGATCGGCGGCGATTTGCCGTCCGCAGCGATTCGCCCGGTCCAGAACGCCACGCCGCTGCCGGAAGGATGGCGAAACCGGTAGCGCAATGCTGTTCCCGGCGGGATATCCAGCACGTGATCGAGATGGATCGGCAGATACGCATCGTCCGACGCGCGATCCAGCGATGCCGCGCCGTGCGCGCAATCGGTCCCGGCGCAAAGTGTCGCGAGCAAGGGGCCGCGCGCGGCACCGTCATAGGTGCCGATCAGGACCGAAACGACCGCGATCCGGCGCAGCCGCACCAGGCCGGCCGGCAATCCGCCGTGAATCTCGGTGGCGCCCTGCACGTTGATCGCGCGAATCGTGGCCGGATCGAGGCGCAGATGCTCGGTATCGCGGAACGGGTTGTCGCCCGGCGGGGCGAGCACGTATTTTACGCCGAGCGCCTGATAGGCCGGGATATGGCGGCGCAGCGCCGCCGTCTGATCGGCGATGGTGGAAAACAATTTCCAGCCGAGATGACTCTGGCCGTAGGCGATCCAGTTCGCCGCGACCGGCAATTGATTGCTGTTGATCGAGGCGATTCGGGATGAAGCCGGATAGTTCGGGCCAAACGGCAGCAGGGTGAAAAACCGCGCCAGCCCCTGGTGTTGCGCCAGGAACGTAACGCCGCCGCGCTCCAGCCGGCCCGACCACGCGGCGGAGAACTGGCCGGAGGCCAACGCCGCCGTCGCGTCGCCCAGGGCCAGAACCGCGAGGATCAGCCGCGCCGCCCGCGCCGGCCGCGCGGCGAGCAGGAGGAGAACCGAAGCGGCGCAGGCGAGTTCGGCAAAGCAGGCGATCATGCCGAAATTCAACAGGTCTGGGCTGGCACGGTACCAGGCGCGCAGTGCCGGCAAAGCGGGCCACACCGACACCGCGACGATCAGGCCGAGCAGTGCTCCGGCGCCAAGCACCGCCCGCCTTGGCAGCGCGCCGTCCCGTTGCCAGCGATCCAGCGCGAGTCCGGCCATGACCAGGAGCGCGAGATCCATCGCCGGGCTTGCGAAGCGGATCGCGTCGCTCGCGCCGACGAAGGGGATCAGGTTCACCAGGAACCGCACCGGCGCGACGCCGCGCAGCCGCAGCGCCCAGACCAGCACGTATCCGGCCAGAACCAGGACGAGGCCGCGATGCCGGGTGCGGCACGTCAGCGCGGCGCTGGCGAGGCCGAGCGCGACCACGCCGAACCAGGTGCCGAGCTGGGACCAGGCGATGCCGAGGGTTTCGCCGTAGGGTGGCACCAGCGACGCCGGCGCGGGGGCCGCGATCGGTCCGTAAATGAACGGCAGGACTGGCAAGGGCAGGCCGGAATACGGAACCGCGATCCGTGCGAAGAATCCGCCATGCGGCCCGAGAAAGGACACCGCGACATAATGCAGGAACGGAATCAGCAGCGGCGCCGCGAAAGCCAGTCCGAGCCCGGCGCCGAGGGCGATCTTTCCGGCGAACCGCCAGCGATCGGCGCCGAGCAGAACGGCATGGCGCAGCGTCCAGACCGCGGCGAGCAGCCCGCCGAAATAGGCGATCTCGGGATAGCCGGCATAGAGCATGGCCGCGAGCGAAGCGGCGATCCCGCCCCAGCCGAGCGGGGTTCGGGCCTCGGCCGCGCGCGCGGCACGCTCGATCCCGAGCAGCAGAAGCGGCATGAACGGCAGCGGCCCGGCGGCGTGCGGGACCATGAAAAACGTGCCGCTCAGCGCATAGAGCGCCCCCGCCGCGAAGGCGGCGAAGCGGGTCGCGCCGAGTTCGAGCAGCAGGGCGTAGAGCGCCACACCGCTCAGGCCCTGCAGCACCAGCCGCAGGATCAGCCAGCCATGGGCGAGGCGCAGCAGCAGAACGAAGGGCAGAAAGAACGAGAGAGTCTGCATTTCGGCGGCCAGAGGCATGCCGATGCCGGTATAGGGGTTCCACCAGGGGATGATGCCGGCGAGCCAGTCCTTGGCGGACAGCATGCCCTGCGCCTCGGTGATCAGGCCGATCGTCGGGTCGAACCAGGTCGGCGAGCCGGGCCAGGGGCCGAGCCGCAGATGAGTGGCCAGCGAGGAGAAGAACAGCGCCGGGTCGGCGTGCATCACGCCGGCGATCAGCAGGAGATTGGCAAGGCACGGCAGCGCCGCGAAGCCGAGCAGCGGCCAGAAGTGGCGGCGCAGGGCGGCGACCATCTAATCGCGCAGCCGGGCCATCAGCAGGGAATCGACCAACAGGCCCCCGCGCAATGCATAGGCGCGCTGCCGGCCTTCCTCGACGAAGCCGAATTTTTCGTAAAGCGCGATCGCGCGGCCGTTATCGGCGAACACGCAGAGTTCGATCCGCTTGAGGCCGAGCCAGTTATCGGCGAGGTCGGTCAGCGCGCCGAGCAGCGCGGCGCCGACGCCTCTGCCCTGCCAGGGATCGGCGACCATCATGCCGAGTCCTGCCGCGTGGGCGCGGCGCTCGGCGTAGCGATCGAGGCTGGCCGAGCCGATCGGCGCGCCCTCGGCCTCGGCGACGATAAAATGATTGTTCGGGCCGAGTTTGGCGAGATAGGCCTCGCTCGCTTCGACGCGGCCGAACGGCAGCGCCAGCGTGCCCCAGCGCACGCCGGGCAGGTTGCGGATCGCGCACAGCCCGGCGGCGTCATCCTGCCGAGCGGCGCGCAGGGAAAACGGCTTGCCGGTCGTTTCGCTCATCGACCGCTGCTATCATCCCCCGAGCCGACCGTCCATTCCGCCCAGCAGCGTTTCGGTTGGGGGGGGCGTGCCGGCTGGGCCTTGAAGCTGGTAAAAGTAGCACCAGCGTAGCACGTAGCGACCGCACAAACCCTATACCCGTCGCCTCTCATGTCATATCAGGGACCCGATCACCGCGACGCGGTTTAAGAATTTGGGACGTTCGATGGCACTGATTGGTAATTTTAGGCTCATTCCCCCCGCAGATTGGCTCTTCCCAAATCATGGCGATGTTGCGGACGCTCGCCGGCGCGCGGACCTATGGTTTCATCAACACAACACCTATGACGGTGCCGAGAGAGTCATTGAGGAGTTCATTCGTCAATGGGCGCTTGAAAGCCTCATCTCCAAGTACGGCTACCCTCGCGATTGGCTTGGCGAGAGGCTTATCATCGAGGAGCCCGTCAAAATGGGCTCTACGGAAAAACAGGCTGATATCTCAATTCGGAATGCGACTCGTCGAACGTTTCTATACGTCGAGGTGAAGAAGCGGGGGGCCACTGACGACGAGTTCATAGAGGCAGAACGGCAGCTAGAGACGTACCTTGCCTCGACACACACAGCTACGATCGGGCTCGTTACCGACGGCGACCGCGTGCGCACGCTTCGGAAAAAGATCGATCCAAACGACTTCGAATACATCGCAGACTTACCCACCTACGGCCTTGAGGCTGCCGTTCGTGTGCAATTCATTCGCGAGTTGCCGGAGGTCGGGTCCGGCCGGACCACCGGACTTCGACCTATCTCGGCTGAGTATGAGAGAAAGCTGTTCGAATGTCACAGCACAGCACGAGACATTGATGGGCTACACGCAGATGAGGCGTTAGATGAGATATGCAAGGTTCTCTACACTAAGATTTACGATGAGCGGCATACGACAAAGCAAGCCGTAGGAACGCCATTTTGCTTTCAAACGTACGGCGCAAGTAACGCGTCGGAGGTTGCCTCTAATATCCGCATCCTCTACGAGGAAGCTCGGAATACCGATCTTGAGGTATATTCACAAAGAATTCCGGGATATGAGCGGTCGCGTGGCGTCTTCAAGACTCAGATTAGGCTGAGCGATACGGCGTTGTACAATATTGTCGATCGGCTTCAGGAGTTTTCGCTAATTGATAGTGCGGCAGATATCAAAGGCCGTGCATTTCAGCGCGTTCTAGGCCCTGCCATCCGGGCTGGTATGGGCCAATACTTTACGCCTGATCCAATTGTTATGCTCGCTGTCGATGCGATAAAACCGCGCGCAGATGAATTGATTCTTGATCCGTTTTGTGGATCGGGCCATTTTCTTACTAAGGCCTTGCAATACGTGATGGCAAATCAGGGAGCAACGCTCACTGCTCACGCGATTCACGAATTCAAGTTCTTTCATTTACATGGCATTGAGAAATCCGACCGGATGGTACGGATCGCCATGACGGATATGCTTTTGAACGACGACGGCCATACAAACATCCGCAACCAAGATGCGCTACTTAGTTTCGACAACTACCCCGATATAACAGCGTTGGGTAACGGCGAGCCGGCGGTATTTGACGTAGTACTAACAAACCCGCCGTTTGGTAGCATTATGAAACAAGAAACTTTGGCCATGCTAGGTCGCTTTGACCTTGGGCACAAGAAGAAGTCTCTTCCGCTAGAAGTTCTTGGCTTGGAGCGCAGTATCCAGTTCTTAAAGCCGGGTGGTAGGCTTGCCATCGTTCTACCTGAACACCTTACGAAAGGGAAAAGCGGATCATTTGTACGTGACTGGTTGTACGGATGTGCGCATTTAAGAGGCATTTTCTTCTTTCCCGAAGATGCTTTCACCCCGTACGGTGCGATGGTAAAAACATGCCTGTGCATCCTCGAGAAGCGTCGCGTGGGAGATGCCGAGCGAGAGGAGGATGTCTTCCTGTGCGAAGTGGAGAACCTCGGGTACGACGCCACCGGGCGGGCAAAATCTGGAACAGAAATAGCGGATGCGGCTGCTGCATTCCGCGATCATGTGGGTTGGTGATATGAAGGTGGTGAAGCTTGCGCGAGACGCGCTCAAGGCTGCGGGACGCTGGGACATCGATTTTCATCTTCCTTCAGAGGGCATTCGACAATTTCGAAAGGATGCGTTGCGCCGGGTCGATACGCTTGCGGACGTAGCGATTGAGAAACGCGATCCAACTTCGAATCCAGAAATGATGTTCCAATACATAGATATCGCGAGCGTCGATGTTACGACGGGCTCCATTGTTTCTCCGCAGGAACTGCTCGGCGAGGAAGCGCCCTCGCGGGCACGAAAAGTTGTGAGCGCCTTCGACATCATCGTCTCGACATGCAGACCGACGCGAGGGGCAATAGCGGTTGTTCCTGTCGAATTGCACAATCAGATCGCATCAACCGCCTTCACCGTTATCCGGCCGAAGCCAGGTATCAATCCGTACTATCTGTACTTCGCTCTCCGACTGCCAAGTACATTGGAGCAATTTAGGAAGTGGAGTACGGGCTCAAGCTATCCGGCGATCCTCGACGATGATGTACGGAAAACACTCGTGCCGATGGTCGGGCAGGTAGAACAGGATGCGATTGCCGACGAGGTGATGCGGGCATTTCGTGAACGATCCGAAGCCATAAGGCTCGCTAATGATCGTTGGAATGATACGCTCGCACGTCTCGCGGAGCAGATTGCCGCGCAGGTTCAACACCAGCAGCCGGCTGAATCGGACTTCTCCCTTGATATGATCGAGCGACTTCGGGAAAACCTTCCTGCCCTTACGTTCGATGTACCACAGCGCAAGGGGCGTGCATCGGGTAACGATCAGCCAGACCTTCTGGCGGTTGCCTAAATGGCCGACATGCTGCCTGGGTGCTACTCGTCGGAGGCTTCCGTCCCCCCGGACTACTCCGCAAACCCCAGCGCATCGCGCAGGGCGGCGATCATCGCGTCGGCCAGCGCCTCGGGCGTGCCGGTTTCGGTGCGGAGATGGAATTCCGGCGCCTCGGGCGGTTCATACGGGCTGTCGATTCCGGTGAAATTGCGAATCTGCCCGGCATCGGCCTTGCGATACAAACCCTTCGGATCGCGCTGACGGCAGATTTCGATCGGCGTATCGACGAACACCTCGTGGAACAGGCCGGGTTCGACCAGTTCGCGCGCCATCCGCCGCTCCGCCCGGAACGGCGAGATGAAACTGACCAGAACGATCAGCCCGGCATCGGCGAACAGTTTCGCCACCTCGGCGACCCGGCGGATGTTCTCCACCCGATCGGCGTCGGTGAAGCCGAGATCGCGGTTCAGCCCGTGGCGGACATTGTCGCCGTCGAGCAGATAGGTGTGCGCGCCGAGCAGATGCAGCTTGGCCTCGACCAGATTGGCGATGGTCGATTTGCCGGCGCCCGACAGCCCGGTGAACCAGAGAATCGCCGGGCGGTGCCGGTTGCGCGCCTCGCGCGCGGCGCGGTCGATGGTCAGCGCCTGACGGTGGATGTTGGTCGCGCGGCCCAGCGGATGGCGCACCATGCCGGCGGCGACCGTTGCGTTGGTCAGCCGGTCGATCAGGATAAAGCCGCCGGTGCGGCGGTTGCCGGTATAGGGGTCGAAGGCGACCGGGACCGACAGCGCCATGTTCACTGCGGCGACCTCGTTCAGCGCCAGGCTGTCGGCGGCAAGATGGTCGAAATTGTTGACGTTGACCTTGTGCTTGATTTTCGACACGACGCCCGAGACCGTCGCGGTGCCGATCCGCACCACATAGGGCCGGCCCGGCAGCAGCGGCGCCTCGGCCATCCAGACGATATCGGCGGCGAACTGGTCGGCGACCTCGGGCCGTGCCTCGGGGGCGGCGAGCAGATCGCCGCGCGAGATGTCGATCTCGTCGTCCAGGGTCAGCGTCACCGCATCGCCGGCGCGCGCGGCCGCGCGGTCGCCATCGGCGGTGACGATGCGGGCGACGCGGCTCGTCCGGCCCGACGCCGCGACAATGACCGGATCGCCCGTGCTGATCGCGCCGCCCGCGATGGTGCCGGCATAGCCGCGGAACGAGGCATCCGGCCGGTTGACCCATTGCACCGGCAGGCGGAACGGCCCGGATGCCGCGATGCCCGGCTCGATGCGTTCGAGATGCTCGAGCAGCGTCGGGCCGTCATACCAGCCCATGCGCGCGCTGCGATGTACCACATTATCGCCGTGCCGGGCGGAGAGCGGGATCGGGGCGATCGTCTCGAAATGGAATTGCTCGGCGAGGCTCGCGAAGTCGCGCGCGATCGCTTCGAACCGCGCCTGATCGAAGCCGATCAGGTCGATCTTGTTCACCGCCAGAACCACGTGACGGATGCCCAAAAGATCGGCGATGAAGGCGTGGCGGCGGGTCTGGGTCAGCAGCCCCTGGCTGGCGTCGACCAGCAGGATCGCGAGTTGCGCGGTGGAGGCGCCGGTCGCCATGTTGCGGGTATATTGCTCGTGGCCGGGCGTGTCGGCGATGATGAATTTGCGGCGCGGTGTGGCCATGAACCGATAGGCGACATCGATGGTGATGCCCTGCTCGCGCTCGGCCTCCAGCCCATCGACCAGGAGAGAAAAGTCGATATTGGCGCCGTCGGTGCCGAATTTTTTCGAGTCGCGTTCGAGCGCCGCACGCTGATCGTCGGGGATGTTGTCGGTATCGAACAGCAGCCGGCCGATCAGCGTCGATTTGCCGTCATCGACCGAGCCGCAGGTCAGCAGGCGCAGCAGCGAGCGGGCGGACCCAGGTTGGGCGGGCGGGAGGCGCATGTCGTTCATCAGAAGTAACCCTCCCGCTTCTTCTTTTCCATCGCCGCCGAATCGTCATGGTCGATCAGCCGGCCCTGGCGTTCGGACAGGCGCGAGGCGCGCATCTCGGCGAGCACCGCGCCGAGGGTTTCGGCGTCCGATTCGATCGCGGCGGTCAGCGGGTAGCAGCCGAGGGTGCGGAACCGCACGGTGCGGAGCTGCGGCACCTCGCCGGGCAGGAGCAGCAGGCGGTCGTCATCCGCCATGATGAGCTGGCCGCCGCGCTCCACCACCGGGCGCGGTTTCGCGAAATAGAGCGGCACCACCGGGATGTTCTCTCTCGCGATGTAATTCCACACATCGGCCTCGGTCCAGTTCGACAGCGGAAACACCCGCATGGTCTGGCCGGGGGCGAGGCGCGTGTTGAACAAGGTCCAGAGTTCCGGCCGCTGCGCTTTCGGGTCCCAGCCATGATGCGCGCTGCGCACCGAGAAAATCCGCTCCTTGGCGCGGGATTTTTCCTCGTCGCGGCGTGCGCCGCCGAACGCCGCGTCGAATTTCAGATCGTCGAGCGCCGATTTCAGCGGCTCGGTCTTCATGATCTGAGTATAGGTCGAGGCGGAATAGTTGAACGGGTCAACTCCGCGCGCCGCCGCCTCGCCGTTGGTGCGCACGATCAGTTCGAGGCCGAGGCGCTTTACCGTCGCGTCGCGGAACGCGATCATTTCGCGGAATTTCCAGCCGGTATCGACATGCAGCAGGCTGAAGGGCGGCTTGGCGGGGTAGAACGCCTTCATCGCCAGATGCAGCATGACCGATGAGTCCTTGCCGATCGAATAGAGCATCACCGGATTGCGGAATCCCGCGACCGCCTCGCGGATGATTTCGATGCTCTCGGCTTCGAGGGCGGCAAGATCGGCGCTCTCGCCGGCAATTCCGGCTTCAGTCCTGGAGTCGGCGAGCAAATTCATGGCAATCCCGCGATTAGGGTGTGTACCCAATGGCGCCGCGACAGGCGGCGACAGCCACGCCGTGAAAACAGAAATGTCCCCGGCTCGCAAGAGCCGGGGAAAATTTTGGCACAATAAGGCGTTTTTAGCCGCGTTATAGAGAAAGTTTTTTCAATTTTCGCCAAAATAAAAAATTATTTTTTGGCGCCCGGCTTGGGCAGCGGCACCGCGACGAAGATCGCCTGATTGCCGCGCATCACCCGGAGCGCGATCGCCTTGGCCTTTTGTGTCTCGGCCTTGTGGATCGCATCGACCGCCTGGTTCGGATTGGCGATCGCGGAGCTGCCGACGCCGACGATCACGTCGCCCGAGCGCAGCCCGGCCTCGTCCGCCGGGGAGTTCGGCGTGACATGCGCGACCAGGGCGCCGGTGCTGCTCATCGGCATGTTGAGCTGCTGGCGGTCGGTCTCGGTCAGCGGCGCCAGGGTCAGGCCGAGTTCCGGCTTCTTCGCCACCGTGCTGCTGGTGCTGTTATTGCCGCCCTGATTGAACGCCGCCTGAGCGTTGGCCGGCATTTTCTCGACCGTGATGGTGACGTCGTGCGGCTTGCCGTCGCGCAGATAGCTGACATGCGCGGTATTGCCCGGCTTGATGTCGGAAATCGCGAGAGCGAGATCGCGCGGATCGGTCACGGCCTTGCCGTCGACCTTGGTGATCACGTCGCCGGGCTTGATTCCCGCCTTCGCCGCCGGGCTGTTCGGCTCGGTCGCGGCGATCAGCGCGCCCTTTGCCTTGCCGTCCTTGGTCTTGATGCCCATCGCCTGCGCCATTTCCGGGCTGATGAGCTGCACCTGAACGCCGATGAAGCCGCGGGTGACATGACCGCTCTTGATCAGGTCGGCCGTGATGCGCTTGACCATGTCGGACGGGATCGAGAAGCCGATGCCGACCGAGCCGCCGGTCGGCGTCAGGATCGCGGTATTCACCCCGATTACCTCGCCCTTCTGGTTCAGCAGGGGGCCGCCGGAATTGCCCTCGTTGATCGGCGCGTCGACCTGGATGAAGCTGTCGTACTCGCCATCGCCGATATCGCGGCCGAGTGCGGAGACCACGCCGGTCGTCACGGTTTCGGCGAGGCCGAACGGGTTGCCGATCGCGATTACCCATTGGCCGGGCACGACTTTCGCCGAATCGCCGAGTTCGAGATAGGGGAACGGCTTCGCCCGCGTCACCTTCAGTACCGCGAGATCGGTATTGGGGTCGGTGCCGACCACCTTGGCCGGCAGACGCTCACCGTCCGACAGGGTGACGAACACCGATTTGGCGTGTTTGACCACGTGGTTGTTGGTGACGAGATAGCCTTTCGGGCTGATGAAGAAGCCCGAACCCTTGGCCTCGACCGCCTGCTGCTGTTGGGGATTCGGAAACGGAAACGGGAACGGGAAGGGCATGCCCTGAGGCCCCTGCATCTGGCCCTGGGCGTTGACCGCGTTCTGCACCTTGAGATGCACCGTGACCGACACCACCGCCGGCTTCACGTCCTTGACCAGCGGCGCGAAGCTCGGAATCGGCTTGAAATCTTGCTGGACTTTGGCGGTCGCGTTGAGCGACTGATCGCCGGCGAGAGCCGGACGCAGCGAAACGGCGGCAAGCGCGGTTCCGGCGAGCAGCACGGCGGAGAGGGCCGCGATGCGCTGCGGCCGGCGTCGTGCGACGAAGACTGTCATTCAGCTTTTCCTTTGTTTTTGGCCGGCGGTACCGGCCGGGGAGGGATCGCGTCGGCTCCGATCGCGGGCCGGATGAGCCTGACGGCTCGGCCGTCCTGCCGCGACGAACGGTGATGTTGCATCATCGGCAGGTTCGGCACAATTGTTTCGCCAGTCTGCATCATTCGCGTTACGGATCGATTTACCTCGCTCGCGATAGAGGGACGATTCTAAACGCGGGCAAGGGTCTGCGATGAAACTCGTTTCATCCGCGCACATCCACAAGCACCAACTCGGTTTCTTCGGCCCCGGCCTCGATCACGATCGCGCGTTCGCCGCTGACCGCGACGCCATCACGTGACGACGCGTCCACACCATCGCGTGACGATGCGTCCGCGTTTCTGACCGAAATCGAGCCGGTTGCCGCGACCAGATAGGCGGCTCGGCCCGGCGCCATGTCGTAGGTTGCCCGCTCGCCGGGGGCGAGGCGCGCCGCGAGCACGGCGGCGTCGGCATAGAGCGGCAGGGCGCCAAGTTCGGCATCGCCGGGCCGCCCGCCCGCCAGCACCTGCAGGCCCGATCCCGCCATGCGCGGGAATTCCCGGCTCGCCCAGCCGGGTTCGACCCCGGTGCGGTCCGGCACGATCCAGATCTGGAACAGCCGCGTGGGTTCGGCTTCCCTGTTGTATTCGGCATGGACGATGCCGGTGCCCGCGTGCATCACCTGCACGTCGCCCGCGCGCGTCACCCCCTCGTTGCCGAGATTGTCGCGATGGGTGATCGCGCCCTGCCGGATGAAGGTGATGATTTCCATGTCGCGGTGCGGGTGCGGGTCGAATCCGGCACTGGGCGCGATTTCGTCGTCGTTCCAGACGCGCAAGCTCCCCCAGCCCATCCGGCCGCGGTCATGATACTGGCCGAAGCTGAAGTGATGATGCGCGTTCAGCCAGTCGTTGCGAAACCGTCCGATGCCCTCGAAGGGGCGCAGTTCGATCATGGAGAGATCTCCTGATAAGCGCGAAGTTGCGCTGTTATAGTTCGATATCAAACTATATAGCGCGAGGCTCTTCCGATTCAATCTCCCGCCGCACCCTTCCCGAGCCGGCGCAGCAGCCGGTCGAGTTCCGCCAGCTCCACGCCGGTTACCCCCGCCATCGCGGCGGCGATATCCTCGGCGTGGCCGGGGAACAGACCCTCGATGAAGGCGCGGCCGGAGTCGGTCAGCACCACCCGCACGCTGCGCCGGTCTTCCTTGCAGGCGACCCGCTCGACCAACCCGCGCCGGGCGAGCTTGTCGATCACGTCGGTCAGATTGCCGGGGCTGGTGAGCAGTTTGCGCGTCAGGTCGCGCTGGGTGAGCGGGCCGAGATGCAGGACCGCCTCGAGCACGCCGAGTTGGGTATGGGTCAGCCCGGCCTCGGCAAGGCGCGGCAGGGTGCGCGCGACCACGGCGCGGCTGGCGCGCAGCAGCTTCACATAGGCCCGCACCGCCGCGATGGTCGCCGCATCCTCGACGCCGTACATCACACCATCACGAATTCATCGGTTCATCAGCACGGCGGTCGTGGCGTGTTCCAGCACGTGGCGCGTCACGCCGCCCAGGATGAGCTGGCGCAGGCGCGAATGCGAATAGGCGCCCATCGCAAGCAGGTCGGCGCCGTACTCGGTCACCGCGGCGAGCAACCCGGCGCCGACGCTGCGGTCGATCGCGCGGAATGCGGCGATTTCGGCGGCGATGCCGTGCAGTTCCAGGAATCCAGCCAGCCGGTCGGCCCCCGGCCCCTGGCGCTGATAGTCCTCGGAGTGGAAAATCCGCACCTGTTCGGCCTCGGCGAGCCAGGGCAGCACCGAGGCGACGGCGGACGCGCTCTCCGCCGTGCCGTTCCAGGCGATGGCGATGCGCGCGCCGATCGTCTCCGGCACGCCCGCCGGCGCGATCAGCGCGGGCCGGCCGGAATCGAACAGCACGGCGTGCAGCGCGTCGGCGGAGGCGACCTCCTCGGCGGATTTCGGGTGCGGCACCACGATCAGATCGGACAACCGCGCCTCGCCGGCGACCAGTTCCTCCTCGCGGCCGATCACCGATTCGAAGCGCGCGCTGGAGGCGCGCACCGCACCGTCCGCGGCGCGGACCGGCGCGCCGACCGCGATGCCGCGCGCGCCGGTTTCCGCCTCGAACAGGGCGGCGAGCGCGCGAGCCTCGGAATGGCCCTCCTTCTCGGTGCTCGCCATCATCTCCTCGATCATCGCGCCGGACAGACCCTCGCCGGCCAGCGGGGCGACGTCGCGCGTGTCGGTGCGGACGTGAAACGCATGGACATGGGCACCCCAGCGCCCGGCCAGCATCAGCGCGGTGCTCAGGGCGCCGCGCGCCGAGGCGACGCCGGCCAGCGGCAGCAGGATTTTCCGTATCGCCATGATCAAGTCCCCCGAAAACGAACGCGTGATCGACTTAAAGTCGTCACGCTCTAATACATCGAAGAAAGGACGGTGCGCAGCCGTTTCAACTCCTCGAGCGCGCGGCCGGTCCCCATGGCGACGCATTGCAGCGGGTCTTCCGCGATCACCACGGGAAGGCCGGTCGATTCGCGCAGCACGTCGTCCAGCCGGTGCAGCAGCGCGCCGCCGCCGGTGAGCACGATGCCCTTATCGACGATATCGGCGGCGAGTTCGGGCGGCGTGTTCTCGAGCGCCACCTTCACCGCCTCGATGATCTGGCTGACCGGCTCGACCAGGCTTTCGGCGATCTGCGCCTGGCTGACCGTCACTTCGCGCGGCACGCCGTTGATCAGGTCGCGGCCCTTGACCTCGCGCAGCGGGCCGGGAGCCTTGGGGTCGGCCCAGGCGGCGCCGATATCGAGCTTGATCTTTTCCGCCGAGGATTCGCCGATCAGCAGGTTATGGTTACGCCTGATATAGGAAATGATCGCCTCGTCCATCTTGTCGCCGCCGACCCGCACCGACCGCGAATAGACGATGCCGCCGAGCGAGATCACCGCGACCTCGGTGGTGCCGCCGCCGACATCGACGACCATCGAGCCCGACGGCTCGGTCACCGGCAAGCCGGCCCCGATCGCGGCCGCCATTGGCTCCTCGATCAGCAGCACCTTGCGCGCCCCGGCGCTCTCCGCACTTTCCTGGATCGCCCGGCGTTCCACCGCGGTCGAGCCGGAAGGGACGCAGACGATGATCATCGGCGAGGCGAAGCCCCGCCGGTTATGCACCTTGCGGATGAAATGCTTGATCATTTCCTCCGCCACCTCGAAATCCGCGATCACTCCGTCGCGCAGCGGCCGGATCGCCGAGATATTGCCGGGGGTGCGGCCGAGCATGTGCTTGGCTTCCTCGCCGACCGCCAGCACCTGCTTACGGCCCTTGACCTCGGCGATCGCGACGACCGAGGGTTCGTCGAGCACGATTCCGCGGCCCTTGACATAGACAAGCGTGTTGGCAGTACCCAAATCAATGGCCATGTCGGCGGACATGAGCCCGAGAAGCCGAGAGAACATGGAATCCTTTCTGCGCAGCGTCGGCGAAACCAGAGGAAAGCGATATCTTCCGTCTGGCGGCGGCACGGGCGAAGAGTCAAGGTGGCGAAAGCGAACGGAAGCACCGTACGGCACGGCGCATCCGTCCGATTAGCCGCTAGTGTCCCGATTTGGAAGTTCGTCAGGGTTGGCGAAGGCGGTCTACGAACTTGCAAATCGAGTAGGACACTAGCAAGCCTTTGATTTTAGTGTGGTTTATGATTCTGAAATTCCTAAAACCGCTGCCTCACTCAGGCACGTAGGAATTTCAGAACCGCCACACTAGTGTCGCGATTTAGAAGCTCGTTCGTGCCGGCCGGCTGCCATGATCCCGCCATATCCTCGCCGTGACAATGCCGACATGATCCGGCAATCGTGATGCAAAGAACGAGACGTTATCAGGCCGATTCAGAAGGAGAACAAGTATGACACGCGCTACCTCACGCAAGCTTCTCACCCCCGCCTTGCTCGCGGGCCTGGCACTCAGCCTCGCCGCCTGCGGCTATACGCCAGGGTCGCGCGCCCTGTCCGGCGGCGCGATCGGCGCCGGCACCGGTGCCATTATCGGCGCCGCGACCGGCGGTTCGCCGGCGATGGGTGCTTTGATCGGCGGCGGCGTCGGCGCGCTCGGCGGCGCGCTGACCAACCCGAACACCGTCAATCTTGGTCCCGCGCCGTAAACCGCGATCGATCATAGAGGACTTGAAAGGGAGGCTTCGGCCTCCCTTTTTTAGAGCGCTTTCAGGCTGACCGTAACCAGCTAGCTTGAAAGCGCTCTAATTGTTTGTTTTTGCGAGAAATTTTATCAGATCTGATTGGCTCTCTGATTCAATCAGATCTGATAAAATTGCTCTAGGCTCTCTCGCACAGGGACGCCCCATGCCGCTCGGCCAGATGATCGTGTTCACCGTGATCGGCGGCAGCCTCGTCCTGTTTCTGACCGGCCTGATCCGTTACGATCTGGTTGCCGTGCTGGCACTGATGGTGCTTGCGGTCAGCCACGTGCTCAAGGCGAAGCAGGTGTTCACCGGCTTCGCCAATCCGGCGGTGATCACGATCGCGTCGGTGCTGGTGATGGGCCACGCGCTCTGGCAGTCCGGCGTGGTCGATTTCATCGCCAAGTGGCTCGGCCGTGCCGCCAGATCGCCGGGCAGCCAGATGGTCGCGCTGACCGGCACGGAAGCGCTGTGTTCGGCGCTGATCAACGATACCGGCGCTCTTGGCGTATTCATGCCGGTCGCGATTCAGCTTGCCCGCAAATCAGAAACCAGCCCGTCGCGGTTTCTGATGCCGCTTTCGTTCAGCGCGTTTCTCGGCGGCATGACCACGCTGATCGGCACCCCGCCGAACATCATCATCGCCGCCTATCGCGGCCAGCTCGGCCACGGCAATTTCACCATGTTCTCGTTCACCCCGGTGGGGGCGGGCGTCGCCGTGGCGGGGCTGGTCTTCATGGCGCTGGCGAGCCGGTTTCTGGTGCCCGAGCGCCAGAGCGGCAAGGGCGAGGACGAGCATTACGGCATCGCCAAATATCTCACCGAGGCCGAAATCGACAAGGACAGCCCTTTCGCCGGCAAGACGCTCGGCGAGCTGGAAGCCAAGGTCGAGGCGGACTTCGCCGTGGTCGGGCTGGTGCGCGGCGACGACCGCAGGCTCGCCCCGCGCCCCCATCAGCGTCTTGCCGCCGGCGATCGGCTGGTGATCGAGGCGGGTGCCGACAACCTCACTGCCCTGCTCGACGCCGCCAAGCTCACCCTGGCCGAGGATAAGGAGATCGAGGACGATTTCCTGAAATCGAAAGATATCGAGGTGGTGGAATGCATCGTCCAGCCCGGCTCCCGGCTGGTCGGGCGTTCCGCCCGGTCGCTCGGGCTGCGCCGCCGGTATGGCGTCAACCTGCTGGCGGTCGCCCGGCACGGCGAACGCATCAAGGGACGTTATTCCGACATCCCGCTTGTGGCCGGCGACGTTCTGCTGCTCCAGGGCGATGCCGATACGCTGGACGAGGTGATGACGCGGCTCGACTGCCTACCGCTCGCCGAACGCGACATCCGGCTCGGGAAGCCGACTCGCATCGTCACCGCCCTGGGCATTTTCGCCGCCGCGATTGTCCTCGCCGCGACCAATGCGCTGGCGACCGACGTGGCGTTTACCTGCGGCGCGCTGGCGATGGTGCTGGCGCGGCTGATCTCGGTGCGCGACATCTATGACGCGATCGAATGGCCGGTGATCATCCTGCTCGGCGCGATTATTCCGGTGGGGCAGGCGCTGCAACAGACCGGCGGTGCCAAGACGATCGCCGGCCTGTTCGTCGCGCTCGCCCATCATATGCCGCCCTTCGGCATCATCGCGGTGATGCTGCTGGGCACGCTGCTGTTGTCGAACGCGGTGAATCACGCGGCGACCGCCGTGCTGATGGCGCCGGTCGCGGCAGGGGTCGCGCACGGGATGCATGTCGGGGTCGATCCGCTGCTGATGGCGGTCGCGGTCGGCGCCTCGGCGCCGATGCTGATCCCGACCGGCCATCCATGCAACGTGCTGGTGATGGGGCCGGGCGGCTACAAATTCAGCGACTACTGGCGGCTCGGCCTGCCGCTCAGCCTGGTGGTGATGGCGGTGGCCGTGCCGCTGATCATGCTGGTCTGGCCGCTGCATCGTTAGAGCGTATCAGCCGGTAATGTCCCTTACGAGAATTAGGGTATCCTCGCCGCGGAACGATGTGATCGGGCCGGCGACGAAACCGGCCTTCTCCGCGACGCGTATCGATGCGCGATGATTAGGGTCTGTGAGGCAGACAGTCCTGCGGTAAGGAGTTTCATGGTCGAGCCATGCGAGCGCGACGCCGAGGGCTTCGCTCGCGAAACCTTGACCATGCGCCCACGATGCCAGGGCCCACCCCGCTTCGGGAATACCGTTTATCGAGGGTTCAATCGGCCGGTGGAAATCCGCAAACCCGATATCGCCGATGAAGCGTCCAGTCTGCTTTTCCTGTATTGCCCAATACCCGTATCCGAGCAGCGGCCACAGACCGGAATAGGTGACAAGCCGCATCCAGGATTCGGTGCGGCTTGAGGGTTTGCCGGAAATATGCTTGACGACCTCGGGATCGGCCCATATCGTCGCCAGCTCCTCGAAATCACTCCGCTCGTGCGGTCGGAGAACCAGCCGACTGGTTTCGAGCATGACTGGCCTTCCGGCATCATTCATGGCAGGCATCTTCCGATGCTCCCGCGATGACAGCTTGGTGGCCATCGCGGGTGGAGCAAAAGATCAGCCGGTGATCTCGATCCCGGCGAAGAAAAAGGAAATTTCCTGGGCGGCGGTATCGGCGGCATCCGAGCCGTGCACCGAGTTCGCCTCGATATCCTCGGCGAATTCCGCCCGGATCGTGCCGGCATCGGCTTTTTTCGGATCGGTGGCGCCCATGATCTCGCGGTTCTTCGCGACCGCATCCTCGCCCTCGAGCACCTGGGCGACCACCGGGCCGGAGGTCATGAACGACACCAGACCGCCGAAGAACGGCCGCTCCCTGTGAACCGCATAAAACGCCTCGGCCTGCGCCTGGGTGAGCCGGAGCCGCTTCTGGGCGACGATGCGCAGCCCGGCCGCCTCGAACTTGGCGTTGATCCGCCCGGTCAGGTTGCGGCGGGTCGCGTCGGGCTTGATGATCGACAAAGTGTGTTCGGTGGCCATGCTTGGTCTCTTTTCAGTTGGTAAAGAATTGCGGGCGGCCATAGCCGCACCGTGCGGGGTGGGCAAGCCCCGCCCTCTGCGATAGCTAGCCAGTGCGGTGGTTCTGAAATTCCCAACATGCCCGCGGCGGCAATTTTGGGAATTTCAGAACCACCGCACTGAAATCAAATGTTTGCTAGGGTGTGTCGTCATTTGACCGGGGGGATTCCGGCGCGACCGTTTTCCTGATTCATAGCAGATCAGCATTCCGAAAGGCTGATTGATGGGGCGTTATGGGCTGAGGGCTGACCAATGGGAG
>NZ_JAKGBZ010000031.1 GCF_021556475.1 Acidiphilium iwatense | reverse complement strand
GCTGAGGTTGGGATGGCAACCCAAACTTCTCAGACAGGAGACCGTCGCGTGAAGTGCGCCATCAACGGCGCCGCAAAATCAGCCGGAAATCACTACCGCAGAGCGGTTTTGTTCAATCCCCCCAGTCAAATGACGACACACCCTAGGTTACCGGTCAGGTGCCGTGCAGCCGTCGCCGCACTGCGATCTGAGCGACCCGATCTGCTGCGGGCTGCACTGGACGTGCTAACCGAAGTTCACGACGCGAAGCTCTATGTGCCCGCGCTCACGGCTGCCCTCGTTCCTAGGAGACTATATCCCCATCGTGGTATAATCTCCGAGTGGCTCGGAGCTAATGGCACAGAACAGCTTATGAACGCGATAGCGGATCACGGCGATGTAGCCTGGGGGACGTGGCTTCAGCAGATGGCGTTGTCAGACAAAGTTCCTATGCCAGTTGCAGTTGCCACGGCACTCGCCTGTGACGGCGGCCTGCCAGTGTGGACAATAAAGCATCTTATCACGTCGACCAGTTCGCAAAGCTGGCAATTTCGCGCTGTAGCAAATCGAGGGGTTAATTGTGCCTTCGCCGACTGGCTCGCGGAGCATTATGAACAATGTGTTGTCACGGTCGGAAACTCAGTTTGGCTTCACCTTAACAGGGTTCTTGTGGCCTGTGGCACAGACGAAACGTTTGAGCGCCTTCTTGCCCGCTTTCTAAAACTTCCCAGCGTTGCCCAGGAGACACTTTGCTTTGCGGTGGTAGATCGAGGAGAGCCATGGATTTCCCGTTTCCAGAAAGTGGCTTTCGCGGAGGGCTCTCCTCAACGCTACCATAAGCTTCTCGAAGTCGTTTCCCTAGAGATAGATGATGCGACTGCGTGGCGTTGGATTGCGGCTGGCCCAGCCGAACTGGGCTGGCAAGTGCTTATCAAGCGGCACGATGTGGCAGTAATACCGGAAATGCTGGCGGCTCTCCCCGCCACTTTTGCCAACCAGCACCTGATGCCGGCTCTATCAGCAATGCGCTTCATTGAAGATGCGCCTGAATCACTTGTTGACGAGCTTATGAAACGGCTCGATAGTCCAATGCAGCCGCGGGCCATGCAAGATGTCATCAGAGCACTCGGCGGTGTCCGACCGAAAGGGATCGAGGCCCTAATCTCGCTGATTATCTCGCAGTCGTTGGCAATGCCGATCTATTTCGTGGGGCAGGTATTGACGCTTCTCAGAGACTGGGAGAGGGAGAGCCAGCAGAAAATCCGGGTGCGAACAGCGCTCGGAGACGTATCCTTCGAGGACTGGATATTGTCTGCAAGGTTAGGTCAAGATTACAATGATAATCTCTATCGTCGCAGTCTGGCCGAGAATCGAAATCTGGCAGTAAAACTGGTCATGGGACCTTTCCGAGAGGATGAGAACGCCATCAAGGAAATCATCAGCCACATGCAACCATTCCCGAGTTACCATGAAGAATTGTATGATTTATTGATCTCTAGCCCGAGTCTCGCAGACTTGACGTTGAAGGTTTTCTCGGGAGGGTTTGATACCTTTCCCGAGTCGGTGCTGCTCCGGACTATCGACACGCAGGGAATTGAGTTCCACGCCCTGTTGAGGGCGCTGGCAACTGCAAGCTCGCCTTCGCATCTCACGTTGCACAAGGCGCTGTTGACGAAATTACTAAACTTACCGCTCGATTTGTTTGTGTATCGCGAAATGGCAAAGATTTTGCGTGTTCACACGTCGGCTGCACTGGCCGAGCTACTGAAAGAGACGATGCAGACGATGAGTACAAATGAGATGTGGCTTGTTCGTGAAATCGAGGTGGCGCGTGGGGAACTACTTGTCGATGAACGTGGGGAGTGGTTAGCTTAACGGCTTGCCAATACGGGTGATTGTTGCCACGCGACGGTCAACCTCACATATCCATACGCGCTGGCGACACGCGAGTTATATCCGCTGGTGGCGGTAGAATTGCCGTCCAGGGCGATCGTCCGGGCGGCAGCTTCGTCCCCGCTGCCGCGGCCAGGGCTGGCGCTGCAGGGCTCCGGAGGAATGGCCGGTTCGGGATTGGCGACCGACATTCTGAACGACGTCAATGGGCGCGAAGCTGCCGTTGGAAGACCTTCGACGGGCTTCCGCTTACCCCCTTCCTCGGTCGCCAGGATGAAATTGTGCGATGTTGGCTTTGCGGTCGCCAGCAGCCAAAGGGCGACAGAACCTACTCGACATTTACCAGATCGAGATCGGTGACTGGGTCAACGATCACCTACCCGTAGGCCGAAGCCATTCGCCGAGCTTCGACCATCGGCGCCGGCCGGCCACGTTGCGAACCGCGATGGCGAGGGCTTTGCGTTGTCCGACCAGGACGACAAGTCGCTTGCCGCGGGTGATGCCGGTGTAGAGCAGATTGCGCTGCAGCATCATGTAGTGCTGCGTCATCAGCGGGATCACCACGGCCGGATATTCCGATCCCTGGCTCTTGTGGATGGTCGCCGCATAGGCGGGCACGACCGCGTCGAGGTCGCCGAAGCCGTAGCTGACCGCGCGTCCGTCGAAATGAGCAACCAGTTCACCCTCGTCCGGATCGATTGTCGCGATATAACCGATATCACCGTTGTAGACCTCCCGGTCATAATCGTTCTCGATCTGCATGATCTTGTCGCCCGGCGCGAAGGTCCAGCCGAATTTCTCGATCTTGTTGTCGCCGGCCGGGTTGAGTGCCTTCTGCAGTTCGATGTTCAGCGCTCGCGCCCCAACCCCGCCGCGCGCCATCGGACAGAGCACCTGAATGTCGCGCACGGGATCGAGTTGGAAGCGGCGCGGAATGTGGGAGCGGACCAGATCGACGATGCGGCTGATCGCGGTCTCCGGATCCGCCGCCGGCACAAAATAGAAATCGCTCTGCGGATCCGGCCTGTCGAGATCGGGCATCTCGCCGCGGTTGATCCGATGGGCATTGATGATGATCCGGCTTGCGGCGGCTTGGCGGAATATTTCGGTCAGGTGCACCACCGGCATCGCGCCCGACCGGATGAAATCCGCCAGGACCTGGCCCGGACCGACGGAGGGGAGCTGATCGATGTCGCCGACGATCAGCAGGGCGGCCTGATCGGGCACCGCCTTGAGCAGCGCATGCATCAGGGGCACATCGACCATCGAGGTTTCGTCGATCACGAGCAGATCGCAGTCGAGCGGATGATCGGCACCGCGCCGGAAACCGCCGCCGCTTGGGTCGACTTCGAGCAGGCGATGGATGGTCTTCGCCTCGAAGCCGGTGGCCTCGCTCATCCGCTTGGCGGCCCGGCCGGTCGGCGCGCAGAGGAGCAGATTGACCGCCTTGGCGGCGAGGATGCGCAGGATCGCCCTGACGATGGTGGTCTTGCCGACGCCGGGGCCGCCGGTGATCACCAGCAGTTTGGAGGTCAGCGCGCCCCGGACGGCCGCGCGCTGGCTCTCCGCCAGATCCAGACCGATGCGCCCGGCGACCCAGGGCAAGGCCTTGTCACTGTCGATCGCGGGCCAAGGCGGTGGCCCGTGCCGGATCGCCCGGATCCGGGCGGCAATCCCTTGCTCGGCGCGATAAAGCCCCGCGAGAAAGACGCATTCGGTGTCGCCCACGCGATCGGCGATCACATTGGCGTCATCGAGTTCCAGGCCCAAGCCGGTCTCGACCAAATCCCCCGGCACCTCCAGCAATGCGGCGGCAAGGGTCCGCAATTCGCCGCGCGGCAGGCCGCAATGCCCGTCGTCCATCGCCTCGGTCAGGGCATAGCCAATGCCGGCCCGGACCCGGATCATCGCGGTCGTCTCGATCCCCAGCCTCATCGCGATGGCATCGGCGGTCCTGAACCCGATCCCCCGGATATCGCGCGCGAGCCGATAAGGATTTTCGCTCATGACCTGGACGGCATCCGCGCCATAGGTCTTGTAGATGCGCACGGCACGCGCCGTACCGACGCCGTTGCTGTGCAGGAAGACCATGATCTCGCGGATGACCTTCTGCGCGGCCCAGGCTTCGGCGATGCGCCGGGCCCGGACCGCGCCGATCCCCGCGACGTCACGCAGGCGCTCGGGTGATCCCTCGATGATGTCGAACACTGCTTCGCCGAAGCCGCGCACCAGTTTCTTCGCATAGACCGGTCCGATGCCGCGGATCATCCCCGAGCCCAGATAGCGCTCGATCCCTTCGCGACTGGTTGGGGCGGCCGTTTTCAGGAACCGTGCCTTGAACTGCGGGCCATGGGTGCGGTCGTTCACCCAGTCCCCCGATGCGGTGATCCATTCGCCGGCGGTGATCGCTGCCGCGTGACCGACGATGGTCAGCAGGTCTCGATGGCCGCGCGCCTTGACCCGCAGCACGCAGAAGCCGGTCTCGGCGTTGTGGAAGGTCACCCTCTCCACCAACCCGGCGACCACCTCGCGGACCTGCTGCGGGGTTGAGACTGCATCCATGACGCTACACTGCATCGGAAACCGGCTGCTTGGCGAGGCCGGTACTGTTCAAAGGGCTCGTCCATCGCGCTTGTGGCAAGCCGAGAGTTATTGCGTTTGGCGCCAGTTCGCGGCCGTTGAAGGACTCGACAACCTGCGGCGGGATCACGCCGCTCCCGATCTCATCGAGCCCGAGCAGGAGGAGCGACAAGGGGCAAATCCGCCGTCCAACAGAGGGCAATGACATCCCCAGCGGGGTCGCCCATCTTCCAAGACGCGTTCGATGAGAGTTGGCAGATCACGCCACTGCCGCGGATGCATCCGTCACAGGCGCACCAGTGTCGCTCGTCTGCTTGAGCCCGGATTGGGCTTCTTTCGGAGATCAAACTGGGCGACGAAGTGATCTGCCACGCCGGGTTTGCAGCATCCGCTCCGACGTGATCGGACATTCGTGGCGGTGCGGGAGATAGGCCGGTGGTCGCCTTTATCGGCGAATCGCAAGTCCATTCCTGCATGTCTTCGGGGGCGCTAGATCCCGCAGGCACCCCCGCCAACCCGTCCGGCGGAAGAATTTCCCCGGCCCGCGAGCGGGCCTCCTCGCGGGCGCTGCGCTCCAAATTCTCCCGCCTCCCAGGTCCTCCGCCGCGCTCCGGCCGCTCGCGCGCTCGCGGTGTCGGCGGCGCCTTTGCGGTCTCTCAGCGCGAGACATCGCAGGGATGATCCTCGCGATCGATCAAAGGAGACCACGTCATGGCTATCACCCTCGGAACCTTCACCAAAACCGACACCGGCACCTTCACCGGCACCCTCAAAACCCTTCACGTGGCGGCCGCACTCACCATCGTCCCGGTCGACAAACTGTCCGAAAACGCACCTGATCATCGGGTCTTTGCCGGACAGCGCCACGAGGTCGGCGCCGGCTGGAGCCAGGTCGCCAAGTCCAGTGGCGAGACCTATCTGAACCTCAAGATCGGCGCGCCGGAGTTTGGGCCGAACTGGGTCCGCTGTCGCCTGGTCAAGCTCGAACGCGCCAGCGAGGACGGCGCCACCCACATCGCCCTCTGGGAGCCGCGCGACCGGAATTGACGCCAACGCCCCGTCGCGAACCATCGCGGCGGGGCTTTCTTTCTTCCGTGTCATCGCAATTGCGAGATCATTTCGCCGCGGGGATCGATTTGAGGAGGGGTCAGTTTTCGAGCGTCCCGAACCGCGCTGTTCCATGCCCATTCTGGTCCGTGATGCCGCGAGCGACGCCGTCGCCGCCCACATCGGCACAATGGGGATTCGATCATGGACGACGAGATCAAACGCGCGAACGACGCCAAAAAAGGCAGCCCTTTTCTCAACACGGCCCAGGCCGCGTATTACGTCGGGCTGTCCGGCCGCGCACTCGAGAAGATGCGCCGCCAGGGGCGCGGCCCGCGCTTTCGTAAGCACGGCCGTTATGTCCGTTACCATATCGCCGATCTCGACGCCTGGTCGGAATCGAGCGGGCGGACCGTGACAGAAGGCGCGGTGGCGCCCCCACAGTCGGGGCCGGCGGGGCAGGGGGGACCACATGCCTGAGCCCGCCTTTTTCCGGCCCCGCCACTGTCGCGGGCGCTTTCACCGGCGTAGATTCCTTGCCGTCGGAGCGCTCGGGCTCGGCCTGATCGGTGTCGTCGTGCTGGCCAAGCCACGCCCGCTCGTCATCTACAATGCGAGCGCCAGCGCCCCGATCGGCTTCTATCGCGTGCTGCCCTTGACCGCCCTCTGGAAGGGCGAACTCGTGCTGGTCAGCACGCCCAGATCGGTGCGCCAACTGGCCGCCGAACGCGACTATCTGCCGGCATCCGTGCCGCTGGTGAAGCGGATCGAAGCGCTTGGTGGCGATACGGTCTGCGCCCATGATCGTGACGTCACCATCAATGGGCACTATGTCGCCCGCCAGCTCGCCGCGGATAGTCTTGGGCGCCCGTTACCCGACTGGTCCGGCTGCCAAACGCTCGGACCACATCAGGTTTTCTTGCTCATGAAAGGCGTGCCGGACTCCTTTGACGGCCGGTATTTCGGTCCAGTCCCGACACGGTCGATCATCGGCAGACTGCTACCGTTGTGGCGCCGGTAACGCGGCTGACGCTGGCGGGTTTGATCGTGGGATTGGTGCTGAGACCGTCGATCGCCGTCGCCGGATCGGCACCAGTCCAGCACGCGATCGCTAAATCGCCACTCGATCGCTGGCAGGGATTCATCGACAAAGCATCACGGCGCTTTGGTGTCCCGGAAGCCTGGATTCGCATGGTGATGCGCGCCGAAAGCGGTGGCCACACCATGCTCGACGGCCGCCCGATCACGTCACCTGCCGGCGCCATGGGTCTCATGCAGCTGATGCCGAAGACCTATGCCGCGCTGCGCGTCCGCTACGGTTTGAACGCCGGCCCGTATGATCCAAAGGACAACATTCTGGCCGGAACGGCTTATCTGCGCGAACTCTATCAGCGCTTCGGCTATCCCGACTTGTTCGCCGCGTACAATGCCGGACCTACCCGGTTCGCCGCTTTTCTTGATGCGCACCAGCCGCTTCCCACGGAGACAAGAACCTATATCGCGCGACTCGGTGGGCCCGCCTTGATGGCGCCGGGAACCAGCATGGCCATGTCAGGAACCCGATTGTTCTTCCAGCTCCGCGCCCCCGAGGTCAGGGACAATGGCAATGGCAGAGCAAAACCAGCGCTATTCGCGTCGTCGTCATTGGCACCGTCGTCACACGGTCTGTTCGTGTCACTGAACATCGTCCCGGAACGCAAACCATGAGCGTGCTCGAGAACCCTCCGCGGCTTGCGTGGGGGAGGGATGCCTCGTCTCGGTCATCCCACTGTACCAGCCAGGACGAAGCGCCCGTCAAGGATGTGTGGTTCCCCCAAAATGCTGCGCATTTCGGCTCCCCCACGCCCCGCTGCGCGGCGCCTGCGGCGTCCCTGACCGCCGCCTCGCCGGCTGAGCCTGAGGGCCTGTCCTCAATCAAGGGGACAGCAAACCCGGAGGGACAGATGATCATCAATCACGCACATCAGCACGCGGAATTCGACCGATATCCAGCACTGCTCCACGACCTGGCGCATGAGTTTGGGCGCGAAGGAATCGTCGCCACGGCGGCACGGATTATCGAGGCGGAACAAGCGGATTTTCACTGGGACGGGCGCATCGCGGAGCAAAATATCGGTGATTTCGAGAACTTTGATGGTAACGAACAGACGTTCGAGCGCGTTGCAATCTTGGGCTATTTCCAAGGCCATTACTACACGGCGATCTGCATTGTGGATGACGCGCGGCGCGTTCGCTGGATGACCGACTTGCACATTTTTGACGGCTTCGAAACGGCGGAACGCGCCTTCGGGGCAGGGGAGTAACGCGCCCTTTTTCGGTCCGGAAGCGGTGGTCCGAGACACCGCTTCCGGCCGTCGGCTGGTTGCACGTCATCGGCATCTGTCTCAACCGAGATGACCAGGCAAGGACAACAGGGTGTAGAGGGGCGCGGGTAGGGTCGGGTGTTGATGAAAATCGCGTTAGGGCAAGATTAAAGGCCTGTCTCTACGCGACATCTACCCCTTTGTCTGCACATCCTAATTGATGGAGATAGCGGCGCTGCCCATGGAGACTAAATTCTACAAGTCGTTGATCTGTGGCCGTCAGAGGGAGACTCCTTGCGTTGTCGGAGTGGCTGCTGTTTGCTGTGCCCCCCGGCATTCCAGAACCGGCCGTTGCCCGACCCAACCATTGAGGCGTGACCATGATGCGCGACGACGATTTTAATCCGAAGATCGGCAGGATACGCTCGCAGGGCACCAAGCGCAGCCGTAAATATCTTCATCGCGTGTTGCATGCGGTCGCCTTTGCCGGTGGCTCCCCACGCGGCGGTTCGTTACCGCGTCGCGGCACGTTCCATGGCAGCCAGATCGGGCGTGGCGCCAGCATCGGCCGGATGCTGGCCACGCGCGACCGCTACGCCGCATTCCGCAGTCGCCGCGCTATCGTGAAATCCCGCATCGTCAAGCTCGCTGGCAATGGCGTCAAAGCCGCGCTGGCGCATCTGCGCTATATCCAGCGCGATGGTGTCACCCGCGAGGGTGAACCCGGCCGGCTGTATGATGCCCAGCAGGATCGTGCCGACGGCAAGGCATTCATCGCTCGTGCCGATGGCGACCGGCATCAGTTCCGGTTCATCGTGTCCGCCGAGGATGGTGACGAGTACGAGGATCTGAAGCCGCTGACCCGCCGGCTGATGGCGCAGATGGAAGAAGACCTCGGCACCAAGCTCGATTGGGTCGCGGTCGACCACTACAACACCGGCCATCCCCACACCCACATCATCGTGCGCGGCAAGGACGATACCGGCCGCGACCTGATCATCGCTCGCGAATACATCGCCCAGGGGCTGCGCGAGCGGATGGCGGAACTCATCAGCCTCGATCTGGGGCCGCGCACCGATCTGGAAATCGAAAACCGGCTGCGCCGCGAGGTCGAGCAGGAGCACCTGACCAGTATCGACCGCGGGCTGCTGCGCGGTGCGGACGACGATGGCATGGTGCGGGCGACCGGACGGGATGCTTTCGAGCAGAGTTTGCGGGCCGGCCGGTTACAGAAGCTCAGGCATCTCGGCATGGCGGCGGAAACAGCACCCGGCCAATGGCAGCTTGCCGAGGGGGTGGAGGACGCACTCCGCCGCATGGGCGAGCGGGGCGACATCATCAAGGCGATGCACCGCGATCTCATCGAGAAGGGTGTTGCGCGCGCCGCCTCGGATTACATCATCTATGATCCGTCCGATCCGGAGACGCGGCCGATCATCGGCCGCCTCGTCCGGCGCGGCCTCGCCGATGAGATCGACGACCGCCATTATCTGATCGTCGACGCGGTGGACGGCCGGACCCATTATGTCGAGATCGGCAAGGGCGAGGCGACCGATCCTACCCCGGAAGGCGGCATCATCACCGTCACGCCGAAGCGGGCCGAGCCGCGTGCGGTGGATCGCACCATCGCGGAAATCGCGGCGGCGAATGGAGGGCGCTACGATGTCGATATCCATCTGCGGTACGATCCGACCGCCAGCGCCGATTTCGCAGAGACCCATGTACGCCGGCTCGAAGCAATGCGGCGGCTGACCGGGACGGTGGAACGCCAACCGGACGGCACTTGGACCATCGCGCCGGATCATCTGCAGCGCGCGACGGCTTACGAGCGTCGGCTGACGAAAGATGCGCCAGTCATGGTGCAGACGCTATCTGCCTTCCCGCTCGACCGGCAGTTCGGCGCTGACGGTGCTACCTGGCTCGACCGGGAATTGGTCGCGGATACGCCCGTGCCGCTGCGCGACGGTGGCTTCGGCCGCGACGTGCGGGATGCGCTCGCCCGGCGCCGGCAATGGCTGGTTGAACAGGAGCTTGCCCGCGACGAGCAGGACCGAACCATCTACCGCGCCAATATGCTGGGCATTCTACAGCGGCGGGAATTGACCCGCGTTGTCGGCCAGCTTTCGGGCGAGCTGGGCCTCGATTACGCCGAAGTTCGGCCGGGCGAGCGGATCGAGGGCATCTATCGCCGGTCCCTCGACCTGGTAAGCGGCCGGTTCGCTGTCATCGAGAAGAGCCGTGAGTTTACGCTGGTGCCCTGGCGGCCGGTGCTGGAACGCAGCCTCGGCAAGCAGGTCGCCGGCATCGTACATGGAGAGACGATTTCCTGGGCGCTGGGGCGGCAACGGGGTGGGCCGTCGGTATCGTAGAGGTCGGCACCTGGTCTACACAGGCGCCGTTTCGAGTAGGACGGTCGACGGCTGGGCTGTTTTCCGCACCAGAAGCCAGCCATCACCACCCAGTTCAGTGGCCGTCGCGCTCGTCCGAGTGCGACTACGCTCCGAGTGATGTCATGACCTGGCTACGGTATGCACACATCTCTTTGCGGCAAAGAATCAACCCGAAAAAATTTCGCCGAAGCCAGATTAAAGTACATGATCTGAAGTGCTCATAATAGAGAACACATAACGGGATCAAATCGGAATATCGGTTACAATCCGTTGATTTACATACATTTTATGAAATGTGTGAATCCCGTAGCATGACCTGGTCATGCGCTGACGCCGGCGATCGAACTCAGATGACCCCTTTTTCGGACAATTGTTCGACGATGTTTCGATTCAAACCGAGCCAATTTTCATAAACCTCGGTGTTATCAAATCCGATCGACCGTCCCGAGGACTTTATGCAGCCCGGTTCGGTGGTGAAGCGTGGCACGACATTCTGCATGCGCACTGTTCCAAAGTCCTCATCGGGCACGGCCGTGATGGCATTTCGAGCCTCGAAATGCGGATCCGCAAAGATCTGATCTATGGAATAAACTGGGGCAAGAGTTCCTTGTGCTTCTCGAAAAGCGCCAAGCGCGTCTTCAAGGCAATGGGAGGTGAACCACTCCGAAAAGATCGCATTCAATTCCGAGCTCCCCTCCGTCCTCAGTGCATTTGTCGCAAAACGCGGATCGACGATCAGATCGCTTCGACCGATGGCTTTGCAATTATTGGCGTAGAGCGCGTTCGTCGATCCGGCCAGAGTAACCCAGTGACCGTCGCCGGTCCGGAAAATGCCGGCAGGAGCGGAATATTGATTCCTATTTCCCGAGCGTTTACGCACCACGCCCAGCTGATCATATTCGATGGCAAGGAAATCCAGAAGCCGAAGAGTGGCCTCCGTCAAGGAAAGATCAATCTCCTCGCCGGGCGCCTCAGGGTCTTGGACACGTTTCCAGAGGGCGGCAAGAATTCCGGCGGCGCCGAAAAGACCGCCGATTGCGTCGCCCAACGGATATCCTGAATGCATCGGCTCTCCGTCGGTTTCTCCGGTGATGTAAGTGAGGCCCCCCATCGCTTCGAAGATGCGGGCGAACCCGGGACGATTCCGGTATGGGCCGGTTTGACCGAAACCCGTGGCGCGCAGAATAACTAGGCGGGGTTGTAATCGCCATAGCTCGGCAGCCGGCAATCCCCAACGATCCAGAGTGCCCGGCCGGAAATTCTCCACCAGAACATCGAAACGCGGAATCAATTGCTTAAAGATTTCGACTCCTTCGGATTTTCTTAGATCGAGCGTGATAAATTTCTTGTTGCGGTTCGCAACCTTCCACCAAAGCGACTTTCCATCCTTAAATGGTGGAAACCCACGGGCACCGTCTCCGGTTCCCGGCATCTCTACTTTCAGCACCTCAGCGCCGAAATCGGCCAGTAAGGAGGCGGAGAACGGCGCGGCTATAATGGTCGAAATATCGAGAACTTTTAATCCGGTCAGAGGGCCGCTCATAGTCTGGCTACCTCCTCTCGCAGAAGGCGTTTGGCGATGTTGAGCAGATGAATTTGGCTTGTACCTTCGTAGATGCGAAAAGCGCGGACATCGCGATAAAAGCGCTCGATCCCCCGGCCCTTTACATACCCCTGCCCGCCAAAGATTTGTACGACCTTGTCGGCAACGCGGCCGCACATCTCAGTGGAGAAATACTTGCACATGGAGACGTCCATCGTGATATCTTCGCCGCGATCGCGCTTGCGTGCCGTTTCAAGAATCAAAGCCTTAGCGGCCTCGATATCGACTTTGCATTCAGCAAGCATGGCCTGAATCAGTTGGAACTCCGCGATTGGCTTTCCGAATTGCTGACGTTGTTTTGCGTACCGGACGGCATCCTCCAACATCCGAATGGCGGGACCCGTGCAAAGCGCAGAAAGATTGACGCGCTGCTTGTTGAGGGCCTTCATCACCGTCTTGAAGCCACGTCCCGCTATGCCGCCGATAATTGCCTCCGCTGGCACTTTGCAGTTCTCGAGGTAGACTTCACCAATTGGTGCCCCTTCCTGGCCCATTTTTGGAGTTGAAGGACCGGTCGTCAGACCCGGTGCGCCACGCTCGATCAAAAAGGCACTTACACCTGATGCACTGGAATCATTCAGGTCGGTACGCGCGAAAACGGTGAACAAATCCGCAATCGGCGCGAGCGTAATGTAACACTTGGCGCCGTTGAGGACATAATAGTTGTTGCCGCTCGGAACAGCGGTCGTTTTCAATGCGGTAGCGTCGGAACCAGCCTCGGATTCGGTCAGGGCAAGACATCCTATAGTTTCCCCCGAAGCCAGTTTCGGAAGAAACCGCATCTTCTGCTCCTCGGTTCCATCCTGAATCAACGATTCGGAGCCGATACCGGCATTGGTACCGAGATGCACGCGATACGCGACGGAGCATTGCGACAGTTCGATGAACGCAAGTGCAAGTTCTTCGGTGGTGAGACCGGCGCCGCCATATTCTTCAGGAATACTCCAGCCGAAGCAGCCGAGACGGCGGCCTGCTTCCACAATGTCCGCGGGCACCACGTCGAGTGCTTCGACGCGGTCTTCGTTCGGAATTGCCACCTCCCTGACGAACGTTCTGATGCGGGTTTGCAGCTCTGCGAGTTTTTCCTGATTTCTAATCAAGGCTTGCCCTCCAAATGCGATTGCCGCCGGAGCCAATTATTCCGACATATTGACAGATTTGGTCTATAGATTTAATTTATCAAAATGACAACCAAAAATATCTTAAAACCACTCAACGAGTCGGCTTCTTCATTCCAAGTTGTGCGGCGAGGCGGCGAGGAACCGGCCGACCAATCCTTCGCAACAACCCTAGCTCATGGCCTGGACGTCCTGTCGGCGTTTCGTGCTGAAGAGGGAGCGCTCTCGAATAGGGAGCTGGCGGAACGAACCAGCCTGTCGCGACCGACCGTATCGCGGCTCACACACACGCTGGAAGTGCTGGGATATCTGAAGCGCGACGCCAACGGGTTGTACAAACTTGGAAGTCGCGTTCTGAGTATCGCCTATCCGCTATTGGCGCGCCTCAGAATCAGGCAGCTGGTCCGGCCGCTGATGAAAGATTTCGCCGCTTTCACAGGTGGCACCGTATCCATTGCTATGCCGCTTGGCATCAACTGCATTTATGTCGAGACGATACGGACGACCGATGTGAGTTCTCACGTACCGGAAACGGGCTTTACGATCTCGATGGCGTTGACGGCGGTTGGTCGTTCGCTCCTCTCCTTGTATTCGGACGCAGAGTTCTGCACTTACCGCGACGCGGCGATGAACGATGATGCGACTACCTGGAGCCACGTCGCGTCCAATATCGAAAGTGGGATCGCGTCATGCCGTGACAGAGGATTTTGTCTGTCGCTGGGCGAGTGGAGGTCCGACATCTACGGTGCCGCAGCGCCCCTTTTTCGCACTCCCGACGGAGATTGCTTTTCCGTAAACTGCGGGATTCCTGCGTTCCGCTTCACAGCCGATGCAGTTGAGCGTGAATGTGGGCCACGGATTGCTGCGCTGGCGCAGAGTATTCGTTCATTGGCAGCCGACCAGACCCGTGTGGGCGTCGCTTCCGTATAGCCTTCTTTCGTCGTCCTGAATTCAGATCCGCTACCAAACCAATAAGCAAAACACGGAGGACCGAATGTCTAGAATGTCAAGGAAGCAAACGATCATTGTTTGTCTTCTGGCGTTGTTCATGGCAATCAATTTCGCCGATAAGGCCGTAATTGGGCTATCCGCTGTACAAATTATGGGAGAGCTCCATCTTAAGCCGGCTGAATTCGGATTGCTCGGCAGTAGTTTCTTTCTGCTTTTTTCCGTGTCTAGCCTAGCGATAGGTTTTTTGGCAAACCGGATAAAAAGCTATTACATCATCGCGGGTTTGGCGCTCGTCTGGTCGGCTGCTCAACTGCCGATAGCTTTTTTTGCGTCGTTTCAAATTCTGCTTCTATCGCGCATCGCGCTGGGGGCGGGTGAGGGCCCTGCATTCCCGATGGCATTACACGCAGCCTACAAATGGTTTCAAAATGATAATAGGAATATACCCACGGCGGTCGTCCAGCAGGGCGTTAATGTCGGGTTGATGCTTGCCGGTCCGATCCTGACTTTTTTCATTGTCCGCTATGGCTGGCATTCTGCGTTCCTTTTTCTCGGTGTTCTCGGAATGGCGTGGACGATTGCGTGGATGTTGTTGGGAGGGGAAGGCGCGGTCAATGACACCACGGTGCTAAAGTCATCTTATGACAGAAGTCATGTCGCGCTACGCGTTCTTCTGTTCGACAAAACCTCATTGTCGTTGGTGCTCATCTATTTCATCGAGTATTCCGCGATCGCGTTGTACTTTACGTGGTTGCCGTCGTATCTTCATCTTGGGTTGAAATTTTCCGAGGTCCAGACCGGATGGTTGTTTGCGATCATTTCAGGTTCGTGGATTCCGATGAACCTGATACTGGCAGACGTTTCCCGTCGTTTGAAGGCAGCCGGATATTCCTCACGGGTGGCCCGAGGCATCGTGTGTAGCGCAACTCCAGCAATCGGAGGGATCGTTTTCATGATGCTTTCCTTGCCGTTAAGTTCAGTGAGCAAGGTGTTTTGTCTGGCTATCGGCGGCGTCCTGACCCAGACGATATTCATGTTCGGGCCGCTCATACTGGGTGAAATATGTCCTGAAACTCAACGTGGCGGGATTTTCGGCATTCTCAGTTCAATCGGAACGTTGGGCGGTATCATTGCCCCCTTCGTCATGGGGCATATCATCCAATCCGCCATCGGGACATCGGCCAGCGGCTATCAGAATGGGTATTTGTTGCTTGGCGCCCTTCTTGTAGCGATCGGAGTTTTTGGATTGCTGTTCGTGAATCCAGAAAAATCATTGGCAAGATTTAGCCATCTTTCAAAGGAATATCCGGAATCCGCCGGTCTGAAATCACTCTCTGAAGTTGGGCGTGGGTAACCAAATCCCTCCGCGCGGCTGGTCGGACACATATAGAGTGGATTAGTTGGGGCCATCCCTCGCGCCGCGACCTTGTATTCGGTTAGGTCCATGCGGGAGCCTCCGTGGCCTAATTTCTCACCGGCGTGGAAACGGCAAAATTAAATCACTTGACTTAATTAGTGCGACGCGGCCATGATAGAAAGGTGAGGAAACGACAGATACTGGCAAAGCCCGATACCAAGGTGCGGCTGTTGCGCAGCGCCGAGGAGCTATTCGTCGCCCATGGGATCGACGCCGTTTCGATGCGCGAGATCAATCGTCATGCCGGCCAGCGCAATGCCTCTTCGCTGCATTACCATTTCAAAAGTCTGATCAACCTGTTGGAAGCGCTGATCGACTGGCGCATGCCGCCGGTCGATCAACGGCGGGTTACGCTGATGCAGAGCTACGCCATGGCGCCACAGGACGAGCGGCTGCAGCGGCTGGCAGAGGCGGTGGTGTTGCCGCTCGCCGAAACGATCGCTGAGACCGGTCCGCCCAATCTCTGGGTACGGCTACATGCGCGTATCTATCAGACCGACAGTTTCGATTTCGCAGCGACCTTCCACGCGAAAGCCTATGATCGCGGGTTGTTGCTCGTGCGCAAGGCGATGCGTCAGTTGCATCCGGATGCGCCGCGTCTGAGCCTCGATCAGCGGCTGATGCTCGCCGTGAGGCTTGCGGTTTACGCGCTCGCCGATTGGCAGCGCGGCGTGTTGCCCCGCCAGAGCCTGGTCGCGGTCGACGATTTTGAGGTGTTTCTCGGCAATCTGCTTGGCATGATCGGCGCCGCGCTGACCGCGCCCCTGCCGCTACCCTCCATGGACGTTGCTGATGCAGCCGTGTCGGCTCCCCCCGCACTGACGAAGCGTAGCGCGGGATCGGCGGCGTCACGGCGGTGTCAACAGGGAGCAACCAAAGGATGAGCACGACCGCGAAAGAGGCGACCGGCGCGACCTTGGCGCAAGAGATTTACCCGCCACGCGGCCGCGCGATCTTCGTCTGCATCATCCTGTCCCTCGGTTATATGCTTGCTTTTACCGACCGCACCGTGGTCGCGCTGCTGGTGATTCCTATCGAGCACGATCTCAGCTTGACCGACCTGCAGATTGGGCTACTGCAAGGCACGGCGTTCGCGGTTTTCTACTCGCTGTTCGGCTTACCGATCGCCTGGGCGGTAGATCGGCTCGACCGCCGCCTGATCGTTGCTTTCGGCGTGCTGATCTGGAGCGCGATGACCTGCATCGGCGGGCTCAGCACAAGCTTCCTGCAATTCTTTCTGGCCCGCGTCGGCGTCGGCGTCGGGGAGGCAACGATCCTGCCGGGCGCCACTTCGATGCTCGCCGATTATTTCCCGCCGGCGAGCCGCGGGCGCGCACTCGGCGCCTTCGCCTCGGGAATCTATTTCGGCAGCGCGCTGGCGCTGATCGGCGGCGGGCTGATCCTGCATCGACTGGCCGGACGCATGACCAACCTGGCCGGGCTCGGCCGGCGCTGTTATCGCCAACCGGCTTTCCGCCGATCCGAACACCAGTGTATGCCTGCTGGAAGCCGGCAAACCCGATAATTCGCTGCTGATCGACACGCCGCTTGGCGTTGCCGGCCTACTGAAATTCAAGACCTATAACTGGTATTACTACACTGAGTCGCAGGAACGGTTGAACGGACGCAAGCTCTACTGGCCGCGCGGCAAGACGCTCGGCGGCTCGTCCTCAATCAACGCCATGGTCTATATACGTGGCAACCCACGCGATTACGACGAGTGGGAAAGTCTGGGCGCGCCGGGCTGGGGCTGGGATCAGATGTTTCCCATGTTCAAGCAGCTTGAGCGTAACGAGCGGGGCGCGAGCGCTTTCCACGGTGGCAGCGGCGAGATGAACGTGACGGATCTTAGCGATCCAAATCCGCTTACGGCGGCCTTCATCAAGGCAGGGGTCGAGGCAGGGCTGACTGCGAATGGCGATTTCAACGGTGCCGATCAGGCGGGGATTGGCTTGTTTCAGGTCACCCAGCGTGGCGGCAAGCGGTTCTCCACGGCGCGGGCCTTTCTTGATCCGATTAGGACGCGCGCCAATCTGACGATCCGAACCGGGGCCCATGTCACGCAGGTTCTGTTCGAGGGTAAGCGGGCAACGGGCGTCGAGGTTCGCATGCCCGACGGTATCCAGCGTTTGGCGGCGCGGCGTGAAGTGGTGCTGTGCGGCGGTGCGATCAACTCGCCGCAACTCCTACTGCTCTCCGGCATCGGCCCGCGTGCGGAACTGGCACGGCACGGCATTCCGCTGGTGCATGAGCTTCCCGGCATCGGACAGAATTTGCAGGATCATCTCGATGTCACGGTGATCACCAAGGACCAGACCGGAAACTCGATTGGGTTTGCCGCCAACACGCTGCCGCGTGCGCTGAAGGCGTTCTTCGAATATCGCAAATCCGGTACCGGCATGTTCCAGTCGAACGCCGCCGAGGCCGGCGGTTTCGTATGCCTTACGCCGGAATCGGAACGTCCCGAAATCCAGTTTCATTTTCTGCCGAGCCTGCTGCGCGATCACGGTCGTAAGCGCACGTGGGGTCACGGTATGACACTGCATTGCTGCCAACTGAGGCCGAGAAGCCGCGGCCATATCGGGCTGAAATCGGCCGATCCCTTTGTCGATCCGCTGATCGAACCCAATTACCTGAGTCATGATGACGATGTGCAGGAGCTACTCGCCGGACTCAAGCTGGGCCGCAGGATCATGAGCGCGCCGAGCATGCGGGCGATCACCGGCGGGGTGGAATTCGATCCGGGGCCGAAGCGCCAGTCCGATGCTGAGTTGATCGACTTCATCCGCGAGACGGCGGAGACGATCTATCATCCGGTCGGAACCTGCAAGATGGGCCAGGACGATATGGCGGTGGTGGACAACCGGCTGCGCGTTCACGGGGTGACCGGGCTGCGCATCGCCGATGCCTTGATCATGCCTCGAGTGATCACTGGCAACACCAACGCGCCGACCATGGTCATCGGCGAAAAAGCCGCGCGTGACATCGTTGCCGACCGCAATGCACCGGCCGCCGAGATGGCATAGCAACCTATAGTGAGTGCAGGGGTGATGGATATGATTTACGTCGACTCTTCAAACGTCGATCAGCTCGGCGTCGCCAGATACACGAACGAGATCCAAATGATCTTCGCTGCGGGCACCCTACATATATTCGAAGGTTCGCTGGATGTGTGGCAACGATGCCGGGACGGCTTCGTTGACGGACACATTGATCGATCATGAACTCAAGGCGGAGGGTTGCCCCTACCGCAAGGCATTAGATCAGGTTGTTATCGACGACCGTTTCGTGCGAACTCGAGATGACCAACATCTGTCGAGCGTCATGTCTGGATCTTCCATAGGCACTGCCTTGGGATGAGCGGTTTTCGCAGACGAGTTTTTTGTCGTGCATCGGAGTGGGGCGCAAGGCGCGATCGTCGACAAATTCAGAGGAGGCATGCCATGACCGTCCAGGCATGATCGATTACGTTGGAATCTGCGCGCAATCGATCGGGCGCACATAGACGTAGGCCGGCGTAGCTAAAGCCGATTTCTCTTTCGGGCTATTTGCCCGAGTCCTGTCTCCATTCCGGCGCAGCTGTTTGCGCTCCGGCGGAGACAGTAAATGACCCCCACCAAGCTCCTTATCGGCCAGATCATCATCGTCTTCGCGATCGTCGTCGCGGGTGTCTGGTTCGCGACGGAATGGTGCGCCGCCGAGCTTGGGTTTCAGGAACGGCTGGGAACGCCGTGGTTCGTCGTCCTTGGATTGCCGTTTTATTACCCGTGGCGGCTTTTCGCGTGGTGGTACAAGTACGACGCCTACGCACCGCTCCTGTTCAGGCATCGCGGCCTCCAGCGGGCTTCTGGGCTGTGCGGTTGCCATTATCGGTTCGCTGTGGCGCGCCCGGCAGAACCGGCTGGTTACGACCTACGGTTCATCCCGGTGGGCGACAAAGGCCGAGATCGAGGCAGCCGGCCTGTTCCGCGCAGCCGGCGTATTCCTCGGTCGCCTCGGCAACCAGTATCTGCGCCATGACGGCTCGGAACACGTCATGGCTTTTGCCCCGACCCGGAGCGGTAAAGGCGTCGGCCTGGTCATCCCGACCCTGCTCTCGTGGACCGGTTCCGCGGTCATCCATGACATCAAGGGCGAGAACTGGCAGCTGACCGCCGGCTGGCGGGCACAGTTCTCGCATTGCCTGTTGTTCAACCCGACCGACCCGCGCTCGGCCCGCTACAATCCGCTGCTGGAGGTGCGCAAAGGTCCGGACGAAGTTCGCGATGTCCAGAACATCGCGGATATCCTGGTCGATCCGGAAGGCGCGCTGGAGCGCCGGTCGCACTGGGAGAAGACCAGTCATTCGCTCCTGGTCGGCGCCATCCTGCATGTGCTGTATGCCGAGGAGGAGAAGACGCTCGCTCGCGTCGCGACGTTTCTTTCGGATCCGCAGCGGAGTTTTGCCCGCACGCTGCGGCGGATGATGGGTACCAACCATCTCGGCACGAAGGAGCATCCGAGGGTTCATCCCGTCGTCGCCAGCGCTGCGCGCGAGGTACTGAACAAGTCCGACAACGAACGCAGCGGCGTCTTGTCCACCGCCATGTCGTTCCTCGGCCTGTATCGCGATCCGACGGTGGCGGCGACGATTTCCGGGTGCGATTGGCGGATCGCCGACCTGGTCGATGCGGAGCGTCCGGTCTCGCTCTATCTGGTAATCCCGCCTTCGGACATCTCGCGGACCAAGCCGCTGGTGCGCCTCGTGCTGAACCAGATCGGCCGGCGCCTGACCGAACGGCTGGAAGGCGACCCCGGCAAACGCCGCAAGCACCAGCTGCTGATGATGCTGGACGAGTTCCCGGCACTGGGGCGGCTCGACTTCTTCGAGACCGCGCTCGCCTTCATGGCCGGCTATGGCATCCGCGCCTACCTGATCGCACAATCGCTCAACCAGATCTCCAAGGCCTATGGCGAGACCAATGCGATTCTTGACAATTGCCATGTCCGCATCGCCTTTAGCAGCAATGACGAGCGGACGGCCAAGCGGATTTCCGATGCGCTGGGCACCGCGACCGAACAGCGCGCCCAGCGCAACTATGCCGGTCACCGTCTGGCACCGTGGCTGTCGCATGTCATGGTCAGCCGCCAGGAGACCGCGCGGCCGCTGCTGACCCAAGGCGAGGTGATGCAACTACCGGCGACAGACGAATTGGTCCTGGTCTCCGGGCTGCCGCCGATCCGTGCCAAGAAGCTGCGCTATTACGAGGACCGCAATTTTTCCGGGCGGGTCATCGCGGCGCCGGCGCTGGCCGAGCAAAATTATCGCGACCGGCCGGCGCCGCGACCCGATGACTGGTGCGGGCAGGTGAGGGGACCGGATACCCGCCTCGCCACCACGGCCGAGGACGAATTTGGCGCTACCGACGAAGGCGGGCTGCAACAGCAACGCCACCCCGGCCTGCCCGAGGATGGCCATGTGCGACCGAACGATGCCGGCCGCGCGATCGATCTCGGCCTCGACGATGAGTCCGATCCTGCCGCCGACGCCCAGATCATCGATCGGGTGCGCGGGCTCGGCGCCATCGGCCGTGCCCAGGTGATCAACGAGGGCGATCCGCACCGCAATCAAGACCACGATCTCCTGCCGGATTTCTGAGGGGTGCAGACATGACAACCGAACTCAGATGTCGTCATCAGCTCTATCTCGCTGAAGATGTCAGCCGGAAGCTGGAGGCGCTGGCGGCCAAGCCCGGAGCGTCCAAATCCGCCATCCTTGCCGATGCGGTCAAAGCCTGGCTGGCCCGGCGCGGCCACCAGGAACTCGACGACCGGTTCGCGCTCCGGCTGGAGCGGATCAGCACCCAGCTGGGCCGGATCGAGCGCGACCAGCAGATCGTCATGGAGAGCCTCGCCCTATTCATCCGCTATCAACTCACCATCAACGCACCCTTGCCCGAACCGGATCATGCCGCCCGCGCGGTGGGGCGCGACCGTTTTGCCGCGTTCATCGACCGGGTCGGTCGGCAGATCGCCGTTGGCGGCCGGACCCTCGCGCGCGCCGAGGCCACTGACCGGGAGGATGACGGCCAAACCCAAAAGCAAGGATCGCGGCAGGGTAACGGACAGGGCCAAGGGCAGGGACAGCACCAAGCTCAAGATCCAGCCCAAGGTCAAAGGCCAGTCCAAGATCCCGGTCCACGTTCACGCCCAGGCCCCGGCCGTGACTGGGGCAAACCATGACCGACTCTTCCCGTCCACCCGCGGACGTCGGAGACCAGGCCCAGGAGCGCCGGCGCACCATGCTGCGCACCGCGATGGGCAAGCACATCGAAGCGGCGCTCGCCGATCCCGCGGTCATCGAGGTGATGGTCAATCCCGACGGCAGGTTGCGCCTTGACCGTCTCGGCCAGGGCCGGGTCGATACCGGTGTCGAGTTGAGCAAGGCGGATGTCGAGCGGATCATTCGCCTCGTCGCCTCCCATGTCCGGGTCGAAGCGCATGCCGGCAATCCCATCGTCAGTGCCGAACTGCCACCGCGCGAGGATGACATTGCCGGGGAACGGTTCGAAGGCATCCTGCCGCCGGTGTCGCGCGGACCCTGCTTCACCATCCGCAAGCCGGCGGCGCGGATCTACACCATCGATGACTATATAGCCGATCGTATCCTGCGGCCGGACCAGGCGCATACGCTGCGGCAGGCGGTGATCGGCTGCCGCAACGTGCTGATCGCCGGCGGCACCAGCTCCGGCAAGACCACGCTCGCCAATGCGCTGCTCGCGGAGATGGCCGAGCTCGACGAGCGGGTCATTCTGCTCGAGGACACGCGGGAACTGCAATGCGCTGCCCCCGATTGCGTCGCGCTGCGCACCAAGCCGGGCGTAGTGTCGCTTGCCGATCTGGTGCGCTCGACCCTGCGGTTCCGGCCGGACCGGATCATCGTCGGCGAGGTCCGCGGTGCCGAAGCCCTCGACATGCTGAAGGCGTGGAACACCGGCCATCCCGGCGGCATCGCCACGGTCCACGCGAATTCCGGGCGTGCCGCGCTGTACCGGCTCGAGCAGCTCATCCAGGAAGCGGTCGTCACCGTGCCGCGCCGGCTGATCGCCGAGGCGATCGACATCGTGGTCTTTATCCAAGGCCGCGGCCTCGCCCGGCGGATCGAGACGATCAGCGAAGTCACCGGCCTCGACGCCAACGGCGATTACGCCCTCGCCGACCTCATCCCGCACCGATCGATTGCGCCGTAACCGAAAGGACCAACCATGACTTTGCGCCCGCCAAGTTCATCGTCGACCACGCTGTTTTTCTCCGCGCGACCGTCAGAAGCTGCGTTCGCGGCCAGGTACGCACGGACCGCACCATCGCCCGCCGCGGCACCCCAGTCCGGTCGATTGAGACGCAAAATGTCGCTGATCGGCGTGTGGCGATCCGCGCCATCGCCGATGCCGGCGGCGACACCAGCTACGTCGTGCCCGTCCGCACGGCTCCGCCGCATCCTGCGCCGCATCGGGTCCGGTGCGTTGCTCACGCCGTGGCTGGGCAATGTCGCCTATGCCGCCGGTTCGAACATGCCGTGGGAACAGCCGCTGCAGCAGATCCTCGATTCCGTGCAGGGACCGGTCGCCAAGATCATCGCCGTGCTGATCATCATCGTTACCGGCCTGTCGCTCGCTTTCGGCGAGACCAGCGGCGGCTTTCGCCGCCTGATCCAGATCGTCTTCGGGCTCAGCATCGCCTTTGCCGCCAGCTCGTTCTTTCTGTCCTTCTTCGGCTTCGGCGGTGGGGCGCTGGTCTCGTGAGCACCAATATCGACGGGTTCGAGGCGCCACTGCACCGCGCACTGACCGAACCGATCCTCCTGGGCGGATCGCCGCGTGGCATCGCCATCGTCAACGGCACACTGGCCGCGGCCCTCGGTCTCGGTCTGCAGATGTGGCTGGCCGGCATTCTGTTCTGGGTGGCGGGGCACACGCTCAGCGTTTTCGCCGCCAAGCGCGATCCGGACTTTGCTCCCGTGCTCGCCCGCCATCTTCGCCAGCGAGGTTTTTTCTCATGCTGAACCTCGCGGAATATCGCACCAAATCCGACCGGCTGGCCGATCACCTGCCCTGGGCCGCGTTGGTCGCACCCGGCATCGTGCTCAACAAGGACGGCAGTTTCCAGCGCACGCTGCGCTTCCGTGGTCCTGATCTGGAGAGTGCCACAGAGGCGGAACTGGTCGGTACCTGCGCACGGCTGAACAATGTGCTGCGGCGCTTCGGCTCCGGCTGGGCGCTGTTCTTCGAGGCCGAGCGGTTCGAGGCGCCCGGCTATCCGGTCTCCACCTTTCCCGATGCCGCCTCCTGGCTGGTTGACGAGGAGCGGCGCGCGAGTTTCGAGCATAAGCCGGCGGAGAGCGATGTTCTTGCGCCGGCCGACGATAATTCGCCGACCACGAAGGGCGATTACGGGCCGGACAACGCCAATGTCCGGACGGCGACCGGCCACAAGCGGTCGGCCAACGGCAATGGTCGCGCAGCGCCTCACGGCTTCTCGGCCGCTAACGATAATGGCCGGCTGGACACGGGCGATTCTCAGGCGTCGAACGACAATGGTGCGGCGCCGCACCGTCAGCACCGGCGGACCCCAACGGCCGCGCAGGCTCACTACGAGAGCGCCTATTATCTGACGCTGCTTTACATGCCGCCGGCCGATCAGGTCGCTCGCGCCGAACAGGCGCTGCTCGAACGGGCGGAGCCAAACCAGGGCAGGGACTGGCACCAGGATCTTTCTGCTTTCATCGCCGAGACCGAGCGCGTGCTCGATCTTCTCTCGGGCTTCATGCCCGAGGTCCGGGCGCTCGATGATGGGCAGACGCTGACCTATCTGCACGGGACCGTCTCCCCAAAGCGCCATAAGGTGGCGGCACCCGCCACACCGCTCTATCTCGACGCCATCCTGGCCGACACGCCGCTCAGCGGCGGGATCGAGCCGATGTTGGGTGACCAGCATCTGCGTACCGTCACCGTCCTGGGTTTTCCCAATCTGACCCAGCCGGGGATTCTTGATCCGCTCAACCACCAGGATTTTTGCTATCGCTGGGTGACCCGTTTCATCGCCCTCGACAAGACCGAAGCGACCAAAACGCTGACCAGGCTGCGGCGGCAATGGTTCAACAAGCGCAAATCGATCGCATCCCTGTTGCGCGAAGTGCTCTACAACCAGCCAGTCCCACTCCTCGATTCCGACGCCGACAATAAGGTCGCCGACGCCGATCTCGCCCTTCAAGCGCTCGGCGGCGATCATGTTGCGTTCGGCTACCTCACCACCACGATCACCGTGATGGACGCCGACAGGCTGCGAGCGGACCAAAAACGCCGTGCGGTCGAGCGGATCGTCAACGGGGCCGGTTTCACCTGCATCCGCGAGAGCGTCAACGCGGTCGAAGCGTGGCTCGGTAGTCTGCCGGGTCACGCCTATGCCAATATCCGCCAGCCGATTGTTCATACGCTGAATCTCGCGCATCTGGTGCCGCTCTCCTCGGTCTGGGCGGGACCCGAGCGCAACGACCATCTCGACGGCCCACCGCTCTTCCATGCCGAGACCAGCGGTTCTGCGCCATTCCGGTTCTCCAGCCATGTCGGCGATGTCGGCCATATGCTGATCGTCGGTCCGACCGGCGCCGGTAAATCCGTGTTGCTGGCGCTGATGGCATTGCAGTTCCGGCGCTATGCCGGCGCAAAACTCTACATCTTTGACAAGGGGTTTTCCGCGCGCGCCGCGGTGCTCGCCATGGGTGGCCAGCATCACGCGCTGGGGTCGGGGGGCTCGCTGGCCTTTCAGCCGCTACGCGGCATCGACGACCCAGTGGAGCGTAGCTGGGCGGCCGAATGGATCGGCGGCCTGCTCGCCCACGAGAAGGTCAATGTCACGCCCGAGATCAAGGAGGCGGTCTGGTCGGCGCTAAGCAGCCTCGCCACGGCACCCCCGGCGGAGCGGACCCTGACCGGCTTGTCGGTCCTGTTGCAGTCGAACGCCCTCAAATCGGCGCTGCTGCCCTACACGCTGGACGGTCCGTTCGGCCGGCTGCTCGACGGCGCGGAAAACCAGCTCGCACTGGGCGACGTGCAATGCTTCGAGACCGAGGCGCTGCTCCATGAGGCCGGTGTGGTCGCGCCGGTGCTGACCTATCTGTTCCACCGGCTGGAAAAGCGCTTCGACGGCCGGCCAACCCTGCTGATCCTCGACGAGGCCTGGGTCTATCTCGACAATCCGCTCTTTGCCGCCCGCATCCGCGAATGGCTGAAGGTGCTGCGCAAGAAGAACGTCGCCGTGGTTTTCGCGACCCAGTCGTTGGCCGATATCGCCGGCAGCACCATCGCACCCGCGATCATCGAATCCTGTCCGCAGCAGATCTTCCTGCCGAACGATCGTGCGATCGAACCGCAATCCCGCGCTGGCTATGACCGGTTTGGTCTCAACGACCGCCAGATCGAGTTGATCGCCCGCGCGACGCCGAAGCGCCATTATTACCTGCAATCGCGCCGCGGCAACCGGCTGTTCGAACTTGCGCTCCGGCCCATCGCCCTGTCTCTGTGCGGAGCGTCTTCGCCGGCCGATCAGCAGCGCATCGATCGCGTCCTCGCCGCGCACGGCACAGAGGGTTTTGCGCAGGCCTTTCTGGCGGAATCCGGGCTCGATTGGGCCGCCGATCTGCTCGCGAGTTATCCAGGGGCGCCCCCGGACGCGGGCAGCCCAGACCTAGGCGCCGCCACAGCATCTCCGGTCGTTCCTCGTCCTAACGCGGGAAGTGCGGCGAAATCCTCGGGCGGGCCTCGCCCAAACACGATGAATGCCGGGCCGTTCCCGGACGCGAATGACCCTGCCGCGAGCAGCGAGCCGTTGGGCCGGATCGTCCAAGCCGGTCGCGCGGATACGGTCGGGCAACCCGATCCGCCCAACAATTCAGGAGACCCACCATGAATTCTCACGGATTCCGAACCGGTCTCCGGCATCGGTTCGATGACTTGCCGGTCTCACACATCCGCGCGGATGCTTTGACCCGCATTTTGCTCCCGGTCATTGCCGTGGTCACGGTTCTGAGCACACCGATCACCGCCGGAGCACAAGTCGCGGTGATCGATAACGCGAATTTGGTCCAGAACGTGGTGCAGGCGGCACGCGAACTTCAGCAGATCAACAACCAGATCCAGTCGCTGCAGAACGAAGCGCTGATGCTCCAGAACGAGGCCCGGAACCTCGCCAATCTGAATTTTTCCTCGCTGACCGGAATCACCGACGATCTGCAGCGGATCAGCAGCCTGATGAACCAGGCCCAGGGCATCGGCTTCAACGTCCAATCCGTCGAGGCCGCCTATAGCCAGAATTATCCGCGCCAATACGGCAGTGGCACTCCCGTCCCGCAATTGGTCGCCGGCGCGGAATCACGGTGGCAGGACGCGCGCGACGCGTTCCGCCAGACCATGACTGTGCAGTCGCGGATCGCCCAGACCGTGCAATCCGACACCGGCAAGCTCGCTGCCCTGGTCAACGCCTCGCAAAGCGCTGCCGGTACTCTGCAGGCGAGCCAGGCGACCAACCAGCTGCTCGCCCTCTCGATCAAGCAGCAGATGCAGGCCGAGACCCTGATGGCGGCCGAGGATCGCGCCCAGGCGCTGACCGGCGCCAACGACACCGAGGCCAAAGCCGAAGGCCGCGCCGCGTTCAAGAGTTTCCTGGGTTCAAGCACCGCCTACAGCCCGTGATGATCAACCGGCGATCAACCGAAGATCGACGGTCAGTGACGATCGATAGATCAGCGTTCTCGCCCCGGAGCAAAAATCCGATGACCAATCTCAACATCATCGACCAGTTCATGCAGGTGTTTATTCGTTACATCGATAGTGGCTTCGGATTGCTGAACGGCGACGTGGTTGCCCTCTCCTCCGTGCTGATCGGCATCGACATCACCCTGGCCGGGTTGTTCTGGGCGCTCGATCATGAGGGTGATGTGCTCGCCCGGCTGATCAGGAAGACGCTCTATATTGGCGCCTTCGCCTTCATCATCGGCAATTTTCAAGTTCTCTCCACGATCGTCTTCAAGTCCTTCTCGACGCTCGGTCTCGATGCCACCAGGACCGGGCTCACTGCCACCGATCTCCTGATGCCGGGACGGCTAGCGGGCGTCGGCTTTACCGCCGCCTGGCCGTTGTTGCAGCAGGCCGGGTCGCTGATTGGCGTCGTCACGGTCTTTACCCATTTCGTGACGATCGCGGTGCTCCTGCTCGCCTGGTTCGTGGTGATCCTGTCGTTCTTCGTCCTCGCCGTTCAGCTCTTCATCACCGTGCTGGAATTCAAGCTGACCGCACTCGCCGGTTTTGTGCTGGTTCCCTTCGCCCTATGGAACAAGACGTCGTTCCTCGCCGAGCGGGTGCTCGGTAATGTCGTCTCCGCCGGCGTCAAAGTGATGGTGCTGGCGGTTATCGTCGGGATTGGCAGCACCGAGTTCAGCGCCTTCACCAGTGCTGCCCAGGGGCAGGAGCCAAACTTGGCCGGGGCGATGTCGCTGGTGCTGGCGTCGATCACCCTGTTCGGGCTTGGCATTTTTGGCCCCGCCATCGCCACCGGATTGGTCTCCGGCGCGCCGCAGCTCGGCGCGGGGGCGGCGATCGGCACCGCGGGCGCTGTCGCCGGTGCCGCAATGCTGACGGGTGGCGCGGCCCTCGGTGGTGCCCGCCTGCTCGGCGCTGCCGGGTCCGGCGGACTTGCCGCGATCCGTGCCGGCACCGCGATGGGATCGGCGGCCTCGACCGCCTACGGGCTCGGCCAGACGAGTTCGGGTGCTGCCGGCATGGCGGGCATTACCGCCGGTATCGGCGGTATCGCTCGCGCTGGCGGTGGAACGGTTGCGCAAGCCGCCCGATCGACGACGCAACGCGCCGGTGCCTCGCTCGCGGAGAGCGCTCAGGCCGGGAGGCAGGCGGTGTGGCGCGCGACCGGTGGTGGGACAATGGGCGATACCGCACCAGCCGGCGGCGGTTCGCCCGCCGAGGCAAGTTCCCCGTCTGGTTCCTCTGCCGATACGCCAGGCGACGCGATGGCTGATGGCACCGCCGCACCGCCCGCCTGGGCCCGCAGGCTGCGGGCCGAGCAGCGCGGCCGCCACCATCGGCACGCAACCGCCCAGGCCATCAAGGAGGGTGATCGACCGGGTGCCGCGGCCAATCCCGACCTGAGCGACGGAGAGGGATGATCGTGATGTTCAGGCGCACGCTGCAACGCTACGGCCGCACTCCCGAGCCGGTCACGCCCTATCAACGTGCCGGGCAACTCTGGGACGAGCGGATCGGATCCGCCCGCGTCCAGGCGCGGAACTGGAGGCTCATGGCGTTCGGCTGCCTGTCACTCTCGGTCGGGCTCGCCGGCGGGCTCCTCTGGCAATCGGCGCAAAGCCGGGTGACGCCCTATGTCGTCGAGGTCGACCGGCTCGGTGCGGTCAAAGCCGTCGGTCCGGCAATCACACCCTACCGACCAACCGACGCCCAGATCGCCTGGTTCCTCGCTCGGTTCATCACCGATGTCCGGTCGCTCTCGACAGATCCCGTCCTGGTGCGCCGGGACTGGCTCGACGCCTATGAGTTTGCCACCGGCCACGCGGCGCTCTTCCTCGACGACTACGCGCGGCGCAAGAACCCGTTCAAGGCGATTGGCCATCGCAGCATCGCGGTCGACGTCACCAGCGTCGTCCGCGCCTCGGCGACCTCGTTCCAGGTAAAGTGGACCGAGCAAACCTATCGCCAGGGCGGCCTGGCTGCGACCACCCATTGGACCGCCATCCTGACAATCGTCATCAAGTCGCCGCGCACCGCCGCCGTGCTGCGCCGCAACCCGCTCGGCCTCTATGTCAAGGCAATCTCCTGGTCGCGCGAGTTCGTACCTGGAGCCAGTCGATGATCGGAATTGATGATCAGCCCAGGAGCGGCGCGACCTCAATTCAAGCCCCAGCTCCAACCCCAGCTCCAACCCCAGCCCCCTGCAAGGAATCCTGCGCCATGCACCACATTCGCCTAAATCGAACGGTTCGAAGCGCTGTTATCCTGGCCGCCTCGGCGCTGACGCTCGTGGCCTGCGCCGGCAAGATGCCGCCGCCCGCCATCCATTACGACAGCACCGACTTCAAACCAGCCACCCTTGCACCCGATCCGCCCAAACCGGTGCGGATCGTCACCGTGGCGGAACCGCTGCCGCTCCCCGGCCAGCTGATGAAGCTGCCTGCGGCGCGAGGAGACGCGGGGGCAAAGACAAGTGTCCACGAGGGTTCGCCGGCGGCGCGTGTTTCTGCTGCCAACAACGCCGCACTGCTCGAGCCCACCGCCCATGGCTACCTCAATGCGATCCAGGTCTATCCCTTCGTCAAAGGCGCACTCTACCGGCTCTATGCGGCACCCGACCGGGTGACCGATATCGCGCTTCAGCCTGGCGAAAAACTGGTCTCGGTCGCCGCCGGGGATACCGTGCGCTGGGTCGTCGGCAATACCACCAGCGGGCAGGGGGCCAACAAACAGGTTCATGTCCTGGTCAAGCCCACCGCACCCGGCCTGAACACCAACCTGGTGATCATGACCAATCGGCGCAGTTATCATCTGGAACTCCAAAGCACCGATCACACCGCGATGGCGGCGATTTCCTGGACCTATCCGGCGGATGAACTGTTTGCCCTTCGGCAGAAAAATCGGCAGGCCGAAGCCGCGGCACCGATCGCCAGGGGCGTTGCCCTCGCAAACCTGAATTTTCGGTACCGGATTTCCGGGGACGATCCGCCGTGGCGGCCGGTGCGCGCCTTCGATGACGGACGCAAAGTCTATATCGAGTTTCCCCGGCGCATCGATCAGGGCGAGGCGCCACCGCTTTTCGTCGTCGGGCCGCACGGCAACGACCAGCTGGTCAATTATCGGATGGAGGGCAACTACTACATCGTCGATCAGCTCTTCGCCGCCGCCGAACTGCGGCTCGGCACAAACCCCCAGCAGATCGTCCGCATCACCCGCACCAGAACCGGCGCCGCGGCGTCGCGCGTCCGGACGGGCTGGTAGGGCAGGGTGCCATGAGCGAGCCTGGGTCTCATTCCGCGCCACCGAAACTCGATCCCGAATCCCTGGTCCTCAAGGCATCGCCCCGGCGGGTGGTGCGGTTCAAACGCAATTTGCTGATCGGCCTCGCCGCGATCGGTTGCCTTGTGATCGCCGGTATCACCTGGATCGCGCTGAGCAGCGCGAGGTTTCATCCGAAGCTGGGAAGTGGATCAGAACTCTACAACGCGGAGCATCAACCGCTGCCCGGAGGCTTGGCCGCGTTGCCCAGCACCTACGGCCAACTACCGAAGCCAAAGTCTAACGCAAAATCATTGCCGCGCCTGGGGCCGCCGTTGCCGGGCGATCTCGGGCCGCCGATCGTGCTGCGCGAGCGGTCCCTCGGGCTCAACCCGTCCGGTGGTCCGGGCAGCGAAGACCAGGCGGAACGGGCCGAGCAATTGCGTCTCGCCCAGCAGGCGCGGCGCGCCAGCGAGGCCGGCGTGTTCTTCCAGCTCACGACGCAGGTGGGTGCCGGCGCGGCTAACGTACCGCCTTCGGGTGGCGGGATGCCGGGTTCCAGTGCGGCAAAATTCGTCACGACCGACGGCGCGGCGACGGGCGGCGGCGCTCCCCCCGTCGGCCATCAAGCGGCGAACCGGCAAAACGATCGGGAGAAAAAGCGCGGGTTGGTCAGCCCGGCATCGTCAGGCGGCATTTATGACGATCATCAGCTTCGCATGCCGATCTCGCCCGACGAGGTCATGGCGGGCACCGTGATTCCGGCAAGCCTGATCACCGGCCTGAATTCCGACCTGCCAGGCACGGTGATCGCCCAGGTGACCGAGAACGTCTACGACACCGTCACCGGCCGCATCCTGCTGATCCCGCAGGGCTCGCGGCTGATCGGCACCTACTCCAGCGTGGTCGCATTCGGCCAGAACCGGGCATTCGTCGTCTGGCAGCGCATCATCATGCCGGATGGCGCGTCGATCCGGATCGACAACCTGCCCGCGACCGATGCCGCCGGCTATACCGGCCTCAAGGATGGGGTCGATGACCATACCTGGACTCTGTTGAAGGGTGTCGTCCTCTCGACACTGCTGGGTGTCGGCACTCAGGCGACCTTCGGCACCAGCCAGAGCAATCTCGTCCAGGCGATCAGTCAGTCGACCCAGGAGAGCACCAACCAGGCCGGCCAGCGCATCGTCGAGAAGGATCTCAACGTCCAACCGACCATTACGATCCGTCCCGGCTGGCCGCTGCGCGTGATCGCCGACAAGGATCTTTTGCTCCGGCCCTACCAGGGATGACGACTCTGAAAACCAGGAGACCGATCATGACCGAACTGAAACTCGCGAAACTGCCCGACCGGACGCCGGTCAAGATCACCATCACGGTATCGCCGGAGCTCAATCAGGCGCTCCGCCAGTATGCCGAAATCTACCGCGCCACTTATGGCGCGGCGGAATCCGTCGCCGACCTGATCCCGTTCATGCTCGGCGCCTTTCTCGATAGCGACAAGGGTTTCGCCAAAGCGCGCAAGAGCATCACCGACGAAATGTTCTCAGCGGAATCTGCTCCACGGACCGAGCGGCGTCGGAAGAGCGCGGTGCCCGAGCCGTCGTCAATCTCAGCCTGAAAGCGAGTTATGCCATGTCCATGATCGGAATATTCACACCCGCCAAGGATGGCGGCTGGATCGGCAGTGTCCATACGCTGACGATCAATGCGAAGCTGCGCTTCGCGCCCAACGATAATCGTCATAACGACAACGCGCCGGCGTTCCGCGTGTACGCCGGCCGTTCCCTTGTTGGCGATGCCTGGGAAGCACGATCCGGTGGTGAGAGCCCAAAGCATTATCTGCGCGTCAAGCTCGACGACCCAAGCCTGAGCGAACCGATCACCGCCGCCCTGTTCCCGTCGGAGGACGGCGGGACTGCGCAGCTCGTCTGGAACCGGCGTCGGCCGACCGACGCGTGAGTGTCGCTCGGAGGTGCCGTCGTCATGGAACAGGAGAAGCGGCCGCAGGGCGGAGCCAAAAAACCAGCAAACGACAACGGCGCCGATACCGCCAAGCCCATCGACCCCCGCATTCTGCGGATTGCCCAGGCGATCGGTCGCCAGCTTGCCCGGCAGCACGCCAAGCGTCCGCCCGCAGCCAACGACAACGTTCCGCGACGACGATGAGCCGTCAGGACGGGTGGTTTAGCGTTGCCAACGCAGTATTGACTTTCCTCGCATTATACGGATAATACAAATGTTCAGTTTTTATGTCGGCGAGGAAGCCATGACTCAGACGACCGCGGTGGAGTTTCAACGCAAATTCGGCGAATTCCAACATCAGGCCCAGCGCGAGCCGGTCGAGATTACCCGGCACGGGCGCCGTGAACTGGTGCTGATGTCCGCGGATCATTACGACTGGCTGGTCGCGGCGGGCCGGCGGGTTCACCGGACGGAAGATGCGGCACCGGCGGTGGTGGATGCGGTGCGACGGGCGGAAATGGACCCGGAACACGCGGCGCTCGACGATCTGATGAAATAGGCTGGCAGCCGTGGCGCTCCCCGAACCGAAACCCGGCTTGGTGATCCGCTACGATTACCTTTGGACCCGTGAGGCCGCGGCCGGTCGCGATCAAGGCAAGGAACGTCCGGCCTGTCTGGTGGCTGCCATGGACCCCGTCGTTTCGCCGCGCTTCGTCGTCATCTTGCCGATCACGCATACGGCGCCCGGCAACGATACGGTTGGTATTGAGATTCCGGCGAAGGTCCGTCAGGCGATCGGGCTCGACGATGCGCCGAGTTGGATCATCGTGTCGGAACATAACGTCGACGAATGGCCGAACGGCGGCTTGGCCCCGGTGCCGGGTCGGCCTGGCGCTTTCAGCTACGGCTTTATCCCGCCTCGTTTGTTTGCCCAGGTGAAGGACAAATTTCTTGAGTTATATCGGCGGAAGCAAAACTCCGGCGTCCGCCGCTGACAGGGAGTTTATGATGAACCGCGCCGCACTCTACGCCCGCTACTCATCCGACAATCAGAGCGTGGCCTCGATCGAGGACCAGTTCCGCGTCTGCCGCGAACATGCTGCCCGCGAGAAATGGACGGTGATCGTAACACACCAGGATGCTGCGATTTCCGGTGCGAGCGTGATCCTTCGCCCAGGTATCCAGGCGTTGTTGCGGGATGCCCAACTTGGCAAGTTCGACATCGTGCTGGCGGAGGCGCTGGATCGTGTTTCCCGTGATCAGGCCGATGTCGCGACATTGTTCAAGCATCTGCGATTCGCCGGTGTGCAGATCGTGACCTTGGCAGAGGGCGAAATTTCCGAGCTTCACGTTGGCCTTAAGGGGACGATGAATGCCCTGTTCCTGAAAGATCTTGCGGCGAAGACCCATCGCGGTCTGCGAGGCAGAGTGGAGAAGGGTAAAGCGGGCGGCGGGCTCTGCTATGGCTACGACGTGGTGAAGCGCACGGACGGCGAAGGCGAACCGGTTCGGGGTGAGCGCAAGATCAACGAGGCGGAAGCGGCCATCGTCCGCCGTATCTTCCGGCAATTTGCCGCGGGACAGTCGCCCCGCTCCATCGCGACCGGCCTCAACAAGGATGGCATTCCGGGCCCTTTCGGCCACACCTGGGGCGATACGACGATCCGGGGCCATGTCTGCCGCGGCAACGGCATCGTCAACAATGAACTCTACGCCGGCGTGCTGGTCTGGAATCGGCAGCGCTTCATCAAGGACCCGAACACCGGGAAGCGGGTGTCGCGCCCGAACCCGGAAGCCAAGTGGATCAGGACCGAGGTGCCGGAGTTGCGCATCGTCGATGACGAGCTGTGGCAGCGCGTGAAACTCCGTCAAGCGGAACTCGCCAAACAGTTCGAGGCCACGACCAAGGGTATTCAGGCTGCCCGCTCGAAGCGGATGAATGGTTTGCGGCGTCCGGCCTTCCTGTTGTCGGGACTGCTCACCTGCGGCTGCTGCGGCGGGAAATACGGCATCGTCGTCAATGACCGCTATGGCTGTCTCAACCATTTCCGGAAGGGCATCTGCGGCAATGGCCGTACCGTGCGACGAGACGCTATCGAGCAGCGCGCCTTGCACGGCCTGACTGATAAACTTGTCTCTCCCGAGGCCGTAGCCACCGCTGTCCGAGCCTATACCGAGGAAACCAATCGGCGGAACCATGAGCGTCGCGCCGAGGCGGAAATAGACCGCCGCGCACTCGAAAAGATCGAGCGCGGCATCAAGAGCATCATGGCGGCGATCGAAGACGGCATGTACCAGCCCACCATGAAAGAGCGCATGGATGAACTGGAACAGCAGAAGGCGGCGGTTGAGGAGCGTCTGGCGGCAGCGCCGCCGGATATGCCGGATCTGCATCCGAATGTCGCGGAACTCTATCGGGCCAAAATCACCCGTCTCGCCGAAACGCTCAACGAGCCTGAAGCCGACGGCAGCGCGCGGCAGGATATCCGCTCGCTGGTCGGCGAGGTGGTACTGACGCCAGGCGAGGGACGGGGCGAGATCAACGCCGTCTTACGCGGCGAGTTGATGGCGATCCTCGACCTCGCCGAAGGCCGCCGGAGGTCTCCTAGGCCCGAAGTTATAACAAACGTGCTTGCATGTCCCCGCAACCATCATGACTTGCGATCCATCAGAGCCCGTACCCGCAAGGGACGGGCTCTTTTGCTGTTTTCCAGCCGCCGCAATCGTCAGAATGCCTGCCAGATCGCCCCCAACGTCGATCTCGAGTAATCCGCCCGCCGGCGTCAACACGATCTCGGACACCAGTGAACGGATGACCTCGGCCGCCTGCGCTCGGGTTTCGTCTTGCTGGAGAGCCTCATGAAGTGCCGCAACTCGCTCGCGGTAAATCACGGCCATGCTCGGGTGCAGCACAGGCGGTGGTGTCTCGGCAGAAGCAAGAAATTCCTGTAGCTCCCGCTTGCGCCCTTCAAGTTGTTTCATTCGGGCGTGCAGAGCGTCAGCGGCACCATCATCCTTCAGGAAGCGATCTACCAATCGCTCAAGATCTCGCTCGATCCGCGGGATTTCTGATTGTGCAGCGTTGATGTTTGTGCTCGCCTCTATCCTCCGTTCATTCATACGTCGAGTGAACTCGTCGCAGAACACGGCAAATAGCTCCGGGTTCATCAGATGGTCTTTCAGCGCCGTCAGTACTCGGGCTTCGAGCTGGTTGCGCCGAATGTTCAGCCGATTGTCGCACGTGCCCTTGTTGCGCGCCGTCGAGCAGCCGACGAGATCGGCCGATACCATCGAATAGCCGCCGCCACAGCTGCCGCATTTGGTGAGGCCGGTGAGCAGGTACTTGCCCCGCTGGCGTTCATGCAGACGGTTGGAATCGCCGGTCTCACGGTCAGCCTTGACCGAGCGCTGCCGTGCCTTGGCTTGGTCCCATAAATCCTGGTCGATAATCCGTAGTTCGGGCACGTCCAGGGTGATCCATTCCGATTGCGGGTTCATCCGCGAGACCCGCTTGCCGGTATCAGGATCCTTGATGAACCGCTGCCGGTTCCAGACCAGCCGGCCGATATACATTTCGTTGTTGAGGATGCCATTGCCGCGCTTGAGGTTGCCGTTGATCGTGCTGAAACCCCAGTCGCCGCCACTGGGCGCTTTGATCCGGTCCCGGTTCAACTCCGTCGCGATGCGCTTGGGCGATTTGCCGCCGGCATAGTCCTCGAATATGCGGCGGATTATCGAGGATTCAGCCTCGTTGATCGTCCGATCGCCCCGTACCGGGTCGCCATTAGCAGCGAACTTCTTGACCACGTCGTAGCCGTAGGCATTGCCACCGCCGGACTTGCCGTGCTCGACCCGGCCACGCAGGCCGCGCCGCACTTTGTCGGCCAAATCCTTGAGGAACAGGGCGTTCATCGTGCCCTTCAGGCCGATATGCAAGTGAGTGACATCGCCCTCCGAAAGGGTGACGATGCGCACGCCGCCGAACTGCATGCGCTTGAACAGACCGGCGATATCTTCCTGATCGCGTGAAAGCCGGTCCATCGCCTCGGCAAGGACGATCTCGAACCGGCCGCGCGTCGCGTCCTGGATCAGTTCCTGGATGCCCGGCCGAAGCAGGGATGCGCCAGAGATCGCCCGATCGGTGTAGCTATCGACGATCGTCCAGCTCTGCTTTTCGGCGTGCAACCGGCACAGCCGCAACTGGTCCTCGATCGAGGCATCGCGCTGGTTCTCCGACGAATAGCGGGCATACAAGGCGACCTTCGGCATGAGCCTCCTTCTCAGCGCCGCGACAGATGATCCTCTATCGGCGCCGTCGTCTCATCATAATACGCATCGGCCGCCTGTCTAGCGAGTAATCGCACCATCGCGACCAGCCGTGGGTCCAGCCCCGTGCCATCTGGCGTAAAGCGCAGCCCGTCGTGTGGCGACCCGTCAGGTATTGGTAGGGGAACGATCTTGGCTTCCATTGCTGTCAAACCGCACTGCTACGCGAAATCAACATTCTACTCAGTAGGGTGGCCATGGGACGCGGGGGAGATGCTGATGCTGTCCATCGCGCGAATGCTGACGATTGGTGCTTTTATCGAAATATTTGCGGCAAATACTTGCGCGCGCGCCGGCCAGCGCGCGCATGAGGAGATTGGAGGGCAAGATCTTGGCGGTGACCCATGAGTCGCGGCGTCGAGTTGAGATGGCTTCAGGGTCGGCGATACGCAGGTTTGCCCAGACGGCGGGTTTCGTCGCGCAAACGACGGCGTGGCCAGGTTTTGAGAGGGAGAGTGCCGAGCGGTTTTCCGCGACGGGCATGTAGGCTGAGAGAGAGGCTCTTGGCCGACCTGTCGCGGAGAAGTCCCATGAACCAAAGTGTTGTTCCCCAGAGCCGTAGTAGCGCGCCCAGCCCGGCCATCGGCAAGACTCCCCTCTCGAGTGTGACGGGTGCCTATAAGGTCGATATCTCGCGTGGCGAGCGCATCGGCCGGGTGTCATCCGAGTGGTTTTCCCGGCCTGACGACGAGCGTTACCTCTCGCTGAGCGCCCTCTACGGTGCTGTTCGCGCGCGGGCGGACCGCGCCACCGCGCGCACCGTCGAGACCCGAAACCTGCGTGTCGAGGCGAGCCGCGACGATGCCGAGCGGATGTCCTTGATCGTGCCCGGCCGCGACGAGCCGGTCGCACCAACCCATTGGTCGTTCGGCCAGATGTGCAGCCTGGTGGGGGCGCCCGCTGGATATCTGCGTCAGCTGCCGGCGCCGCTGGCCGGCATCAACATGCAGCATGGGCTGCTCTCGCACCGGGCGGAGATGATCAAGACTTTGGAGGTGGAGGATGGCCGGGTTGAGTTGCGCGCCGTCACCGGGCCGGATTATGGCCGCATCTGGGATCATGAGCTGATTTCAGCCGTCATGCGGATTGCCGGCGACGGCACCGGCGATACGCGCTGGAAAGTGCCAGGTCTGCTCGATTGGTCGAGCATGACCCATAACCCCTACGTCGAGGTGACCAAGGACACCACCACCCTGTATGCCAGCGACCGCGACGTGTTCCTGTTTCTGGTGGACGACACCAACCCGATCGAGGCCGGCCGCCTGCCGAATGGCGATCCGGATCTCTACTTCCGAGGCTTCTATTGCTGGAACAGCGAGGTCGGCTCGAAGACGCTCGGCATCGCCTCGTTCTATCTCCGCGCGGTGTGCATGAATCGCAATTTGTGGGGCGTGGAAGGCTTCGAGGAGATCAGCATCCGGCATAGTAAATTTGCCGCCCACCGGTTCGCCCATCAAGCTGCACCCGCGCTGGAACGCTTCGCTACCTCTTCCCCGGCGCCTTTCGTCGCCGGCATTCGGGCCGCACACGAAGCGATCATTGCCCGAAAAGATGAGGATCGAGACGCCTTCCTCCGCAAGTACGGCTTCAGCAAGACGGAGACGGCGAAGGTCATCGCCACGGTTCTCGACGAAGAAGGCCGACCTCCCGAGAGCGTGTTTGATTTCGTGCAGGGCATCACCGCGCTCGCCCGCTCCAAGCCGAATCAGGACACAAGGCTGGAGCTTGAGGGCAAGGCCAAGATTTTGCTGGAGCGTGCCGCCTGATTGACGTGAAGCCGAGAAGCCGCATCCTGGTTCTACGACTGTCTGCTCTGGCATTTTCATGCTTTCTGACTTCATTCCTGCGGCCCGCGCTTTCTGGCCGCTGACGATGGCGTCGAGGCATCGTTGACTAACCAGGACGATTCAGACCCGGCGTCACTGTGGCGGAATGATCCTCGCCTCGCGGGGCAGCTTCGGCCGTCCCGCACCCGTTTCCATTTCCCATCCAACCCCATTCAAAAAGCCTGGCCCGTGCTGGGCTTTTTGCATTTCTGGAGATAAGAACATGGCCAACTATCACACGCCTACCGTCATTCAGCCGACGATTCCGGACGTGGACATGACGCCGCTGGAACGTCTTCTGCTCTCCCATATCTTCAGTGCCGAACCCGATGGCGACGGATTGTATTTCTATGCCGATGAATGTCCGGCCGACATGATCTGGATAAACCGTTCTGAACTCAAAACCGCTCTGGCCGCGTCCAAAGCGGCCGACAGCGACGCAAATGCCTACATCGCGGAGCAACTTTCAGAAGCATCCACGGACGAGGACGAGATCGAGCTGGATCTCAGCATGACATCGTGGAAGTTTCTGTTCAAAAGCATCGTGAAGCGCTCGCTCACGCTTCGTTATATCACGGCGGTCTCGGCCTTCACCTGTAGCCGGATGCGGCCGGACGGATGGGGCGGCATGGCGATATTTATCACCGCCGATGGCATCAAAGGTCAATCGACGAACGACTTCCTCGAAGATTGCCTTGCCGAGATCGAGACCGGCACTGCGGATGAAACGCACAACCTTTCCGTCAACAACGGCGAACATTCGGCCGGTTCGTAGACGATAGCCGAACGCGGACGCCGCAAGCATCAGGCGGTGAGCACGTTGACCTTCCGGCGTGCCGCCGCCGCCAGCAGTGCGGCATCGCAGGACGCCAGCGGCGCGCTTTTGCGGACGGCCAGTTCGAGATAGGCGGCGTCGTAAAGCGTCAGATTTTCCTCCCGCGACAGGGTTCGCGTCGCACCCCAGGCATGGCTGTCGGTTTCCTCGTCGCTCTTGATTGCGAGGCGTCCAAGCCGCGTCAGCGACCGGCCGGCATAGGCTTCGTCGCAACGGCCGCGCCTGACCGCATTGCGCAACACATTGGCAACCTCGAGCCGCCACAGCGAAGGCACGATCGCGCCCTCGGCGACCACACGGCGCATCACCGCATGAGCAGCTTGGGTCCGCTCATCGTCGAACAGCCAGGCGATGGTCATGGACGCGTCGAGCACAAGACTCATCCACGCCGTCCATCGTCCAGCAAGTCCCGAATGGAAACGCCACCGAGGGAATGGCGGCGGCTCTCGGCGATGATTTCCTCAGCCGCGCTCTCCGCGTCCTGGCGCGCCTGAGCATGCGCCGCCCGCCGGTGGACGACGATGTCGCCGTCCAGCGTTTCAATCTCCACCTTTTCGCCGTCGGTCAGGCCCGCCATACGCGCGACGTCCATGGGGACGCGAATGGCAAGGTTCTTTCCCCATTTTCCAACAACTGTGTGCGACATTGTCGATTCTCCTCGTGGGATAGTCTGTCATATCCCTGGCCCGGACGCAACGCCCGGATTGGTTTGATCTCGGCCACAATGTGACAGGACGGGAGGACGTCGGGGGAGGCCGGTGCGATCAAGACCGCGGTCAGCCGGGTTCGCCCGACCGGCTCTCCCACCACCCGCCGTCGGGAGAGCCAGAGTGCGATCGGCGTTCCGTGACGGGTCGACAGATCAGGGAGAGTGGCTCCCGGTGGCTCCGTCATGGAGACAGATCATGCAAGCCGGATCAAACAATTCTGACGATCACCGCTACGACGACCTGATCGCCCGGGCACTGGCGACCGAGGGTGGTCATCTTTCGATCGGCCGGGGTGGGTTTATCCTCGGTACGACGATGGCGCCCGGCTCTCCGGCTATGATGCCGAGCCGATCAAGGCCGCCTGTATCGAAGCGGGGTTAACTGTGATCGATAGCCGCAGGCTCGATTTCGCCGCCGTGGTACGGCTGGCGCTGCATGGACCGATGATTGCTGTCGGCATACCGCCCGATCCGCCGCCGCACGGTGCGTTCAGCTACGCGCCGTTGGGCGTGATTGCCGCCGCCTATCGTGCCGCCGGTGCCGAAGTGTTCAATCTCCCGGATGGACCGGCGGAGGATCACGGTGGTGATCGCGGGGTTTGAGGCCGTCATCGAGGGAGAGGGCGGACCGAAGATTCGTGACGGTGCGATAGGTTGGGAGAGTGGCTTCCAGCCGCCCGTCGCGGAGTTATCGACATGGCTAAAACCGTTCAGAAGATCACCCTCAGCGCGTCGCGCGACATCCCCTTCAACCAGCTGGTGCTCAGCCAGGCCAATGTCCGGCGGATCAAAGCAGGCGTATCGATCGAGGAGCTGGCTCTGGATATCGCCCGGCGCAGCCTGCTGCAGAGCCTGACCGTGCGGCCGGTGCTCGACGCCGATGGCGCGGAGACCGGCATGTTCGAGATCCCGGCCGGCGGGCGTCGCTTTCGGGCGCTGGAATTGCTGGTCAAGCAGAAGCGGCTTGGCCGTACCGCGCCCATTCCGTGCGTGGTGCGTACCGAGGGCACGGCCGAGGAGGACAGCCTCGCCGAGAACGTCCAGCGCGCGCCGCTGCACCCGCTCGATCAGTTCCGCGCCTTCCTCACCCTGCGGGAGAAGGGGCTGAGCGAGGAGGAGATCGCGGCGGCGTTTTTCGTCGCGGTCACAGTGGTGAAGCAGCGGCTGCGGCTTGCCGCCGTCTTGCCCAAACTGCTCGATGTCTATGCGGAGGACGGCATGACGCTCGACCAGTTGATGGCCTTCACCGTCAGCCCCGATCACGAACGCCAGGAGCAGGTCTGGGAGGCGATCCAGCGCTCCTATAACAAGGAGCCGTATCAGATCCGCCGGCTGCTGACAGAGGGTGCGGTGCGCAGTTCCGATAAGCGGGCGCAATATGCCGGCGCCGCCTACGCTGCCGCGGGGGGTGCGGTCATGCGGGATCTGTTCCAGCCGGACGAAGGCGGCTGGTTGCAGGATGCCGGGTTGCTGCAGCGCGTGGCCTGCGAGACGTTGGAGCACGATGCGACCGTGATCCGTGCTGAGGGCTGGAAGTGGGTCGAGGTCGCGATCGACTTCCCGTATGGCCATACCTACGGGCTGCGGCTGATTGCTGGTGAGCAGCCGCCCCTGACCGAGGCAGAAGGTGCAAAGATCGAGGCATTGCGGGCCGAAGCCGAACAGCTCGAGGAAGCCCATGCGAATCAAGACGAATTGCCGGAAGCGGTCGAGCGGCGCTTGAACGAAATCGAGACCGCGCTGATCGCGATCGAGGCACGCCCGGTGATCTACGATGCAGCCGATATCGCGCGTGCCGGTGCCTTTGTCAGCATCGACGGGTCCGGGCGGTTGCGTGTCGAGCGCGGTTATGTTCGTGCTGAGGACGAGCCGCCGGTCGCCGAGCCGGAGCTGTCCGATCCTGACGGCGACAGCTTCTCATCTGGCGACACCCGGCAAGAGGCCGACGACGATGAAGGGGCGGGCTCTCAACATGGACCGCATTCCGATGCGGCGCATGCGGCGCCAAGGGGTGACGGTGCCACATCACAACTCGAAGCGCCGGAGGAAGACGAGGGTATTCGTCCCATCCCGGACAGATTGCTGACCGAACTCACCGCCTATCGCACGCTCGCGCTGCGTGACGTGCTCGGCGCCGATCCGGCAACAGCCTTCCTTGCTTTGCTACACGTCCTCTGCCTCAAGCTTTTCTATCGCTACGGTTCTGATTCCTGCCTGGAGATCGAGCCGAAGAGCGTGATGTTCGGCAACCATGCGCCAGGGCTGACCGACACGCCCTTAGCGGCTCGGGTCGATGCGCGGCACCGCAGCTGGGCCGAGCAACTGCCGGAGGACGCCGGCACGTTGTGGGACGCGCTGCTGGCTTTCGATACCGACAGCCGCGAGGCGCTGTTCGCCCATTGCGTGTCACTGACCATCAATGCGGTAAATGAGGCCTGGAGCCGCCGGCCCAAGGCGATCGCACACGCCGACCGGCTGGCGGACGCGGTGTCACTCGACATGGTCGCGACCGGAGGCTGGGAACCCACCGTCGATAACTTCCTTGGCCGAGTGACCAAGGCGCGTATCCTGGAAGCGGTGCGGGAGGTGAGGGGCGATGCCCTCGCACAGTCGATCGACCACCTGAAGAAGGGCGAGATGGCGGTTCGGGCGGAAGAGCTTCTGGCCGGAACGGGCTGGTTGCCGGAGCCGCTGCGCGCGCCCGGCTGGCAAATGCCTGCTATGATCGTGGAGCAGATTACCGAAACCACCGAGGTGATTGCCACCACCACGATGGCAGTTGAACCTTCGTCGGTTGGGGACATGGAAACGTCCGTCGATCCGGTGGAGATCGGATCCGACACCGTGATGATCCCGGCGGACGACCACGTGATCGCCGCCGAATAAGCCCAAGCGCCTAGCCAGCCACCGAGGGACCCGTCGATTGTGACGGGTCCCTTTCGTTTTGAATGCCAGGACCATGTCGATGTCAGCATCCGAACTGGCGCGCCGCCTTGCGCGCAACGCCGAGACGGTCTGCCGCTACTATCTTTCCAATGGCCATCGCGAGGGTCGCTATTGGCTGGTGGGCGACGTCGCCAACACGCCGGGCCGCAGCCTGTTCGTCCGCCTGACCGGACCAGAACGCGGCAAGGGTGCCGCCGGCAATTGGACCGACGGATCCACGTCTCAGCATGGCGATCTGCTTGACCTCATCGCCTTGAACCGTGGCCTCGATCGGTTCCGCGACGTGCTCGACGAGGCGCGATCATTCCTGAGCCTGCCGCGCGATAACCCTGCTGATCGACCCTTCGGACACGTGCCATCCCCAGTAGCGCGGGGATCAGCCGACGCGGCACGCCGGCTGTTTGCCATGGCGCAGCCGATTGCCGGTACCATCGCCGAGACGTATCTGCGCCGGCGTGGCATCACGGCTTTCCATGGAATCGACGCCGTTCGCTTCCACCCAAGCTGCTACTATCGGCCACACGCCGAAGCACCAGCCGAGATTTGGCCGGCGTTGATCGCCGCCGTCACCGATCTCGACGGCAAGCTCACCGGCGCGCACCGCACCTGGCTCGATCCCACCGGCTTTGGCAAGGCGCCGGTCGTAACCCCACGACGCGCGATGGGCCATCTTCTTGGTCACGGTGTCCGGTTCGGTATCGCGGACGACGTCATGGCGGCCGGCGAAGGCATCGAGACGATGCTGTCGCTCCGATGCGTTCTGCCCAAACTGCCGATGGTCGCGTGCCTATCGGCCAATCATCTCGCCGCCCTGGTTCTGCCATCCACGGTTCGTCGCCTCTATATCGCGCGCGACAATGACAAGGCGGGCCGTCATGCGGCGATCCGACTGCGCGACCGGGCCAGATCGGCCGGGATCGAGGTGCGGATTCTCTGGCCGGTGACCAACGACTTTAACGCCGACCTGCGCCGGTTCGGCGCAGACGCTCTGCGGGCACGGCTATGGGCCCAGCTTGCCCCGGAGGATGCCGCGCGCTTTGCATCGGTTGACTCCGGAACCGGGCCTTCAGCGTGAATAGGCTGATCATTGCCGTGCCAGGAGCTGGTCGCCAGTGCCGCCTGTCCTGCGTCCGGGAGTGGGCCGTGCCCTCGGCCTTCTGAGAGCGGCGATCGGGCCAGAGCCGGGCCGGAGCTGCAACGGCGGCCGGCGACTATTTTCCGCCGCGGCCCGGCATCGGCGCCAACGAGACGCAACATCTCACATCGGCCGCTTTGCATCGCGAGGCAAAATAGCCGCCGCCCGCCGTCCTCCGCTGCGCTTCGGTCGAAGGCGGTGCAGCCCCGGCCCGCCCCCGGCCAAAGCATCGCCGTGAAGGCCGCGATGGGCGCGGCCACCCGAACAAGGACACCGATCATGGCGACCAATCCGCTTCCCCAGCACGACGAACACGAGCCAGCTCACGCTGCATCGCCGACCGCCCGGCTTCTCGACGAATTGCAGCTTTACGGACATCGACCCTTCCAGGACGAACCGGACCCGCGCCCATTGCCCGAAGCCTGCCAACTCGAAGGCGCACTTGCCGATATTTTCGACGCGTTGGTCACCAGTTTTACCGACACGCGTCTCGAACCCGACCTCGCCGATCTGCTCTGGTCGCAGGTCAATCTGTTCCACCGGACGGCTGACCGCGTGCAACGCGCCCTCGACACCAATGAGGACCATCAACGCCGTAGCCAGCAAAACCAGGATGGCTCGGAAATCCGCTCAGTCGAACTGGAACGCCTGATCGCCGAGGGGCTGACGCTGATCGAACGGCGCAATGCCTTTGAACTCCTCCGTGACGCCGCGGCTGAATTGTTCGAGCGCCACACCGGTTCGACCTGGCGCCCGCGCGCCGGATCGATGGTCAATCACCGCACTCTGACCGCGGCGATGATCGACAGCCGGGACTTCATCGCAGCCAAACGCCGCGCCGAGACCGAAATTCTTCTTCCGGCCGGACCCCGCATCGCCTTCACCGGCGGGGTCGATTGCAACGACCACGACCGCATCTGGGCCGCCCTCGACCGGGTGCATCGCAAGCACGCCGACATGGTGCTGTTGCACGGGGGCAGCCCGCGCGGCGCAGAACGCATCGCCGCCTGCTGGGCCGATCACCGCAAGGTCACTCAGATCGCCTTCAAGCCCGAATGGGCCCGGCATAACAAGGCCGCACCATTCAAGCGCAACGACCGGATGCTGGAGGTGATGCCGATCGGGGTGATCGTCTTCCCGGGCTCCGGCATCTGCGAAAACCTCGCCGACAAGGCGCGCGTCCTCGGCATCCCGGTGTGGCGGTTCGGAGAGGGCGGAGGCGGCTGAGGTTCCGCCTGCGAAGTAGGTGAAGCGCCGCCCGCTCTCAATGAGAAGCAAGTCCTGCGGTCGCCGCCGACAGGAGTTTGGCCGTCATCGCAGGACGAAGTTGCTGAACCTTCGAATTTATAGCCGATCGACCGGGTGCGGTGCGGCGGCTTTGCGCTCGCTGTAACGATCGACCAGATAGGCGCTGCGATCGCGCAGCAGAAGCGTGAACCGGAGCAACTCCTCCATCACGTCGACCACCCGGTCGTAATAGGCCGAAGGCAGCATGCGGCCGGCTTCGTCGAACTGTTCATAGGCGCGGGCGACGCTGGACTGGTTC
>NZ_JAKGBZ010000030.1 GCF_021556475.1 Acidiphilium iwatense | reverse complement strand
CGCCTTCCATCGCGCTTGCCGCCCATCGGAGCCGATGAACAGCCACACGATAGGCTCAGAAAACAAGGGATTTCAAGGGATTTTTCGATGGTGATCGACAAGGGGCAACCGGGGTCTGGCGGATAGGGTGTCCGCCTTAATGACCTTCGCGGCGGTTCAAGCGCATCCGGGACAGTCTGAAATCCCTTAGTCTATAGGCTGATATCTGTCTCCGCATCAATTCGCTTGCGTTCGCTCCGGTCCGCACATTATACGTATCCCGTTGCCCATCGATTCGGGTTTGGGAGATGAACCGATGCCCAAGATTGTCGAAAACAAGCTGACGGCATTGGCGGTCAGGCGCATCACCGCCAATGGCTTCTACATCGACGGGCGTGGCCTCTACCTGCGGATCGAGGATGGCCGGCGGCTCTGGGTGTTCCGGTTCACCATGCCCGGATCGGGCAAGCCTGCATGGTTCGTCATCGGGCAGGAGCGCGATATCAGCCTCGCCCAAGCCCGCGAGATGGCCCGTGAACTGCGGTTGAAGGTGCGGGCGGGCATTGACCCTCGATTAGAGCGCCAAGCCGCCAAGGCCGCGCGCAAGGCCGAGGCGGATCGGACATTCGAGGCGGTTGCCGAGAAATACATTGCCGCTCATGCCGCCGGATGGCGCAACGCCAAGCACGCCGCGCAATGGGCCGCGACGCTCGCCGCCTATGCCTATCCGGCGATCGGCGGGAAGCCGGTTGCCAGCATCACGACAGGCGACGTGCTGGACCTGCTGGACGGCTTATGGACGGAAAAACCCGAAACCGCATCGCGGGTGCGGGGCCGCATCGAATCCGTGCTCGATTACGCCAAGGCGCAAGGGTGGCGTTCTGGCGAGAATCCCGCCGCATGGAAGGGGAACCTGGACCATCTCTTGCCCGCCCGCGCCAAGGTAGCGCGGGTGCAGCACCATGCCGCCGTGCCGTATGCGGAGCTTCCCGCCGTCCTGGCAAAACTGGCCGAGGCGCAATCCATGTCCGCGCTCGCCCTGCAATTCGTGATCCTGACCGCTGCCCGCTCCGGCGAGGCGCGCGGGGCGCGATGGAATGAGATAGACCTCGATGCCCGGACCTGGACCATACCGGGCGAGCGGATGAAGGCTGGCAGGCCGCACCGCGTCCCGCTATCGAATGCCGTCCTGGCGGTTCTGCGGGCCGTGGCGCCACTACAGCGTGCGCCTGACGCCTTTATTTTTCCGGGTGGCAGGATCGGCTCGCCCTTGTCCGATGTCAGCCTGAGCAACGCCCTGAAAGCAGCCGGTGGCGGGTCCGCGACCGTTCACGGGTGTCGGTCATCGTTCAGGGATTGGTGCGCCGAACAAACAAGCTACGCATCAGAGATCGCCGAAGCCGCGCTCGCCCATGTGAACCGCGACAAGGTGGAAGCGGCCTATCAGCGTTCGGACCTCATCGAACGGCGCGCCCGGCTCATGCAGGATTGGGCCGATTACCTGGCGCGCCCGGCTGACAGCGCCGTGACGCCGATCCGCAAGGCCCGCGCATGAGCCCTATCGCCATCCCATACCCAAGTGACACTGTTGACACAGTTGACACTGTGGCGAGCGATCACCCGGCGCGGCGATGCTCTTGCCGGTCAAGCCATCGCTTCAAGGCGTCATTGGCGCGCGTCTGCCAGCGCGGCCCCGAGGCTTTCAGCTTGGCAACAACCTCGCGATCGAGCCGCAACGTGACCTGTTGTTTCGGTGCGGCGGCGGGCGGACGGCCGCGCCGGATCAGTTTCGGCCCGTCATACAGGGCGGCACGTTCAAAGAACGCATCGTCAAGCTCCGGCGCGGCGTCCGGGTCGATCCATGGTTCGCTGCCAGCGTTCGGCTTCCTGGGCATGGGCATACCTCATCGAAATGACGCGCCGCGTTCCATCGCGAGGCGTCCACACGATCACCACCATCCGGCCGGCGAGATATCCCGCCGTGATGAAACGCCGCTCGCCATAGTCCCGCCGGTCATCCGGTGCCGTGACATGGCGACCATCGAACAGCTTGGCTGCATCGGCGAAATCAAGCCCGCGTTGCTCGATCGTGGCGGCGCGCTTGGCCGGATCGAAAGTGATCCTCACCGATTTAATGTAGCTACAAAAAATGCTCGCTTCAAGCCTGATCGCGCATTGCTGCGAATAGATACGGATTGAAGCGAACTGACCGCGCCCGGCGGCTCCGGGCTTGAAAGGGATGGCGACGGGTGTGGACACACCCGCCGCCGGTGATCCCGGAACCTGAGAAGTCCAAACCCATGACCGGGACCGACTGTCAGCCTATCACACCGCCGCCGGAAAGCGCCATCGCGGACGTGCAAGCCATCGGGGCAATCCTCACCGATCTTGCCCGCACCGGACGGCCAGCCGCGCCGCCAGTGCTCGCGCTGCTCGGCCGCCTGCTCGATGCCGCCGCCACGGCGCTGGATGAGGCCAGCCCATGACGCGCAAGGTCCGGCATGGAAACCGCGCGCCGTTGATTGCCGCCCTCTCGAAACTCCACAGCATCGCTGCCGCCCGCCGGGCGGAGATCGCTGCATCATTGATCGCCGCCGCCGAGTTGGCGGATGCCGATTTTCAGTGGAACGCGCGTTTTTTTGATGCGGTCCGCACGAACCATCGAGAAAGCGAAATCCGCCTTGTCAAAGTCACCGAACGCTTCGACCGCACGCGCCGCAAGCTTGGTCAGCCAAAAGCATCATTCGACGCTGCCACGCTTTGGGAAAAACCGCTTATCTATGAGGATCGCCGCCGGCACGTTCCCGGATTGCCGCGCAATGTTCGGAAAACCCTCATCAGCCGCGCGCTGATCGCCGAACTCGAACACCAACTCGGACGCAAGCTGCGATTTTCACGCAACACACGCAACATAGGCGGCGGGCCAGATATCCGCGTGCTGGTCGAGGCTTGGAAACTCATTCCACGAACCGAAGCGAACCAAAACAATAACGCCGCAGCGGCCACCTTTTTCATTTCACTGATTCGATTCGAGCGGCGGCATCATCACAAAACGCCCCCGCGTTTATGAAATATGCTGCGCCGCACTCAGTTTTCACGAAGCGTTAGAAAACAATTTTCTAACTTTTGGCGCGGTTTGTATTCCTGCGAAATCTTTGGAATGGAAAGGAACACCGCTATGACGCCTACCACCATCAATCCCGATCGCTTGTATCGCAGTCATGAAGTCATGCACCTTCTTGGCTGTCGGAACACTAAATTCTGGGCACTCGTGAAATCGGGCGCTTTTGAATGCCACAGACTCGGCGGTAGTGTGGTCGTTTCGGGCGAATCGCTTAAAGCATTCGTTAATTCATTACCGCCCGCTAATAATTATAAGCGGCCACCCCGCCCGGTTCGCCCCAGCCGCGCCAGCATGCCGTGAAAGGCCCGGCGCCCGTGCCTGACAAAATTAAAGCGATCGCCGCTCGCCTCAATCTCCATCGATTCGGCCGGGAATGGCGCGGACGGTGCCCGGCCTGCGGCTACGGATCGGGCGCCTTCAGCGTCACGATCGGCACACACGGAAAACTACTCTTTTGGTGTGCGGCGTGTCAGGACCGCGCTGCGCTCGCCGCCACGCTGGAGGCCGCTGGAGCCGGTCAGCTTCCGGCTCGGCACGATGATGACGGCGCCGAGGCGCACAGGGCGGCCGAGGCGAAGCGGAAGGCGCGCGATGCCGCCGCCACGATCTGGAATGGCAGCGTGCCGGCTCGGCACGATGATCCGGCTGGCCGATATCTGGCGAGCCGTCGCCTGGAAATCGCCATCGGCAATTCCGCGCTGCGCTATCGGCGCGATACACCGCATCCCGATCGCCGCCGGTATCCCGCGCTGATCTGCCGCGTTGATGGCGTGCAAGGCGAACTGATCGCGATTCATCGCATCTATGTGCGCCCGGACGGCACCAAGGCGAACACTATGCCGTCTAAAGCCGCCAAGGGGCCGATTTGGGGCGGCGCGATCAGGTTCGGGACCGGCCCCGAGGTCGTGATTGCCGAAGGACCGGAAACCGCACTCGCCGCCGGCATCCTGCTCAATTTGCCCTCATGGTCCGCGATCGCCGCCGGCAATCTGGCAAAGGGTCTGGTGCTACCGCCGGACGTGCGATCGGTAGTTATCGCCGCCGATCACGACAAGCCCGGCATCGAGGCCGCGCAAGACGCCTGCCGGAGATGGCGAAGGGAGGGGCGCGCGGTGCGATTGGTACTTCCACACGGCGAGGGCAGCGACTTCGCCGATCTACTCGCGGACCTGATGAACAAAAGGGGCGCCCAATGACCCAGATTGCCATTGCCGCTCAGAAGCCGGCTGCCGCCCTGTCCGGTGAGGCATTTGAAATCGGCGATGCGGACGCAAAACCGGCCGAGTTACAAGCGCAAACTGCTAGAAAAGGTGCGAGTGAGAACGGTGCGGAATCGGAACATAATGACTGCGGATTCAGCGTCTATGAGCCGTCCGATCCGCTTGCCGATCTTGTCGTTCGGTGCGCCGCCGATCCGGGCGCGCCGTTCAAGCCGGACGTGCTCGACGCCCTCGCCGAACTTCGCACCGATGATCGGGCGGCATTCGAGGCACTGCGGGCCGCACTGAAAGCGGCGAAAGTCCGGGTTTCCGCGCTCGATCAAGCGATCAGCGCCGCCGCCGGCACCGACAATGACCGGCAGACGCAAGCCGATCTGTTGCTTGAAATCGCTGCCGAAGCCGCCTTGTTTCATACCGGCGACAAGACCGCGTTCGCCGATATTGTCATCGCCGGTCATCGCGAAACCTGGCCGGTGAAATCCAAAGGATTCCGCCGCTGGTTAGGCCGCGCCTTCTATGAAAAACACGGCGGCGCACCGAACGGCGACGCCGTGCAATCCGCCCTGGCGGTGGTCGAGGCGAAAGCGCATTACGACGCGCCCGAGCGCGCGATCTATCTGCGCATCGGCGAGCATGACGGCAAGCTCTATCTCGACCTTGGCGATGAGTCCTGGCGGGCGATCGAGATTGACGCGGATAGATGGCGCATTATTGCCGAACCGCCGGTCAGGTTCCGGCGCGCCGCCGGTATGCTCGCCCTGCCGGAGCCGACGCGCGGCGGATCGCTCGATGCGCTTCGCAAACTGGTCAATGTGGGCACCGATCAGGATTTCATCCTGGCGATCGCATGGCTTCTGGCGACATTCCGCCCGCGCGGACCCTATCCGGTGCTAATCGTGGCGGGCGAACAAGGCAGCGCGAAATCGACCTTCATTACCGTACTGCGCTCCCTGATCGACCCGAACACGTCGCCGCTCCGTTCCCTACCGCGTGAGGATCGAGACTTGTTCATCGCGGCAAATAACGGGCACGTCCTGTCATTCGACAACGTGAGCGGCCTGCCGGGATGGATCAGCGATACCTTGTGCCGCTTGGCGACGGGCGGCGGCTTCGCGGTGCGCACGCTTTACAGCGACAGTGACGAAACTTTGTTCGAGGCGATGCGCCCGATCGCCTTGAACGGCATCGAGGATATCGTGAGCCGCCCGGACCTTGCCGAACGCGGCCTGTTCCTGACACTGACTGCGATTCCCGAGACCGCACGCCGGACCGACAAGGCCGTCACGACTGATCTGGACGCTGCCCGGCCTGCAATTCTCGGCGCGCTACTCGACGCGGTATCGGCTGGCTTGCGGCGGCTCCCCGAAACCAATCTCAACCGCCTGCCGCGCATGGCCGATTTTGCCATGTGGGCAACCGCGTGTGGTGACGGCACCCTATGGCCGGCCGGCGGCTTCATGGAGGCGCACGACGCGAACCGGGCCAGCGCGATCAATGACGTGATCGAGAACGATCCGGTTGCCAATGCGATCCGGGGCTTGGTGGATGGCGAAGCGCGGACCGCCTGGACGGGAAGCGCTCAGCATCTTCTTGCAGCGCTTCGGGAAATTGCCGGGGAAAATGTGGCCAAGGGCAAAGCTTGGCCGGAATCAGCCCGCGCGCTTTCCGCTCGCGTCACCCGCGCCGCAACTTTCTTGCGCTCGATCGGCATCGAAATCGAGCGCTACCGTGAAGGCCATGCCAAGACCCGTATGCTCGAAATTTCCAGCGCCGATAATAGAGGGAAATTACCGTCCGCACCGTCCGCACCGTCCGCGATGGCGGATTTCCGCCATTTTTCGGCGGACGGTAGCTCGGACCCTACCGTCCACAGACCGTCCGCACCGTCCGCAGACCGTCCGCACCGTCCGCAGACCGTCCGCAGTAACCCATTGAAAACAAACGGCGCAGGCGATGCGGACGGTGCGGACGCAAAAATCCCTACCCAAACTGGTTCCGAAAAAAACATAGTACCTGGGGGATGGATATGAGCGCCGCCACCTTGATCTGGCGCGCCGCCGAGGCCGGAGTGACGCTCCGGCCCCGCATATGGGCCGATGGCGCGGATCGCCTGCCAGATGACGTGAGGGCGGAACTCCGTGCCCATGAGGCCGATATCATCCGGCTGCTGCTCGACCGCGAAAATTGTAAGGCGAGGGGAGAGGGAAACGACGATTTTGCGTCCCCACCGCCCGCCGAACTCGATCCGAACGAAGCCGCCTACGCCAGCGCCGAACGCGCCGCGATCATGGCCGAGGGCGAGTATGGCAACCCCACCGTCGTGGTGCCACACCCGATGCCCGTTTCTTGGGCCGATGCCACCATTGCGCCGACGCCCGGCGCATACTGCCGGAACTGCCAGGGCAACGAATGGTGGTGCGAGGCGACCGCACCGAAAGGGTGGCGCTGCGCCCGGTGTCATCCTGGCGACCATCTGCCAGCCGATCGGCGGTGGGACGTGCGGACATGAGCGCGCCGTATACTCGCGACCAGATGGACCGCCTCGCCGCCGCCATGGCCACACTCGCACCGCATCGCCTCCCCCTGATCCGCGCCGCCCGCGACGGCCTCATCACCCTAATCCAGCCCCGCCGCAATACGACCATCCCAAGCCGGTTGCTCAATGACCAGGCCCGTCCCGCCGTGATCCTGATCGGCGACGACGACTACACCTCGACCGGCCCCGCCGGATGGACTTGTGCTCGGCGCGTGCGCTTTTGGGGGCGCGCCGCAATGATCCACGCCGCCGCCGCCGAGCCCGAGCATTACGAAACGATCGTCATCGCCGCCGCCCTGCACCAGCGCAGCGTGCTCATCGAGACCGATTCCACACACCAGCCCGCCTGGATTACGTTCCTTCAGCCCGCCATGGGTTGCCTCATCATCGCCTGCCCGCCGGGCCAATCGCACCCGGCGCATCCTCATCAGAGCGGCTTGCAATGACCGTCCCCAACCCCCCGGTTGCGCGCAACGACCAAACTCCGGCGGCCGCGCGCATGGCTCGCACCCGCGATCGACGCCGCAATAAACTTCTATTCGTCTCCGTCGAAATCCGCGAAAGCGAGCGCTCAGCCCTGGTCCGGCAACGGCTGCTCGAACCCGGCTCCGAGAACGATCCCGCCGCCGTCGCGCGCGCCCTTTATCACCTGTTCGACTGGATTTTCCGAGATGCGTAGCCACAGATCGCAGACCCCCACCCCACCCCCTAGGCTGGGCGCTCAAACTCCTATCCCATGCCCCGAGCATCCGCGCTGCAAATTCAGCAACCCGTTCCGTAATCGTATCGAAATGACTTGACATGACCCGCACACTGATCCTGGCGACGACTTTGGTGCTGATTGAACCCCGATACCGATTAACCCCCCACACCGAGAATACGACTTGTCTCCGTGCCTCGCTCGCCGAAAGGGTCGGGCCATGAGCGAAAAGGGCCGGAAAGATGGCTTAAACGGCGGCTCTGGGGGGGTCGCGCGCGTGAGGAAGGAGCGGAAGTCTGTAATCCCACTGAATCGGCCGCTGCCGGCCGGTGCGTGCATTCCTCGGCACGGCAACGGGTGGATTATGCCTTGGCAGAAGGGGCAAAGTGGCAATCCAGCCGGACATCAAGGGGTCAAATGGGCGGAGGTTCTGGCAATCTGCCGGGAGTTTTCACCTGAGGCGACCCGTATTCTCATTAAGATTGCGTCTGATCCGGGCGAGGACAGCCGCGCCCGGATTGTTGCGATTCAAGAATTAAATAATCGGGCTTGGGGGAAGCCGAGAGAGCGGATGGACGCGGAACAGCGGGAGCCAGAACTGGATTTGAGCGGTCTGACGGATGCGGAACTGGCGGTGCTGGAGAAGCTCGGGGCGCCGCGTACTCCGGCGGGTGGCCTGGCGGGCGGCATGATCGACGGGTTTGCGGACGACGGTTGAGAAAAGTGAAATTGGGGGTTTATGTTGTGGTATTGTTTCATTGTCTGGACCTGTCTGGCCGCTCGACCTGACTGGCGCAAAGGGAAATCGTGATGAACCGCGCGATTTATGAAGCCGTGCTCGAAGCCCATCGCTCGATACGACAACCGCGTGCGGCCGGCGGAGCGCTGCCGGAGAATCTTCTCTCGGTGATCGGGGCGCCGCGCCCCGTGCCGAGCCCGATGGGGACGGTGTTCAGCGGGAATTCGGGTGGGCACACAGTGCCGCCGCTCGCGCCGATCCGCGCTACTCCGCTTGCGCCGTCCGCCGCGTTGCGGGCCGGATCAGGCAATCGAACAACAGCGCCGGATCAGGCAGCGGCGGCGCCGCATCAGGGGCGGGTGGTGGCACCGGCGCGGGCGATTTCCGCTCCCGGCCCTGCTGGTCCGAGCGCAGCCGGTCTCGCCGCTCTGGCTGCATTGCAGGCGATGGCAAGGTCGTACGGCTCCCCCTCGGGTGGGACGCCCCCCGCCGCACTGGCTGCCCCGGTGGGGGCCGCACCATCCGCAGCCCCCCGCCCCACCGCTGCGGGGCTGGCGGCGCTTCGCGCCCTCCAGGCGATGGCGGCGAACCCCACCGCATCAACGGCACCCGCGAACGCCGGACCGGCGCATCCGGGCCTCTGGCGCGACCTCGGCGCCGGCGCGGTCAAGGGAGTAGAGGGCATCGCGGCGCCCATCGCGGACGTGGCGAACAGCGTATTGAACCCCGATACCGAGAACGTGCTGGCGCCTTACCGAACGCGCTTCGGACACGCGCCGGTGGTGAACGCGCCGCGCACCGGCTTGACCGTGAACAAGATAGCGGCCGGCGTGCTGCCCGCCTCGGTGGTGAAACCGGTCGCTCGTCTGACCGGGTGGGCCAATCGGACCCACCCCAAAACCCTGGTCGGCGAAGCGGTGCAAGGTATCGGCGAGATGGGGCCGTTCGCGGTCGGCGCTCTGATCCCCGGCGCGGATGAGGCGACGTTGGCAAGTCGTGCGGCTGACCTTGGCGGTCTCGGGGTGATGGGTGCCGGCGCGGGCGTCGGCCAGGATGTCGGGCAGTCGGTCGGTTCGGAATGGGGTCATCCAGTAATCGGCGGGGTTGTTGGATCGCTTGTCGGCGGGATCGGCGCGGCGGGGGTGGCGGGGGCGGCGCCGGGCGGTGCGCGGGTGGTCGCATCACTGGTGCGCGGCGCGAAAATACCACTGACCGAGGGAAGCCCGGCGGCGATCGCGGACGCATTCAGGGCTCGGCTCAATGACATCGACGCCGCGCATTCGGCCGCGATTACTGCTGCGCGCACTCGGGCGAGCGAGCTTCTGGCTCAGATAATTGGCGCTTCCCCGGAAGAGGCCGGCCAGACCGCCCGCGCCGAAATCGCGGCCCGCCACGCCCCGGCACTGGCGGCTGCGCATCAGGCCGAGGCGGCGGCACAGGCGGAACTTGACCAGCACGTTGCCGGGATCGGCGGCGAAACGCCGGCTGGCCGGGGCGAGATCGGTGCACGGCTGCGCGGCTTCGTGCGGGGCGCCGATGCCGAACGCGAGCGCCAGGCAAACGAGCTTTGGAACCTCGCGCAGCGGAACGGCGATCTGCGGTTCAACGCGGCTCCGGTCAAACGGGCGGCGGCCGATGCGGCGGCATCGCTGAATTTGATGGGCGGCGACCGGCTGACGGCTCGCGAGGCGGAATTGCATGACCTCATTCAGAAATGGCCGCGCACCGTGGACTTCGACACGCTGAAAACCCTGCGCAGCAATATCAGCGGCTCGATGAACGACTTGCGGAGTGACGGTCGCGCCATGGGGCGCCTGGGCTCCCTGCGCGACGGCGTCGATGACGCGATCGAGAATGCGGTGGAAAACCGCGCGGTGGATGAAGAAAGGGAAGTGAACAATGGACGAATCAACCCCGCGCAAACCTTATTTTCAGACCTTTCGGTCCCGGAAGGAGTTTCTGGAAGCGCCCCACCCGCCGACACCGCAAGCGACCTCGGCGGAGGAACGAGCGGACAATCTGGACCTGTTCATCCGCAGCTACGCCAGCAACCCGGCGGCGGCGATGTCCTACGTCCTGCACGAGACGCAGGACGCGACGCTGAGGGCCAAGGGAGCATCTCCCCAGGCTATAGAGGCGGCGAAAATCTGGCGGGCACGTCACGGCTATCAGTAGGGCGCCCTCAGTCTTTGCTTTCATTTCTGGTCGCAAAGGGCGGCGTGCGTCCGAATGGTGATCTTGAAGCGATGGATGCGCGGATCGGGCGTCCTGGACTGGTGAACCGGCGCGGCCTGACGCTCGACCGAGCGCGTGAAGCCGCCGAGGAAGTCGGCTATCTGCCGCCCGGCAGCACGATCGCGGACCTTCTCGACCAGGTGGACGCCGAATTGCGCGGCAATCGGGTCTACCGGCCCGAGGATGCGGCCGACGCCCAGATGAGCCGCGCCGGCGAAGGCGACCTTGAGCCCTATTATCGCGAACGAGCGTCCCAGGACGTTGCAGCGAGCGCGCGCGGCTACGGTTTCGTGTTGACCCCTGCCGAGCATCAGCACGCGGTGGATTTAATACTGAATTCCGATGTTCACCCTGATGAGGCTGTGCGCCAAGCGGTGGCGGCGACCGAGGCGCAGATGCTCGGCGAGTTGCCGCCGCCCTGGGCAACCGAGGCGCCCGACTTCGCGGCGCTCGACGGGGCCGAGCCCGATGCAGGGGCGCCCGATTCGACTACAACCGGTTCGACGGCGGAGCGCTACGCCTCGGCGCGGGCGGATTGGCGGGATTACAAGGGAATTTTCGGCGACCGCACGGCGGCAGCTGAAGTGCTGAAACGCGGCCCCTTCGGCGGCGGTCACGCCGTCGCGGATGAGGATGTCGCGCGGCGGTTCTTTCATTCCGGCCCGAACGCCGGGCGCGATGCGGGAAATTTCATCGCCGCGACCGGGGGTGATGCGGAAGCCCGCGACCTGCTGGCCGAACATGCCGCCCGCGATCTTCGCGCCAAGGCGACCAATCCGAACGGCTCGATCAATTCGGTGAAATGGCGCAAATGGATCACCGATCATGCGGAACCACTCGATGCGCTCGGGCTGCGCGATCGGTTCGGCACGGTCGCGGACGCCGCCGATCGGCTGACGGAATTGCGGGCGCAGCGTGAAAGCCTCGACCAGCAATTGCGGGCCGCGTCGGGAACCAGCGACGCCACTGTTATGCGTCACTACTGGAAAGCCGGACCGGCGGCCGCCGACGCAATCCGGGACTATATTACGCAGACCGGCGGCACGCCCGAGGCGATGCAGGCGATCCAGGACCACATTGCCGATGACCTGATGGCGCGGCACGGGCGCACTGGCCGATTGTCCCCCGGCGGCTACCAGGGATGGGCGGCGCAGCACCGGGCGGCACTAGCAGTAGTGCCAGACATCGCCGGGCGGTTCGCCGATGCCGCCGCCGCGCAGCGTGTCATGAACAACGCCACTGCGGCCCACCTGGCGCAGCGCGAAACCTTTGAGCGCTCGGCGGCTCGGTTCTTTCTGCAGGGCGATCCTCAAACCGCGATCGGCCGGGCGATGGGCCGCACCGCGACCAATGATCCCGTCACGTCGATGCGCGATCTTGCCGCGCTGGTGAAGGGGGATGCCTACGCGGAAGCCGGGCTGCGCCGAGGGGTCGCCGATTGGATCGGGCAGAAAATGCACGGCGGCAATCCGGGCGCCCGGCTGGGCGACGTGCTGAAACGCGATCGCACGGCACTGGCTCAGGTGCTCACACCGCAGCAAATGGCCGTGCTCAATCGGATGGCGGCAACGTCGAGGCAATCCGTCTTCGGGCGCCTGGCAGAGGCGCTCGCCGGCCATGGGGCGCGCCATCTCACGCCGCAGATCATGGCGGGGGCGCTCGGCTGGGAGGTTCACGGCGCGATGGGCACGATTGCTGCGGAAGCCGGGCTAGGCTTACTGCGGAGCCTCATCGTGAACCGGATGGACAGTCTGGGCGCCATGGTCGATCGCATCATCGCCGATCCGGCCACCGCCGACTTGATGGCACGGCAGGCCGCCACGCCCGCTGCCGGGCAGCGCATCGCTTCGAGACTATTCCTTTCGACAACCGCTGCCGGAGCGGACCGGCGACGCGACCCCGGCTTGCCGCAAAGCGGGTATTTCGGGAATCAGGAAGTCAGGCCATGACACTCCGGGCAAGCTTGCTTCTGGGATTGACTGCTCTCAGTCTGGCCGCTTGCGCCAGGACAACCGTGCTCCCGATCGCGGCCGATGAGGTCGAACTGACCGCTTATGTGGCGCCGGTCTGCGGGGCTTGGGGAGCGCAGAAGATGGCGCTTCACGATGCAGCGGTCGAAACGCTCCGCGCGCATTATTCCCGCTTTATCGTCATGGACGCGGGTGCTGCCGATGATGTCCGCGTTCTGATGCGCACGCCGACGATCGCGCAGACCTATGGGAGCGCCACGGTCACGGGCACGCCGGGCTACGCGACGGCCTCCGGGTCGAGCACCACGCTGTATACCGGCGGCCTGCCGATCGTCGCCGGCACCCACGACGAAACCCTTGTGCTGCGCCTGTTTCACCGGACCGATCCCGGCGCGGAAAATGCCGTGTCGGCGCGAAGCGTGCTCGGCCCGCAATGGCAGAAAGCGCTGGCCCACGGCTTCCCGCACACGTGCTGAGTATTCGGCTTGGCGATGATGGCCTTCAACTGGAACGTCCCCGTCGCGGCCCCTTCGCCGTATCGTGCAAGGGGCGACGCACACTGGCGCGGAACCCTCGCGACGTGCTCGCCATAGGCGAGGGAAAGACAGGGCAGGAGCAGGAAGCAATACAGTGTTTCGTAAATTCCGATCGATAGTCCCTTGCGGGATTATTTTGGGAGCAACGTTGGTGCAGGGGGTCGCATCCGCAGGTCAGCCACATCAACCTAGTTTTGGGTCTGAGGGTCTCGGAGTTGAGACGTGCGCACGATTCGGTTTATACTATCTGCAACATCCGACACGAAATATAATAGTTCTTGAGTTTTGGATTGGGGGCTTTGTGACTGCGCTTAATTATGCTGCGAGAGTGCCAATACACACATCACTAGGTACCATACGTCAGATCGATCTAACTAGGGCTGGGAATTCGGTGACAGCGCAAACTAATTATATAATGGGCTATTGCTCGACCCATCCTTTGAGCACTATCTCTGCTGCTGCTATTTCGCTGTATCTTGAAACATCACTCAATAAAGGTATTGTACCACCGACGACGCCATAACCTGATTGAGCAACCTGTTGTCTGGGAAATAGGGCTTGCGGGGATCGGGCATCCTATTGGTGGTATCGCCCGTCGCGCAAGAGCGGTTCAGCGAGGGTCACGGCGGCCAATTTCGCGGTATCGACTGCCGTTACACCGCTCCGCTGCAACCAATGCCCGCAGCGTGCTGGCCGAGCGGATCGAGCATGGCGAGGCCGAGCCCTTTTTTGCCGCCGCGTGACACCATGGCCGACACCGAAAGCGCGCCGCGTTCTCCGCGCTTTTGAACGGATCGCGAAGCCTACCGGGCGCGAAGCCTACCGGGCGCGAAGCCTACCGGGCGCGAAGCCTACCGGGTTGCGTCCCGACGACCTGTAACACGCGATCACGCAACCGCGAGCAATCCGTTTCGCTGCGCCATCATTCGGCACAATTCGCGCCGGGAATGTCCTACCTATTGTCACCCGCCGCGTCCGTAACGATTTATTTGTTAATCTTTTCAATGGCTTGAAAGACAGGTCTGGCGGAGAGGGTGGGATTCGAACCCACGGTACCCGTGAAGGTACAACGGTTTTCGAGACCGTCCCGATCGACCACTCCGGCACCTCTCCGCGTCGGCGGGCGTTATAGGCGGAGCCTTTGCGCCAGGCAACCTCATGCGCATGGAACGGACTGCGTCAATTGACAGTTCGGGCGGGCCGACTATAAGCCTGACATCGCCGCGATTCCGAAAGGTCTCGCGCTGTGTTGTTTTGTCCGCCCGCGCGGCGTTGCAGATAGAATTGGACCTTACCGATGTTCGCAGTGATCCGCACCGGCGGAAAACAATATCGCGTCATGCCGGACGCGGTGCTCAAGGTGGAGAAGCTCGAAGCCGAAGCGGGCAGTACCATCACCTTCACCGATATCCTCGCCGTCGGCAGCGATGCCGGTGTCACCCTTGGCAAGCCCAACGTCGATGGTGCGACCGTGACGGCAACGGTCATCGCGCAGGACCGGCTTGACACGGTTATCATCTTCAAGAAGCGCCGCCGGCAGAACAGCCGCCGCAAGAACGGCCATCGCCAGCCCATTACCGTGCTGCGCGTTTCCGGCATCAACGCGGCCTGAGAGAGGAGTTTTTCAATGGCTCATAAAAAAGCCGGCGGTTCATCGCGCAACGGCCGCGATTCCGCGGGGCGCCGACTCGGCGTCAAGAAATTCGGCGACGAACAGGTCGTTGCCGGAAACATCATCATTCGCCAGCGCGGCACCAAGGTGAAGCCAGGCACCAATGTCGGCCTCGGGCGGGATCATACGATCTTCGCCCTGGTCGATGGGCGCGTGAAGTTCCAGCGTAAAGGTGAGGGTCGGGTCCATGTGTCGGTCGAGCCGATGCCGATCGCGGCCGAATAAGGCGGTCCCGGACCAGGACAGGGAAGGCCGGCTCGCGCCGGCCTTTTTTGTCTGTGCAATGCCATGAAATTCCTCGACCAGGCCAAGATCTATCTGCGTTCGGGCGACGGCGGCAACGGCGTGGTCGCGTTCCGGCGCGAGAAATATATCGAGTTCGGCGGCCCCGATGGCGGCAATGGCGGACGAGGCGGCGACATCGTGTTCGAGGCGGTCGAGAACCTCAATACGCTGATCGACTTCCGCTACACCCAACATTTCCGCGCTCGCAAGGGTGGCAACGGCGCGGGGCGCGATTGCACCGGCGCTGCCGCCCCCACCCTGCTCATCAAGGTGCCGATCGGCACCCAAATCCTCGACGACGACCGCGAAACCCTGCTCGCCGACCTTGATGCTCCGGGCAAGCGTATCGTTCTGCTGCGCGGCGGCGACGGCGGGCATGGCAACACGATGTTCAAAACCTCGACCAACCGCGCGCCGCGCCGCGCCGATCCCGGCTGGCCCGGCGAGGAACGCTGGGTTTGGCTGCGGTTGAAGCTGATCGCCGACGCCGGACTGGTCGGGCTGCCCAATGCCGGCAAATCGACGTTCCTTGCCGCTGCCTCAGCCGCTCGGCCGAAAATCGCCGATTACCCGTTCACCACGCTGCATCCCCAGCTCGGAGTGGTGCGCCTGTCGATGACCGAGGAATTCGTGCTCGCCGACATTCCCGGCCTGATCGAGGGTGCGCACGAAGGCGCCGGGCTGGGTGATCGGTTTCTCGGCCACGTCGAACGCTGCGCCGCGCTGATCCACCTGATTGATGGCGCGGCGGGCGGCGTGGTCGATGCCTGGCGCACGATCCGCGCGGAGCTCGACGCCTATGGCGCGGGCCTTTCGGCCAAACCCGAATTGCTTGTGCTCAACAAGATGGACGCGATGACCCCCCGCGAAATATCCGCCCGCCGCACCGCCCTCGCCCGCGCTTCCGGCCGGCAGGTGATGGTGATATCGGCGGCAGCGCGGCAAGGCGTTGACGTGGTGTTGCGGGAAACGTTCGCCATGATCGCCGAACACCGGAAATGATCGCGCCGCGTGTGTCCCCTTCTCTGGCCGGCGCAAAATTGCTGGTGGTGAAGATCGGCAGCACGCTCATCGTCGATCCCGAGGCGGCGACTCCGCGCTCCTCCTGGCTGAACGGGATGGCTGCCGACATCGCGGCACTGCGCGCGCGTGGCGTAGGAGTGATCGTAGTATCCTCGGGAGCGATCGCGATCGCGCGCCGGCAGCTTGGCCTGACCCAGAAACGCCTGCGCCTTGAGGAAAAGCAGGCGGCTGCCTCGGTGGGACAGATCCGGTTGGCGCAGGCATGGAGTGAGGCCCTCTCGGCTCACGGCCTGATCGCCGCGCAATTGCTGCTCACCCTCGGCGATACCGAGGATCGGCGCCGCTACCTCAATGCCCGCGCAACGCTGCGCACCCTGCTCGAACTCAATACGATTCCGGTGATCAACGAGAACGATTCAGTAGCAACCGGTGAAATCCGCTTCGGCGACAACGACCGGCTGGCCGGGCGCGTCGCCGAGATGGTCGGGGCGGATCAGCTCGTACTGTTCTCGGATATCGACGGACTCTACACCGCCGATCCGAAACGCGATCCGGCCGCGCGGCATTTGCCGGTGATCGAGGCGATCACATCGGATATCGAAGCGATGGGCGGTGCGCCGCCGCCCGGTTACTCCTCGGGCGGAATGCGAACCAAACTGGTCGCGGCGCGGATAGCGACCCAGGCCGGTTGCGCCATGGCGATCGCGCTTGGCCATGTCGAACACCCGCTCGCCAGCTTGCAGGCTGGAGCTCGTTGCACTTGGTTTCTGCCGCAACCCGGTGGCCGATCGGCGCGCAAGCGCTGGATCGCTGGCTCGCTTGCACCGATGGGACAGCTAGCGGTTGACGCCGGGGCGGCGCGTGCGATCACACGCGGATCATCTTTGCTGCCCGCCGGCGTTAACGGTGTCACCGGGGATTTCGAACGCGGCGACCCTGTAGACATAGTCGGACCGGATGCCATTGTGCTAGCACGCGGACTCGTCGCCTATTCCAGCGCCGATTCACGGCTGATCGCAAGACATCGTACCGATGAAATCGAAACGCTGCTCGGTTGGCGCGGCAGGGACGAGATCGTGCATCGCGACGATCTCGTTCTGCTTACCGGTTCAACCTGATCAGGCTACCCTATCCCATTGCGGTGCGAAACCGGGATCGACACAACGTTGAGTCTTGGGCAAAGACGCGATCACCGAACGATCCTCGTCGTCGAGCACGATATCGAGTGCGGCGAGATTGGCCTGCTGGCTCTCGGCCCGCGTCGCCTTGGGGATTGCCGCCACACCGTCCTGATCGAGCAGCCATTTCAGTGCGATCTGTGCCGGGGTTACGCCATGTTTCGTGGCAATCCCGGCGAGGCCATCATAATCACTGAGGCGACCCTGCGCCAGCGGACAATAGGCGGTCACCACAATGCCGTGGCGCCGCGCGTAGTCGAGTACTGCACTCTGATCGAGCAAGACGTGATATTCGATCTGATTGCAGGCGATTTCGGCGCCGATTATCTCGGCTGCCTGACACAGCAAAGCCACGGTGAAGTTCGCGACGCCAAAATGTTTGACCGTGCCTTCGCATTTCAGATGCGCCATGGTCTCGAGCGCCGCCGGAAGATTCATCGAGGCTGACGGCCAGTGAATCAAATAGAGATCGACGTAGCTGGTGCGCAGTTTGGCAAGACTCGATTCGATGGCGCGGCGAATCGCGTCCGGTGCGAGATTTTCGTACCATACCTTGGTTGTCAGAAAAATCTCGCCGCGGGGAATGCCGCTGGCCTCGATACCGGCACCCACCGCCGCTTCGTTGTTATACATTTCGGCCGTATCGATATGGCGATATCCGAGTGCCAAAGCGCGGGCGATGCTCGTCTGGCACTCCTTGCCGCTCATCCGCCAAGTGCCGAGTCCAAGCTTGGGCATCGCGAGACCGTTCGCGCCGACCGTCGCAATCTTGGTCATCTCAATCCTTCCTTGAAAAATCGACAACCGCGATAAATCCCGTCCCGGTGCCGAAGCCTAGATAGGCACCGTCTGCGCTCCAACCAAGCGCGGAAATCGCACCACGTCCGGGTGCTGCGATTGATAGGATGCGCTCGCGGGCGATATCGGCAACAATCACCGAACCGTCGGCGTAACCCGCTGCGACCACCTCGTGCTGCGGATGACAGGCGACACGCTTGATGATGGTCTCGCCGGCGGCGAGTTCGAGGGGAACCTTGCCCATCGGTCCACCGCCGAAGAACGGCCAGAGCACGATCGCCTCGGCACCAGCACTCGCGAGCCATTTGCCCGAACGGGTGAACCCGATCGATTCCGGCTTCGCCGGGTAGCCGCTCATGCGCATGTGCTGACCGTCAGGCAAACGCCAGCCGTGCAGCGCGTTTTCCTGCATGGCGGTCGCCACCGCCGCAAGATCGGGGTGAAGAGCGATGCCGATATGGCTGCCCTTCCATTCGAAAACCTGCGGCTTCGCGTTGTCCGAGCGCACGAACCAGACAGAGGCGCCGTTATAGTGCGATGCGGCGATGCGTCGACCTTTCGTATCGAATGCAATTCCCGAAACAGTGGACGGATGCGTAAGGATTCGGACCAATCCCCCCTGCCCGTCGAGGAGCAGAATATTGCGCCCGACGGCAGCCGCGCGGACCGGTGCGCGGCGGTCGGCGATACTCGCGACATGCTCGACCCATTTCATCCCGTAGGATGCAATATCCAACGCAATCCCACTGACCGGATCGAGGCGGCGTAGCCTGCCGTCATCGCCGCCGGTGAGGACACCATGCGCATCGATGTCGGGGGCGATCGCGAGCACCGCGCCGTCGTGCATCGCGTGATCCGTCCAGCTCCCGGCGATAACGTCACGAACCACGACACGTCCGTCGCCGAGCGAAGCGGTAAAATATCGTCCCGCCCGATCGAAGCAGGCTCCGGTGACGAAAGCGTCGAACGTGGCACTGACGCCGCGTTTGTCGAGCATCTCGTTAGCATCGAGCAGCCCGCTCATGCGGCGACGCAACTCTCGAAGCCGCGCCGCAATTGCGGGCGGTTGAGGTCGCGGCCGATGAACACGATGCGGCTTTCGCGCGCCTCGTCCGGTTTCCACCTCCCGATATAATCGCCATCGGCCATCATATGAACGGCCTGGAAGGCGAAGCGCCGATCCTCGCCGGTGAAATCGAGAATACCCTTGGTGCGCAGAATGTCCTGGCCCTGGGTCGCCAGCACACCACCGATCCAGGCGTTGAATTTTTCGGCATCGAGTGGGGTTTTCGTGGCAAGACTGATGCTGGTCATGTGCTCGTCATGGGTGTGAGCATCGTCGTCGAGGAAATCAGGCACCGATTGCAGAACCCGGTTCAGGTCGAACGCATTGATGCCAAGCAGTTTGTCGGCTGGAACGTCAGCACGGGTCGCATGATGGATTTCAGCGAAGCGGTTGATCGTGCGGATCTGTGCCTCGACCTCGGCAAGTTCCTCGGGCGAGACAAGATCGAGCTTGTTCAGCACGATCACATCGGCGAAGGCGATCTGGTCCTGCGCCTCATGGCTGTCGCGCAGCCGGGCGGGCAGATACTTCGCATCCACAACGGTAACGATCGCGTCCAGCCGCGTCTTCGCCTTCACATCCTCATCGACGAAAAAAGTTTGCGCGACCGGCGCGGGATTGGCGAGCCCAGTGGTCTCCACGATAATTCCGTCGAATTTATCGCGCCGCTTCATCAGCCCGCCGATGATGCGGATCAGATCGCCGCGCACCGTGCAGCAGATGCAGCCATTGTTCATTTCGAACACTTCCTCGTCGGTATCGACCACAAGGTCGTTATCGACGCCGCGTTCACCGAACTCATTGATCACCACGGCGTAGCGCTTGCCGTGCTGTTCGGTGAGAATCCGGTTGAGCAGCGTGGTCTTTCCGGCACCAAGAAAGCCGGTGAGCACGGTAACCGGCACAAGATCCGTCATGAAAAAGGTCCTATGGCTGAAAATTCGCATTGTCGCTCCGAATATAGGAACGCCGGTTCGGACAAGCTAGACTTTACCAGGGCGAGCCCCAGCCCGAGCATGACGAACAGCCATCCGGCCATCGGCAGCACGGCGAAATTGTCGGTCGAGGCGAGCGGCCATGCGTAGGTGAGCACGCCGATGAAGGCGCCCAACCGCATCGGCTCCGCGCGCCGCGTCAGGCCGCGCCCCAGCGCCAGAAGCCATGCGATGTTCAGGGCCGCGAACAGCGCCATCCCGCCAATCCCGGCATCGACTCCGGCCTGGAGATAGAAGTTATGAGGATGGATATTGCACGCGCCGCGCTTGAGCGAGGTCGGGCCGATGCCGAGCGCGGGCAGGCCACCATCGAACCGTGGCTGCTTGCAGAAATACAGGAACCCGTTGAACCCGTAGCCGTGCCAGGGCGACCGCCCGATCATCACGGCGGCACGGGTATAAAGTTCGCCATATGGGCTTTTCGCGAAATTGCCCACCTGATGGCTGGTCTCGACCACAAGCTTGTCGAAACTCGGCTTTGAGACGACGCGCAGCGCCGGAATCGCAAGCAGCGCCAGCACGCCGAGCGCGATCGCGGGCAGCCGGATCGGGCGGAACATCAGCGCCGCGACCGCAAGCCCGAGCCCCGCGAGCAGAAACGGCATCCGCTGGCCGATAATCAGCGCGGTCGCAAAGCCGAGAACGCCCAGCACGGCAGCGCCGAGCCGTGCCGCGGTGCTGCGCCGGGTCAGAAGTGCTGCAATCACCGGCAACAGGGCGAGAAACAGCAGATGCGCATAGGGAGGTCCGGCGCGCGGTGCCCAGAACGGTCCGGTCAACGCGCCATCCGGCCAGCGATGGGCGCCGAAAATATTCACGCCGAGGATTTCCTGCTGCCAGCTTTGCAGGAAAATCCACGCCTCGCATGCGGCGATCACCGCCCAGAACCGCGCTCGCGCCGGGGCCGTGTCGAGCACCCAGGTGCCCAGGGCGACGGCGAAAACCAGAAGCCGGATCAGCACGAGTGCCTGGGTAAACGACTTCCATCCCGCCGCGCCAAGCCCCAATGCCGGGATCGGCGCGGAGCAGATGAGTTCCGCCGCCCACCAGATCAGCCCGATGACGAACCACGGCGCGCGCGCCCAGGCCCAGTCGCGCCGTCGCACCGACTCCGCGAAAAACAGGATATCGACGATACCGATCGCGAATTCGGCGCCCGCACGGGCATAAAGCAGGCAGAGCGGCACGATCAACGCGGCGGCGAGAGCCAAATTTTTTAGAGATAGGCGCTTTTGGATCATCGGGCGGTCATACCGACGATTCGACGCCGCGCAACGCCTGCAATCGCGCTTTGATGATCGCCGTATCAAATTGCGCGGCACGGGCGATCCCGGCGCTGGCCAGCGCCGCGCGAGCCGCGTCGTGGGTCGCGAGATCGCCGATCGCCGCTGCGAGCGCCGCCACATCGCCGGGCGGAACATAGCGCGCCGCCTCACCGGCAACCTCCAACAGGCCCCCGGTGCGGCTCACGATCAACGCCGCCCCGCTCGCCATCGCCTCCAGCGCGGTCAGGCCGAACGGTTCCGGCCAGCGGCTCGGCACCACCACGATCGCGACCTCCGCCATCGCGGCCAGAACCGCCGCGTGCGGACGATAACCCTCGAACCTGATGCCGGCATCGCGCGCGGCCTTGCGCATCGCACCGACATAGGGCGTTTCCGGGCTACCGGACCCGAAACGGTCGCCGCCAATGATCCGCGCGGACCAGCCACACAATGATGGCAGAGTTGCCGCGCAGGCGGCAATGAAATCGGCAATGCCCTTGTTCTCGACGATCCGCCCAGCGAACAGGATTTCAGGAGAACGGATCGCCGCGCGCGGCGGCAGTTCCGCGAGAGTCAGCGGATTCGGCAACACGACGAGATTGCTCGTCTCCGAAAGCCCGCTCGCGAAGCTTGCGCGCAAATGCTCCGACACGCAGACCACGCGATGCAATGAGGCAAGGGTGCGCCGCCGTGCCGCGACATTGCGCAGCCCGCGCATGGTCAGCGGTTCGTTGTGCAGGAACAGCAGCACCCGCGCGTTCGGCAGTGCCCAGGCGATCGCGCGCGCGAGTCGCGGTTGCTGATGCACCTCGATAATCGTGGGGCTCAGCACCCGCAACCGGCGGATTACGCCGAGCCCGTAAATGAGCGGCGACCGGCCCGAGACCGCTTCAAAAATAATGTCCTGGTAGGTCGCATCTGCCTGCGCTCCGCCGATCACTCGCGCATGGCTGGCTAAGGCGAGGCGGCGGACGACCATCGCGATCGCGCCCGCCCGCTCCGGCCCGAACCCCTCGCGCGCGGGAAGCACCATCACGACAGCCCGACCCTCCGGCCGGCCGGGACCAATCAAGCAGAGCGCACTTTCACATACTCACCCGGCGCGTCGGCCAGCGGGGTGAGGTTGCCATCGCCGGGAATGCGCGCCGGAACCTGCTTTTTCTCCCGTGCCCCGATCCAATGCTGCCAGTCCGGCCACCAGGAGCCGGCAACCTCCGTCGCTCCCACGAGCCAGTCCTGCCCCGTCTCCGGCAAAGAATTGTTAACGAAATGATTGTATTTGCCGCCGCCGGGCGGATTGACCACACCGGCGATATGCCCCGAAGCCGCAAGCACGAAGCGCTTCGGCCCCGCCATGATCTGGGTCGCCTTGTAGGTGCTGGCCCAGGGCGCGATGTGATCCTCGCGACAGGACAGGAAATAGACCGGGATCGTGATGTTCCGCAGATCGACCGGGGTATTGTCGAGGGTCAGCGCATTCGGCTGGACCAGAAGATTCTTCTGATACATATTTCGTAAGTAAAACGAATGCATCGCCGCCGGCATCCGCGTCGCGTCCGAATTCCAGTAGAGCAGGTCGAACGGAAACGCCTCGTTGCCGAGCAGATAGTTGTTGACCACGAAACTCCAGATCAGATCGTTCGCCCGCAGCATGTTGAAGGTTGCCGACATCTCCGCGCCTTCAAGATAGCCGCGCTGGTTCATTCGGTCTTCCAGGTTGCGTAACTGTTCTTCGTCGATGAACACGCCGAGTTCGCCGGCATCGGCAAAATCGGTCAGCGTCACCAGAAACGTCGCGGATTTGATGCGTTTGTCGCCACGCCGCGCCATCACCGCCAACGTCGAGGCGAGCAGTGTGCCGCCCAGGCAATAGCCGATCGCGTTCACGCCCCGTTCGCCGGTCGCCCGCTCGATCGCATCGAGCGCGGCGAACACGCCCTCGTTCATGTAATCGCCGAAATCCTTCTCTGACAACTGCTCGTCCGGGTTCACCCAACTCGCCACGAACACGGTATGACCCTGCTCCACCGCCCAGCGGATGAAACTGTTGTTCGGTCGCAGATCGAGAATGTAGAATTTGTTGATCCAGGGCGGGAAGATCACCAGCGGCGTCTTCGATACGGTTTCGGTCGCGGGGGCATACTGGATCAGCTCCAGCAATGCGTTGCGAAACACCACCTTGCCCGGCGTCACCGCGATATTGCCACCGACCGAGAACGCCTCGGTATCGGTCATGCGGATATGCAGCCGGCCCTGCCCGGCCTCCAGATCGCGCAGCAGATTGTTCAGCCCGCGAAGAAGATTCTCCCCGCCGGTTTCCATCGTCTTGCGCAGCACCTGCGGATTGGTCATCACGAAATTGGACGGGCTCATCGCATCAACGAACTGACGCGCATAGAAATCGACCTTCTGCGCGGTCTTCGGGTCGAGCCCATCCACCCGCTTCACCACGTCTTGTACGAAGCGCGCGGAGAGCAGGTAGCTTTGCCGGATAAAATCGAAAACCTCGTTGTCCTGCCAGCCCTCGTCGCGGAAACGCTTATCCTTGGGATCGGAAGGCACCACCGGCGCCGTCTCGATTCCCATCATACGCCGGGCGGAATGCTGCCACAGCGTCATGTAGTCCTGCCACAACCCCAGTTGCGCCTCGATCAGCCGGCTTGGATTGGCCATCAGCCTCGCGGTCATTTCCATGAAGGCGCCGCCGATATTGTGCGGATCGATCTCGATTCCCGCCTCCGATTGGCGCTTCAGCCAATCGCCGACGATACGCTGGGATCGCGCGCCGATATCGGCCATGGTGCGGGTATAAGCCGCGGGGTCCGGCTGGCGGACGTCGCCGCCGTCGTGATGATGATGATCGGCCATAGGCGCTCCTTCCGGCTCCGGCTTGCAGGCGCTAAGCTAAGAGGCCCGCTGATCGAGGAGCCGATGTGATCTATACCGTCTTATCGCCGAAGGTTGAAACCCTGCCCCGACACCAGTTGCGCGGCAAGGCACTTCTGGCACTGGGGCTCGCTCTGTCGGGCTGTGCCAGCATGAACCCGGTCACGGTGTTCCACCGCTACGAGGGCGGCGCGATCGCCCATAATCCACCACCACCACCCGGCCTTGACGAGCCATACCCCAACCTCGCCTCGGTCCCGCCGAAGCCGCCACCGCTCTCACCACGCCTACAGCGCTCGATTCGCGGCCAGTTGGAGGCCGCGAACACCAGTCAGAACGCCCTGTCCGCGCCCGCCGGTGGCGTCGCGCATCCGTCCGCGCCTCAGCCACCGGCAACCCCGCGGGCGAAACCGGTATTGATCAGATTCCGTCCCGGTAAGGCGATCCTGCCGCGCTCGCAGCGCGCTATCCTGCGGGCACTGGCGGCGCGCCGGGGTGCGGCGGACATCGCGGCGATCGGCTTCGCGCCCCGTCAGACCCCGGCCGGCCTGAACCTCGCCATGTTGCGTGCGACCGCGATCGCGAACGAACTGGTGCGCGCCGGTGTCCCCGCATCCGCGATTCGGATCGAGGCTCTCTCGATGGGTCGCGGTGGTGCCGCACAATTGATATACGCTTCCGCTCCGCAACCCGCGCAGAGCCGCACCTAGGACAAGTCATGACCGAGGAATTCCATCGCATCCGCCGCCTGCCCCCCTACGTGTTCGCCGAGGTCAATCAGGCGAAGGCAGCCGCGCGGGCCGCGCGGGAGGATATCATCGACCTCGGCATGGGCAATCCCGACAGCCCGACCCCTCCGCATATCGTCGCCAAGCTGATCGAAACCGTGGCCGATCCACGCAGCCACCGCTATTCGACCAGCAAGGGCATTCCCGGTCTGCGCCGTGCGCTGGCCGCCTATTACGACCGGCGATTCGGCGTAAAGCTCAACCCCGACACCGAAGTCATCGCCACCCTCGGCTCGAAGGAAGGCCTCGCCAACCTCGCCAACGCCATCACCAGCCCTGGCGACACCATTCTGGTGCCCAACCCGTCCTACCCGATCCACCAGTTCGGGTTCATCATCGCCGGTGCCTCGGTGCGCTCGGTTCCCGCGACGCCGGATGACGAGATGCTGCGGGCGCTCGACCGCGCGGTCCGCCATTCGGTGCCGAAACCCACCGCGCTGATCGTAAATTTTCCTTCAAATCCAACGGCATATCTGGCAACGCTCGATTTCTATAAAAACATCGTCGCATTTGCCCGCAAGCACGAAATCTTCATTCTTTCCGACCTTGCCTATGCCGAAATCTACTTCGAGAGCGAGCCTCCGCCATCGGTGCTTCAGGTCGAGGGCGCGAAAGACATCACCGTCGAGTTCACCTCGATGTCGAAAACCTATTCCATGCCTGGCTGGCGCATGGGCTTCGCCGCCGGTAATCCTCGGCTGATTTCCGCTCTCGCTCGAATGAAATCCTATCTCGATTACGGTGCGTTCACGCCAATCCAGGTCGCGGCCACGGCGGCGCTGAACGGACCACAGGATTGCGTCGATCAGATGCGTGCCTTGTACCGCGAACGGCGGGACGTGCTGATCAAGGGGCTTACCCAGGCCGGATGGCATGTGCCGACTCCGCGCGGCTCGATGTTCGCCTGGGCGCCGATCCCGGAGCGCTACGCTCATCTCGGCTCGGTCGATTTTTCGAAGTTGCTGCTGGAGCACGCGAAAGTCGCGGTCGCCCCCGGCATCGGCTTCGGCGAATATGGCGACGGCCATGTGCGCATCGCGCTGGTCGAGAACACCCACCGGCTGCGCCAGGCGGTGCGCAACATTCGCGGCTTCATGGCGCCCGGAAACACGGCTTCGCCTTCGTCCGTCGAGCCTGTCACCGCATGACCAGACCCTTGGCGGTCGGCATCGCCGGTCTCGGCACGGTCGGCGCCGGCGTTCTGCGCCTGCTGCGCGACAATGCGGCACTCATCGCGGCCCGCGCCGGTCGCCCGATCGAGGTCGTCGCCGTCTCCGCGCGGGACCACTCGCGCGACCGGGGCATCACCCTCCATGGCCTGCGCTGGGTCGATGATCCGATCGCCCTCGCGCGCGACCCGGCGATCAACGTGGTGGTGGAACTGATCGGCGGCGCGAACGGCCCGGCCCGCGCGCTGGTCGAGTCCGCGCTCGACGCCGGTAAGCCGGTGGTCACCGCCAACAAGGCGCTGATCGCCGAGCACGGGGCTACTCTTGCGGCGCGTTGCGAGCGGAGTGGCGCGAAAATCCGCTTCGAGGCGGCGGTCGCCGGCGGCATCCCGGTGATCAAGGCGTTGCGCGAGGGGCTCGCCGCCAATCGCGTCGCCAGCGTCACCGGCATCTTCAACGGCACCTGCAACTACATCCTCTCGCGGATGCAGCAGGAAAAACTCGATTTCGCCGCCGTCCTGGCCGACGCCCAGGCGCATGGCTACGCCGAGGCCGATCCCTCCTTCGACATCGACGGGGTGGATACCGCCCATAAGCTGGCCATTCTGGCCGCCATCGCCTTCGGCAGGCAGGTCGATTTCGCCGCCGTGCATGTGGAGGGCATCAGGCGGGTCAGCGCGCTCGACATCGCCTTCGCCGAAGAACTTGGCTACCGGATCAAGCTGCTCGGCATCGCGCGGGCGACCGAGGCCGGCATCGAAACCCGCGTGCATCCGGCTATGGTTCCTCTCGCCTCGCCGCTCGCCCATGTCGATGGCGTGAATAACGCCGTGGTGGCCGAGGCCGATCCGGTCGGCGCCATCGTGTTCGCCGGGCGCGGTGCCGGCGCCGGGCCCACCGCATCCGCCGTGGTCGCCGATCTGATCGATCTGGCGCGCGGGCGTGACACCCCGATGCTCGGCGTGGTGACGGCATCGCTGGAAAACCGCAAGTCGGTGCCGATGGGCGCGCATCGCGGCGCCTATTTCCTGCGGCTCATGGTGGTCGATCAGCCGGGCGTGATCGCGGATGTCACCGCGGTTCTACGCGACCACGGCATTTCGCTGGAATCGATGCTCCAGCACGGCCGCAGCCCTGGCGAGGCGGTGCCCGTGGTGCTGGTCACCCATATTACGCGGGAAAGCGAGATGCGCGCAGCACTCGATCAACTCGCCGCCCTCGATTCGGTGCTGGAAGCCCCGGCGCTGATCCGCATCGAACCCGCCTGAATCTAAATGATATTTTGATGGATATTCATCATGCCCAATGACAAAAACCCCGCCCTCGCCGATCGCAACCTCGCCCTCGAATTGGTGCGGGTGACCGAGGCCGCCGCCCTCGCCGCCTCGCGCTGGATCGGCCGTGGCGACAAGAACAGCGCCGATGGCGCGGCGGTGGGCGCGATGCGCCAGGCCTTCGACGCTGTGGCGATCAGTGGCATTGTGGTGATCGGCGAAGGCGAGATGGACGAAGCTCCGATGCTTTATATCGGCGAGCGGGTCGGCGCCGGCGGCCCGGAAATGGACATCGCGGTCGATCCGCTCGAAGGCACGGTGATCGCCGCCAAGGGCGCGCCCAACGCGATCGCGGTGATCGCGCTGGCCGAGCGCGGCAATTTCCTTCACGCGCCCGACATTTATATGGACAAAATCGCGGTCGGCCCCGGCCTGCCCGACGGCGTGGTCGTCCTCGACGCGCCGGTCATCGAAAACCTGCGCAACCTCGCCCGCGCCAAGAAGCGGGACATTGCCGACCTCATGGTCTGCACCCTGGAACGCCCGCGCCACGATGAAATCATCGCCAAATGCCGCGAGGCAGGCGCACGCATCACCCTGATCGGCGACGGCGACGTCTCCGGCGTGATCGCAACCGCGCAGCCCGACGCCGGGATCGATCTCTATATCGGTTCGGGCGGCGCGCCGGAAGGCGTGCTGGCGGCGGCGGCGCTGCGCTGCATCGGCGGCCAGATGCAAGGTCGTCTGCTGTATGACGACGACGCCCAGATCGCCCGCACCCGCGACATGGGCATCACCGACCCCAACCGCATCTTCACCCTCACCGATATGGCGCGCGGCGACGTGATGTTCGCCGCCACCGGCGTCACCTCCGGCCCGATGCTGCGCGGCGTGCGCCGGTTCGGTCACGGCGCGATCACCCATTCAACCGTCATGCGCTCGAAATCCGGGACGGTGCGCTATATCGAGGCACATCATAATTTCGAAACCAAGACGTGGACGCCGTCCTGACCGGAGCGGAGGCGGCGTTCGGCATCGCGCGCAGCCTCACCGGCCGGCGTTGGGTCTGGCGCCACGCGGAAGACCGGCTGGCTCTGGCGATCGCCGAACACACCGGCGCCCCTGAACTGATCGGAAGGCTGCTCGCCGCGCGCGACATTCCGGTCGATCGCGCGGCGGATTTCCTCGACCCCACCCTGCGTGCCTATCTGCCCGATCCCTCGGTGCTGACCGACATGGACAAAGCCGCCGCACGCATCGCCAACGCGGTGCAGAACGGCGAAACTATCGGTATTTTCGGCGATTACGACGTCGATGGCGCGTGCAGCGGGGCAATCATGACGCTCGGTCTCGGCGCCTTCGGCGTGCCCACCATCAACACCGTGCCGGACCGCATCCGCGAAGGCTATGGCCCGAACGCCCCCGCTTTGCGCGCGCTCGTGGCACAAGGCGCCAGCTTGATCATCTGCGTCGATTGTGGTGCTGCCGCGCACGAGGCGCTGGCTTCACTCGCCGGCATCGCCGACGCCATCGTTCTCGATCACCACAAAATCGACGGCGTACCGCCGGACATTCTGGCCACCGTCAACCCCAACCGGCTCGACGACCGCTCCGGCCTCGGCTCGGTCTGCGCCGCCACCGTCGCGTTCCTTACCTTGATCGCCACGCAAAGAACCCTGCGCAAACGCGGCTTTTTCGCAAACCGCGAGGAACCCGACCTGCTCGCGATGCTCGATCTCGTCGCCCTGGCCACGGTGTGCGACGTGATGCCGCTCACCGGGCTGAACCGCGCCCTCGTCGCCCAGGGCCTGAAAATCATGGGCCGCCGCACGCGCCTCGGGATCGCCGCCCTGCTCGAGGTCGCCCAGATCAGCGAGCCGCCGGGGGCGATGACCTGCGGGTTCGTACTCGGCCCGCGCATCAACGCCGCCGGACGCATCGCCGAATCCGATCTCGGTCTGCGCACCCTGCTCGCCGAGGATCAGGCCAGTGCCACCGCATTCGCCCGCACGCTTGATGACATCAACCGCCAGCGTCAGACGGTCGAGGCCGGCCTGCTCGACGAAGCGATGCGCCTTGCCGAGGCGCAATTCACGGCCGGCGCCGCCGTCGCGGTCATCGCCGGTGAGGGGTGGCATCCCGGCGTCGTGGGCATCGTCGCCGGCCGGATCAAGGAGGCGTTCAATCGCCCTGCCCTGGTCGCCGGCATCGAGGCCGGACGCGCGACCGGCTCCGGCCGCTCGATTCCCGGCATCGATCTCGGCGCCGCGATCATCGCCGCGCACCAGACTGGCCTGCTCATCAAGGGTGGCGGCCATGCCATGGCGGCCGGGTTTACGCTGGAGGCAACCGGAATCGACGCGCTGCGCAATTTCCTGTGCGACCGCCTCGCCGCCGCGGCCTCACTGCCCAGCACGGCGGAACTGCCGATCGAGGGATCGATCGCCGTCGCCGGTGCCACGTCCGACATCGCCGCCCAGATCGAGCGCATCGGCCCGTTCGGTGCGGGCAACGAGGAGCCGGTTTTCGTCATCCCCCGCGCCCGCATCGTCAAATCCGACCGCATCGGCCGAACCGAAACCACCATCCGCGCCTATGTCGAGGGCGAGGCCGGCGGACGCCTGAAAGCCATGCTGTTCCGCGCCAAGGACGACGCCTTGGCCAAGACCCTCCTGACCGCCGGCGGCGCGCCGCTTCACCTCGCCGGACACCTCCGCGCCGATCGCTGGAATGGCAGGACCAGCATAAGCTTTATCGTGGTGGACGCGGCTCCCGCTTGACCCGATATCCCGGCTCGGCTACCCAACCTTCCGCCGTCCCGTTCGTCTAGAGGCCTAGGACGTCGCCCTCTCACGGCGATAACAGGGGTTCGAATCCCCTACGGGATACCAGCGATTTCAAACACTTACACGATATCCCTCCAATCCATGTCTAATGTCTGGCTGATATATGGGGATGGATTGCCGTAGACGCGGCTAGCCTCTTTTGGACATTGCCCATCACGTGGTTGTGAACGCGGTGCCCGAACGAAAACGGCCCCAGGTTGCCCCAGGGCCGCGCGCCTCGTTCCCGGTGTGCCGCGTGCTATTCGGCTTGCACCCGACCCCGCGCCTTCTGCACCCGACCCCGCCGAGGTGTAAGGGTGGCAAGCAGCGGTTCGAAAGCTTCGGGGGCGATCTCCAACCCCTCCGCTGCAGCGACTTGATTCCGCAAATTCGCGGAATGCCTAAGCCATTGATTTTGAACGCCGCAAAATTGCGGAGACCATGCGCGCTCGGGTCCAAAAACGGACCCGTCAGAGATTGAGTGAAGGGGGCATGAGATGTATATACCCCTTGAGGGTGTGCAGAACTCGCACACCCTCAAGGGTGTCGTTAATTCCGACACCCCACAAAAGAACGGCCCCGGTGTGGATCGGGGCCGAGGGTCTGTATCAAGCGTTTGATGATAATGGGCGATTGTTGGGCCAGGAACACTGACCTGTCAACATGTTGCCGGCGCTTACGTTCGCGCCTTCGCATCGGCCAGCGCCTTGTCGAGCCGGTCCCGCGCCTGCCGGGCGAGGTCTCCAAGCCCCTGGACCGCCTCGGCCTCGATCTGGTGCCCTGCTTCATCAAGTCCAGCAGTGGCAACCGCCAGCAGCGCCAAGCCATGCAGATCATCGCGAACGCTGGCGATCGAATCCGCGGAAACCTCGCCTGGGCGCAGCCGGTCAGGGATAGACGCTAGAGCCGTCTCAGGCTTCTCGGGGGTGCCGGCTCCGATCATGCCCATGATTTCACTCTTCCCCAGGTCGAGCAGGAAAGCGCCGATCATCATTTCCTCCCAGTCGGACGCCGATTCGATGCACTCCGGCCCGTAGAGCATGATCATGCGATAGCGCGCCTTGACGCCTTCCAGCGTCTTCGCCGCCATATCGGTGTCGGTGATCTGGTCGAGCAAGCGTTCCTGCTCGGCCCTGAGAGGGGCCAACGTTCTGTCGCGCTCCTTTTCTTCGGCGATCGTGAGGCCAGGAATAGCCATTACCGCCCCCTTATAGCGTGTCAGCGCATCGAACCGGGCGCACAACGCAATCAGTTCGGCATCGGCGTTCGGTGCTGCCTCCGCGGCGATCGGCGCAACCAGGACAGCGGCGACGCCGGCCGCGAGGCCGGCCAGGTGGTGGCCGTTCATGGCCGTGCCTCCTTCTCGGTCGCTTGGTCAAATACCCGCTCGATCTCGCGGGCCATCACGCCGCACCGGGCCAGTTCATCGGGCGGCAGTTCGTCGGTGAAGGCGAGCAGTTCGATATCGAGGCGGTGAACGATGCGGCGGATATCCCAGATATCCGCCGCAGCCGTATGAATCGCCGGCAGGTCGAGGGTGATGGGGTGGGTGCTGTTCGCGGCGGTGCGAACGGGAGTATGGTCGTCGGTAGCCATCTGCATGGGCCTTCCATGTTGAGGGTTAGGCCGGGCGTGGTGCGTGACCACTCCGCTCGGCCGATTTTGGTTGTATAAATGCCCAACCTCAATTAATCTGACACATCATGATGCAAACGTCAATTAGAAAGAACGAACTTGGCTGATATCGTCCTACATCCATCGCAATGCAGGGCGGGGCGGGCGTTGCTTGGCCTATCTCAAACAGAATTGGCAAAACTCGCTAAGACCGCTCGGCAAACGATTGTAGATTTTGAGAGGGGGGCGCGAACTCCTTATCAGAATAACTTACTAGCCATCCGCACCGCCCTAGAAGCGGCCGGCGTCGAGTTCATCGCGGAAAACGGCGGCGGGGCAGGCGTGAGGTTGAGGAAGCAAGCTAAAAATAGTGTTGGTCAGTCCGGCCCATGATCCGCTATCTTCCCCATGCTGAGGAAGCGCTTGCGAAGCGCGGTATCAAGCGTGATTGGGTTGCGGCGGCGATCGAGCGCCCGGATTGGACGGATACAGACCCGGCAAAGCCGAGCCGCACCCGGTCCTACAAGGCGATTGATGAGATTGATGGTCGCATACTGCGTGTTGTGCATTGGCCCGAGGATGACGATATTGTCGTTCTGACCGCCTATCCTGATCGCGACGCTTTGAAGCGAAGGGCACTATGATGTTGAAGACCAGCTACGATCCGACAGCGGATGCGATGTTCGTGTGGCTTGCTCGGGAGAATGCCGTTTCGGCGGATACCCGCGAGGTCGCGCCCGGCATCATGCTGGATTACGACAAAGACGGAAACGTGATTGGCATCGAAATCCTGGATGTCCGCAGTCGTGTAAGGGAACTACCACCGGCGCAGGTCGCGGCCGAATAGCCACCGCTTTCGCTTCCGGGGTGAGGGAGGCGATCTTCATCGCGTGCTGCGCTTCCGTCCGGTCTATGCCAAGTTCGGGGACCGCCGCGTTGATGCCGCTTTTAGGCCTTCCTTCTCCTATGCGACCGCGTGGCGAAAGTTTCGGCGCAGTGCAGGTTTTCCGCGATTTTCCAGAGCCAAGACTTCGTGCGGTGGTGAAAATGATTCGACTCCCCACCAAACGCGGGCATAGACTGCGGGCAAGACAGGGAGGCTGTCATGAAGAAATCCCATTATCTCGCAGCCATGCTGACATTTATCCTTTGTGCCATGTCGCCTGCAGCGACGGCACAATGGTTCGCCCATGTCTCTCAACCGGATGTATTCGGCCAGCGAACGGTAGAGGCAGCATCTATCGCGCCGTCTGGCGACGGGCTTATAGTCCAGTGCGACCAAAAGAACACGCTGGATCTGGCATATATCTTCCAGGCATCGCGCAAAGATTTGGATGAAATGTCGGGCGGCGCGGCATCAATCCCGGTTGATCTCCTACTAAAAGTTGATGGCGGGAAGGTGATGAAGCTTGGTGCCTCCCTTCGACCTTGGAACAATCATTTTGCCGGTTTCGTGGTCGATGGTCGCGATTATGCCACCGTCGAAGCGGTAGAAGCGATCTCCAAAGCGGCCCGCATAGTCTCTGTTGGCGTCAGTTTCTTGGGGAACAAGCAATCCGACAATTTCGGTGCCAGCGGATCAACGGCAGCCATGGCAACCGTGATGAAAGACTGCAAACTGAATGACATCAAGCCCGCAAATCCTGCCAGTCAAGCATTGGCGAAATAATGTCATTGCCTTCGCGTAGGACGGTCTGCGCGGCGGGATTACCCTGCGAATTGTGAAGGGTATTCATCGCGTGGTTTCCTTCTCGATCAACACCAGGTCGATCGCCCGGCGCCTGCCGTCCGGTGTCATAACAACGCGGAAGCGCACCCGCTCGCCACGGCAGGGCGGTTCAGGCAGGGCAGCCATAGCGGCGGCGCATGCAAGGATGTTTCCGGTCCCGCCATCAGGCCGGATGAAGCCAAACTGGCCCGGCAAGACGGTGACGAAAGCACCGCTCATGGCCCGGTGAATGCCGGGGTGCCGTAGGGCGAGACGCGCCCGTTGAAGCCGGTGGTGCTGGACTGGTTTTGGTTCAGGGAGGCGGCAAGGCCGTGCTTGATGGCGCGCTGGCCTTCGCCCCAGTTCCCAATATTCACCGTGGGGATCAGGCCGTTGTCGGCGCTGCTGTGCGCCGATGGAGGTGCGCCGGGTCCCCACGTATCGTAACCGCCGATTGCGCTCCCGTGATGGACCCGCCGGCCACCGTTGCCGTCAAAGTAACGCATCACGGCGCCGGGCAGGCGCTCGATCGGCTTGGTGATATGGGTGTATCCCCATTTGCCCGCGCCCGACACGTTCTTGTTGATCCCGTTCAGGATCGCGTCGGCATGGCCCAGAAACTTGGCGATGCGCTCGATCTCGGCGAACAGGGCCTTGAGGCCGCCGGTGGCGGTCTTGATGCCCTTGGCCGGTGCAACCCAGTTCTGGTTCAGTGCGGTGTGAACCGCGAAGATCGAAGATGCGAGTCCGACGAGCAGTCCCTCTGGACCCACGAGCATTGTCAGGCCGGCACCCGCCAGCACCGCGCCGAACGTCGCCAACCCAGCCCCGACATCGACAAGAGCGGTGTCGATCTTGCGGACGGTGTGCGGATGCGCGTTCGCCCATTGCGACAGGTGGTTCAAACCGCGAGTCAGGTCGTGCAACACGGGCACCAGCGTCTTGGTCGCCGCAACCCCGAGCGCGGTGGTGAAATTGCCCCAGGCTTTCGAGACGCCGCGCTGCGCCGCGTAGGGGTCGTGCTTCTCGACGAACCTGAGCACACCCATCAGCCCCAGGGCATCGATTCGGCGCTTCTGCGCAACATCCTTCAGATATTGCGGCCACATGGTCAGATAGGTGGCGAGTAGACGCGCCTGAGTGCGGCCGGACGTGATGCGCGACAGTTCGACCATCTGCTCCATCTGGGACTTGTAGCCGTGCGCGAGCAGCGCCGGCCGCAGGACATCATGGGTCCAGTCCGCCGCGCCGCGTTTCGCTAGCAGCGGCAATCCCTTCACGTCTTTCAACGGGTTCCTGATCTCGACATAACCACCCCCGATCGCCTTGTAGCTGCCCGCGGTCAGGATGCCGATATGCGCCAGGTTGTCAGCCACCGCCTTGCTCATCCGGCCACCCATGAGCTGCATCATCAGGCTCGTTAGCGCCGTACCGGCCGCCGCGCCACCCATTTCCTGCGCCGGCGTCATCATCGACCGGAAGAACGCGCCCGGTGTCATCATCCTGGCATAGGTGCTCGACCGCTTCAGCATGGCAAATAGTTCATTGGGGTTGAACCGGAAGCCGGTCAGCAGCATCGCCGAAAGCGCTTGGGTGAACGCCTTTTGCGTCTGCGGGACCGAGAACTTGCCCGTCTTGCGAGCCACTGTCGCGCCGAGCAGTTCGATCGACTTCATCAGGTAGTTGGTTGCCTTTTCGCCGTGATACCCGGCGACCGCCATGACGACATGCGCCGCGCCCATCGTAGGATTGAGCGCCACGGCGCGCGAACCGCCCACGGCGCTGCGCGCCTCAAGTCCGCGCCGGTAGTTTCCGGCAACCGACGTGCCGGGGATCGCATAGGCGGTGCGCCACGCCTGCCCGGTCAGCTTCGCTTGGGTGGCGTGTCGGACGGCCATTTCGAGTGCGAGGGTTTGTTGATGGACAAATGCCGCGCCGGCCGTCGCAAGCTTGTCGTAGACGCCGAGGATCGCAACGCCAGCCGTCGTAGCCGCCGCGCCCATCTTGATGAAGTTGGTCGCCATAGCCCCGGTGCCGTTCTTCGCCTTGTCCAGCGCCTTCATGACGCCGCCGAGGTCGTGGCGGAGCAGCCGGAGGCCGGCGGACACACCATTGCGGAGCGTTAGGGAGACTCCGATTTTGTAAACGTCCATTCTCTGCTGGGTTCCTTTTCAGTCTTTGATGTGCACGACTGTCTGCTTTCCTTCGATCAGCGCCGACACTATCGAATAGCCGACTTGCTGGCCGATCTTGTCTTTCAGCCGGAAGGCGGTTGAGCCGAGGAAGGAGCGGGGTGGCACGTGAAAGCCGCTCGCACCCACGCCAGGACCGCGCGTGCCAAGCTCCTGGTAAAGCGCGATGTCGGAATTCGAACCGATCTGCGCTTCAGCACCGGACACGGTGTATTCAATGCTCTCGCGGACATCCCCTTCGCGCAACAGTGGGTTATCGGGCGGCGCATAGCCCTGCTTTTCCTTGTCTTCGACGGTCGATTCCGCGAGCGGTAACCAGGACCCGAATTTACCGTCATCCTCGGTCAGATAATGACCGATCTGCTCTTTCGCGCCCTTCTGAATCGCCTTGGCCGCTTCGGTGAGAACGCGATGCTCCATCTCTTCCATGGCCAGGGCAGACCGCTCGATCCGCTCCATCGCCGTGGCCAAACTAACTAACCCCATCACTTTCGGTCCTTCCACCGAAGGGAGCGCCAATCCCATTCATTGCCGTCGAAGCCGCCCATCGTCACCACGAAGGCGAGCAATTCAGCTTCGCCCATCTCAAAGGCCACATCCCAAGGCACGCCCTTCGACAGGATGTAGCAGCGCCCGGTAAAGTCCGGGCTTTCACTCAGTTTTTTGCGGTGGTGACCACTTCGTTTTCAGCGCTCGCGCGATTGGCGAACCAATCCTGCACCGCATTGCCGCCAGCCTCGCCAAGGGCGTCGATGATCGGTTCCACGTCCGATCTTTCGGTCGGCGGGGGGACCGGGGTGCCATCGATCGATACCACCGATGCGAACATCATGCAGTCCGCCAGGAATGCTTCATTCCCTTGCGCGGCGCGTCCCACGACCTTGAACAGCCTATGCCGCCCCTTGAAGTCGAGCAGTCGCATGACGATCGAACGCCCGAGCGTATCCGTGATCGTCTCGTCCTTGGTTTCGTTCAGCAATGTTTCAGCCATTTTCCCTTGATCCTGTGCTTGACTTGAGGGGATAGTTCACGAGCCGGAATGCGCGGACAGGCAGCCTTCCGCCGATCGTGGAAGTGTGGGGCGACGACTGCGGCAATTGCTGTCACTGAGTTCTTGCCGCTCAGCAGTTTGGCTTGCAGAATCCGGTCGATGCCATTCAGCTTACCGACTTCGTTGCTGATTTTGGATGCCGTAAAAATTGGAATCTCCTTCTTGGTTAGGCGAAGCGGCGCGATCTGCTGCGCGACGGTCGAAAGCGGAACAGGCGTCCCGAGGGTGGATGACATGTCAGTTCACCGCTTGCCTTGTTTCGGACGTGTAGGAGCAGCCGAGTCATTTATGGGCTGCCTCAGAAAAGCGCCCGGCGAGTCGATGGAGAAACTCGCCGGGCCAGTGAGCGCGCGCCGATGGGAAACCGCAATCGCGACGGTTCCTGCGGGAGTGAACGGGCTGACGCTGCCTACGGTCATTCGGTGGCTTCCAGCAGCTTGCGGGCGGATTCGGGCAGGATCACGTCGCCGCGGGCGTCGAGATGCGCCGCCCAGGTGCGCCGCTCGGCGTCCGGGAATGGGTGTTCGGGCCGAAGCACGCCAGCGAACATTTCCGGGTTCGCGGACGGGTGAAAGCCAAGTCTAAGTTCGACGCCCGCGGCGATCGCGCGCCCTACAGCTTCAAGCCCGGCCCCAAAAACCGCTTCGCCATCGGCGAGATGTTTCTTGGCTTGCACGATCATCTCGGCGCCCTCGATTCGCAAGTGGATGCCCGCGCGAAGGACTGGTTCCCATGCGCGGCGTTCGGCGGTGCGCAGGGCTTCATCGGCGGCGCGCTTAGTCGCTTCGGCAGCGGCGACGGCGTCACGGCAGAACAGAACGCGGTCCCCGGCATCCCGAATGGCCGTCTCGGCTTCCGCCAGTGCGGCGGCCTCGACCGCCTCACCAGCGCCGGCCCGCCGGACCAGCGCGGAGCGTGCATCGCGTGCGGCGGCAACCGCCTGTTCGGCGTCCGCGACGGCCTGTTGTGCCGCCTGCACACGGCCATGAGCTTCATCGAAATCGCCGCGTGCCCGCTGGGGCACGGCGGGATCCCGAAGGTTGAGAATATTTTGCAGATTCATCGCCGTTCCTTTCACGTGTCGAGGCCAAGCCGGCGCAGTGTGTCGCCAAGGGCCCGCTCACGCGCATGGGCAGCATTCGTCGCGCTCATGGTCTTGTTGACGTGATCGAGGATGGCGGCCTGCACCACGTCGCCCTCGCGGCCGGGCAGGTGGCGCACGCCAATATCCTCGGTCCAGCCGGCGTCGAATCCATGGCGAAGCCTGTGGCGATTCACGGCCGCTTCAACTGGCGTCATTTCTGAAAACGGCTTGGCCAAAGTCGTTATTCCTCATTCATCTTTGCCATATATAGCAAAGAACAGCATAGGATACAATAAAAAGTGAAATTTATTCAGCTATATACCAGACGACAACAATAGATAACTTTAGACGACAAGAGACAACTTATCTCGCCATGATATTGAGCCGCACCATCCGCGCCGGTTGCGGTGGTTTCACCTTGGCGTGCAGCAAAGCGCCCATTGCGGCATTCGCGACGTCGTCATGGCCGCCTGGCGGATGGTCGATCGAATCCCTGCCGCCGCGCGACGTGCGACGTTCCAAAGCGCAGAGTTGCGCCGCGAGGCGAGTATGGTCGAGTAGTTGCACCTTCGCGCTGTTCAGCAACGGCAGTGCATCGCGGTATAGGTCGTTCTTGGGCTTATCCGCCGTCGCGTATCGGATACCTTGAAGCGCAAACCGCTCGCGCGGCCACTCGCCTGCATAGCGGTCGCCGTAGACCGTGGTGATGCCATATCCCTTCAGCAGGGTCGAAAAGTCAGTCACCACGCTTTCCGGCGAAAACGGCGGCCTCACCTCGCGGATCGCGTCGAGGATGGCGATACCGTCGCGGTCGAGATGGGCGATACCCAAGGTCATGGCATCGGAACTGCCGCCGCTCGGATCGACGAAACCGCAATAGGTGACGCCCGGCCCTGGCGAGCGCTCAAACACGCCATGCGCCACTACCGCGTCCACTACCTCGCGGCTCACGAAATCGGCAATATCGCTGCGCCACTCGGCCAGCCATTCAGCCGCCGCCGCTTCAGGGTCACGTTCCAGCGCTCGGTCGATGATCGACTGCGGAAGCGTCGGGTTGAACAGCTTGGACGGACCACGCACCACCAGAATGTCATCGTCATCGGTGCCATAGAACCGCTGCCAGCGCTCGAACAGCAAACCGGAGCGGCGATAGGGCGATGAAATGCCGATCAGCATCGAGCCCGGCAGTGTCACAAGGCTCGGCTCGATCGCGTTGTAGGTCTCGATATCCGGCGTTGCGGATGCTTCATCGCGCCAGAAAGCGACCTCATCGAAGATGGCGCAGACGATGCTGCGACCGCGCACCGCTCGATAGGAATTGGTCGAAACGATGACCTCGACACGGTTGCTCAGTTCGATGGTTTCCTCGGTCGATCGCTCGATCAGCGGTGAAAGCAACGGAACTGTGGTAAAATTGCCCAGGATGTAGCGGTGAACGATCTTCGACTGCCCACGATCACTGGCCAGACACATGATGGAAGCCCGCTCGCCAGGGCGCAGATGCGCCCGGTACTCGCCCATGGCGGCAACCGTGGCGATGGCAGCCGCGACGCTATCCTTGCCGCTGCGCCGCCCGGCAATCACCCATAACTCGCGAACCCGGCGCTTCGGCGGATCACGCTCGGCAACCTCGCGAAACCGCGCTCGTTCATCGTCCGTCATCGGCTCGCCGAACGCGGCCTTTAGGATTGCCCGCCACAAGTCCCATGACGGTCCCTGAAAGGACGGACCGAGCAAATGCGGGTCATCGATGGCAACGGCCGGTGCAATCATGCCGCCACCCTCGCCACCCTCAGCCATCCATGGCGGGCGATTAGTGCGGCCTCGGCACGTCCATCATCCTTCACCCGGGCGAAACGGCTTGCGTGTGCAGGCCATAGCCTCATCGCCGCCTCTCGCGCCGCCCCCTTGTCCGTGGCAATGCCGGCGCTGCGCTTCCACGATTGCGGTGTGACCAGGGCAACGGGCAATTTCAGCGCCGCCAGCACCCCTTCGACGATGCCGGCCCCATAACCGAAGGTGAAGGCGGCGCTGGCGGATTGACCGGTCATCCCGCCAACCTTTTCCAGCACGACCATTTGCACGGCGTGCTGATCCATCTCGAAGAGGTGAGCGAGCATGGCCGGTGAGACACGATGCCGCTCGGTCTTGCCGACGCGGACCATGATCGTCGGCATGTCGGCTATGCTCACTATCTGGCCGCCGGCGTCCAGCACGGCGATAGCACCGGACGCGCCAGGATCAATGCCGATATAGATCACGCGCCGGCACTCGGCTGCGACGCGGCGGTTTTGGACGCCAGATAGGAGGCGAGATCGGGTCCGCGTTGCGCCGCGCCCTTCAGGCCGAGTTGGCGGAGCGTCCGCACATACGAATTGTTCCAGGCTAGATACTCGCGTGTGTCGCGCTCCGGCATGATGCCGTCCGCCGTTTTGGCGTCCATAAGCGCAAGGCGGAGTGCCAGCACGGCCGCCCGGTGGATCAGCGCGCGCTGCACCTCGGAAGGCACGCCGCCGACATGGCGGGTCAAGGCGGTCACGGCATCGCGCATCAAGCGTGCTTCGCGCCGCCTTCCGTCCAGTTTTGCCAGCGCAGTGGGCCTCGAATGCGGGCCCAGCGTTGGGGTATTTTTCGAACCGTTTTGCATCGTTTTGACCTGTTCCAGCAGCAGATATCTCGCAGATATTAGACATAATGCAGGGAAAATGCAAAAAAACGTGTAAAAACAATGCTATATCTACTAGCATTTATTGCTGTTTACCGCTGTGTATAAGCGGCTACACACAATTGCGATGCGGCGTTATGTGGCGGAGATGGGCGAAGATTTTTTTGAGGGACGGTGACCATCCGGCGCGGCAAAAGCCGAGTTTGGCCGGCGCGTCGCGGGCAGTGATGGATTTAATAAAAACAGGAGAGTAACAAAATTTCGGGGGGGGAGTCCATGCCGGTCGCGGTTGCTTACCGACACGCAGTGACACGCGGTCCACTGCATTGTAGCCGTAACTATTTATAATATCGTGAGAGAAACGAATTTCCATCCGCGTTAATAGGCGCATACATAGAGGTGCAATGGTGCGAAACGCGTGCCAGCGCGTGTCAGCCCCCCCCCTTCAAGCCAAATCGAGAGAGCGGTAGTAGCGGGAGCGAACGCCATCATCGTCTCTGACTTGCGTGACGCTCAACCCCGCCACGGCTGCCCGCAGGTCGCGCCCGAAAGTCTGCACGTTGCCGGGATGGTCGCGCCCCTGCTCGCTGCACCATGTCACCCAAGCCTCATAAAGCCGGGTGCATTCAACGCAGCGGCAGGGGTCGATGACGCATCTGTCGCGGAGGAAGGCACCAATCGGGCTAGCGAGGTTGCCGAGTTCCTCGACTGCTTCCGCTGCGGATTTCGGTTGGATGAAATGCCCCCGCTCGGCGAGCCTGTCGCGGCCGTCCATTGCCCACAGTAAGATGGCGGGCAGTTCCCGCAGCAGTCGCGCCGTGAGACCGGGGTCTTCGCGCCCATAGAAGGAATTGGTCATCGTCAGGATGATGAAGCGGCCCGCGAGGGCGCCGCTGGCGTCGGTCAGACGCGGAAGTTCGTTCGTCAGGATGAGGAAGCGCGTCGGCAGGTGCCCGGTCCAGGCTTCGCGGAATTTACGGTCGATCGTCAGGCTATCCTCGCCGGTGATTGCGAGAACACGTTCGGCCAGGGTGTGGGCATCCGCCCGGCCGCTTAGCCGTGCGTCGGAGATGATCGCGAGCGGTTTGCCGATCAGCGGGGCGAGGCCGAAGTTCTGCGATAGACTGCTGAGGGTTGGACCGGCGACGTTTTCCTTGCCGAGTAAGCCGGTCTGAACCCGCGCGATGGTGCCCTTGCCGCTGCGTTTTGGTCCGACGACGAGAAACGCCTTCTGGTGCGACGTGTCTGCCGTCAGTAGCAGCCCGAAAAGTTCCTGTAGCGTGTCGATTGATTCCTGATCGTCCCCCCACAGAGAGTGCAGAAAAGCGAGCCATTCGAGGGGCTTTCCCGCGTCGGGATCGAAGGCGTAGTCCACCGTGTTCAGACCAAAAAACTGAGAGGTATGCGGCAGCATCTTGCGCGTTGGCAGGTGCAGCAGGCCGTTCGAGCATGACAGGATTTCCGCCGCTGGCGGATGTTCGGCATCGTCCAGCCAGGAGGGGGTGCGGGTGCCGGATGGAAGCTGTGTCACTGCGGCAAGGGCTTCCAGGACGTTAGCGACCTTGGTTTTGTTCGGATTGAACGGCAGCGTTTCGCCCTTCACCTCATAAGAGGCGCCATCGAGGAATTCGTAGATCTTCGCCTTGATCGTCTCGTATCCCTCCGCCTCGTAGTGACTACCGCGCCAGCGGAAGAACTCGCCCTGCTGATGGTGGAGCGCGCGGCCTGCATCCGACCGAAACTGCCGCGAGACCAATTCGCGCGCGGTTTCCAGGGGTGAATCGGGGTGAAGGACCAGCGGGGGCGACTGGCAGCCGGGCGGGGCGGCGAGCGGCTTTCGAGCGGCCCTGCGGGCGGCCTTGCGTTCCTTCGTCAAGGTGTTGACGGAGATCCCCAGGGCTGCGGCTTCGGTTTTGCGTGCGCGGTCGAACTCCATGTCGGTCATCGCCGCGAGCCGGGCGATGGTCACAGCGTCGCGCGCCAGGGCTGCGGCTTCGGTTTTGCGCGCGTCTGCCCCGCTCATCTCGTAATCCGCGAAGTCTTCGTAAGCCTCGACCGGCGGCAGTTCGGGCAACTCGATCTTCGATATGTCGTTCATCATGAGGCAATCTTGAGGTCGGCGGGCGATGGGTGAGCGATTGCCCAGGCGAGCACCGCCGAGGCTTCGCCCTGCGGCTTGCCGGCGCACTGAGCGGCGGTTTCGAGTGTCTGCATCACCGCCTGCCGGCTCAGCAGGCCGGCCGCGATGAACCGGGCCAGCGAGCGGGCCTCGCGGAAGATTGTCGGGTGCCGATCGCCTTCGCCGGACGATGCGACGCGGGCAGCGGCATTACGGAGCGCGGCCCAGGCGTATCGGTCCGCTTTCGCGTCTCCGGGCTGCGGGAGCGGCGCCGTTGGCTTCGGTGGAAGCGGTGCCAGGGCTGCGGCCGATGGTGGTTCCACGTGCGGCACGCCCGGGATCATGGCGATGCGGTACGGCAGATGGTCGCGGCCGGTCTCGAATACGGGCGCAGCGGCGTAGATGATCTGCGCCGGTCGAAAGACGGAACGGTCAATCCCCGTGACGCTGTCCAGCCAGCGCCCCACCTCGGCTCCCGTGAGAGGGCGCACCAGCCAGTGCCACATGCGGATGCGGATGCCGGGCTTGACGCCGTGGCTGCCTGTGGCCTGCACGATGCAGGCGGCGCCATGGAACGAGGCTGGAAGCCGCGCCAGTGCCACGCCGGCGCAGCCAGGGAGATCGGTTACGTCGAGGTCGTCAGGCCGCTCTAACGTATCCCAATCGGTCGCTAACCAGTGATGCGGTACTTCCCGCAGCGTCGGTTCATCGCCGGTGACGGGATCACGGTAGAGCAATCGCCTGATCGGCGATGTGCGGCCCGGATCGACCAGCGCGGCGCGCACGATGCAGCGATCTGCCCGCGATGAAAGCCACGTTAGCGCGGCGAGCAGGTCGTCGAGATTTTCGATTTCATGCTCGATGCCGTGATAGGTCCGCGCTTCGTCGTATCCGACGATTGACCCGTCCGCGCGGATCAGTTTCGTGAGGCGAGGGCCGCGTGAACGCAGAATGGTGATGGTGTCGGTCATCGCGCCACCGCCGCGCGGGCAAGCCGCTTCCGATAATGGAATTGCGAGACGGATTCAGCGTGCCTCGCCATTTCTGGCGTTACCGGGCCGGCATTGAATTCGCGGGCGGTCGGGGTGATCCAAGTGATTGCATCGCGCCGCCGGCGCTTCGCAGCAGCCCGGTCGATGCCGGCAATTATGGCATTTTCGATACGATCTCGGATCGCTATGAAATCTTTGGTCATGGGTCGTTCCTTTTGGAACGCCGACGAAGAATTTGCTTGACCTGAAGCGGAAAAATGCTAAGTGAACAGGTGTCAGCGGTTCACAGATTTTCCAACTCCGTCGCGCCATCTCGGCCGGCGGAGTTGCTGTATCAGGCGGCAACGCATTGATGAGCGGGCGCGTGCTCCATTGCCTTGCGCCAGTCCGTCGCGGCCTCTTTCGAGATCAAGCGCCGGCCGCCAACCTGCATGAAACGCGGGCCATCGCCACGCTTCCACAATAGGTAGAGGTAAGCGCGGCTGATCGCGTGCCGCTTGCAAAATTCCTCGACCCCGTAAGCATCTCTTTCGTCGTCCATCTAAGTGCTCCTATGCACAAGTTGATGGCGATGGATTAGGCCTATGATGATAGGGCGGTCAGGAAGGTCGATTGCACTTGTGCATTTGACCCTCCTTGTGGGAGTCAGACCTTGCGGACTGCCTTCTTGATGGTGATGGACACCGCGTTGTCGGTGACAAGCGGGAAGCCGATACACCTGAGCGCCGCACTGGTAAAGCGAACAGCAACAGAATTGGCTGTCTTTCCTCCGGTTCGGCCATGCCGCTCCAGTAGCCCAGCGGCAACAGCCCAAATGCGGATCGCCGCAATGAACCAGTCGGGCTTCTTTTGCTGGGACAGTGAAGGGGAGCACAGAAGAGGCGCTGCTTTAGTTAGCGCAGTTTCGAGTTCATGTATGGTTCCGTTCCGCGCCAGTTGTGTGCCGTCTTCATACCAAGCGCCGGCGCACCAGGCGAGCAGCACGGTATGAGCGGCGCGAGCGGCGGCTTGCAGCCTCTCCACGTCGGGATCGGGCGCATCCCCGCGCTGGGTATTCAACAGATCGGCGAGTTCGGTGCACACCGCTGTATCTAAGCCTCCGTCGCGCCATCCTGCCGCTTTCCACAAATCCTGAACATCGGCCAAGGAAATGTTCTCGGTAAGAGATTGCCGTGGTTTTTTGCGAGGGCGTGTCACCGGTGGTCTGCCATCGCAGCAACATTCCCCCCCTCAATCCCAAACCTCGGCGCCGCAGCCCGCACTGCCTCGGCGATCCACGATTTCGCGAGGTGTCCATAGTGCTTCTCGACCATCCGCGTATCGGCATGACCGAGGTTGCGGGCCACAACCATGAGCGACATCCCCGCCATTACCGCGAGGCTCGCCCAGGTGTGGCGAAGCGTGTGGAACGAAACCGGAGGATCAATGCGGGCGTGTTCGCAGGCATTACGCATCGGGCGGGATTGATGGGATGTGCCCCATCGCTCGCCGTTCGCCTTTACTAGGAGCCGATCAGCGGCGGACCGACCGGCAGTCAATCCGCGAAAGAACGTGGTGCCCTCATCGGTGAGAACGATGTCGCGTTCCTTGCCGGACTTGCTCTTGCGAATATGCAGGGTTCCGCTGTCGGGGTTGAAGTCCCGCACAGTTAGAGCCCCCAGCTCGCCGAAGCGGGCGCCGGTTTGGAGCGCAGCGACGACAAGCGGCCGGAACTCCGCAGCAGCCGCGTTGATGATGCGTCGGCACTCATCGGCCGTCAGATAGCGGGAGCGCGCTGCATCGGCTTCGCGGAACGGCTGAACCGCCCGCCACGCCTCATCGGATGCTACCCGCCGTTCCCGCCAAGCATGATTCAGGGCCGCTTTCAGGACTGTTAGGGTGCGGTTGGTTGTGGCCTTCCGACGACGGCCAACGGTTTCGGGGTCGTCATCGGCGATTATCTGCCGATGCTGCTGTGGCTTTCCCTTCTTCGTCCGCAACCTTGCCGGCTCGGCCGCAATTGCATCCCGCCACGCGCGGATCATCTTAGAGGTGAGCTTGGCGCACTCGACGCCGCCGAGGCGCGGCAGGATCATCGCGGCAGCCCGAACGCGGGCATCCTTCACTGATTTCCGCCCTTCCGCCTCGATCCATGTCAGATAATCCTCGATCGCGGAGCGGACGGTGTAGGGGCCGGCCTCGGCAGGCAGACCAGCCGCTGCCCGGCGGAGCGCGATGAACCGCTTACGCGCCTCGCCCTGCGCCTGCTGGAAAGTCAGCACGATGTCGCCGTCCGCGTCTATCGTGTCATCGGCGGTTGCGATGGTCTCCGTCTCGTATGCCTTGGCGCCCCCCATATGCACGCGGAGCACCCATTTGCCGGAGGTCCGGCCCTTTCGATAGCCGAGGTGCAGCCCTCCCTCGATCGCTCGCCAATAGGGCTTGCCGGAAGCCTTAAGTGCGCCCCGTGCCGTCCTGCTTTCCAGCTTCGTATCGCGAACCGTGCGAGCCATCCAAGCCTCCGTTACCGCTTTGTTCGGCTGGAAAACCTCGCCCGCAATTCAAAGGCTTAGGCTCCGACCGTCCATCCATGATTTGTCCAATATACGCGGGTAATTCGTATTAGACAAGCATAGACACGGCGGCAACATATGGTGATATTCCTACAGTTTTTGCAGACACGGGCGGACGATAATGGACAGTTTTTACGCCCTCTCACGGCGATAACAGGGGTTCGAATCCCCTACGGGATACCAGTACCTACAACCTATTGAAAAACCACGATTTATTTTGTGCCGTCCCGCTGATGTGACACACGCTTGTGCCACACACGGGAAGCCACGATGACGTTGTGTTCCTTCGTCGAAAGACGACGACAGAGGTATTATTTCCGGGTTCGGTTGCCCCGCGAAATCGTTCCCATTCTTGGCCGGACGCATGTGGTGGCGTCTCTTGGAACGGGAGAGTCAGCGGCAGCTAGGGTGTGTCGTCATTTGACCGGGGGGATTCCGGCGCGACCGTTTTCCTGATTCATAGCAGATCAGCATTCCGAAAGGCTGATCGATGGGGCGTTATGGGCTGAGGGCTGACCAATGGGAGCGGATTGCGCATCTTTTGCCAGGAAAAG
>NZ_JAKGBZ010000003.1 GCF_021556475.1 Acidiphilium iwatense | reverse complement strand
TCTTTGCCAAACTCAAGCAATTCCGCGCCATTGCAACGCGCTACGACAAAACCGCCAGAAACTTCCTCGCAGGCGTCCACCTCACCGCCACCGCTATCTGGCTTAATTGACGACACACCCTAGTCTTGGCTGCGCGGACATTTTTGGTAACTATCTGGTAGCCCGGTTCGGCGGAAATAACCCGCCGCTCCGTGCTCGCGTCAGAACGGCACCAGATCGTCGAGAACCTGCTGGCCGACGCGCGGGGATTGCTCGGCGCTGATCAGGCCGCGCCCGCCATAGGATATCCGCGCCTCGGCGAGTTGATCGGCCTGAATCGTATTGTTGCTCGCGATATCCTGCGGCCGGCAGATTCCCGCAACGGTCATGACGCGCAATTCGTCGTTCACCCGCATTTCCTGGCGCGCCATCACCACAAGGTTTCCGTCGGGAAGAACCTGGGTGATCTCGCCGGCGAGCGACAGGGTGACGGCTTCATTGCGCTGAATCTGGCCGGTGCCCGTCGAGTTCCCGGCACCCGAGACCGAAACGAGGCTCGATGGATTGACCGCCTTGCCCAGTACGCGCGGAATCAGCCCCTCAAGCCCGAACAGATTGGGAATGCCCATGGATTCCGAGCCGGTGCGGCCCAGCGTCGTCTGATCCTTCAGCGTTGCATCGTCATTGATATTGACCAGGATCGTGATGATATCGCCGGCGCGCGACGCCCGCTGGTCCTTGAAGAAGGCGCGCGCCCCCCGTCGCCACAGGCTATCGGCGGCCGTCGGCGCCCGGTGCAGCGCCGGCATCGGCATACTGACCGGCCGCCAGTTCGGCGCCTGTGTCGGGTTTTCGATCGGCGACATCGGCGGCGCATGGCCGACATAGGCGAGATTGGAAAATACCCCGCATCCGCCGAGCATCGCCGTTATCGACAGGGTCGCGATGCGGAGAACGATCCACGCCGCTTCGGCAGGGGCCGGCCGGCCGGTCACGGCCGATCGCCGGTCAGGCCGTAATAGGGAATGGCGTTGCGCGCCCGCGCCGGCGTGCTTCCCGGCACCACATGCGCGTGATCGGGACCGTCGATGACCGCCTGGACGATTTCATGCGAGGACGGATTGAGCACCGGGATCACCGCGCCGCCGCCGCCCGCCGCCAATGCCACACCCCGCGCCGTAACCTCCAGCCCAGGCATCTCGACGGCGAGGCCGACTGTCGCGCCGCGCGCGATCAGTTCCGGGGTGCCGACCATGCGCCCGGATAGCGGCGTGCCGGCGGCGATGGCACGGTCGATCTGCATGCCAACCGCATGGGCGGGGTCGGTGATCGCGCCCGGCGGCACGTCGCTGCGCGGAATCCATGCCAGCCTGACATCGCCGCTGCCGAGCACCGCTCCGGGCAACAGCCCGTGAGCGGCAACGACAGCCTGGACCGCAGGCTCGGCCAGCCCGGCGATCCGCGCGCTCGCGGCGCTCATGCCCGGTGCATCGACGAGCAGTCGTGCTCGAAAATTCCCGCTCATCCGGTGATAGGCGATGCGGTTCACCAGAATCGCCGGCTGCGCGGCGGGGGGAATCATCGGCAGATTGTTATCGCCGATCTGGATCGCGACATGATTCGGCGCACCGGCAAGCCGCAGCGCCCGCCGCAGCGCCGCGACAAGCCGCGCGCGGCCGATCGGCGTGCCCGGCCGCTCGATCACGACCGATGCCGCCGCGTTCCCCGGCGCCCAGCGGACCCCGAACTGCACCGCGATCGCCGCGAGTTGCCGCGTGGCGATCAGGATGCGCGTGCCGGGCATCGGAGCCGGACCAAGCACCGCATCGGCTTGCCGGCCGGCGTTGCGGAACAGGTCCTTGAGCTTCACCACCGGCCGGTCGATCGACACCAGCCCGCGTGGAACGGGCGCCGCCGTTACCTCGGCACAAGCCACCGCATTCACCGTCAGAACAGCGGCGAACAGAACCAGGGCCGGAAACCGCTTGCGCATCATGCGATCACAGATGGGTGAGGGTGGACATCATCTGATTCGCGGCCGTGATGACCTGGCTGTTCATTTCGTAGGCGCGCTGCGCGGTGATCAGATCGGTGATCTCGCTGACCACGTTGACATTCGAATTTTCGACGAATCCCTGCAGCACCGTGCCGAAACCGGGAGCGCCCGGCACGCCGTTGACCGGATCACCGGAAGCCGCGGTCTGCACGAACAGATTGCCGCCCTGCGCCGACAGCCCGGCATCGTTGGGAAACGCCGCGAGTTGCAGTTGCCCCACGGTTTGCGGCGCGGTTTGCCCGGACAGGCTGGCCTGTACCTGGCCGGAGGCATTGATCGTCACATTGGTCGCATTGGCCGGCACCTGGATGCCGGGCTGCACCACATAGCCGTCGGCGGTGACGATCGTGCCGTCGGGGGCAAGGCCGAACGTGCCGTCCCGCGTATAGGCGGTCTGACCCGAGGGCAGGGTAACCTGGAACCAGCCATTGCCGGATATCGCGAGATCGAGCGTATTGCCGGTCTGCTGCAGATTGCCCTGTTGATCGATCCGGTAGATTCCGGCGGTCTTGACGCCGAGGCCGATCTGGGTTCCCGACGGCACGATGGTGCCGGCATCGGAACTGTTCGATCCGGCGCGCCTGAGATCCTGATAGAGCAGGTCCTGAAACTCGACGCGCTGGCGCTTGAATCCCGTGGTCGTCATATTGGCGATGTTGTTCGCGATGACTTCCACATTGGTCTGCTGAGCCTGCATGCCGGTGGCCGCGACATCGAGTGCGCGCATCCGTGATTTCCTAATTTTAGTGGTGATCGATCAACTCGTTGTCGCGCCAAGCAATTGGCTCATCGCCGTCTGATCGCGCGCCTGCTCGGCCGAGACGAATTGCGCGATCATCTGGAAATTCTGGCTCGCTTCCATCATCCGGGTGATTTCGACGATCGGCTTGACGTTCGAGCCTTCCAGCGCGCCTTGCACGATCCGCGGGTCCGGCGCGGGAAGTGGCGCGGTCGTCGCCCGGAACAGATTGCCGCCCTCCGCCTTCAGCGATTGCGGATTGGTGACGGTGACGACGCCGACCTGACCGATGATCCCCCGCGCCGTGCTGATCGTGCCGTCCGCCGCGATGGTCAGGGCGCCGCTTTGCGGCGGAACGGTGATCTTCTGTCCTCCGGTGTCGAGCAGGGGATTGCCGGCGGTGTCGGCAATCGTGCCGTTCGGCAGCAGGCCGAATTTCCCGTCGCGGGTAAGGCGCGGGCCATTCGGCGTCTGAACCGTGAAATATCCGCCGCCTGAAATCGCGAGGTCGAGCGGATTGCCGGTGCGATGAATCGGACCGGGGCGCGCATCGCGCCAGGTGCCGAGCGCCTGGGTATAGGCGAGGCTATGGCCGCCGGGCGGTGCGCTGATCCCGCGCATCCGGTCGATCCACGCGCCGGACTCGATATGCGTCGCCTCATAGCCAGGGGTCGAGACATTGGCGATGTTGTTCGCGATCACGTCCAGCGTGCGGGACGCCGTGATCATGCGCGAAAGAATGATGCTGGTGGTGTTGTTCATTCCTGTCCTGTCGCCGTTTTGGGACGAATCCTGCCTCTGCTGGCCGAAATGGAATGACATCAAAATCTTAACGATCGACTAAATTTTACAAACATAATTTGATGGCTCCGTGTCCTGCGCCCGGCGATTTTTCGCGAAAGAACACACTCATCGTAATCAAACATTAACCAATGGCTCCGATACTCCGCGTGACGAACGAGAGAGCGAGCGATGGCGAAAACCGCAACGAGGTCCAAACCGAATCAGGAAACGGCCAACCCGCAAACCGAGGGTGCGGCCGAACCCGCGCCGCCGCGCCGCCGCAGCACTCCTCTGCTGTTCGGAGCGCCTGCCCTCGTTCTGCTGCTTGTCGGCGGAGGGTTGTTTTTCAGCGGAATCATTCCGCACCTGTTCTACCATCATAAGCCGGCGCTGTTTTCTGGCCCGGTCTTCGTCAAGGTCCCGGAAATCGTCGCCAATCTGAACGTCCAGGCCGGTCAGGATTCCTATGCGAAACTGAAGGCGACCCTGGAATTGCCGAACGGTGCCTCCGCCCAGGCGGTGATGCACGACATGCCGCGCATCGTCGATGTGTTCCAGACCTATTTGCGCGCGATGCATCCCAGCGAATTGCGCGGCGCATCCGGCACCTATCGGCTGCGCGAAGCGCTGATCGACCGGGTTCGAATTGCCGCTGCGCCAAACATCGTCCGCGACGTTCTGTTCGAGGAGTTGATCGTGCAATGAGCGAACGTCCCGAGTCCGAACCGCCTGCAGCAATGCCGCTGCTCGGGCGCGACGAGATCGACGCCATTCTCGAAGCCGGCCGCGACTCCGGTGCCGGCGCACCGATCACCGTCGACCGGCTGATCCATGGCAACGCGGTGAGCTATGAGCGTCTGCCGATGGCTGATATCGTGTTCGAGCATCTCGCGCGAATCCTTGGCGGCAGCCTACGCAATTTCATCCAGGACAATGTCGAGGTCAGGCTTGCCAGCCTTGCTTCGCAGCGTCTCGCCGACAGTTTCGCCGCGATCGCGAATCCCGCGCTTCTCGCGGTCTTTCGTGCCCGCGAGTGGGACAATCTCGGCGTTATCGTCATCGAATCGGACATGATCTACAGTCTGGTCGAGATCATGCTCGGCGGCCGGCGTGCCGGGGCCGGGGAACCGGCATCCCGCAAACCGTTGACGTCGATCGAACGCAACGTCGCCGAGCGTCTGGTCCGTCTCATTCTGCACGATCTGGCCGCGAGTTTCGCGCCGCTCTGCACGGTATCTTTCGATTTCGAGCGGACCGAGACAGACCCGCGCTTCGCGACGATCGGCCGCGCCTCGGGTGCCACGCTCACGGCGCGGATATCGCTGTCCCTCGCCAATCGCAGTGGCTCGATCGGTATCATCCTGCCCTACGCCACGCTTGAGCCGGTGCGCGAGTTGCTGCTTCAGCAATTCATGGGCGAAAAATTCGGCCGCGATTCGATTTGGGAATCGCATCTCGCCGAAGAGCTCTGGCACACCGATGTCGAACTCGAAGCGATGCTCGATGAACAAACGATGTCGCTGGGCGCCGTGATGGCGATGCGGGAGGGGGATGTGATGCCGATCGGCCGTCCGAAAGGCTCGGCGATCCTGCTTCGCTGCGGCGATGTCGGCCTGTTTACCGCTTATGCCGGCGTCCGCAACGGGCGAATCGCCGCCGAGATCGATCACAGGCTCGACCGGGTGGTACGATGACCGGCGAAATTCTTGGCGCAGCGGAATGGATTTTCGAATGCGTGCTGCTCGCGGTCATGATCGCGACCATCATTTACGCGAAGCGGCTCGATCGCCTGTTGCGGCAGATTCGTGGCGATCGGGCCGCCTTGCAAACATTGCTCGAACAGATCGGCGTGTCGATTGCCGCCGCCGTTGCCGCGACCGACCGCTTGAAGATCCAGTCCGGCGAAACATCCGCCAGAATCGCGTCCGCCTGCGCCGCTGCCGACCGAACCAGTGAAATGCTCGAACAACTTATCGATCGCGCAGTCCAAGTCGGAAAGCCGCAATCGCGGGAGAGGAGCCGTTCGCCCTCCGCGTCATGCACGACAGAACAATCGGCTGCCGGGTTGAAGAGCCGGACCGAGCGCGATCTCGCCCGGATGCTGGCCGATGTCTCGTTATCCTAGTGTGGTGGTTCTGAAGGTCCTGCGCACGCGCGGCGACGATTTCAGGAATTTCAAAACCAAAAACCACACTGGAATCATATATTTTCTGGCGCCCTCTCGATTCGGAAGTTCGCATTGTGCCGGGTTTTGATGATAACGAACTTTCGGATCGGGACACTAGCCGCATGAAAGAATGGCTAGGGCGCGGAACCGGAGCCGGCCGGTTCCGATTGTTGCCGATTGCGATTTTCTGCCTTGGAGCCGCCATCGTTTTGAAGTCGGCAGGCCTGGTGCGCGCGGCGGTGGCGCAGAATGTACCCGATAAGCCGGCGGCCATGGCCGCGTTGCCGAGCGCTCCCGCGCAAGGCGTATCGCCGCCGTCGATGCGCGTGACCAACTGGACCGACCGGCCGCCACCGCCGCCAATATGCAAGCCGAATCCGTTGGCCGAAACCGGAGAACGCAAGATCCTGCTCGATCTGAAGCGTCGGGAAGCGGCACTCGATGCGTGGGCCGCCGCGCTTGACCGGCAGGAGCAGGAACTTGCGGCGACGAAGGCGGCATTGCGCCGGCAGATCGCTTCGCTGAAACCGCTCGCCGCCAAACTCGCGGCGACCAAGGCACAGCACCGATCGGTCGATACTGCGCGCTGGAATGCCCTGGTCGCGACCTACGCGGCGATGGAGCCGCGCAGCGCCGCGCGTATTTTCGACGGGCTCGATCCCGCGGTGGTCCTCAATGTGCTTCGCCGAATGAATAGCCGCAAATCCGCATCGATTCTGGCCGTCATGGTGCCTCGGAAAGCCCGCGTCATCACCGAAAAAATGGCCGGCATGTCCCCGGCAACGACCACGATGAAAGCCGCCGTCCTGCTCCCCGATGGCGCACCGTGACATCCCGGCGCCTCTCTCGATCATGGCGTGCACGGGTCGCTTTCGCCTTCTTGCTGGTCGCGACCGGATTCGCTCATGCTCGAACGGTCCAGCCGGTCTGGTTCAGGATTCTGCTCCCGGCCGATCAGTCCCCCGCGACCATCGGGCGGGCCGCGTTTCGCCTTGGGCCGGATGCGGTGCTGGTATTTGCCGCGAAACTGCCGGTCGGTCGGTCGGCATTGCGACAGGCCGCCAAATCGCCGGACGCCGAAGTAATTCATCTCCCCGACGCCACTGTGTTGCGCCTGCCGCTCGCACGCGGGCAGAGAATCGGTATCGAAGCAGGCAAAAGATCGTTTCGTATTCTGATCGACGCATCGGCTCGGACCGCCCTTATCGCGCCCTCGATCAGTCATGGGCAGATCGGTTTGCCGGCCACGGCGGCGGGTCCAACGATCGTGCTCGCAAATCCGCGCACCGGCACGCCAATTCTTGTCGGCACCGTGACCGATCGCGGGGCCCTCCGCCGCCGATTGCAAGGGCCAGGCTACGCGGTCATTCCGGCATGGCGTGGCGTTGTCGTCGCCGCCGCGTCCGATGAATTGCGTCTTGTCAGGGGGCAAGCCGGGTTCGTGCTGCGCGCCGCCGCATCGGCGCCACCTCTGCCGATCGGCACGCCGCCGGTCCCCGCGTCGCTGCTCGACAGCGTGCCCGCGGCGACAGGCGGTCTCGGTTTGCCGCGCGCTACCGTGGTTGCCCTGCGCCGGCGGATGGAATCGGCGCAGCGGCGTCTGGCGGCGGCGCCCCCGCTCGATCGTCTCGCGGCGGCGCTGCGCCTCGCGCGCATTCTCCTGGCACTCGGGCTCGGGCCCGAAGCGCATGGCGTGCTCACCGATCTGCTGCGGCACGATCCGGCGGCGATCGACGATCCGCATCGCCGCGCTCTGCTTGCCGTCGCCGATGTTCTGTCGTTCCGGCCGGTCGCGGCACTGGCCGCATGGCCCAAGGATCAGCCGACTATCGATCGGACGGATCTCTGGCGCGGCCTGGCGGAAGCCGAGCGCGGCAAGACGAATCGCGCGGCCCGGTTGCTCTCTCGCGCGGTGTCTCGATTGCTCGACCAACCACCATTGCCGCGCGCGCAAATCGCGCCGCTCGCGGCGGAGGCGCTGGTCGCCGGCGGCAGGCTTGCCGCGGCGCAGTCGCTGTTCGCGGCCTTGCCGCACGAACGCAGGCTCGCGCTGGCACGCGCCGAAGCGCTTCAGGCGGCGCAGCATCCCCGCGCCGCGCTCGCCGCCTTCGATGTGCTGATCCACGGGCCGGATCAGCGCACAGCCGGGATCGCGCGATCGCGGTCGATCCTGCTGCGCTACCGCCTGCACCAGATCGGCGCGCATGATGCCGCGGCGTCGCTCGCCCGTCACATCTATGACTGGCGCGGCACCCGTCATGAACTCGACATGCGCATCGCCCTGGCACGATTGCGCGCCAAGGCGGCCGAATGGCCGCGTGCCCTGATGGGGTTGCGCCGGGCCGAGCGGTTGTTTCCGGCCGGTCGGTCCCGCATCCAGCACGTTCGCCGCGCCCTGTTCGGCGAACTGGTCACCACCGGCGCGCTGGATCGGCTGGAACCGCTCGCCGCGATCGCGGTGATCCAGAACGATACCGGCCTGATCCCGCAAGGCAGCGCCGGCTCCGCGATCCTGCGCATCCTGTCCCGCCATCTGGTCGCGCTCGACCTGCCCGATACCGCGGCGCCGGTCATGCGCCAGTTGATCGCCCGCGCATCCGGCGATGCGAACCGTGCCCGTCTCGGCCTCGCCCTCGCACGGATCGAGATCGACGCGGGGCATCTGAAACAAGCCCAAACCGCGCTCGATTCGACTAACGCCAGCGATATCGACCCCAAGCTGGTTGCGGCGCGCCGTTTGGTCGCCGACGAGATCGCCGCGCGGCAGGGCGGATCGGCTTCGCTCGCGTTCCTGGTCAAATCGGGCAACCCCCGCGCGCTCGCGCTTTCCGCGCGGATCGCCGCCGCGCGGCATGACTGGAAGGCGGCGCAGGCCGCCTTGCGGCGGCTTGCCGCCATCGAGATACCGCCGGCCGGACCGCTCGATACCCATACGTCCCGCATCGTGACCCAATGGGCCAGCGCCGCGTCCCAGGCCGGCGATGCACGGACGCTGGCACGGTTGCGCGCGGCCTATCAGTCACGTCTGCCACCGGGGCGAGACGCCGCCTTGTTCGATACGATCACGGCGCCGCCGCTCGTGCGGGGAATCGCCTTGTCGGCGGCACTGCACCAGATCGCCGCGATCGAGCGCGCCGGCGCGGCGCTCGCCCCGGTGCCGGCGAAACCGCCGAAGCATTGACCCTCCCGCAGGGGCAATCTTTATGCCCATATCCCGGTGGATTGAAAGGAGACCGTGCCGGCATGGCGCATCATCTCGCACTCGCCGTCCTCCGGGCGCTCGGTGACGCCTTGTCGATGGGCTGGGACATTCTTTGGGCCCTGATCCTGGGGTTTTTCCTGTCGGGCGTGGTCCAGGCGGTGGTGACCAAGGGCGAAATGAGCCGGTTGCTGCCCGATTCGCGGCCGCGCACCGTCGTGACCGCCTCGCTCCTCGGCGCCGCCTCGTCATCCTGTTCCTATGCCGCGGTGGCCCTCGCGCGCTCGATTTTCCGCAAGGGCGGCGATTTCAACGCGGCGATGGCGTTCCAGTTCGCCTCGACCAATCTGGTCATCGAACTCGGCATCATCCTCGCGGTGCTGATCGGCTGGCAATTCACCCTCGCCGAATTCATCGGCGGCCCGGTCATGATCGCGCTCATGGTCTTTCTGCTGCGCCAGGTCATGACCGCGCGCCGGATCGAGATGGCCCGCGCCGAGGCCGAGCACGGCCGGCAGGGCCGCATGGAGGGTCACGCGGCGATGGACATGTCGGTCGGCGGCGACCTATCGATTCTGGCAAGGGCGGTTTCGCCCAAGGGTTTCACCGCGATCAGCCATTTCTACGTGATGGATTGGGCGAGCGTGTGGGTCGATATCGCGGCCGGACTGCTCATCGCGGGCGCGCTCGCGGCGTGGGTTCCGCACCACGCCTGGCAATCGCTGTTTCTGGTCCACGATCCGATCGCTTCCAAGCTGATCGGTCCCCTGGCCGGCCCGCTGGTCGCGGTGATTTCCTTCGTCTGCTCGGTCGGCAACGTGCCGCTCGCCGCCGTGCTGTGGAATGGCGGCATCAGCTTCGGCGGCGTGGTCGCCTTCCTGTTCGCCGATCTGCTGATCCTGCCGATCCTCGACATCTACCGCAAATATTACGGCCTGAAGGTCGCCGCCCTGCTCGCCGCGGTGTTCTACGCCGTCATGGTCGCGACCGGCTATATCGTCGAACTCGGCTTCGGCGCCGCCGGGCTGATCCCCGTCGGGCGGCACACCCGGTTCGGCGCGGGCCATATCGGCTGGAACTACACGACGATTCTGGACATTCTGTTTCTGCTCCTGTCTTGCATCCTGACCCTGCGGTTTCTCCGCACCGGCGGGCCCGGCATGCTGCGCATGATGTCCGCGCCCGCCGAAGGGCAGAATCACGGCCATCACCACCATCACCATCACGGCTGAGGACGATCCGCATGAACCTGCCCACCTCCCGTCGCTGGCTTCTGGCATCCGGCGCCGCTCTCGGCGCGGTGCCGCTTCTCCCTGCAACCGTCCGCGCCGAGACCGCGCCAAAACGCCTCGTCGCCGGAACCGGCAGCCTTGAGGTGGATGGAAAACCCGCCCGCGTGTTTCGCCTCACCGGGCCAGATGGACGCCCCGGCATCACCCTCGAACCGGGCGAGCGTTTCGCCGTCGATCTGGTCAATCAGGCCGGGGGCCGCACCATCATCCACTGGCACGGCCAGTTGCCGCCCTGGACCGACGATGGTTTCCCCTGGCCGCAAACCCCGCCGATCGCGCCGGGTGCCACCAAAAGTTACGATTTCGCGCCGATCCCCGGCACGTTCTGGATGCATTCGCATCAGGGATTGCAGGAGCAGGGCCTGATGGCCGCGCCACTGATCGTCCGCGATGCGGCGGAATTGCGCGAGGACCGGCAGGACATCGTGCTGCTGCTGCACGATTTCAGCTTCCGCGCGCCGGATGAACTGCTTGCCGGCCTGATCCGAACCACACCGGAACAGGCGCACGCAATGGCGCGGCAAATCGAAAACCTGTCCTCGCCGCAACCGCCGTCACGATCGGCCGGCCAATCCGGCATGACGGCCATGCCCATGAACGGCATGCACATGGGCTCCGGCATGGCGATGGACCTGAACGACATCGCCTACGACGCCTATCTCGCCAACGACCGCACATTGTCGGACCCCGAGATCGTCCGGGTGGGGAAGGGCGGCCGGCTCCGGCTCAGGATCATCAACGGCGCTTCGGCGAGTCAGTTCTGGATCGATCTCGGCAGCCTCGCGGGCAGGGTGGTCGCCGCCGACGGCCATCCGGTTCACCCGGTGCCCGGCTCACGCTTCCCGATCGCGATCGCCCAGCGGCTCGATATCCTGATCGATTTGCCGCGTCACGGGGCATTCCCGGTTCTGGCCCAGGTCGAGGGCAGGCGGGACCGCGCCGGCATCGTCCTCGCAACCCAGGGCGCGCGGATCGGGCGCATTGCCGCGCTCGCGCCGCACCCGGCCAAGCCGGTCGATAACACGCTGGAAGCACGGCTTTCGGCCATGCGCCCGATCCGGCCGCGCCGGCCCGATCGCGTGCACCGCATCGTGCTGTCGGGCCGCATGACGCCCTTCGCCTGGGCGCTGAACGGGCAATACTGGCCGAAGATCGAACCGCTGATGCTGACCAAAGGCCAGCGGGTGGAAATCGAACTGGTCAACCGCTCGATGATGGCGCACCCGATGCATCTGCACGGCCACGCTTTCCAGGTGATCGCGCTCGACGGTAAACCGATCGCCGGCGCGGTGCGCGACACGGTTCTGGTGCAACCGAGGATGGGCAGCGTGCGGATCGCGTTCGATGCCGACAATCTCGGCCGATGGGCGTTCCACTGCCACAATCTCTATCACATGATGACGGGAATGATGATGGAGTTCCGCTATCACGGCATCGTCTGATCTGGGCCGGCATTACAGCACCAGCGCCGTGCCGTCGCGTAAAATCGCCTCGGCTTCCCCCGTGTAGCCCGTTGCTCCATGCAGAATCAGGCCGGGCAGCAGCGCGTCCGGCCCGCGCGCGCCTTTGCGCGCCTGGACGATGACCAGCTTCGCCGCTCGTCCGGCGCGCGGCCAGAGCGGCAGAACGCGGCAGGCGCCGCAGCCCGCGTCCCGCAGAACCGCGCAGGTATCGCTCAGCGATGAAGCCGGCAGGATCAGGGTGATGCTCCCGCGCGCACGCAGAACGGCGGCGAGTGCGCCAACCCAGGCGGCGAGCAGCCCTGCCGGCGCGCGATGAGCGAGCCGGCGGCCCGGATCGGGCGAGGCGGTATCGGCGACATCGCGCCAGGGCGGGTTGGCGAAGGCGTGGTGGAACCCGACGGCGAGCGGCAGTCGCGCGATATCGGCGGCGACGGCGCCGATCCCGTCAAGCCCGTTGGCATGGAAATTCGCCGCCGCGAGACCGGCAAGCGCGGGATCGCGCTCGACTCCCACGCCGGCAAGCCCCGCCACCCGATGGCCGAGGCAGAGCAGACCGGCGCCGGCGCCGGTTCCGGCCTCGATCACCCGCTCGCCCGGCCGGGCCGGTATCGCGGCGGCGAGCAGCACCGGTTCGATCCCGGTTCGGTGGCCCGACGCGCTCTGGCGATAGCGCAGCCTGCCACCGAGCAGCGTCCCTTCGGTGACGATCACTCTTCGCCGGCTTCGCGCAGCACCCGGCGCGCCCGCTCGGCATCGGCGGCACTCACCGCGATCCGGCGCGGAAACATGCCGATATTGCCCTCCACCGCCGCGATGTTCTGATCGAGCAGAACCGGCGCCAGCCCGGCGTCGCGCAGCAGCGCCATCAGGAAACTCAGGCGGATCGTATCGGTCGAGGCGACGATGACTTCCATGCGCGGCTTGCTCCCTCTCGCCTTGACCCTCGTCGCGGCAGGCCGATATGCTGTATCCGTCGCAACAATATGACAAGGTTGAACCCGGCTGTGGATGGCTTGCTGACGTCGGAGCACGATGCCGTAACCGTGATCGCGCCTGCCGGCGGGGATGCCCTGCACCGGCTCGCCGCCTTGCTCGATGCCGATCTCGCCGCCACCAACGACACGATCGTGGCGCGCATGGCCAGCGAGGTCGATCTGATCCCGCAACTGGCCGCCCATCTCATCGCCGCCGGCGGCAAGCGGCTGCGCCCGCTGCTCACCCTGGCCGCGGCCCGGCTCTGCGGCTATCAGGGCGACCGCCATATCCGCCTCGCCGCCTGCGTCGAATTCATCCACACCGCGACCCTGCTGCACGACGACGTGGTGGACGAAAGCGATCTGCGCCGCGGCCTCGCCAGCGCGAATGCGGTGTTCGGCAACAAGGCGTCGGTGCTGGTGGGCGATTTCCTGTTCGCCCGCGCCTTCGAGCTGATGGTCGCCGACGGTTCGCTGGAGGTGCTGCGCATCCTGAGCAGCGCCTCGGCCACGATCGCCGAGGGCGAAGTGCTGCAACTCTCGACCCAGAACGACCTCGGCACCGATATCCCGCGCTATTTCAGGGTGATCGAGGGCAAGACGGCAGCCCTGTTCGCCGCCGCGTGCGAGGTCGGGGCGGTGGTCGCGCAGCGCGATCCGGCGCTTTGCGCCGCCCTTGCCGCCTATGGCTCGGCGCTCGGCATGGCGTTCCAACTGGTCGACGATGCGCTCGATTACGCCGCCGACCAGGGCGAACTCGGCAAGACGGTCGGCGACGATTTCCGCGAGGGCAAGCTGACCTACCCGGTGCTCACCGCTTACGCCGCTGGCGACGCGGCCGAACGCGCCTTCTGGCACCGCACGATCGAGCTTGGCGAGCAGACCGGCGCCGATCTCGCGACCGCCCTCGACCTGATCGGCCGGCATGATGCGATCGGCCGGACGATCGACCGCGCCCACGGCTTCGCGAACGCGGCCAAGGCCGCCCTGGCGATCTTCCCCGACGATCCGGTACGGAGTTTGATGATGGACGCGGCGGACTACGCCGTCTCCCGCCGGCACTGACGCAAATCCCGCTGCCCAAAGCCTCCGCCAACCGCGGCACGCTCGGCCGCTTGCCGGGCCGCCCGTGCCGCTGCGTCCATGTCGTCCTCCTCTCAATGCAGATTTGCAGGGAAAGAAAGTTAGGAGAACGCCTCTTTTGTTCGATTTGGGAGGATCAATAGCGACCACCGTAGCAACTCGGTTGGGATGACGTTCGAGGATACCGGTCCAACCTCGTCAGCGAAGGCGGTGCGAGGTTTGGTCGTGGCTTATTCAGTATGGTTTTCGCGAAACGATGTGCTATATTTGTATAGCGCACGATCTTCAGGAGAGGTGCCATGCTCGCTATCCGATTGCCGGAAGATATCGAAAAGCGGCTGGACGCACTGGCTAAGGCGACCGGTCGTTCCAAGACCTTCTATGCCCGCGAAGCGATCCTTGAGCACTTGGCCGATCTGGAAGACCTCTATTTGGCCGAACAGCGCTTGATCGACATCCGGGCCGGGCGAACCAAAACCATTCCGCTGGCCGATGTGATGAAGCAATATGGCCTGGAGGATTGAGTTCGATCCGGCTGCAAAGAAAGAACTGGATAAACTTGACCGCCAGGCCGCCCGACGGATCGTGAAATTTCTGTTCGAGCGACTATCCGCGATCGACGATCCAAGGAGCCTCGGCGAAGCTCTGAAAGGCTCGAAGCTTGGCGAATTCTGGAAATACCGGGTCGGCGACTATCGCATTATCGCCGATATCCAGGACGGTGCGGTGTGCATCCTGGTCGTTCGCTCAGGCAACCGGCGTGGCGTTTACAAACGATAGGCAGATCTTAAACCGAATCCCAATGACAAAACGCTGTTTGCGGGCGTCATTTGCCGGCATCGGTATCAGGATAGAGCCGGTCAGGCGTAGCGCCGCTTCCGGGTTTCGGTGCTCTGGAACTGATCCAGAAAATCGCCGTATTTCTCGATATGCGCGGCAAGCCCCAGCGTGTGCTCGCGTACCCGCCGCGCCGCCAGATCCGCGTCCCGCGCTTCCAGCGCGGCCACGATGTTCATGTGATCGACGATCGAGCGCTGCGCCCGGTCGCCCTGGCGCATCGTCACCGAGCGGATCGCCCGCATATGGATGAACAGGTTCTCGACCAGCTCCGACATCAGCACGCAGCCGCTCATTCGAATGATCGTCTTGTGAAAGATCATGTTGGTCTGGGAATATTCGCTGATATGGGTGGCGGGATTCTGCTTCCTGAACTCGGCGATCGCGCGCAGCTCGGCAAGCTCCTCCGGCGTCGCCCGTTCGCAGGCGAGCCGCGCCGCCATGGCCTCGATCGCCGACCAGACGGTGATCATCTCGATCATCTCGCGCTTGTTCTTGCGCACGACATAAATACCCCGGCGCGGCACCGAGCGGACGAACCCCTCCTGCTCGAGCAGGCTCAGCGCCTCGCGGATCGGCGTGCGGCTGACCCCGAGATCGCGCGAGAGCTGGCGCTCGTCGAGCCGGACCTCCTCGGGGTGGTCGTAGATATCCATATTGGTAATCGCGTGCTTGATCGCGTCGGTCGCGAGCCGGCGCAGCCCGACGCTGGCTTCGAGCGGCTCGACCTTGATCTGCGGCAACTGGGGCGTGTCATCCATCGGAACGTCTCCTGATCGTGACACGATGCGCCATTCGCCGCGAATTTAGAATGGGCTTTTGCATGGCATGTATAATATGCACGAAAAATTTAACGATGCCCACCCCGTTTCGGGGTGGCTGCTAAGAAATTCCCATCGCCGTCCGCATGAAGGCGCGCTTCAGCCGGGGCATCCGGTTGACCGCGGCGAGGCCGAGATCGCGCGCGAGTCGCACCGGCGGCAGATCGGTCGAGAACAGCCGGTCGAGCCCGTCGGTCGCGAGCAGCATCAGCAGATTGTCCGGCCGGCGCGCACGCTGGTAGCGGGCGAGCAGACCGGGCGTGCCCGGATCGTCCGCCGCGTCGATCAACCGCGCCAGCGCCATCGCGTCGCGCAGGCCGAGATTGAGCCCCTGTCCGGCGATCGGGTGGATGCCGTGCGCCGAATCGCCGACCAAAGCGAGCCGTGCCGCGAAATAGCGATGCGCGTGCAGCGCAGAGAGCGGATAGGTCCAGCGCCGTCCGACCAGCCGGATCGCGCCGAGATGATCGCCCAGTCTGCGCGCGACCTCGGCGGTGAACCGCGCATCGTCCAGCGTGCCGAGGCGGGATGCGACCGCATGGCTGTCGGTGAACACGATGGCGGAGATATGCGCGCCATCCTCGGCGTCGCTCATCGGCAGTTGCGCGAAGGGTCCGCCGGGCAGGAAATGCTCCAGCGCCACGCCGCGATGCGGCCGCCCGTGGGCGATCGCGCAGACCACCGCGCTCTGCCGATAGGCGAAGCGGGTCACCGGAATGTTCGCCTCCGCCCGCAACTGGCTCGCCCGCCCGTCGGCGGCCACCACCAGCCGCGCCCGGAACGCCTCGCCATCCGCGAGGGTGATGGCGGCATGATCGTCCGACCGGACCACCGAAGCGTCCGACGGCGCGCGCAGGATCAGGTTTTCCGCTTCGGCGAGCCGGCGATTGATCGCCATCCGCAGTGACCGCGCCTCGACGATCCAGCCGAACGGATCGTCGCCGACATCGCGATGATCGAAATTCAGGAACAGCGGCGATGCGGGCCGTCCCGGCTTGCCGTCCGATACGCGGATCTGCTCGATCGGGCGGGGCGCGAAGGGCAGGGTGTCCCATAATCCGGTCTCGTCGAGCAGCGGACGCGAGCCCTGGGCGATGGCATAGGCGCGGCCGTCGAAATCCGGGTGCTCCATCGGCGGCAGCGCCGCCCGGTCGACCAGCAGGACCGAGCGCCCTGCCTGCGCGAGCCGCAGCGCCAGCGCGGCGCCGACCGGGCCGGCGCCGATGATCGCGATATCGGTGTCGCGCATTCCGGTCACGACGCCGTCGCGAGGGCGCTGAACTTCCAGTCGAGCGGGGTGAAATCGATATCGTTGTTGGTGAAGCCGCGAATCCGCTGCGCGGCACCCGATTTCTTGTCGTTCGCGGCCAGAACCAGCCGGTCGCACCATTTCGCGATGTCGGTCGGGGTCCAGAAAAACCGCATTTTCGGTTTCGGCACCAGGGTGCCGGCGCCGCCGGCTTCCAGCAGCCAGGCCACCGCGTCCGAACAATTCTGATGCACCAGGCTGTATTCGCCGGCCTTGGCGTGGCCTTTCGCCGAAAGCGTCTGCCGGCCCTGATGGATCGACTGGAACGCGGCCTCCATCCGGGTTTCGTTAAGCAGTTTCGTGCCGTTGAGATTGAACTTGTATTTCGCCTCCGCGCTGCGTCCCTCGGCGGTCTTGTCGCTGACGAACCGGCTTTGCACCTCTTTCAGCTTGTCGTCGGGCACCAGCAGATTGCCGCGCTCGTCGGTGGCGTGGGCGACCGCGTCGCGTGCGGCTTTCTGCGCCTTGTTGCCGTAGCCGACCTGAAGACTGTGCGAGGTGGTATGGCGCAGCGCCTGCCGGGCCCGGCCATGCACATCGTCGCCGCCGGGCCACCAGCTCAGATAGAAATCGCGATCCGCCGCACCCGAAAACCTGACCTGGATCGAGGCGTGGCCGACATTGCCGAAGCCGAGCACGCCCAGTTTGCGAAAGCGCCAGACATAGACGGTGACCGTCACGATACCCTCCAACCGGAAACGACCGGACCGCGTTCGTTGCAGGTTATGACGCCCGCCTTGGCCGGGCAAGCCCGGTGCGATGGGATGAAATGGCCGCGACCGCCACATCATTGCATATAAATTCGCCAATTCAAGTCTAAAAATTATGCTGATTTTTGGGCCGGCGAATAGAATGAAGCTTTTGTAAGCGATTGGATCGTCGAGTCTCGTTGGCATGGAATCTGCATCGATTGATCCGGGCGGCGCTGGTGCGCCGTATGACGGTCGCTGAGACCCAATGGAGACGACACGACAATGGCACTGATCCCTTCCCCCGCATGGCTCAATACCGGCGACAATGCCTGGCAGCTCACCTCGGCAACGCTTGTCGGACTGATGAGCATGCCCGGCCTGGTCGTTCTCTATGGCGGCATCGTCAAGAAGAAATGGGCGATCAACTCGGCCTTCATGGCGCTCTATGCCTTCGCGGCGGTGCTGATCGTCTGGATGCTGTGGGCCTACAACATGTCGTTCGGCAAACCCTGGCTGAACATCGGCAGTCTCGGGGCGTTCCTCGGCCATCCGGGTCAGATCACCTCCGCCTGGAACGAGGAAAAACAGGCGATCATCCCCTCCGCCGCCGCCGGCATGCCGCCGCTCGGCTATGGCATGGCGACCCTGGTTTACTTCCAGTTCGTGTTCGCCGCGATCACGCCGATCATTCTGTGCGGCTCGGTGCTCGGGCGGATGAATTTCAAGGCTTGGATGATTTTCGTGCCGCTCTGGACGACCTTCATCTATTCGGTCGGCGCCTATTCGCTCTGGGGCGGCGGCTGGCTCGGCCAGATGGGCGTGGTCGACTACTCGGGCGGCTACGTCATCCATCTCGCCTCGGCGGTATCCGGCTTCACCGCGGCGGCGATCATCGGTCCGCGCCTCGCGCGCGACCGCGAGAGCTTCCATCCGAACTCGCTGCTGATCACCCTGGTCGGCGCCGGCATCCTCTGGCTCGGCTGGTCGGGCTTCAATGGCGGTGACCCGTATTTCGCCAACGCCGATGCCGGGGCCGCCGTTCTCAACACACATACCGCTGCGGCGACCGCCCTGCTGACCTGGATCGTGCTCGATGTGTTCGCTTTCGGCCTACCCTCGGTGCTCGGCGCGGTGAACGGCATGATCGCCGGACTCGTCGCGATCACGCCGGCGGCGGGCTACGTCAATGGCACGGGCGCGATCATCCTCGGTCTCGCCGCCGGCTCGCTGCCCTGGCTGACCTGGAACAAGGTCGGCAAGATGGGCTTCATGCGCAAGGTCGACGACACGCTCGGCGTGATTCACACCCATGGCGTGGCCGCCATCGTCGGCGGGCTCGGCACCGGCATTCTCGCCGACCCGAAAATGATCGAATACCTCGCGACCGGCAAGGACACCGCGGTCAACGTGACCGGCTGGTTCTACGGCAATTTTCACCAGTTCGTCCTGCAGCTCATCGGCGCCGGTTTCATCATCGCGGTCAATATCGTGGGCACCGTCATCCTGCTCAACCTGATTCGCCTCGTGGTGCCGCTGCGGATGGACGAGGAGATGCTGAAAATGGGCGACGAAGCCGCCCATGGCGAGGAAGCCTACGCGATCTTCGCCGACGGCCAGCGCGGCGTGCCGGTGATGGGCGACTGACACGCGACCTCATCGCCACGCGATGCCAAGCCATCCAGGGTCGCCGACCCTGGATGGTTTTTCTTATGTGCCGGCGGCTCGCAAACGGTTTATCTACAGCCGGAAAACCGCCCGCTGCCCGGCGGTTCCGGGTGTCCGGTCATTTTGTTTTGTCGAATCAGGCGGATTCGGGCTACAGTTCAATCCGAACCGCATTGCCGGAGCCTGATTTACCGATGTCCGCGACCACCGATGCCCGCCGCTTCCTCTCGCCCGCCCTGAAAGCGCGCTTCGCCCGGCATTTCGCCGAGATCGCCGCCTTGTTCGCGGTGCTGGCCGGGCTGACCGTGCTGATCGCGCTCGCGACCTATCATCCCGGCGATCCGTCTTTCGATACCGCCTCTACCCTGCCGCCCGCCAATCTTGCCGGAAGGTTCGGCGCCGGTCTGGCCGATGCGCTGCTCCAGGGCTTCGGCGTCGCCGCGGTGCTGCCCGGCCTGGTCCTGCTCGCCTGGGCCTATGGCCTAGTGAACCGGGGCGGCATCGGCCATTGGCGGATGCGGCTGGCCGCCACTTTGGTCGCGATGCCCGCGCTCGCCGCCGCGCTCGGCGCCGCCCATGCGATCGACCCGCGCTTGATGCCCGACTGGCCGGTGCCCGCCGGCCTCGGCGGTGCCGCGGGTGCGCTGCTCGGCGGGTTCGGCGCCTCGGTCGCGCATTCCGCGCTCGGCGTGATCGGGCGCGGTCTCGCCCTGGCGAGTTCGGCGCTGATTGGCCTTGCCTCCACGCTCTACGCCTTCGGGCTGAGCCCTGGGGAATGGCGCGCGGCGGGCCGGGGTGCGGCCAAAGCGGCGCGGATTTCGGCCCGACAGAGCGGCCGGGCGATGCGCGGCGCGCGCAGCGGCGCCGGCGCGGTTTCGGCCTGGCTCGCCCCGGTGCTCAACACCCCGCCGATGACCGAGGCGCTCGACCCCGAGGAACGCGCGGCCCTGCTCGTGCCGCTGCATGACCGGCCAGGGCATGAAAGACTGGGGCATGAAAGATTGGTGGCGGCTCCGACAAAATTGACCAGGGCCGCGCCCGCGAAAAAGGCGCCGCCGAAGCAGGAGCGCCTGCCTTTGCCGGAAACCGGCTGGCGGCTGCCGCCGATGGAACTGCTCAAGCCGGCGCCGCAGCGCGCGACCACCGGCCCTTCGGCCGAGGCGCTGCAATCCAACGCACGGCTCCTGGAAACCGTGCTCGGCGATTACGGCGTGCAGGGGCGGATCGTGGAAATTCGCCCCGGCCCGGTCGTGACCCTCTACGAACTGGAGCCGGCGCCGGGAATCCGCTCCGCGCGGGTGATCGGCCTCGCCGACGACATCGCGCGCAGCCTGTCGGTGCTCGCGGTGCGCATCGCCACCGTGCAGGGCCGCAACGTGATCGGCATCGAGGTGCCGAACGCCAAGCGCGAGACGGTGTTTCTCTCTGAACTGATGGAAGTCGCGGAGTGGGGCGGCCATTCCGGCAAGCTCGCCCTGGCGCTCGGCAAGGATATCGGCGGCGTGCCGGTGATCGCCGATCTGGCGCGGATGCCGCATCTGCTGATCGCCGGCACTACCGGGTCGGGCAAGTCGGTCGGCGTCAACGCGATGATTCTGTCGCTGCTGTACCGGCTGTCGCCCGAGCAGTGCCGGCTGATCCTGATCGATCCGAAAATGCTGGAACTCTCGGTGTATGAGGGCATCCCCCATCTATTGGCGCCGGTCGTCACCGAACCGGCGAAGGCGGTCGCGGCGCTGAAATGGGTGGTGCGCGAGATGGAGCGCCGCTACCGCGCGATGAGCGGGCTCTCGGTGCGCAACATCGCCGGCTATAACGACCGGGTGAACGAGGCGCTGTCGCGCGGCGAGGTGGTGACGCGGCGGGTGCAGACCGGCTTCGACAGCGAGACCGGGCGGCCGATTTTCGAGGACCAGCCGCTGGCGCTCGAAGCCTTGCCGCTGATCGTCGTCGTGATCGACGAAATGGCCGATCTGATGATGGTCGCCGGCAAAGAGATCGAGGCGGCGGTGCAGCGCCTCGCGCAAATGGCGCGCGCGGCGGGCATTCACGTCATCATGGCGACGCAGCGACCCTCGGTCGATGTCATCACCGGCACGATCAAGGCGAATTTCCCGACCCGGATCAGTTTCCAGGTGATTTCCAAGTTCGACAGCCGGACCATTCTGGGCGAGCAGGGTTCGGAACAGCTCCTCGGCCAGGGCGACATGCTCTACATGGCCGGCGGCGGGCGGATCACCCGCGTCCATGGGCCGTTCGTCACCGACCGCGAGGTCGAGGACGTGGTCGCCTATCTGCGTGAGCAGGGCGAGCCCGACTATGTCGAGGCGGTGACCGAAGCGATCGAGGAGGATGCGCCGGTGATGCCCGGACTCGCCGCCGCCGAAGCCGGGGAGGGCGGGTTGTATCAGCAGGCGGTTTCGCTGGTCGCGCGCGAGGGCAAGGCGTCGACCTCCTTCATTCAGCGCCATCTGCAGATCGGCTACAATCGCGCGGCGCGGCTGATCGAGCAGATGGAGAAAGAGGGCGTGGTCGGCCCCGCCAACCATGTGGGCAAGCGCGAGGTGCTGATTACCGGGGGCCGCGACGACTGATTTTGCTCCTGCCGTGATCGTTCACGATCGGGAGCATGTGGCGGCGGCGCTGGCGGTTGGGTTGCCGGTCACGCTGCTCTCGCCGCCCGGATTCGCGCTGTATGCCGGGTGTCTGTGGTGGCAGGCGCTGCTGGAACAGGCCGGATTCACCGGGTTTTCGCTGCTCGACTGCGCCGATGCGCCGGGCCGGGCGATCGAAGCGTTGCGGCTTGGTCTCCACGGTATCGTGCTCGATGCGGAGCCGGTCATTTTCGCGCGGGTGGCGGCGATCGCCGCCGAATCCGGCGCCATTCTCCTTGATAAGCCGCCGCCGTCGCTCGATCTGGCACAGCGGGGCGCCGATCGGCGTCTTGCCGGCTGGCTTGGTGGCGCAGGCGAATTCGGCTAGCACATTGACGCCTCTGACATTCCAAGGGAGATCGACATGCGCGTGACGCAACGGGTGAGGAAAATTCTCGACTGGTACGAGAGCGACAATCCGGGCAGCAAGGGCAATCTCGCGCGCATCCTGATGCAGGGCAAGCTCGGCGGCACGGGCAGGCTGGTGATCCTCCCGGTCGATCAGGGGTTCGAGCACGGGCCGGCCCGCAGCTTCGCGAGCAACCCGGCCGCCTATGATCCGCATTATCATTTTCAGCTCGCCCTCGATGCCGGGCTGTCGGCCTATGCGGCGCCGCTCGGCATGATCGAGGCGGCGGCGGGCAGCTATGCCGGGTCGATTCCGACCATTCTCAAGCTGAATTCGTCGAACAGCCTGGCGACCGAGAAGGACCAGGCGGTGACCGGCTCGGTATCGGACGCGCTGCGGCTGGGTTGTGCGGCGATCGGCTTCACCATCTATCCGGGCAGCGAATATCAGTTCGAGATGATGGAGGAGTTCCGCGAGCTGGCCGAGGAAGCGAAATCGGTGGGGCTGGCGGTGGTTTTGTGGTCGTATCCGCGCGGGCCGAACCTCGACAAGAAGGCCGAAACCGCCGTCGATATCTGCGCCTATGCCGCGCATATGGCGGCACTGCTGGGCGCACATATCATCAAGGTGAAGCCGCCGACCGAGCATATCGGGCTGGAAGCGGCGAAAAAAGCCTATGAGAAGGTCGATATTTCGACCCTTGCAAAGCGGGTCGAGCATGTCGTGCAGTCCTGCTTCGCCGGGCGGCGGCTGGTGGTGTTCTCGGGCGGCGAGGCCGGAACTGCGGACGTGCTGATCGAGACGGTGAAGGGACTGCACGAAGGCGGCGCGACGGGCTCGATCATCGGGCGCAATTCGTTCACCCGCCCGCGCGACGAAGCGCTGGCGCTGCTCGCGCGGATTATCGCGATCTATCAAGGAAAGGCTTGAGCCAGCTTTATCTGGTCACGCCGCCGCGCATCGAGGTGGCGACCTTCCCCGATGCGCTGGCGGCGGCACTCGATGCCGGTCCGGTCGCCTGCGTTCAGTTGCGGCTGAAGGATGCGGCGGAGGATGAGGTCAGGCGGGCGATCGACGCGCTGCGCCCGGTCGCGCAGGCGCGGGATGTGGCGTTCCTGGTGAACGACCGCGCCGATCTCGCGGTGGAGCTAGGGTGCGACGGCGCCCATCTCGGCCAGGAAGATCTGGGCCCAGGCGGCGTCGCGGCGGCGCGGCGGATGCTGGGCGGCCTCAGCCTCGGGGTGACGTGCCATTCATCGCGGCATCTCGCGATGGAAGCCGCCGAGGCGGGCGCGGATTATGTGGCGTTCGGTGCGTTTTTTCCCACCGCGACCAAGCAGGCCAAGACGCGCGCGGAAGTGGATATCATCGCGTGGTGGGCGGACGTGATGGAGGTGCCGTGCGTCGCGATCGGCGGGATCACGCCGGAGAATTGCGCCCCCCTGGTCGAGGCCGGGGCCGATTTTCTTGCGGTGGTCGGGGCGGTGTGGAATCATCCCGATGGCCCCGCCGCCGGGGTGCGGGCGATGCTGGCGGCGATGACGTTAGCTGAAAATCCAAAAAGTTAATCATGATAACTGTCGCTTGTTTCACGTGAAACAAAGGGACCAAACCGGACCTAATTGGGGTGGACGTTTCGGATGGGGCTGGCATTCGATGGATGAGATGGCTGGGCAGGGCTGGAAGGATCGTCTCGCCGCATTCGATGCCGCCGGGCTTTCGGACGAAGCCTTGAGGTTTCTGCAGGTCGAGGCTTTTCAGAAACCGGACGATTTCGACATCGCGCTCGCTCTGGCCGGGCGATGCAAGGATGCGGGCCAGTTCGCCGATGCCGCCGCCGTGTTCGTGCCGTTCACTCAATCAAATGACGGGGTGTTGCGATTTCGCGGCCTGCTGGAACATGCGGATTGCCTGCGCCGTCTGGGAGATTTTCGCGCGGCCGAGGCGGAGATTCGCCGGGCGATGGCGCATGATCCCGGCAGCCATTGGCCGGTGCAGGCAATGGCGGAACTCTACGCCGCCGAAGGCCGCGATTCCGAGCGCCTGCCGCTGATCGAAGCGCACTACGCCGGACTTCGGCCGGACGGAAAGGCGGAGATCGCGCGCTACGCCTCGGGAATGCGGGCCTATTGGCACTTCAACGAGACGCGGGGCCGGCCGGGATGGCGCCCGCATATGTCCGGTCGGGTGGCGGCGCTTGCCCGTGCGGGGCTCGTGATGATGGTTAAGGATGAAGCCGATATCATCACGCAGCATCTCGATCACTATCATGCGTTGGGGTTCCGTGCCTTTTGCGTGCTCGACAACGCCAGCACCGACGAAACCGCGAAACTGATCGCCCGGTTTCGCGAAAATCATGCCGACAGCATCGTTTTATACGTCCATGATCCGGTTGTCGGTTATTATCAATCCGATAAAATGGCCATGTTTCAGGCGATTCTGCCACAATATGCAAAGCTCGCGGGCACGGTGCTGGAGTGGCTGTTTTTCGTCGATGCCGATGAATTCATCGCGTTTGCTGGCGAAGATGACGTCCGAGCCGTTGCCGAGTTCGATGCAATCCTGAATGATCCGGCGGCAAAAATTCTTGTATTTCATTGGGTCAACGGCGCGTCGTCCGATTTGATCGAGGCGATGCCCGAAAATGCCGATCCGTTCGCCATATTCACGCGTTTCAATTCCCGCCTCCTGCCTGTGGTGCCAAAAGTCGCGCTCCGGGTTGGATCGGGCTTGTTACCGATGATGGGCAATCATTTTGTTGCAGAATATGAAGGCGATTCGAACGGCGTAAGATCCATGGCGCTCAATGACTTTTACATGTGCCACTTTCCGCTTCGATCGATTGAGCATGTGCGGAAGAAAGTTTTGAATGGCGGCAGAGCGTTTCGTGGCGCGACAGGTTTAGAAGCGCATGGTAACCATTGGCGTGAGCGTTATGGGCTGTATGAAAAATTCGGTGAGCCGGTTTTACGACAAATGTTAGAAAATCATATTAACGAAATCAATTGAAATCGAAAATCCAGTATTCGTGCTCCGACAAAAATCGCTGAAAACAATGCAACCAAGTCACAAAACTCTTTGTTGAGGTAACTGGCAGTGGCCGATGGCACCACGATCTACATCACCGGCGGCAGTCACCTGGAGGCCATTGGGCGGGGCACACCACTCGTCGGGAGTGAAATATCGGTCAAGGCGTTCAGCTTCTTCGACCCGAATTTCCAGCCTGGTGTCGTCTATTCGGATGGACACTTCGTATATAATCAAAAACTTGTCGATGCTCTGGCGAACGAAGTCGCCCGGCGACCGCCCGATTGCATTGTCGCGGCGATCGGCAACAGCAACGATTTCGAGATCGGCGCGATAAAAATGCCGGCGCCGTTCGATTTCGTCGATCCCGACGATGACGGCGATGGAAGCGAGTTGGCGGGGCAATTGGTGCCGCATGACATCCTGGTGAAGCATTTCGCCCACATCCAGCGGCTGGCGATGGAGTTCATCGGCTGGGTCCGGCCGTTTTACGGCGGTCCAGTGATCGTGCCTTCGGTGCCGCCGCCGATCGCGTCGCAGGAGCGGCTCGCCGCGTTCATCCCGCCATCGTGGCGGGAGGACATGGAGAAAAACGGCCTGAATTCGCCGGCGTTTCGCAGAAAGCTCTGGAAAACCAACACGAAGGCGATGGAGCAGGAGGCGACGAAGGCGGGCGCCATCTATCTGCCTCCGCCGCTAGCCTGCTTCGATACAGACGGATCGCTTTCCGAACGATTTGTTTCAGATGCATTTCACGGCAATGCGGATTATGGCAGGCTCATCGTAGAGCAGGTTCTCGATCGGTTCAAATCGTCGGAGCAATAAACAAATGGGCGATCATCCATACAAGCATCGGCCTGACTATTGCTTTTGGCGGCCCTCGATCGCGGCGACCGACTTCAGGACGGTCGATCCGGTCGTCCGTGGTAAATTCAAACTCGGGAAAAATCACAAAATTGCCACCGCCGGAAGCTGTTTTGCTCAGCACATCGCAAGATATCTGCAAATTGCCGGGTATAATTATTTCGTGGTCGAGCGGCCACACCCGGCGTTCGCCGGATGGTTCACCGATGATTACAATTACGGCACGTTCAGCGCGCGGTTTGGCAATCTTTATACGAGCCGCCAGCTCCTGCAACTTCTGGAACGGGCGTATCAGCTTTTCTGTCCGTTTGAGGATGTCTGGACGAACGAAAGCGGCCGGTTTGTTGATCCGTTTCGCCCGCAAATTCAGCCGGGTGGGTTTTCATCAATCAAGGAACTACAACTCGATCGCAAACAGCATTTTTCGGCGGTTCGAACCATGGTCGAGGAACTCGACGTATTTGTATTCACCCTGGGTCTCACGGAGGCGTGGGTTGGGCGTGACGATGGCGCGGTTCTTCCCCTTTGCCCTGGCGTCGCCGGCGGTATTTTCGATGGAGCGAAGTACGAATATCGAAATTTTTCGGTCAGCGATGTAACGAGCGATCTGCGGAACGCGATAGACTTCATCCAGGACAGAAATCCCCGAGCCCGCTTTATTCTGACCGTGTCTCCGGTGCCTCTTGTCGCCACGATGGAAGACCGAAGCGTTCTTGTTTCAACGGCATATTCAAAAGCGGTGTTGCGCGTGGCGGCCGATGTCGTCGCGAACGAGAGCGACAGCATCGCCTATTTTCCGTCATTCGAAATCATTACCGGGCAACATGCCGGCAACACATATTTCGAACCCGATTTGCGTTCGATCAGGCCGGACGGCGTTGCACACGTCATGGGACTGTTCGCGAAGCATTATCTTGATGATGGTGAAAATTCCGACGAAAAACCGGATTCGGCAATCGACGAGCAGATGGCGAATCATCGGCAGCGCATGACGGATCTCGCGAAACTCATCTGCGAGGAAGAATCCCTGAACCGGCAATAGTTGTTATTTACGAAATTTCGCCGTGATGTGATGCAGGCGATTAGGGTGGCGGAAGCGGCGGCGATTCTGGATTGTGTCAGAAGCCGCGCGGTGGTGCGGTTGCGTTTTGCGTGGGCGAGGCTGGATCGAGGGCGGCGCGGAGGCGGTTCTTGGCATCGGACAGGCGCGCGCGGGCGGATTGGGCGTCAAGGCCGCGGCGGAGCATGATTATGGCGGTTTTCGCTTCGAAGCCGGCGTCGCGCAGGGCGGCCTCAGCGGTTTGGGGATCGCAGTGCGCGATCGCGGCGACGATGCGAATCGCACGGGCGCGCAGCTTGGCGTTGGTCGGCTTGAGATCGACCATGTAGGGGCCGAAGGTCTTGCCGAGGCGGATCATCACGATGGTCGACAGCGCGTTGAGCGCGATTTTCTGGGTGGTGCCGGCGGAAAGCCGGGTCGAGCCGGCGAGAATTTCGGCGCCGGTTTCGACGATCACCGCGATATCGGCTTCATCCGCGATCGGGCCGGGGCTGTTGACGATGCAGCCGGCGAGCGCGCCGCGAGATTTCGCCGCTTCGATCGCAGCGCGGGTGAAGCGCGTGCCGCCCGAGGCGGCGATGCCGACGAGAGCGTCGTTCGGGCCGATATCGTGGCTGGCCAGGATGGCGGCGGGCGCCGCAACATCGTCCTCCGCGCCCTCGACCGCGCCGGCGATTGCTGAATCGCCGCCGGCGACGATCGGGACGATGATGCCGGGCGGCAGCGAGAAGGTGGGGCCGCATTCCACCGCATCGAGCACGGCGAGCCGGCCGGAGGTGCCGGCGCCGGCATAGAACAGCCGGCCGCCGGACGCGAGTTTTTCGAACACCGCGTCGATCAGGGCGGCGAGGGCGGGGGCTGCATCGCGCAACGCGGCCTGGGCGCGAACCTCCTGGTCGAGCATTGCGCCGAGGATGGCGCCGGTGGTCCGGCAATCGAGATCGCCGAGCTCCGCGCGCACGGTTTCGGTCGGCGGCAGGGTCATGGCCTTGTCCGCGTGCTGGATTGCTTCGTCGGCGCCGCGCGCCGCCTCCTCGCAATGACGTGCCCGGTCATCGGCCATTTTCGGTGAGTCTCGGTATCAGCGGACCAGCATTGGTCCCAGCGGCCGGCCGGCGAAAAGATGGACGTGGAAATGCGGGACTTCCTGGTGGCTGTCCGGCCCCATATTGGCGAGCAGCCGATAGCCGCTCTCCTCGAAGCCGAGCATGTTCGCGACATGGCCGACGGCGCGGATGAAGCCGGCGATTTCCGCGTCCGGCGCGCCGGCGGAAAAATCGGCGAAGGAGATGTAGGGCGATTTGGGAATCACCAGAACATGGTGCGGCGCCTGCGGGTTGATGTCGTGAAAGGCGAGGCACCATTGGTCTTCATAGACCTTGCGGCAAGGGATTTCGCCGCGCAGGATTCTGGCGAAGATGTTGCTGTCGTCATAGGGCGGTTTGCCGGACACGCCGGGCTTGGGATTGACGGTCATGGGATTTTCCTCGTTTCGGCGATGGCGAGCATGACGGGGCGGGCGGATTTTTCGGCGATGCCGGAAATTCCCTCGCGGCGTTTCAGTTCGGCCCAGACATCCTCGGGGCGCAGGCCGGTGGAGACCCACATCACCAGGAGATGATAGAGCACATCGGCGCTTTCGGCGATCAGCGCGTCCCGGTTGCCGGCGACCGCCTCGATCAGGCATTCGATCGCTTCCTCGCCGAATTTCTGCGCCACCTTGTTGGTGCCGCGCGAGAGCAGGCGGGCGGAATGGCTGATCAGCGGATCGGCCGATTTGCGCGCGATGATGGTGGACCAGAGACGATCGAGCACGCGCGCATCCGGCGCGTCCGGCCTGAGGTGCGGCACCGGCGGCAGGGCTGCCGGCCTGGATTTGCGCGAGGCCGCTGCCTTGGTTTTGGTTTTGGTCGCCTTGGGTTTGACGGGCTTTTTCGCCATGAAATTCCTTTCAACGCGCCCTATTGCCGTTTGCGGTGCCCGGAGATGGATTGCTTCGCGGCGCTCGCAATGACGGGCGTGGTGACGGGATCGGGCGGACCGGCAATCCGGCGCCGGCCAGCGCCGCTTTCACCGCGGCGATGGTGAACTGGCCGAAATGGAACACGCTGGCGGCGAGCAGGCCGGTCGCCCCGGCGCGCGCGCCCTCGACGAAATGATCGAGCGTGCCGACGCCGCCGGAGGCGATCACCGGAATGGTGACGGCACCGGTCGCCGCGCGGAGGAGCGGGATATCGAAGCCCTGGCCGGTGCCGTCCCGGTCCATCGAGGTGAGCAGGATTTCGCCGGCGCCGCGCGCGGCCGCCTCGGCGCACCAGGTGATGGCGTCGATCCCGGTGCCGCGCCGCCCGCCATGGGTGAAGATTTCCCAGGTGCCGTTGCCGGTGGCGCGGGCATCGACCGCGACGACCACGCATTGGCTGCCGAATTTGCGCGCCGCCTCGTTGATGAAATCCGGCCTTGCGATGGCGGCGGAATTGATGCTGCATTTATCCGCCCCGGCGAGCAGCAGGCGGCGCATGTCCTCGGTCGTCCTGATGCCGCCGCCGACGGTGAGCGGCAGGAACACGCGCGCGGCGGTGCGCGAGACGACATCGAGAATGGTGTCGCGATTCTCGTGGCTCGCGGTGATGTCCAGGAAGGTCAGTTCGTCGGCGCCCGCCGAATCGTAGACCGAAGCCTGCTCGACCGGGTCGCCGGCATCGCGCAGCGCGACGAAGTTCACGCCCTTCACCACGCGGCCATCCTTCACGTCCAGGCAGGGGATGACGCGCAGCTTCAGCATGGCGGTTTCAGCATCAGGCGGCTTCCGCCAGGGCGGATGCGGCATCGAGGCTGCCGTCGTAGAGCGCGCGGCCGATGATCGCGCCGGTAAGGTTTCTGGTGCGGGCGGCGGCTTCGCGGAGGCGCAGAATATCAGCGATTCCGGCGACGCCGCCGGAGGCGATGACCGGGATGGCAATCGTGTCCGCCAGCGCCTCGGTGGCGGCGAGATTGAGGCCGGCGAGCATGCCGTCGCGCGCGATATCGGTGTGGATGATCGCGGCGATCCCGGTGTCTTCGAGCCGGTGGGCGAGATCGGTCGCGGTGAGGCGCGAGGTTTCCGCCCAGCCCTCGGTCGCGACCATGCCGTCCCGCGCGTCGATGCCGACGACGATGCGGCCGGGGTATCTGGCGCCGGCTGCGCGGACCAGTCCGGGATTTTTGACGGCGGCGCTGCCGAGGATGACGCGGGAAATGCCGAGGGCGAGCCACGCCTCGATCCCCACCATGTCGCGGATACCGCCGCCGAGCTGCACCGGGACAGAGACCGCGCGGAGAATCGCCCGCACCGCATCCCCGTTCACCGGGCGGCCTTCGAAGGCGCCGTCGAGATCGACCACGTGGAGCGCGCGAAATCCTGCCGCCTCGAAGGCGCGCGCCTGCGCCGCCGGGTCTTCGGCGTAGATCGTGGCCTGATCCATCGCGCCGCGCTTCAGCCGCACGCAGGCGCCGTCCTTGAGGTCGATCGCGGGATACAGGGTCAGCGCCATGGGGGACACACCCTACGAGCCCGCTTGCAGCAGCTTGTAGTAGTAATGCCCGGCGACCGTGCGGCCGTCGGCGCGGGCATAGGCCGGATGGGTGCCCCAGCGGATGAAGCCGGCGGCTTCGTAAAGCGCGATCGCCGCAGTCTGGGTTTCCCGGACATCGAGATTGAGCACCTGATAGCCGAGCGACCGGGCGCGGTCTTCCAGCCGGCTCACGATCAGCCGGGCGAGGCCGTGGCCACGCGCATAGGGTGCGACGAAATTATGCATGAGCGTGGCGCCGAACGCCTGCGCCTCGTTGTTGCGCGGCGGGCGGACGAGCTGGGCGGCGCCGTAGATCGTGCCGTCCATCCGCCCGACGAACAGCTCGCGCTCGGGCACCAGGATCACGCCGCGGAAATACTGTTCCAGCGCCGCGCGGCCGGGTGGCTTAAGCCAGCCGAAGCCGCCGCCGTCGATGATCGCGGCGTCGGCCGCTTCGCACAGCGCCTGCATGTCGTCGTCGGCGATCTCGGCGAGGCGATCGACCGCCAGCGTGTCCGGCGGGGGGAGATCCTGGGTTTGGGCTTTGCTCATTGCGGGGTCCAGCGCAGGAAATTGGCGAGAATGGTCAGGCCCACCTCCTGACTCTTTTCGACATGGAACTGGGTACCGGCGCGATTGCCGGAGGCGACCATGGCGACGATTTGCGTTCCATAATCGGTGGTGGCGATGACGTCCTTGGTGTTCGACGCGAGCGCATAGGAGTGAACGAAATAGGCGTGATCGCCGGGCTCGATGCCTTCCAGCAGCGGGTGCGCGCCGGGTGTGAAGGACAGCTCGTTCCAGCCCATATGGGGCAGGCGCAGCCCGTCCGCCGCGATCGGGGCGATGTCGCCCTCGATCCAGCCGAAGCCCTGAGTGATTTCGTGTTCCAGCCCGCGCGCGGCCATGAGTTGCATGCCGACACAGATGCCGAGGAACGGCGCGCCGTTCTCGACCCGGCTGAGCATGGCGTCGCGGAGCCCCGGTTTCGCCGCGAGGCCGCGCGCGCAATCGGCGAAGGCGCCCTGGCCGGGCAGGACGATGCGGTCGGCCCGTGCCACCGCATCCGGTTCGTCGGTGATCGCGATCCGCGCGCCGATGCCGAGCCGCGAGGCCGCGAGTTCGAGCCCGCGTGCGGCGGAGGCGAGGTTGCCGCTGCCATAGTCGATGACCGCGAGATTCACAGCACGCCCTTGGTGGAGGGGACAGCGCCCTGGGCGCGCGGGTCGGGCTCGGCCGCCACGCGGAGCGCGCGCGCAGCGGCCTTGAACGCGGCTTCGGCGACGTGATGGGCATTGCTGCCGGCGCGGCGGGTGAGATGCAGGGCGAAGCCGCCATTCACGGTCAGGGCGCGGAAGAATTCCTCGACAAGCTGGGTGTCCATGTCGCCGAGCATCGGGCGTTCGAACGTCATGTCGAACACCAGGAAGCCGCGCCCGGACAGGTCGATCGCCGCCTCGCACAGCGCCTCGTCCATCGGGGTCGCCGCGAAGCCGAAGCGGGTGATGCCGGATTTGTCGCCCAGCGCCTGGCGGATCGCCTGGCCGAGCACGATGCCGGTGTCCTCGATCGTGTGATGCGCGTCGATATGCAGGTCGCCCTCGGCGCGGACCGCGAGGTCGAGCATGGCGTGGCGGCCGAAGGCGGTGAGCATGTGGTCGAAAAAGCCGATGCCGGTGGCGATTTCGGTGCGGCCGGTGCCGTCGAGATCGAGGGCAAGTTCGATCGCGGTTTCGGAGGTCTTGCGGGTGATCTCTGCGGTGCGGGCCATGGGGGCTGCCTAGCCCAAATCCCCCGCTCCGCCAATGATGCGGAGCCGGTTATCAGGAAATTGACTCAGCAAAACGTAGCGTCAGCTCGTAATGCGGCGCGCGTCTTGTGGCGCGAAGCCCCTGGCGCGGGACGCGCCTTATGGCGCGATGGCGCGGATGCCCCTCCGTTGCGCTTCCAGCGATCCTTCGGATTGCCGGAACCTTGCGCAACTCCGCCCATCCGGCGACTGAGGGCAGTAATGGTTCAATGGTTGATCTGTTCGAGGGCCAAGCCCCTGGTGGAGGGCCCGAGCGCGATCATGACGATGCCGACGATCATCGCGATGCCGATGAACACCGCGACGCCGGGAACGCCGTAATCGGCGAGCAGGATGCCGATCGCGAGACCGGCGAAGGCGGCGGCGATCCGGCTCCAGGAATAGACGAAGCCGACGGCGCGGGCGCGGATGCGCGTGGGGTAAAGCTCGGGCTGGTAGCCGTGATAGGCGAAGGACATCACGTTGGAGGCGAGGGTGAACAGCACGCCGAGCACGATCAGCACCGGCGGCGCGGAGGACTGGGCGAACAGTGCGATCACGATGCCCATCACCAGCAGTCCGCCGATGATCTGGGTCTTGCGTTCCAGCCTGTCGGCGAACAGGGTGCCGAGCAGCGGGCCGAACGGATTGGCGATGGCGATGATGAACGCGTATTCGAGACTCGCGGTGACATGGATGCCGCGATGGATCAGCAGCGTCGGCACCCAGGCGGCGAAGCCGTAGAAGCCGATCACCTGGGCCATGTTGAAGATCGACAGGATGATCGTGCGCTTCAGATAGAGCGGGCCGAAAATCTCGGCGAACGAGCCGGTGCCGGCTTCCTCGGGCGCTGCCGGCTGCGGTGGCGGCAGGGCGATTTTTTTCTCCGCGGCGACTTTCCGCTCGATCTCGGCGACGATTGCCTCCGCCTCGGCGATCCGGCCGTGGCGGGCGAGCCAGCGCGGGCTTTCGGGAATGCCGCGCTGCAGGAACCACACGACCAATGCGCCGATCGAGCCGCGCCGCGATGTCAGCCGATTGCTGTCCAGACATTTTTGCTCCCCGCTTTCGAGTCGCCCGCCAATGGCGAGCAATTTTTCGATCTTTATCGTTAAGCCAGCACCCGCGACGATTGGCAAGGGAATCGATCCCCCGGCCCCGGATTCGGCATCGCAGTCATGCCGCGCTTGCCGGAAGCGTCGGGCGATGCCATCTCCGCGCTCATGACGAATCCGAACGATCCGGTCGGCTGGCATGGCACGACCATTCTCTGTGTGCGGGCGGGCGGCTCGGTCGCCATGGCCGGCGACGGCCAGGTGAGCCTGGGCAATACCGTGGTGAAGGGCAATGCGCGCAAGGTGCGGCGCATCGGCGGCGGCGCGGTGCTCGCCGGGTTCGCCGGCGCCACCGCCGACGCCTTTACCCTGCTCGAACGGCTGGAAGCCAAGCTGGAGCGGTTTCCCAACCAGCTCGAGCGGGCCTGTGTCGAGCTCGCGAAGGACTGGCGGACCGATCGCTATCTGCGCCGGCTGGAGGCGATGATGGCGGTGGCCGATAAAGTGCATTCCTACACGCTGACCGGCAATGGCGACGTGCTGGAGCCGGAGGACGGGATCATCGCGATCGGCTCGGGCGGCAACTACGCGCTCGCCGCCGCCCGCGCGCTGCTCACCGTCGATGGGCTCGCCGCTGAGGAGATCGCCCGCCGCGCAATGGCGATCGCCGGCGACATCTGCATCTACACCAACCATAACGTGATTGTTGAAACCCTGTGATCGACAGCCCCACCTATACCCCGCGCGAAATCGTCTCCGAGCTCGACCGGTTCATCGTCGGCCAGGACGACGCGAAACGCGCCGTCGCCATCGCGCTGCGCAACCGCTGGCGCCGCCAGCAATTGCCGGAAGCCATGCGCGAGGAGGTCGTGCCGAAGAACATCCTGATGATCGGCCCGACCGGCTGCGGCAAGACCGAGATCGCGCGCAGACTGGCGAAGCTCGCGCAGGCGCCGTTCATCAAGGTCGAGGCGACCAAGTTCACCGAAGTCGGCTATGTCGGGCGGGATGTGGAGAGCATCGTGCGCGATCTGGTCGAGGTGTCGATCAACATGCTGCGCGAACTCAACCGCAAGGGCGTGCAGGCGCGCGCCGAACTCGCCGCCGAGGAGCGGCTGGTGACCGCTCTGGTGGGCGAGGGCGCCGCGGCGGAAACCCGCAACCGGTTCCGCCGGATGCTGCGCGACGGCGAACTCGAAGACAAGGAAATCGACATCGAGATCGCCGAAGCCCCCGGCGGAGTGATCGGCCAGATGGATATCCCCGGTATGCCGCCGGGTGGGGCGATCAATCTCGGCGACATGATGAAGTCGATGTTCGGCCGCCAGCAGGGCCGCAAGCGGATGAGCGTGGCGGCGGCGCGACAGGCGCTGAACCGCGAGGAGGCGGACCGGCTGCTCGACACCGAACAGCTCGTCGCCGATGCGCGGTCGCACGCCGAGAATCACGGCATCGTCTTTCTCGACGAGATCGACAAGATCTGCGCCCGCACCGAAGGCGGGTTTCGCGGCGGCGATGTCTCGCGCGAGGGGGTGCAGCGCGATTTGCTGCCGCTGATCGAAGGCACCACGGTTTCGACCAAATACGGGCCGGTGAAGACCGACCACATCCTGTTCATCGCCTCGGGCGCGTTCCATGTGGCGAAGCCGGCGGATCTGCTGCCCGAATTGCAGGGGCGCCTGCCGATCCGCGTCGAGCTGGCGTCGCTGACGCGGGAGGATTTCCGGCGGATTCTGACCGAGCCCGAGCATTCGCTGCTCAAGCAGTATGTCGCGCTGATGGACACCGAGAAGGTCCATCTCGACTTCACCGACGATGCGGTGGATGCGATCGCCACCCTCGCCGCCGATATCAACGACCGGGTCGAGAATATCGGCGCGCGGCGGCTGGCGACCGTGCTGGAGCGGATGCTGGAGGAGATCAGCTTCGCCGCGACCGACAAGGCCGGGGAGAGCATCACGGTGGATGCGTCGCTGGTGCGCGAGAAGGTGGCGCCGCTCGCTGCCAAAGGCGATCTCAGCCGGTTTATCTTGTAGCGCCGGCCGATAGAGAACGCGCTCAGGCGATCAGGTCGATCGCCTCGGCGAGTTTGATGTCGCGCTCGGACAGGCCGCCGGCGTCGTGGGTGGTCAGGGCGATCGAAACCCGGTTCCACACATTCGACCATTCCGGGTGGTGGTCGTGCTTCTCGGCGAGCAAGGCAACGCGGGTCATGAAACCGAATGCTTCGGAAAAATCCCGGAACTTGAACGACCGCTCGATCGCGTCGCGGCCCTTGGCCAGGATCCAGTTCGGCAGAAGATCGACCAGCGCGGCACGCTCGGCCTCGGTCAGCTTGGCGATCATTTTTTTGCTCCTTCAATACTGAGAATCGCGGTAACGGCTTCGCGCAGCGCGGGGATGATCTCCGCCTCGAACCAGGGCCGCCGCGCCGCCCAGGCACGGGTGCGCCAGGACGGATGGGGCAGCGGAAACCGGGCCGGCAGGAAATCCCGGTAGCCGAGCACCCGCGCTTCGAGCCTGCCCTTGCCGAGATAATAGGCCTGGGCGTAGCTACCCACCAGAAGGGTCAGGCGAAGTGCGGGCAGCGCGGCGGAAAACCGCGCCTGCCAGAGCGGCGCGCATTCGGGGCGCGGCGGCGCATCTCCGCCGCGCGGGAGGCGCCCCGGATAGCAGAAGCCGATGGGCAGGATGGCGATTCGGCTGGTGTCGTAGAACGAAGCGCGATCGAGGCCGAGCCAGTCGCGCAGCCGGTCGCCTGACTTGTCGTTCCACGGGATGCCGGTTTCATGAACCCGCGTGCCCGGTGCCTGGCCGACGATCAGCAGACGGGCGGTGGCGGAGGCGCGGACGACCGGCCTTGGCCCGAGGGGAAGTGCAGGGGCGCAGACCGTGCAGGCCCGCGCCTCGGCGATCAGCGCGTCAATCCTTGACGATGGCGCGATGGGCGGGGTGATAGGTTTTTGCATTGTCGGGCTCGACATGCAGATACAGGATCATCTTGCCCGCGCCCAGGAAATCGATGCTGCACGGGATCAGCCCGCTCGCGTAGAAGCGGAACCGGTTCTGTTCGAGCATCAGATGCGCCCCGTCCGGCGCCAGCGTGACGGTCTGGCCGGGCTTGATCCTGATCGCGCCGATCGCCTTGCCGGTGCGGTCGAGCAGAACCGTCCGGTGCGCGACCGGGCAGCTCGTCGAGACCAGGGTATCGGGGGTCAGCCCGTCATTATGGATGGTGAAGAAGCCGGGCGTCGATTTGCCGGCCTCGCGGGTCACGCGGGTCCAGCCCTGGCCGACCGTGATGCCGGGCATGACGTTCGCCGCGGTCTGGGCGAAGGCAGGGGCGGCGAGCGCGGCGAGAGCGGCGAGAACGAGGCCGAAGATGAGATGTTTCAGATGGGTCATGAAATCGTTTCGTATTTCTCGATCTGCCAGGATTCGGGTTCGGTGGCGGCGAGGCGATACCATTCCGCGACCAGCGAATGAGCACGCACTGCCTGCACATAGGCTAGTGCCGGTTTCGAGAGCGGCGGGGCGTAGGTCAGGAAGCGCGACGCCACCGGCGCGAACATCACGTCGGCGCCGGTGAAACCGGCACCGAACAGGAACGGCCCGTTCGCGCCGAAACGCGCGCGGGTTTCGGTCCAGATCGCCTCGATCCGGGCGATATCCGCGAGGCTGCCGTCGTTTTGGCCGTGCCCCGGAAAGGTCCGGCAGCAATTCATCGGCATGGCGAGGCGCAGCTCGCGGAACCCGCTATGCATTTCCGCCGCGATGGCGCGGGCATGGGCGCGGGCGATGCGCTCAGACGGCCAGAGCGCGGGGGCGATCTCGGCGCAGTATTCGAGAATGGCGAGGCTGTCCCAGATTTTGGCGCCGTCATGCTCCAGATAGGGCACGAAACCGGAGGGCGAGACCGCGCGGACTTCCGGCGTGACGCCGCCCTTGAGCGGAATCACCTCGGCCTCGGCGGGAAGGCCGGACAGCCGGACCGCCAGCCAGCCGCGCAGCGACCAGGAGGAATAGCGCCGGTTGCCGATGTAAAGAGTCGCGGGTTCAAGGGTCATGCGCGATGGTTAGCCTGGATTCGCGCGTCCCGCCATATCGCGCCTCTGAGCGAGGCGATCGACCCGCGCCTCCGAGTCCAGCGTGCGGGCGATGAAGCCCGCGATATCGGCCGGAACCGGGGCGGACAGGCCGGGCCAGGCCAGGACCGACAGCAGAATCCTGGTATGGCCCAGCCCCGGATAGATGCGGGTATCGACGGTCGCTCCCGCCGCGCGCAGCCTTTCGGCGAGCTGGGCGGTATTTGCCGGGGATACGCGCCGGTCCTTCGCCCCGGTCAGCAGCAGGCAGGGCGGCGCCGAGGAATCGGCATGGGTGACCGGCTGGGTGTTCGCGAGATCCGGTTCGGGCGCGAAGATCTTCTGGTAGGCGGGGCGGGTGAGCGGCAGGAAATCGTAGGGCCCGGCAAGCCCGATCGCGCCGGCGAGAGAGGCCCGGTCATATCCAGCTTCGGCCAGATAGGCGGGTGCCAGGGCCAGCATCAGCGCGAGATAGGCGCCGGCGGAATGCCCGGCGATGAAAATCGCGCGCGGATCGCCGCCATAGCCGTCGATGTCGCGGGCGATCCAGGCGGTCGCCCGTGCCGCGTCCTGGATGAAAGCGGGGTAGCGCACCGCCGGATAGAGCCGGTAATCGGCGATCGCGACGATCAGGCCGAGCCGGGCCAGGGCGGCGCCGACGAACCGGTATTCCGACCGCTCGCCGCTCTGCCAGGCGCCGCCATAGAAGAAAACCACGACCGGCAGAGCCTGGCGCTGCCGCGTGGGGCGGTAGATGTCGAGCAGGTGGCGCGGATCGGGGCCATAGGCGAGGCCGCGCACGACGCTGGTGCCATAGCGCGGCGCGATGGCGTTCAGCAGGTCGATCCGCGATGGCAACCCGATCATCGCCGCATCATAGGACCGGCATAATTTGCCCGGCAATAGCTGCCGGCACGGCAAGACCGATTTGGCAAATCCCGCTGGAAATCGCGGCATTTCCGCCGCAGCGTGCCTGGCACGATCCCTGCACCGCCCGATGCGCCAACAGCCTGATCGGAGCGGACATCATGATCATTCCCACCCAGGGCGCCGGAGCCCAGCCCATCGCCTATGGCGGCGGCATGAAACCCGCCAGCCAGCCCGGTTTCGGCGCGGCGCTGACCGCGATGCTGGCACAGATGCAGGCGACCGCGCCGGCGCCGGGGCTGGCGGTTCATCAGGCACATAAGCACGGCCATGGCGCCGCGATCGATCATGCCGGAGGGTCGATCGCGCCGCCGAAATTGGGGTAATTTTATCTTTCTGACCGGAACTTTTTCGAGCGTCGTCATCGCGTGACGCGTTTCGCGATGGCGGTCGTGCTGGCAGGCGCATTGGCGGCGGGCGGAAATCCGGCTATCCGCCTTCCATGCCGATCGACGAAGTGCTGTCGCCGCGACGCTGGGCCGGATTCGACCTGTCCCGGCCGCTGGTGATGGGGATTCTCAACGTCACGCCCGACAGTTTTTCCGATGGCGGGCGATTCGCCGTGGCCGAGGCCGCGATCGCCGCCGGACGGGCGATGCGCGATGCCGGCGCCGACATCGTCGATATCGGCGGCGAGAGCACGCGGCCCGGCGCCGAAGCGGTGACGTCGGAGGAAGAATCGGCGCGGGTCGTGCCGGTGATTCGAGCTTTGGCTGAAGACGGGATCGCGATCTCGATCGACACCCGCAACGCGGCCACGATGGCGGCAGCGCTCGATGCCGGGGCGCGCATCGTCAACGACATCTCCGGGCTGCGGCATGATCCTCGGGCCGCGTTCCTGGTCGCGGCGCGGGGCTGCCCGGTGGTGCTGATGCATATGCGCGGCACCCCGGCGACGATGGGATGCCACGCCCATTACGCCGATCTGGTGCGGGAGGTGATCGATGAACTCGCGCAGCGGCGGGATGCGGCGCTGCAGGCCGGCATCCCGCCCGAGGCGATCGCGCTCGATCCCGGTTTCGGTTTCGCCAAGCAGGGCGAGCAGAATTTGGTTCTGCTCCGCGCCCTCGGGCGGTTTCGCGCGCTCGGCCATCCGCTGCTGGCCGGCGTTTCGCGCAAGCGCTTCATCGGCGCGCTCGCGGGCGAGGCCGATCCGGCGCGGCGCGATGCCGGATCGATCGCCGCCGCCCTGTTCGCCGCGAACCGGGGTGCGGCGATCCTGCGCGTCCACGACGTCGCCGGCACCGCCCAGGCCCTGCTTGTGTGGCGGGCGCTGGGGGATGAAGCCAGACATTTTGAATGATATTCACCAACGTCCGATCTGCGCCCGTTCCTGCCCTTCGGCCCCGATCAGAGGGGTGTCCGAGAGGGGACGAAGCCTAATGTAAACCGTCCCACACCCCGCCGATTGGGTGGTTTTGCGGTAGGTCGACGAATCTCATCCGTGCTCGCATTCTGAGCACAGCGGGCACTTCAGTAGCCGGCTTCCTTCTGGTGACGAACCGCCAGGATGGCGGCGGTTTCCCCGTCGAAGCGGTACAGGACGACGTAGCCGCTATCGCCGAAGTCAATCAGCCATTCCCGGAACTCCGGTTCCATGTCTTCGATGGGGCGGCCGATCTGCGGCTGGTGCGCCAGAATTTTTGCTCCGGCCCGGATCGCCCTTACGGCGCGGCGTGCCGCCTCGGCATTCCTGGAAGCCAGAAAGCGGTAGAGCCGTTGAACGTCAGCCAGGGCCGGCGGCGTCCAGATCAGCCGTGGCACTTAGGGGGTTCCGCATCCTCGCTGGCTTCCAATTTCGCCAGCCACGCATCGGCTTCGTCGAGCGTCAGATGCCGGCCGTCGGCCCGATAGTCGTTCCAGGCGCGCAGCGCATCCTCCTTGACCGTTTCGCGCTGTTCCTCGCGTTCGACATATTGCCGGATCGCTTCGCGCATGATCCAGTGCGCCGATCTCCGGCGCAGGCCGGCAAGGTGCTGGACCCGGTTTTTCAGTTCGTCGCCGATCTTGACGGATGTGGCCATGGCTCGCTCGATATCGAAAAGTATTACCTTTCGATACTATAGTGTTGTCAAACGTTGTTGTCCATCTGGCACCGCACGATTCGGGTCACGAACGGAAACGTAAATTGAAACAACCCGCACATCCGCGGTCTTGATCCGATCCGCGAACGGGGGTTCAAGCAGGCCATGAACCATTTTCCACCAAAGCCGGCTTCGCGCCGCCTGTTCGGCACCGACGGGATTCGCGGCCGCGCCAATGTCGCACCGATGACGGCGGAGACCGCGCTGCGCCTCGGCCAGGCCGCCGGGCTGCTGTTCACCAGGGGCGATCATCGCCACCGGGTCATCATCGGCAAGGATACCCGGCTCTCCGGCTACATGCTGGAACCGGCGCTGACCGCCGGCTTCATCGGCGCCGGCATGGACGTGACCCTCGCCGGCCCGCTGCCGACCCCGGCGATCGCGATGCTGACGCGCTCCCTGCGCGCCGATCTCGGCGTGGTGATTTCCGCCTCGCACAACCCGTTCGAGGATAACGGCATCAAGCTGTTCGGGCCGGACGGCGCCAAGCTGTCGGACGCGACCGAGGCCGAGATCGAGGCGCTGATGGCCGAGGATATCGGCGACCGCCTCGCCGCCGCCGCGTCGCTCGGGCGGGCGATGCGGCTGGTCGATGCCGGCGGGCGCTATGTCGAATCGGCGAAATCCAGTCTGCCGCGCGGCCTCAGGCTCGACGGGCTGCGCGTGGTGCTCGATTGCGCCAACGGCGCGGCCTACAAGGTCGCCCCCGCCGCGCTGTGGGAACTCGGCGCCGAAGTGATCCCGCTCGGGGTCGCGCCGGACGGGTTCAACATCAACCAGGGCTGCGGTTCGACCGTGCCGGCGCATCTCTCCGCCGCCATGCTGGAGCACCGCGCCGATCTCGGCATCGCCCTCGACGGCGACGCCGACCGGGTGATCCTCGCCGACGAGCACGGCACGATCATCGACGGCGACCAGGTTCTCGCTCTTATCGCCCGCTCCTTCCTCGCCGAGGACCGGCTCGCCGGGCCGGGGGTGGTCGCCACCGTGATGTCGAATCTCGGGCTGGAGCGCTATCTCGCCGGGATCGGCCTCGCGCTGCACCGCACTCCGGTGGGCGACCGCTATGTCGCCGAGACGATGCGCGCGCACGGGCTCAATCTCGGCGGCGAGCAGTCCGGCCACGTCATCCTGTCGGATTTCGCGACCACCGGCGATGGCTTGATCGCGGCGCTTCAGGTGCTTGCCGTGCTGGTGCGCGAGGGCAGGCCAGCGAGTGCGGTGTGCCGCCTGTTCGAGCCGCTGCCGCAATTGCTGCGCAATGTGCGCTATGCCGGGGCGACGCCGCTGCAGGCGCCGCCGGTGCTCGCCGCGATGACCGAGGCGGAGGCGCGGCTTGCCGGAACCGGCAGGCTGCTGATCCGCGCTTCCGGCACCGAGCCGCTGATCCGCGTGATGGCCGAGGGCGAGGACGAGCGGCTGATCGCCGAGATCGTCGAGGGGTTGTGCGCGATGATCGCCGGGGTTGCCGCCGAGCCGGCCGCACCCTGACCGTTCGCCGGCGATGAGCCCGCCCCGGATGACTCTGCCCCGGATTCTGGCGATCGGCGGGTCCGACAGCGGTGGCGGGGCGGGGATCGAGGCGGATATCAAGACGATCACCGCGCTCGGCGGCTACGCGATGACCGCGATCACCGCCGTCACCGCGCAGGATACGCTGGGCGTGCATGATGTCGTGCCGATTGCGCCGGAATTCGTCGCACGGTCGATCCGGCTGGTCGCCGCCGATCTCGGGATCGATGCGGTCAAGACCGGAATGCTCGGCAGCGCCGCCATGGTCGCGGCGGTAGCCGGAATTCTTGCCGAAATCGCGCCGGACACGCCGATTGTGATCGACCCGGTGATCGCCGCCACCAGCGGCGCCGCGCTGCTCGCGGCGGATGCGCGCGCCGTGCTGCTGGACCGGCTGATGCCGATGGCGGCGCTGATCACCCCCAATCGCGACGAGGCGGCGATTCTGAGCGGCCACGCGGTCGAGACGCCGGACGATGCGGTCGCCGCCGGGCGCATTCTGTGCGGGCGCGGGGCGCGGGCGGTGCTGGTGAAGGGTGGCCATTTCGCCGGCGACGAGGCGGTCGATTTTCTGGTGAGCGGCGACGAAGTGACGGAGTTTCGACAGCCGCGCATCGTCTCGCGCCATACCCACGGCACTGGCTGTACGCTCGCCTCGGCGATCGCGCTCGGTCTCGGCGCCGGCCTGGGGCTGCGCGAGGCGACCGGGCAGGCGCGGGATTTCCTGCAAAAAGTTCTGCTTGCGGCGCCCGGTTTCGGCGCCGGGCAGGGGCCGCTCGGCCATGCGGCGGTTATGACCGCGCCGGGGGCTTGCAAGGCGCCGTGATCGGCATGATGTGAGGGGCGCAAATTATTCAGGAGGTTTCGGTTATGAAAACGCTTTACCACGCGCACGGCCACGCCACCGGCGGCCGCACCGGCCATGCCGAGACCGAGGACGGCAAGGTCAAGATCGACCTCAGCACGCCGAAGGAGCTTGGCGGCGACGGCGGCGCGGGCACCAACCCGGAGCAGCTTTTCTCCCTCGGCTATTCCGCCTGTTTTCTCGGCGCGCTGAAATACGCGGCCGGGCAGGAGAAGGTGAAAATCCCGGAAGACGCGAAGGTGAGCGCCGATATCGGCATCGGCCCGCGCGACGACGGCAAGGGGTTCGGCATTACCGCCCATCTCAAGGTCTCGATCCCCGGCATGGAGCGCGCGAAAGCCGAGGACCTGGTGAAGAAGGCGGAAATCGTCTGCCCCTATGCGCACGCCACGCGCGGCAATGTCGAGAGCAGGTTTACCGTCGCCTGATAGGCGTTTCTTAACTTTTTGCCGGTAGTCTCGGCGCCATGGACGGTTCATCGGACATGGCGGCGGGAAGCGGAGCGTGACGACCCATATCGTCATGCTCGTCTGGTCGGGCGCGATCACGCTTTGCCTGTTCGGTGCGGCGCTGAGCGATATCGCGACCCGGTCGATTCCCGATCATCTCAGCCTGATCGTGGCGGCGCTGGCGGTGCCGGTCCGGCTGATCGACCGGAACCTGCTGGCCGGGCTGATCGTCGCTGCCGTCGTTTTTGTCGCCCTGACGCTCGCCTGGACCTTGCGCGCGCTCGGCGGCGGGGATGTGAAACTCTGGTCCGCCTGTTCGCTGCTCGTCCCGCCCGCCTGGGTGGCTCAGGTCGCTTTCTCGCTTCGCGTTCTGCTGATCGGCGGTTTCGTCGCCATGGCCTATCTGGCGTTGCGGCGCTTCGCCCGCTCTTCGCGCCCGGTCGCGCCCGGAGACCGGCTGTTCCGGCGGCTCTCGCTCATCGAATCCTGGCGCGCCCGGCGCGGCGGCTCGATTCCCTACGGCGTCGCCATCTCGCTCGCCGCTCTCCTCACGCTCTGGCCGCGCGCGCATGGCTGATCGCGCGGGACGATCCGCACCGGCACGCGAAGCGCCATGAGCGAGCTGGCATCGCCGCGCGGCGCGGTGCCGGCGCCGAACCGCCTGGGCCGGCCGGACCAGCTCACTGTCCTCGGCTTCGTGACCGACGCGGCGAGCGAGTCGGTGCTGAAGGATGGTCTCGGCGATCTCGCCCAGAACGGCATCGCCAATAGCTGCGATATCAGGCGGGGTTCGGTGAAAGCGGCGATTTCGGCGATGATGCGGATGCCGGCGCCGCAGATCCTCGTCGTCGATATCGGCGGCGACGACCGGCCGCTGCAGTCGCTGGCCGAACTCTGCGACGTGATCGAACCTTCGGTGACCGTGCTGGTGCTCGGCGATATCGACGATGTCGATCTGTACCGGGCGATCAGCCGGCGGATCGGCGCGGCCGATTACATTTTCAAGCCGGTCACCCGCGAAATGGTCGCCCGCTATTTCGCGCCGTTGATCACCCATGATGCGGCGATCGGCGATCAGGCGCGCGGCGGCCGGGTGATTGCGATCACCGGCGCGCGCGGCGGGGTTGGCGCGAGCAGCATCGCCTGCGCTCTGGCCTGGTTTCTCGGCGTCGATGCGAATCGCCATACATTGCTGCTGGACGCCGATCCCTTCATCGGCGTGACGGCCGATCTGTTCGGCATCGAGGCCGGGCCCGCGCTGTTCGATCCGATCGCCGACGACCCGGCTCTCGGGTCCGATGCGATCGCCGAAGCGGCCAAGCCGGTCCGGAATCGGCTGTCGGTTCTCGGCGCGGTGCCCGATCCGGGATGCAATCCGGCCGCTGCGGACGGGGCCGCGCGGCGGCTGATCGAGGCGATGCGGTTCCGCTTCAATTTCGTCGTCGTGGATCTGCCGTTCCTGCCGATTCCGTCGCACCGGGAATTGCTCGAACTTGCCCATCATCGCGTCATCGTGCTCGATCCGAGTGTCGCGGGCCTGCGCGATACGCTGCGCCTGCTCGCGATTCCGAACGGGGCGGGCCAGCCGCAACGCCCGACGATTCTGCTCAATCGCGAGGGGCGGCCGGGCGGGTTGCGCCGCAAGCACATCGAAGACGCGCTGAAGCGCAAGGTCGATATCGCGATCCCCGACATGCCGAAGCAATTTTCGCACGCCGTCGAAGGGTTCGGCGCCGTGCCAAGGGTTTTCGGCCGCGCGATGCTCGATCTCGCGCGCGAGGCCGGTTTCGAGCCGGGCCGCAAGACCGATCGGGCGGGATAGATCGCTCCATGCACGACAATGTGCGGAAAATGAATAATACCAAATCTCATGAATCTCGACTCATGAGATTTGGTATGCGCGCTGGTTGGCGGGCGGCGCGCGCGAACATAAAGAGCGAATACCATGGGTCGCGATCAGCGAGACATGGTATAATCTGGATGAGCAATCCAGAACCGCTCTGAATGGAACTCATTTGCCACGCGCCATGCGAATGCGCGCCTTCGCGCACGCGGTCTCGCGATTGTCTGTTGCGGGTGTGGTCGGTGATGGTTGTTCCGCGGGACACTTGACCGTCAGGCCGCGATGGCCCGATAAGCCGGGTGCGCGTCGAGAGCCGAGGTCCGATGGCAGAGTGGTGATGCAGCGGACTGCAAATCCGCGTATGCCGGTTCGATTCCGGCTCGGACCTCCACGCCCGATCTTGCGCGCGCCGATTGCCTGACATTTCGCATCCTTCTACGCTTCGCCCTGGATCGCGTGACGGCAAGCCTCGGGAGGGCGACAGCCATGGAAAGCACATATGCCGCGCGTTACGCCGGATGGCGGACCGACCCGGAACGCTTCTGGGCGGAAGCGGCGCGGTCGATCGACTGGATCGCACCCTATGAGCGGGTGTTCGACCCACAACGCGGGCCGTTTGGAAGCTGGTTTCCCGGCGGCCGGCTCAATACCGCCGCCAATTGTCTCGACCGCCACGTCGCCAAGGGGGCCGGCGAGCGGATCGCGCTGATCTGGGACAGCGCGATGGAAGGCCGCGTCACGCGCCATACCTATCGCGAATTGCGCGACCGGGTCGCCAAATTCGCAGGCGCGCTCGCCGCGCGCGGGGTGGCGAAGGGCGACCGGGTGGTGATCTACATGCCGATGGTGCCGGAAGCGGCGATCGCCATGCTCGCCTGCGCGCGCCTGGGTGCGGTTCATTCGGTGGTGTTCGGCGGTTTCGCCGCGCCCGAACTCGCCAGCCGGATCGACGGGGCAAAGCCGAAACTGATCGTCGCCGCGTCCTGCGGACTGGAACCGGGGCGGGTGGTCGACTACACGCCGATCCTCGATGCGGCGCTCGGCCGCGCATCGCACCGGCCGGATGGCTGCCTGATTTTCCAGCGTCCTGCCGCGCCCGCCGCGTTGGTGGCGGGCCGCGACGAGGATTATCTGCAAGCCGAGGCAGAGGCCGCGCCGCACGATCCGGTGCCGGTCGCCGCGACCGACCCGCTCTATATCCTCTATACCTCGGGCACGACGGGACGGCCCAAGGGTATCGTGCGCGACAATGGCGGCCATGCGGTCGCGCTCGCGGCCTCGATCCCGCTGATCTACGACGCGCATCCGGGCGAGGGTGCGGCGAGCGACGTGATGTGGACGGCGTCCGATGTCGGCTGGGTGGTGGGGCACAGCTATATCGTCTACGCGCCGCTGCTCGCGGGCGTCACCTCGGTGATGTACGAAGGCAAGCCGGTCGGCACGCCGGATGCCGGGGCGTTCTGGCGAGTCTGCAACGCGCACGGCGTGAAAACCCTGTTCACCGCGCCAACCGCGCTGCGCGCGATCAAGCAGCAGGATCCGGACGGCAAGCTGCTCAAGGCTCACGATCTGTCGCGGCTGGAGGCGCTGTTTCTGGCCGGCGAGCGCTGCGATCCACCGACCGCGGAATGGATCGCGGCGCTGCTGGGCAAGCCGGTCATCGACAATTGGTGGCAGACCGAGACCGGCTGGCCGATCACCGCGCGGTTTCGCGGGCTCGGCCTCACGCCGTTCAAGCCGGGCTCGGGCGGCAGGGCGTGTCCGGGCTATGACGTGCAGGCGCTCGATGCCGAGGGTGGCGCGATGACGCCGGGCGAGGTGGGGGCACTGGCGATCAAACTGCCGTTGCCGCCCGGCTGCGCGCCGACGCTCTGGCAGGACGACGAGGGGTATCGCCGAGCCTATCTCGATGCGTTTCCGGGGTGGTATCGCACCGGGGATGCCGGCATGGTCGATGCGGATGGCGATGTCTGGGTGATGGGACGGACCGACGACATCATCAACGTCGCCGGGCACCGGCTTTCGACCGGGGCGATGGAGGAAGTGCTTGCCGCGCACCGGGATGTCGCCGAATGCGCGGTGATCGCCCGGCACGATCCGGTGAAGGGCGAAGTCCCGCTCGGTCTCGTCGTGCTGAAATCCGGCGTCGATCGGGATGAGGCGGCGATCGCGGGCGAATTGGTGGCGCTGGTGCGCGAGCGGATCGGGCCGGTGGCCGCGTTCAAGACCGCGATCGTGGTGCCACGCTTGCCGAAAACCCGGTCGGGCAAGATTCTGCGCGCGACGATGAAGCAGATGGCGAATGGCACGGCGCCGGTGGTGCCCCCGACGATCGAGGATGTTTCGGTGCTCGACCAGATCGCGACCAGGCTGGCGGGGCAGGGATAGGGAAGACGGTCAGGAGCGCCGCCTCGAGAATGCCGACGCGATCTCCAAACCAGCAGAAGACACGGAAATCATGGTTTCAGGCGATACCCGGTGCGGAATATCCACCAGAGCAGGGCAACGCATATCGCCATGAATGCCGCGGTGAATGCCAGGCTGGTCCCGACCCCGATATCGCCGGTTCCGTAAAAGCTCCAGCGGAAGCCGCTGATGAGATAGACGACGGGATTCAGCAGGTTGATCGTCTGCCAGGGCTGCGGCAGCATGTCGATCGAGTAGAAAGCGCCGCCCAGGAAGGTCAGCGGCGTCACCACCAGCGCCGGTATGATGGCGAGCTGTTCGAAATTCTCGGCCCAGATGCCGACGATGAAGCCGAACAGGCTGAACGCGATCGCGGTCAGCAGCAGGAACGCCACCATCCAGCCGGGATGCAGGATGCGTACGGGCACGAAGAACGTCGCCGTCGCGAGAATGATGAGTGCGAGCAGGATCGACTTGGTCGCCGCCGCGCCGACATAAGCGAAGACCGCTTCCGTGAAGGAGAGCGGCGCCGAAAGGATCTCGAAAATCGTCTTGGTGAACTTGGGAAAATAGATGCCGATCGAGGCGTTCGAGATGCTCTGCGTCAGCAGCGTGAGCATGATGAGGCCGGGGACGATGAACGCACCGTAGCCGACCCCGCCGACATGCTGTATCCGCGAGCCGATCGCGCCGCCGAACACGATGAAATAGAGCACGGTCGTGATCACCGGCGTCGCCACGCTTTGCCAGATGGTGCGCCGCATCCGCGCCATTTCGGTGCGGTAGATCGCCCACATGCCGGCACCGTTGAGAAATGGTCCGCTCATGCCGCGCGCTCCACCAGACTGACGAAAATGTCCTCGAGCGAACTCCGGCTCGTGTCGAGATCCTTGAAATCGATCCCTTTCTCGCCGAGCCGCCTGAGCAGCGTGGGGATTCCGGTATCCTCGGCATTGGCGTCGAAGCTGTAGACGAGATGCTGGCCATCGGCCTCAAGCTCGAGAGACCAGCCGGCGAGTTCGGGCGGGATCGCCTCCATCGGATGCTGGAGCGCGAGGGTCAGCCGCCGCTTGCCGAGCTTGCGCATCAGATGGGTCGTTTCCTCGACCAGCAGAAGGCGGCCGTCGTCGATGACGCCGACGCGATCGGCCATTTCCTCGGCTTCCTCGATGTAGTGGGTGGTAAGGATCACGGTCACGCCCTTGTCCCGGAGCTTGCGCACGAGCGTCCACATGTCGCGCCGCAGCCCGACATCCACGCCGGCGGTCGGTTCGTCGAGAAACAGGATATCGGGCTCGTGACTGAGCGCTTTCGCGATCATCACGCGCCGCTTCATCCCTCCCGAAAGTTCGATGACGCGGCTGTTCCGCTTATCCCAGAGCGAGAGGTCGCGCAGCAGGGATTCGATATAGGCGGGGTTTGGCCGCTTGCCGAACAGGCCGCGGCTGAAGCTGACCGTGTTCCAGACCGTGGCGAAGATGTCGAGCGCGATTTCCTGCGGCACGAGCCCGATCCGCGAGCGGGCGGCGCGATAATCCCGCGCGATGTCGTGACCATCGACGAGCACCTGCCCCGACGTCATCGTGACGGTGCCGCAGACGATGCTGATGAGCGTCGTCTTGCCGGCGCCGTTGGGGCCGAGCAGCGCGAAGATCTCGCCTTTCTCGATCGCGAGATCGACTGCCCGCAAAGCTGTGAATCCGTTTTTGTATGTCTTGGCGACGGCACGGACCGATAGGATCGGCGGCATATACGCTCCTTTTTGCGGACGGCATGCTGCCTGCCGCACCGTGCTGCCACGTCCGGCCGTTTCCGTCTCCGGCCGTATAGTGGCGCTCCCGGCGCACGAGTTCAAGATTGCCGCCGGCGCATCCCGAACCCGATCATCGTCCCGGATTCGGGATCGTCATGCCAGCCCAGATGTCTGCTCGGTCATTTTGTCTGACATTTGCGATCGCGCGCTGACGTGCCGGGGTTCCCGATGACCCCGTGTCATGCACCGCGCCTCGTCGCTAACATTCGGAAATGGTCTTCTTGCCGTGCAGAATGGCGGCCGGGCTCATGCTGAGTTCGGTGACGCCAAGTTTGATCAGAACCGGAATCAAATCCGGCTCCGCGGCGGCTTCGCCGCAGACGCCGGCCGCCTGCGCCGCAGCGATGAGGCGGGCGATGATGTCGGCACCCGGATCGATGAACACCGTCCCGAGACGGCCATCCACGCCGATCGGAGTGCCGGCCGTGACATACGGCAGGGAATCGCAGCCAAATACGGCGGGAATGCCGTGGGTGCGGGCCATGATCGCCGTATGCGCGGTCGCCGCGCAAGTTCCGCCGCCCGTCCGGCGGCAGGGATCGCCAGCCGCTCGGCGCTGATCGGTTCCATGAAGAACGGAAAGGCGGGACCGAGCGCGCTACCGTCGCTGGCCCCGATGCCCGGCAGGGCGCCGATCGGACTTTCCGAAACGGACATAAACATTTGTTCGGGTCTGGGTGCCTCGCTGTCATCCTCGAGGAGGCGGCTGACCGCATCGATCGCGGCTTCGGCGTCGCTACCCTCGGCGCGGACGGTGATCCTGTCGCCCTCCCTGATCGACAGCAGCATCAGCTTGACCGAACTGCGCGTGCTCGCCGCGTCCGCGCCCCGGCGAATTTCCACTGCCGTGTCGAACGACTTGGCGAGCTTCACCAACTGCGCGGCCGGTCGCGCATGCAGGCCTTCGCGCACCCGGACGGTGATGTCGCGCTCCATGAGCAGTGTCATGCCAACGATCCACGGTGGGCGGCAAAATCCATGTTTCGCCTCCTCGCTGCGTCGCCTCATTCGGGTTCGGATCGCGATGAGGTCACGGGAATGAAACAAATGTAATAGAAATTGTCAAAATGTTTGCACCTTCGGGCGTCTCCATCGGCACAACCGAACCTCCGAATCGGGATGCTGGCGTTTTTGCCAGGAAGGCTGTATCGCGGCGATGAGTCGTCCCGGCCGGAAGTGGGTTGACGCCGCGGTGGCGGTCGAACGGCCTTGGCGGTCCGGCGAGACGGGAAGCCAGGCCGCGGCAGGGCATATGCGAGGATTGCAATGAACGTAGCGCTTATCGTGGCTGCAGGACGGGGTACGCGTTTTGGAGGCACGATTCCGAAGCAGTATCGCGAACTCGCCGGCTCGCCGGTCATTCGCTACACGATTGCCGCCTTCTGCCGCCATCCCCAAATCGATGCGGTCCAGGTCCTGATCCATCCATCCGACCTCAAATTCTACACGGATGCGACCAGCGGGCTCGATCTGCTGCCGCCTCTGATCGGCGGCAATACGCGGCAGGAATCCGTGCTGCTCGGCCTTGAGGGGATTATCGATCTCAATCCGCGCAAGGTGATCATTCACGATGCCGTGCGACCCTTCGTGGAGCAGGAAACGATTTCCGCGGTCCTGAATGCGCTCGACCGGGTCCCTTGCGCGATTGCCGGCCTAAAGGTCGCCGACACGCTGAAACAGTGCGGCCAGCCGGAGGGGGTCAAAACGATCGACCGGACCGGCATCGTGCGCGCGCAGACCCCTCAAGGGTTTCGTTATCACGACATCCTGGCGGCACACCGTCAGATCCATGCGGCGAATCCGCTCAATCTCGACATGACCGACGATGCGATGGTCGCTGAACACGCCGGCATGCGGATCGAGGTGGTTCCGGGTACCGACGACAATTTCAAGATCACCACCGAGGAAGATCTTCAACGCGCGACAGCGATCCTGGAACGCGGACATCGGGAGACCCATACCGGCTGGGGATTCGATTCCCAGCCTTTGCGCCAAGGCGGCCATATGACGATGTGCGGGATCATGCTCAGGCCGCGAGCGGGCATGAACACGGCCGATCGCGCCGATATCGGGCTCAACGCGATCACGCGCGCCGTGCTCGGTACGGTCGGCGGGCTCAGGGAAGAGCCGATAAGCGGCTTCACTTTCCGCAATATCCGGTTCCAGAATTCGGAGGTCCTCATCCGCAAAGCCGTGTCGATCGTCGCGATGGCGGGCGGCAAGATCGAGCATATCGACCTCACCCTGATCACCGATTGGGAGGAGATCACGGACAGCATCGCCGACATGGTGGCCCGCTCGGCATCCTTGCTGTCCATCCCGCAAGGGCGCGTCTCGATCAAATGCATCGAAACCGACGATATGGGGTTTTTTTTCCGGCGTGACGCGATCGCGGCCCAGTGCCTGGCGACCATCAGCTATCCGGCCGATCTGCCTGGTCAGGCTCCGTCGCGGCCATCGCCTGCACCGAGCCGCCGCACCGCGGTGGCCGACCGGATCGGGTCGTAACGATCCGCTCGGCCGGACGGCCTAACCGCGCAGGATCTCGATGGTCTGGCCGGGGTGCAGGATTTCCAGAAGCGAGGCCGCCGGCAGGGGGGTGACGCAGATCTCGCCGGGCCGTTCCGCGACGGCGGCACCGTTGAAGCTGAAGGTGAGATGGCCGAGATCCTGCGCCTTGGCCCAGGCGCGGTCGCCGAGGGTGGTAATCCCGCCCTCCTTAATACAGGCCGAAACTGAAGACCCAGCCGAGCAGAACGGCGATCCGCCCGGTGATCTGCCGGCTCAGCAGCGCGGAATGGTGCCGGCGGCGATCTGGGTGCCGACCAGAACCCCCACCACCTGGGCGATCACCTTGCCGAGGCCGGACTCGACGCGGACGGGGGAGAATGGGCTGTCGTTCATCGCGCGCTCCTCAGCCGAGTTCGACGCCCTGGCGGCGCGCCCATGTAAAACCTGGACCATAATGCCTCCTTCCACTCCCGTGAGAAGATCGCACCATCAAAATCCGGGATCAAACACCTACCTTGCTCTAGCGATTCCGCGCGCGACGCGGCAGCCGGCTCAGCCGGTCATCGTCGTCCAGTCCACGCCGCTCTCGAAGGCGCCCGCCGCCCGGTAGATCGTTTCCTCATCGTGCGATCGGCCGATCAGCATCATGCCGACCGGCAACCCGTCCACCTTGCCGCAGGGAATGCTCATCGCCGGATGATGGGTGCAGTCGAACGGCGCCGTGTTCGGTATCATCTCGAAGCCGCGCTGAAGAATCTCCGAGACCGGCGCATCCGGCGCCGGCAGCTTGGTCGCGACCATCGGTAGGGTGGGCATCAGCAGCAGGTCGTACCGCGCGAGCGCGGCATCGTAGGCCGCGCGCAGGCGCCGCACCAGATTCTGGGCCTTGGCGTAGTAATGTCCGCGATGCCGGGTCACCATGTAATGCCCGAGCAGCATGGTATTCTTGAGCGTGTCCGACAGTTCGTCCGCCCGGTCGCGCCAGGAGGCGTGCCGGTCGAGCAGCGAGGTGACGTAAAGCCCCTGCCAGTTGAAGCCGAACCCGTTGCCCAGCATCATCTGCATCGTCGCCCCCTCGGCCGCGACCGGCAGCCAGATCGCCGGGCCGAGACTGTGCATCGGGATGGAAACGGCCTCGACGGCCGCGCCGAATCCCTTGAACCGCTCCGCCGCCGCGCGCACCACGGCATCGCTCGCCGCCTGCGATTGCGGATGGCCGAAGCCTTCCTGCACCATGCCGATCCGCAATCCCTGAACGCCGCGCCCGATCGCCTCGTGCCAGGGCTTGGACTGCCCGCCATACTGGCGCGGATCGAGCCCGTCCGGCCCGGCAAGCACCTCGAGCAGAAGCGCATTGTCCTCGACCGTCGCGGTGATCGGACCGACATGGTCCAGCGTCGTCTCGATCGGCATGATCCCCGTATACGGCACGAGCCCATAGGTCGGCTTCATCCCGTATGTGCCGCAGAAAGCCGACGGAATCCTGATCGATCCGCCCTGATCGCCGCCGAGCGCCATCGGCACCTCGCCGGCCGCGACCAGCGCGGCGCTGCCCGACGACGATCCGCCCGCCGAATAGCCGTGCCGGTGCGGATTATGCACCGGCCCGCTCGCGCTGGTATGGCTGCCGCCCGAGAAGCAGAAATACTCGCAGACCGACTTGCCGACGATCGTTCCCCCCGCGTCGAGAATCCTTGTCGCAACCGTCGCGTCGACATCCGGCACATAGCCGTCGAGGGTCGAGGCGCCGTTGGCCATCGGCACGCCGGCGAGACAGATATTGTCTTTCAGCACGATGGTCTTGCCCTTGAGCGGGCCGGATGCCGCTCCCTCGATGGTTGTCTGGACCGCCCAGGCGCCGTAGGGGTTCGCCTCCGCCGCCGGCCGCGTGCCGGGCGTGCGCGGATACCGGACTTCCGGCAATTCGTCGGGCATCCGGTCGATCAGGTCGTAGGCGGCGACGCTCGCGGCGAGTGCCGCGTGATGATCGGCGAGGTCGGTATCGCCGATCGTCATGCCCAGTTCGGCCGCGACCTCGCGCAGCGCGTCCATCGATGGCGGCTTTACGGTTCCGAGAGACATCGGCTTCCTCCTGCTGAATGCCGGGCAGCATAGGCATCGCGGCCCATCGGAGGAAGATCGGCGTCCAGACCGAGGAACTCTGCGGTGCCGCCTATGGCGAACGGGCCGCCGAGTGGCGCAAGAAATTGATTCGGCTGGATAAAATGCCTTGGCCTGCGCGAAGGAGCGAGCTGGGCATTGCGACTTTCAAAACTCCGCCGTCATAATGGATTTCGCGCTATGGTTCCGGCGCAAGGATGGCACCGCACTGTGACGAGCAAACCTGGTCCGATAGCGACGCCCGATCGGCGGAGTATCGCTTCGTTGACGGGACGGACGAGCGAGGACGGTGAACGCCGGCTCGGGAAACGGCATGGGCCGCATGCTGTGCCGGTCCTGTTCGCGCGCCCTGTTCGGGCCAAACGTCCGGTCTTTGCATCCGGCATCCCGATCGATACCGCGCTGCGCGACATTGGCCGCAGCGGGCTCGCGCATTTCATCGGAAACATGCAAGCGGTTTCAGCCGAAACGCCCGAGGCCGTGCATCAGATGCGGGTTGCGCTGAGACGATTGCGTTCGATCCTGGCGGCGTTCAAGCCGAATATCGCGACCGCGCAATACCGGCTGGCCAACAATCAGTTGAAACTGCTTTCCGGCACGCTTGAAACTCCGCGCAACTGGGACGTCCTCGCCGAGGAAATCCTGCTTCCCGTCTGCAATGCCGTGCCGGGTGACGAAAACCTGCGGCGTCTCGTCGCCATGGTCGAATCCGAGCGTCAGGCGGCCTATCGCAAGCTCGGGGAAGATATCGGTACATCCGCGTGCCGCGCGACGGTCCTGAGCCTCGGGCACTGGTTCGAAACCCATGCCTGGCGTGAATCCGGATCGGCGGAGCAGGCGGCATGGTTCGCCCGTCCGGTCGGGGAGGTGGCACGAATTCTCGTCGCGCGGAGCCATCGGAAGGCGAAGCAGCGAAGCCGCAATTTTGGAACCCTCTCGCCGCCCGAGCGGCACGAATTGCGCATCGCATTGAAAAGACTGCGCTATACGATCGAATTTCTGGCCAGCCAGTTCGATGTGGGAGCAGCCGATTTCTATCTGAAGAGACTCAGTTTGCTGCTGAACGATCTCGGTTATGCCAACGACGTTCGTACGGCCCGGATTGTTCTGAGAGAACTCGCCGATTCCACGGATGACGGCGCGATTCGCCGGGCGGTCACGCTTGTGCTCGACTGGCATAAGCACAATCGCGCCAGCCGAGAGACGGGATCGTACAAGCATATGCGCCGCTTTCGCCAGGCAAAAATCTTCTGGTGACGGCAATGACGATCGAGATGGAGCGCGAATAGGGGCTGAGATTGGTCTTGACCGCGATGCGCTCGGTCCTGTCCGGGCGACTCGCCGATCTTCCATGAGTTTACGCGCGTTGCCTGGATTATTTCAAGAGACCCATTCCCGAGCGGTGGCAATAAGCCTCGACCGATGCGCATCAGGACATTGTTTCGGTATGGAAGATATTCGTCAGGACATGGCCGGGTCGGAACTGGCGCGATAATCCGCATCCCACAGCCGGGAATGGTGGAGCGCTCTGGGGCAGTGGATGAAAGCGGACCGTATCGTCACCACGATCGCCAGCTTGCCGGAATCATGCACATGGTCCCCGGTCGAATCCTGCGGATCGCGTTCGAGACGCGTCACCCCCTTGATTCTGAGTATTGTTGCGACGCCTGGGATAAGAAACAGCACTCCAACCCGGCGATCGGCAAGGAGATTGCTCATCGTGTCGAGCCGGTTGTTGCCGGCCCGGTCGGGTATGATCAACGTCTGGGCGTCAGGCACGCGCACAAACCCAGGCGGACCGCCCCGCGGACTCAGATCGATGCCCCGATCGGGCCGCGCCGATCCGATGATCAACAGCGGCGACCGTGCGATGAACTGCCGGCCCTTCGGGTCGAGCCGGTCCCATATCTGAAGGTATCGGGGTGGCGGATAGAGCGCGCGAAGGGTCGTTTCGTTCTCGATGACGGTATCCGCCGCGCAGCCACCCATCGGAAATCTCCTTGCGTTATCCGTTGCAGGATTTCGTGATCTTGCATCAGAGACGTCCGGCGGGACGTCTCTATTCCGGGCCAAAGGCGAATGCTGCCGCAGCAATGCGAGTTCGCTGGAGTGGCGGTTCCGAAATTCCTAGAGCAATATGGCTTTAAGTGGAATCGCGCAGCGATCCACAAAGCCATGAAATTGCTCGCCCCAACAAAGAGTAGAGCGTGATCGACTGAAAGTCATCACGCTCTAAGTGCCCGTGGCGATGATTTTAAAAACTTCCGATCAGGGCACTAATGCCGGCCGCCGCCATGACCGCCGACGTGTCCACCGGAATGACCACCGGAATGACTGCCGGAAGGGCCGCCGACATGGCCGCCGGCAGGGCCACCGACATGGCCGCCGGCAGGGCCACCGATATGACCGCCGGCAGGGCCACCGACATGACCGCCGGCAGGGCCAATAGCGTGAGCGGCAGCAAAACCTGCGATATGGCCGACGACATTTCCAGAGCCATGACTAACAAAATGATCGTTGTCATGATCGTTGGCGTGATCGAAATCATGGTCGCCGTCGCGGTCGAAATCGTGATCGCCGTCATGATCGAAGTCGCGATGGTGGATATCGTCGAAATCGCCGAACTCGTCGTCGCCGAAAAACCCCCCGCCAAACAGGTAGCCGGGCGAGCCGTAGGCGGGATATTCATATCCCGAATTATATCCGGCATAGTATCCGGGATAGGTCGCGCAGCCGGAAAGGCTGAGACCGGCAACGCCGAGCCCGAGCGGTATGAGCAGTTTCCAGAGATGGCGTGCGGGTGTGCGAATGTTCGTCATGGTCATCGCTCCTCCGGCGCGTTTTCTGCGTAAAAACCGCCGGAAAGCTGGGTATCAGTAGCAGGCGTTACCGCGCATGGTATAGGACTGCACTATTTTGTCCTTCAGCGTGAACGTCACGACGCAGGTGTCGGTATAGGCTCGTGCCGGGAAGCCGCCGCCGAAGGCGGGACCAAAGAAGGCATCATCGTCATCGTCGGCATCGAAGATCGGGCCCATGCCGAAGCCGTATGAGCCGGATGTATAGTGGAAATGCTGGTGGACATAGGCGAAATAGGTGACGCCCGCGACTCTGATGCGCCGGTTCGGCACGCCGAGTTGCTTCACCAGAATTGATTCAGGCCGTCCGACATAGGCCGACATCCGTTCCGACAGGCTTGGTCCCGTAGCGCAGCCGGCCAGCACCAGGGCCGCCAGGGGCATTGTTCTCAATATCGTGCGCATGATCTGTTCCCCAAAACAGGGTTCGTTTTCCCTCATGAGGATCGACGCCCCGCCGCGCGGCATATTCCGCGCGCTCCGGCATTCTTCGCGTAACGAAAAGTCACGCGCAGAATGATCGTTGCGGCGGAATGAATCCCGCCCTGGCGCGTCTTTCGACTAGCGGTTCGGATGCTTCCTGCTCGCCTGTGGCATGTCGAGAGGCCCAGTCGCAGCGATTCTTGGTCGAAACGTCGGGGACGAAAATGAAGCGGCACTATACCAATGCGGCTGTTGTTCTGGCTTTGCTGGCCGGCGTGCTATTGCCCTGCCCGAGTAGGGCCGCATCTCCTACGATCTATCCTCTCGACCAGCGATTCGCGACGATCGAGTTTCGCACCGGCGGAATTGGGACGGTCGGCACCCATGGCTATTTTACCCGGTTCAGTGGCCATCTGGGCCTGGATCCTGGCTCACTGGAAAAGAGCACCATTACGGTTGCGGTGGACGACAGCGCCATCGACATGGGCTGGGCGGAAGGCGCGACGCTGCTGCGCTCCAAGGCTTTTTTCGATGCGGTGCAATTCCCGATCATTGTCTTTCGGAGCACGTCCGTCGTGCCCCGATCCGCGGGCCGCTTCGCGATCCACGGCATTCTGACGATCCGCGGCATCGACCACGCGGAGACGTTCGACGCCGTGCTGACCAGGCACGCTCATCAATCGCCGGCGGGAGGCATCGTCGAGGATTTCGTCGCAACCGGTCAGGTAAGCCGGTCCGACTTTGGCATGACCGCCGACCGGACGCTGATTCCCGACGTCATATCGCTGATCATCCATGTCAGACTCCGCCTGGCAGCGCCGCCCGCTTCCTGAGCAGGCGCCGTGCCATGCGAAGCGTCAGGTCATCGCGGCCTTGACCCGATTGGGCCGGAACGGTGTCTGGCGCAGCCTCACCCCGGTTGCGTCGTAAACCGCGTTGCTGATCACCGCGGCGGTCGGGCAGGTCGAGGGTTCGCCCGCGCCGTAGGACGGGTATTCTGGACTGTTGTTGACCAGCACGATATCGATCCTGTCCGGCACCTCCTCGAACCGCAGGATCGGATAGCCGATCCAGTCGAGGCTGGTGACACGGGAATGATCGAATGTGACTTCTTCGTGCAGGGTGCGGCTGATCGACTGGATCACATTGCCCTCGATCTGGTTTTTCAGCCCGTCCGGGTTGACCACCAGGCCGCAATCGTGCGCGACCACCGCCCGCGTCACCCTGATCGCACCGCTCGTCGGGTCGACCGTGACATCGACGATGGTGGCCACCCGCACGTCGTCGCGGTTAGCCCAGGCGATGCCGCGCCCGTGCAGCGGCGCATTGCCGTCGCCGGATGCGGGCTTGCCGCGCGGCGGACGGGCCTGCCAGCCATAGGCTTTGGCGGCGGCTTGCAGCACATCGACCGCTCGCTTGTCGGTCAGGTGCTTGAGCCGGAGCGCCAGCGGGTCCTGGCCCGAGGCGGCGGCCAGCTCGTCGATGAAGGCTTCCATCGCGAAGGTGGTCTCGAACTGGGCCGGCGAGCGCAGCCAGGCGGTCAGCAGCCCGACCCGCCCCTCGCCATGCGAGGTCACGTCGGCATTGGAGAAATGATAGGCATAGGTGATGGCGGGAGAGCCGCGCCCGACGCTGCCGACGATGCGCGGCTTGCCGATCAGCTCGGCCGCGATCAGCTCGGTATCGGACGTGGTCGGAATCCACATATGATGCCGCCAGGCGGTGACGTTGCCGTGGGCGTCGACCGCACCGGCCAGATCCTGCACGATCGGCGGCCCTTTCGGCTCCCAGCCGTTTTCGTCCCAGCGCATCCATTGCACGCGCACCGGCTTGCCCACCGCCTGCGACATCAGGGCGGCATCCGCATTGACGTGGTCGAACCCGTTGCGGCCATAGGCCCCGGAGCCTTCGAACCAGTTCAGCTCGATCCGGTCGGCGGGAATTCCGAGCAGCTTGGCCATGTCGTGCCGCGCTTCGTGCGGCATCTGGGTGGAGGACCAGAACGTGGCGCGATCCTTGCCGACCTCGGCGATCGCGCAGGACGGGCCGATCGAGGCGTGCATCTGAAACGGCGTGCGGTAGGTTGCTTTCAGCACCTTGGCGGCGCCGTGCAGCGCGGTGTCGACCGAGCCGGTTTTGGCGACCGTGGTGTCGGTGCCGGCGGTCTCGCGCACGGTGTGCCAGATCGCGTCCATCGCCGGCAGACCTTGCCAGTCCGACCATTTGACCGGCCCTGCCGCCGGGCCTTTTGCGTGCAGAACCGAGCCCAGTTTCTCCGCCGCTTGAATGGCACCCCATTCGGTTTCGGCGACCACGCCCAGGAAATTGTCGCGCCGCACCAGTCGGACGAAGCCGGGAATGTCCTTGAGCCCGCCGTCATCGACGCTGATCAGCGTCGATCGCACGCCATAGGGCCGCACCACCCGCCCGTGCAGCATGCCCGGTACCTTGACGTCCTGGATATAGGTGTAGGCCCCGGTGATCTTGGCCGGGATATCCTTGCGCATCACCGATTTGCCGACCACCGTGTAGGTCGCGGGGTTCTTGACGCGGGCATTCGGCGCGACCTTCATGCCGAAACCCTTGCCGGCCGCGCCGATCGTCATGTCCAGCCGCTTGCCGTCGACCAGCCTGCCGTAGCTGATCGCGCGATGGGCGTCCCCTTGCACCGAAATCCTGCCATCCTTCGCGACCAGCCGGTCCGCCTTGACCTTGAAATGCGCGGCGGCGAGGTCGAGCAGCGCCTGCCGCCCGGCGGCGGCGGCGTGGCGGATCTGCGGCCCGGCGTAGCGGATCGTCATGCTGCCATAGGTCGGGCCCTGGTTCACCGTCAGCGACGTGGTGCCCATGACCACGCCCATCCGGTCGATCGGAAAATCGAGTTCCTCCGCGGCGATCTGGGCGAGGGCGGTTTCGGCCCCGGTGCCGACCTCGACCTTGCCGGTGAACAGTGTCGCGGTGTCGTCGGGGTGCACCGCGAGCCAGGCGTAGAGCTTGGCGGCATCCGGCGGCACACCGTCCGGGGTCGGCGGCAGCGCCGCTGCCGCTTCGCCCGGCGCGAACAGGCTGAAGGCGATGACGAGGCCGCTCGACGCCTTGAGCACCGAGCGGCGGCTCAGCGTGGGGGAGATGCTGTTCATCACTGTGCCTCCTGTGTCGCGCCATGGCCGGCTACGCGCTCGACCGCGCGGATGATGCGCATATGGGTGCCGCAGCGGCACAGATTCCCGTTCAGCGCCTGCTTGATCTGGTCGCGGTCCGGCTTCGGATGCTGGTCGAGAAACGCCTGCGCGGTCATGATCATGCCGTTGATGCAATAGCCGCATTGCGCCGCCTGCTCGTCGATGAAAGCCTGCTGCAGAGCGTTCGGCTTGCCGTCCTTGGCCAGCCCCTCCAGCGTGGTGATCTTCTGCCCCTTCGCGGCCGCCAGCGGCGTCACGCAGGAATGGATTGCGGCACCGCCCAGAATCACCGTGCAGGCGCCGCATTCCGACAGGCCGCAGCCGAATTTTGGGCCGTGCAGGCCGAGATTGTCGCGCAGCGCGTAGAGCAGCATGCTATCCGGCTCGGCCTCGACCGTGCGATCCTTGCCGTTGATATTGAGAATGATCTTCTGAGGCATTCCGAGCTCCTGTTTCAAGCCGGTCAGAACGTACCGATAGCCGAGCTTACGAGCGACCATCGGCCTCGTGAAGGGCGCCATCGTGCATACCACCCGGTTGGTGCTTCGAACCCGTGACGCTATATCGATCGAGCATGGCCAGTAAGTTCATTTCGTCATGATCCCGGCCGTACGCCTGCCGGACGGCACGATGGTTCCCGCATTGGGCCAGGGCACCTGGTATATGGGCGAGGCCCGCGCGAGCGAGGCGGACGAAGCGGCGGCATTGCGCGAGGGGATCGAGCGCGGCCTGACCCTGATCGACACCGCCGAAATGTACGGCGAGGGCGGCGCCGAGCGCGTGGTCGCACGGGCGATCGCCGGGCAGCGCGGGCGCGTGTTCGTGGTCAGCAAGGTCTACCCGCACAACGCCTCGGCTTCCGGCGTGGCGAAGGCCTGCGCGGCCAGCCTGAAACGCCTCGGTACCGACCGGATCGACCTCTATTTGCTGCATTGGCGCGGGCGCTACCCTCTGACCGAAACGGCGACGGCGTTCGAGCGGCTGCGCGAGGCCGGGCATATCCGCTTCTGGGGCGTCTCCAATTTCGATACGGATGACATGGCCGAGCTGGCCGCCCTGCCGGCCGGCGGTATCTGCGCGACCGATCAGGTGCTGTATCATCCCGATGCGCGCGGCATCGAATTCGACCTGCTGCCCTGGTGCCGCGCCCGCGGAATGCCGATCATGGCCTATTCGCCGCTCGGCCAGGGCGGCAAGCTGCTGCGCTCGCCCGCGCTCGCCGCGGTCGCACGCCGGCACGATGCGACGCCGGCGCAAATCGCCATCGCCTGGAGCCTGCGCGACGGCGCCACGGTCTCGATTCCCAAGGCGGCTTCCCCCGAGCATGTGCGGCAGAACGCGGCGGCGGCATCCATCCGACTCAGCGCCGAGGATCTCGCGGAAATCGACGCGGTCCACAAACCGCCCCGGCGCAAGCAGCCCTTTGCGATGATCTAACAGTCCATTCCGAATCGTGTCGGCAACGAGCGAGATGTCTGAAAAGCAGCATGATGGAAGCGGCGTAGAGGAACGCCTCGGCGGCCACTCCGGGTTATCCAGCCCGCCTGCATGGCCAGGAGATGACCTTGTTTCGAACAAGCTGAGATGTCATCAAGTACGATCACCATCAAGTTCGGTATCATGCAGCACCCGCCACCACGGCGCGACGCGCACGAACGCGAGCGGCAACCATGTAGAGCGTGGTGACGTGGGTGAGATGGATTCAGCGAGCTGATTCTATTCAGCTTCATTATACTTGGTTTCGTAAAATGCGTTTACGGTTCCATCGAGTAACCACTGGTATCTGAGGCAAAATTTGGTTTGCCGAAGCTTATTGAATATGTCTTCATACACAATCGTACCCCACACGTACAAAGATTGTTGGTTTCCATTTTTGATGTCTTCCACGGAGATGTCATCAACAAATTCGGAAACGATAGCATTCATGACGAAATGTCCTTGAGAACCCAAATCGCCGCGTCCGGAAGTCGGAATACCGGGAGGGAAATTGAAGTCGTCAGGCAAAGGTGTCGGCAATATAGCGGCCACTGCTTGGTATGTGACCTTACGAGCGGGAGTTTGGCCCGTATTGACCATCATGGGCTTCGCTTCAAACCGCAGGTTTTCCCCTTTTTCCCGATTCTTTTCTTGGAATATGGCGCCGCCGTTAATAACCGTAAGGTAGGCGCGCAATTGCCTTTCGGCGGTATTTTCCAAAGTAGATGCCACCATAGTCATGGCAGCAGCAGATTTTTCCATTCCATCAGCAGCCCGTGCTGCCTCCTTAATGGAGTTCGACATATCCGTGGATTGAGCGGCAGAAACCTGATCCATTTTCAAAATGGTTTCCTTAAGCCTTTGCGCTTGCTTGCCAAAGACAATCAACTGAAGAAAAAAAATGACGGTACTAAGGCCCGTAAATATGAAAGCCCCCCATTCGGTCGCCGCATCGCGGAACTCCTTATTGGCGTGCCGCTCGGTTTCCTTCTCAGTCTCCACGGGTGGGAGAGTTCGCACGATAAGCGGCCGGCTTACCGTTCCGCGTTGACCGGTTTTGGGTTGTTCATTTGCGCGGTATGTTTGCTTTTGTGGTGGGCTATGGTTCTGCCCACTACCCGGGGGGTGTAGTAACTGTGCCCGTGCCTGACAACCGAAACCTGTCGCGACCGCTAAACCCAATCCTCCACACGTAAGGTATGTGCGCCAATTGCTCGCATGATGGCGAATAGGAACCATGCTGGAAATGCCCCCCCCGGTTGATCTTAACCGTTACCGATCCCTCGGTTTCAGGCAATCCTATTTCAGAGAGGCGGCGAGCTAATTCTGCGTAGCCGACATCGGCCCATTTCTTCTGAGCGTCAGACATCGTTAGGCTCCATACACAAAAGAACGAAAACTATCATATTTGTTCGTTTTATGTTGGCGAGCCCAAATGAGATGGCATACATATTAGTTGGCTTAGCAACAGATATGAACGATGTCCCAGAATTTTCTCCTTTCCGCCCGTGCCCGTAGCTTCTCACTGGCAATGGTTATGCGCATGAGCGACAAGGAAGCCGAGACGACATTCTGCCGCATCCGCTGGGCCGCTACCGCCGGCAAGCCGGTCTGCCCGCATTGCGAGTGCCCGACCGTCTATGAGTGCCGCCGGCCTTCCGGCGCACTCCGATCAAGTTCGGCTTCGGTGACGATGACCATTACCCGGCTGTCGGGGGCGAGGTCCAGCGCGCGCGCGGCGACACCCGCCAGGCCCGCCGCGCCCGAAGGCGTGGTCGCCGGGCCGCCATGGTCGCGCAGCAGGCGCGGCGCTTCGGCCAGGGCGTCTTCCGAAACGGTCACGACGCGGGCGCCGTGCTTGCGCAGAACTTCCAGGGCAGGGGCGCTGGCCGTGCCGCAGGAGAGCATTTCGGCACTGGTCTCCAGCCTGCCCGGCACCTGCACGATATGGCCGGCGGCGAGCGCCGCGGCGACGCACGGCGCCTGTTCCGGCTCGACGACGATGACGCCGGCCGGCGCCGCCAGCCAATCCCTGAGCCCGTCCGCCAATGCGGCGGCGAGACCGCCCACGCCCGCCTGCACGAACAGATGGGTCGGACGCCGATGGCCGGCAGCCCCGACCTGACGGCGGAGTTCGGCGGCGATCACGCCATAGCCGGCCATCACGTCGTTCACCACCGGATCGGTCAGATCGCCCGCGACATCGGCCACCAGAATGTTGTCCCCACGCCGCGCCGCCTCGGCCGCCGCGTCCACCGCGTCGTCATAGGTGCCGGCAATCCACACGATTTCGGCACCCTGCGCTTCGATCCGGCGCGCCCGGAGCGCAGGAACGCCGCCATGCAGGAAAATCCGCGCCTTCGCGCCCGCGAATCGCGCGGCCGAGGCGACCGCGAGGCCGTGATTGCCGTCGCTGGCGCAGACCAGGGCCGGCAGACCGGCCGGGCGATTGCCCGGATCGAGAAGCCCCGCGACATCCCGCCCCGCCGCGCGGGCAAGCGCCCGCAGCCCGGCATAGGTGCCGCCGAGCGATTTGAAGCTGCCCAGCCGGCGCCGCCCTTCATCCTTGGCGAGTAGCTGCGCGACGCCGAGCCGCGCGGCGAGCGCGGGCAGGTCGTGCAGCGGCGTTGCCGCGTAATCCGGCGAAAGGCGGAGCAGTTCCGCCGCGATGTCGTCCGCATTCTGCGGAGAAAGAAAATCTATGTTCATGGCGGATAGTGTGCCCGATGCGCCGGATGGATGGCGCCGAATTCATGCTATTCTGCGCCGGTTTTCCGCTCATATCCGGTTTGCAATGCCTAAATCCGTCACTCTCGATCGCTTCGACCGCGCCCTGCTGGAGCAGGTGCAGAAAGACAACCAGCCCCCAGCCCGCATCCTCGCTGAGCGGGTCGGATTGTCGGAAAGTGCCGTGCTGCGCCGCCTGCGCCGGCTCCGGCGCGAGGGCGTGATCGCCGCCGATATTTCGGTCGTGCATCCCGCGGTGCTCGGCCTGCCGCTCACCATCCATGTGCTCGTCTCGCTGGAACGGGAGGGATCGGCGGAACTCGACGCCTTCGTCCGCAAGCTGCGCATCCGGCCCGAAATCCGGCAGGCCTGGTACGTCACCGGCGAGACCGATTTCATTCTCCTGCTCCGGCTGACGGACATGGCGGCATATGAAGCCTTCGCTCGCGAGGTGTTCCACGACGATCCGAATGTCCGGGCGTTCCGCACTCTCATCGCGATGCGCGAAATCATCGGCCCGGCCGACGCGAAACCGTACCCGCTCGCCGATCGCTGATCTGGGTTCGGCTACAGCGTCGCGAAACCGGCGCGCTCGACCTCGCTGCCTTTGTGGCGGAGATGGGTTTTCAGGATCATCGCGAGCATCGGGCCGTCGCGCCGTTCGAGTGCGTTCAGCATCGCCGCGTGTTCCTGAAGCGCCGATCGCCAATGCGGCTCGGTCATCGGCGCGACATACCGGGCGCGCCGGATGCGGGCGCTGACGCTCTCATAGATGCCGATCAGCACGGCATTGCCCGAGGCGCGCATGATCGCCTCGTGAATCGCGCGGTTGCAGGCGTAATAAGCCCGCATGTCGCGCGCCGTGTAATGCGCTTCCATCTCGGCGTGCCGGGCGGCGATGAACGCCAATTCGGCGTCGGTGATGCGCTGGCAGGCAAGCTCGCCGCCGGCTGATTCGAGCGCGGCGGAGACCTCGAACAGGTCGCGGACATCGGCGAGGGTGAGTTTCGCCGCGCGGGCGCCGCGATTGGGCAGAAGCACGACATGGCCTTCGGCGGCCAGAACCTTCAGCGCTTCGCGCAGCGGGGTGCGGGAGATATCCAGCGTCTGGCACAGCTCGCGCTCCGGGATGCGCGCGCCGGGCGCGATCCGCCCCTCGATCAATTGGTCACGGATTCGGGCGACGACCTCGTCATGCAGCATCCTCGCTGTTTACCCGCTTGCCGTTCGGCGCGGAATAGCAAAATTGCATTCAAAATTGGTTATCTGTGGTAGTTTCGCTTGACATGTCCGCTCATTCAGGCAGTTTTGCATTCATAATTGAGGAAAGCCGCATATGAAAAAAGCCGGATCGCGGCCAATGCCATCAAACTCCGGGCCGCTCGCCGGGCTGAAAGTGGTCGATCTTTCGCACGTCATGGCCGGGCCGGTCTGCGGCATGATGCTGGCGGATATGGGTGCCGAGGTCGTCAAGGTCGAAAAACTGCCGGGCGGCGACGATACGCGGCGCTCGGTGCCGCCTTCGGTCGCGGGCGAATCGGCCGCTTTCATGATGATGAACCGGAACAAGCGCGGCATCGCGCTGAATCTGAAATCGCCCCAGGGCCGCGATGCGCTGCTCAGGCTGCTCGACCGCAGCGACGTGCTGATCGAAAACTACCGCAAGGGCGCGCTCGACCGCATGGGGTTCGGGTTCGACGCACTGCACGCGCGCAATCGCGGACTGATCTATTGCAGCATTTCCGGTTTCGGCCGCACCGGCCCCTATGCGGATCGCGGCGGGTTCGACCTGATCGCCCAGGGCATGAGCGGGGTGATGAGCGTAACCGGCGAAACGCCGGGCCGCGCGCCGGTGAAGGTCGGGCCGCCGATCACCGATATCAGCGCCGGAATCATCGCGGCGATGGGGATTCTCGCGGCGCTCAATCACCGGCATGTCAGCGGCCGGGGCCAGATGGTCGATACCTCGCTGTTCGAAGCCGGTATCACCTATATGTACTGGCATGCGGCGATCAGCTTCGCGACCGGCACGGCACCAGGTCCGCTCGGTTCGGGACATCCGCTGATGGCGCCGTATCAGGCGTTTCGCACTCAGGACGACCCGATCACCGTCGGCGCCGCGAACGAGGGCAACTGGAAGCGGCTGCTGGCGGTCCTGCACGCCGACGATCTCGCAACCGACCCGCGCTTTGCCGACAATGCCGGCCGCATGGCGCATCTGCCGGAGCTGGCGGCACGGCTGGAGACGTTATTCCGGCAAAAACCCGCCGCGGCCTGGCTCGCGGAGCTCGATGCCGCCGGCGTGCCGGCCGGCCCGGTGCTGACGGTGCAGCAGGTGGCGCAGGATGCGCAGGCCAAGGCGCGCGATATGATCGTCGAGACCGATCATGCGGTTGCCGGGCGCACCCGCGCGCTCGGCCTGCCGGTGAAGTTTTCGGCAACGCCGGGCAGCGTGCGGCACCCCGCGCCGGTCTATGGCGAACATACCGGCGAGGTTCTGAACGAACTCGGTTTTTCGGATGCCGAGATCGCGGCGATGATCGCGGCGGGTGCCGCGCATCAGGCGGGACCGAAGGACCGGCGGGAGGCCGCCGAATGAGCGCGGCGACGGAGCAGGACGATGATCTGCTTTACGAGGTGCGCGGGCGGATCGGCTATGTCACCTTCAACCGCCCGGCCGCGCGCAACGCGCTGACCTTCGCAATGTACGAGCGGCTCGCCGCGATCTGTACCCACCTGAATGAAAGCGACGATATCCGGGCGCTGGTCCTGGCCGGCGCCGGCGACAAGGCGTTTGCCGCGGGCACCGACATCAACCAGTTCCGCGCCTTCAAAACCCCCGAGGACGCGATCGCCTACGAGCAGCGCATCGATGACGTGCTGAAAGCGCTCGAAGCGTGCCGGGTGCCGACGATCGCGGCGATCAGCGGCGCCTGCACCGGGGGAGGTGCGGCGATCGCTTCAGTGTGCGATCTGCGCATCGCGAGCGCGGATGCGCGGTTCGGCTTTCCGATCGCGCGCACGCTCGGCAATTGCCTGTCGATCGCGAATTACGCGCGGCTCGCGGCGCTGATCGGCCCGGCGCGCGTGAAGGATCTGATTTTCACCGCGCGCCTGATCGGCGCCGAGGAAGCTGGCCGGATCGGGCTCGTATCCGAAGTCCTGGAAAACCGGGAAAAGCTGCTCGAACGCGCAGCGGCCTTGGCCGAAACCGTCGCCGGCCACGCACCGCTGACATTGCGCGTCACCAAGGAAGCACTGGACCGGATCGGCCGTCTGTCGCGCATCGCGGCGGAGGATCTCATTCTGACCTGCTACATGAGCGAGGATTTTCGCGAAGGGATGGACGCGTTCCTGACCAAGCGACAGCCGGACTGGCGAGGCAGGTAACATCGTCGCAGCCCGTCCGGTCGACTGAACAAAAGAATAAAAGAACAATGGGAGTGAAACATGAATATCGCCCGTTTCCTGTTCAATAAGATGATGCCGGTCTGGCTCGTCGTCTGCGGCATTCTCGGCTATCTTGCACCGCATCTCTTCATCAGGCTGGCACCCTACACGATCTACGATCTGGCGGGCGTCATTCTGCTGATGAGCCTGACGCTGAGCGTGGAGTCGATCAAGCCGGTCTTCACCAGGCCGAAAACCCTGATCGCCGGTTTTCTGATCAAATGGATCACCGTGCCGCTGGCGGCGATCGTCGCTGCACACCTGGTCTATAGCAGCCAGCCGCAGCTCGCCGCCGGCACCATCCTGGACGGGGCGACGCCGGCGGGCGTCACCTCCAACCTGTTCACCTTTCTCTCGCATGGCGCGGTGCCTTTGGCGATCAGCCTGACCTTCATCCACACGCTGCTGTCGCCTTTGCTGACGCCCGCCTTCACCGCGGCCTTCGCGCATAAATACGTCCATGTCAGCTTTTTCGCATTGTTCCACCAGATGCTGGTAATCGTGCTGCTGCCGCTGATCGTGGGAATCGGCGCACGCGCCACGCTGGGGGCGCGGCGAATCCAGGCCGTGCAGCCGGTGCTGCCGATGCTTTCGGCGATCTTGCTCTATATCCTGGCGCTCGGCCTGGTCGCGGCAGCGGCTCCGGCGATCGCGAAGAATCTGTCCTGGATTCCGATCATCGCCGTCACGACCTCGATCATCTGCATGGTCAATCTCGCGGTGGCCTATGCGCTGGCGAAATTTCTGCGCATCGACGAAGCGCATTCCCGCGCGATCATGTTCGATGTCGGAATCTACAATTCCGGCCTCGGCGCGGTGCTGGCCAACATCAATTTCGGACCCTTCGCGGCATTGCCCTGTCTGATGAACGCGCTGCTGAACATGATCATCGGTTCGATTCTCGCGAGCTATCTCGGCGGCAAGCCGGTCGATGACGAATTCGCCAATGATGGACTTTCGATGAAACCGGCATCGCAGCAATTCGGCGCGGAGTAGATCACGAATGAACGAAGCCCCCGCAACCCTGCATACCGGACGGCATTTCCTGCAAATCCCCGGTCCCACCAACGTCCCGGACCGGGTTTTGCGGGCGATCGACATGCCGACGATCGACCATCGCGGCCCGGAATTCGCGCGGCTCGGCCTTGCGGTGATCGACGGGTGCAAGCGGGTGTTTCAGACCGCTCAACCGGTGGTGATCTATCCATCATCGGGAACCGGCGCATGGGAAGCGGCGATCCTCAACACGCTGTCGCCGGGCGACAGAGTGCTGATGGCGGAAACCGGTCATTTCGCCACGCTATGGCGCAAGATGGCGGAAAAACTGAAACTCGGTGTCGAGTTTCAGCCGGGAGATTGGCGCCACGGCGCCGACCCCGCCACGATCGGCGCAAGACTTGCCGACGATCGGGGGCACGCGATCAAGGCGGTCATGGTCGTTCATAACGAAACGTCAACTGGAGTAACCAGCCGGATTCCCGAAATCAGGCGTGCGATCGATCAGGCGAACCACCCGGCGCTGTTTCTGGTCGATACGATTTCCTCGCTGGGCTCGATCGACTACCGGCACGACGAATGGGGCGTCGATGTCACGGTCGCCGGCTCGCAGAAGGGGTTGATGCTGCCGCCGGGGCTCGGATTCAACGCGGTGTCCGACAAGGCGCTGGCGGCATCGCGCGCCAATGCCAGTCCGCGATCTTATTGGGACTGGCAGGAAATCATCGCGGCGAACCGAACCGGCTACTGGCCCTATACGCCGGCCACGAATCTGCTGTACGGCCTGCGCGAGGCGCTCGCCATGCTGGAAGAGGAAGGGCTGGCTAACGTATTTGCCCGGCACGACCGTCACGCGGCGGCGACGCGGGCGGCGGTGCGCGCCTGGGGCATGGACATTCTCTGCGCGGATCCTCGGGAATATTCGAGCGCGCTGACCGCCGTGATGATGCCGCAAGGATACGACGCCGACCATTACCGCGGCGTCGTGCTCGACCGATTCGACATGTCGCTGGGAACCGGCCTTGCCAAACTCAAAGGAACGGTCTTTCGGATCGGCCATCTCGGCCACTTCAACGATCTGACATTGATGGGCACGCTGGCCGGGGTCGAAATGGGGTTCGATGCCGCCGGTGTGCCGTACACGCCGGGCGGAGTGATCGCCGCGATGAATAGCCTCACCGGCCGGGCGGAAAATCTGTAGCCACAAACACCGAAGATGGGAGGAAACGCAATGTCCGGTTCACTAACGACCACGCAGGCGACCACGGCGACCCCCAGGATAAAATCGATCCAGCGCACCGCCCTGACCATGCTGGTGATTTCCGGTTGCGTGAACTACATCGACCGGGCGACGCTGGCGGTCGCCAATCCGCTGATCCGCAAGGATCTCGGCTTGTCGATCGCCGATATGGGCTATCTGCTTTCGGCGTTTCTGTGGTCCTACGCCTTCGCGCAATTGCCGATGGGCGCGATGGTGGACAAGTTCCGCCCGCGCCGGCTGCTCGCGATCGGCCTCGCTCTATGGTCGCTTGCCCAGGTGGTCAGTGGGCTCGTCCTGAATTTCGGCGAGTTCTATGTGGCGCGCATCGCGCTCGGCATCGGCGAGGCGCCGCAATTTCCCTCGGCAAGCCGGGTCACCCGCGACTGGTTCAATCCGCGCGATCGCGGCTTGTCCTCAGGGATTTGGAACACGGCGGGACCGTTGGGCACCGCGATCGGGGTGCCGATTTTGACCGCACTGATGCTGAGTTTCGGCTGGCGCTGGATGTTCATCCTGATGGGAATCGTCGGCCTGCTCCTCGCGGCGATCTGGTTCACGATCTACCGCAACCCGCGCGACATTCAACTAACGCCCGAAGAGATCGCCTACCGCACCGAGGGCGACCCACCCAACCAGCGCACCCACATGACCTTCCGCGAATGGCGGATGCTGTTCCGCTTCCGCACCACCTGGGGCATGATTCTGGGCTTCTTCGGCTGCATCTACATGACCTGGATCTATTTCGCCTGGCTGCCGGGATATTTCGAAATCCAGCGGCACATGAGCGTGGAATATACCGGCATCGCCGCGGCGATTCCGTTCCTCTGGGGCGTTATCGGGTCGCTGTGCGGCGGTTACCTCGCCGATGTCCTGGTCCGTCGCGGCCTCACCGCGGTCAACAGCCGGAAATATCCCGCGGGCCTCGCCTTGATCGGCACGGCGGGGTTCACCGTGGCGGCCGCCTACGTCACCAGCAACAATCTCGCGATCGCTTTCATCTCGGCGGCGATCTTCCTGCTCTATATCACGAGCACCTGCTCATGGGCGCTGAGTTCGGTGGCGGTTCCGCAGAATCTCACCGCCTCGGTCGGTGCGATGCAGAATTTCGGCGGCTATCTCGGCGGCGCGCTGGCGCCGACGGTGACAGGGCTGATCGTCCAGGGCACCAAATCCTTCGTGCTCGCTTTGGTGGTCGGCGCCGTGGTCTGCATCGTCTCCGCCGCGTCCTATATTTTCATCGTCAAGGACACGATCACCACCGCCGATATCGACCGCCTCGGCCAGCCACCCGCTCATGGATAGGCTCGATGTTCGAACGGCGCGGACCCTGGCGACCGCCGCGATCGAGACGGCTCATGCCGAATACCGGCAGCGGCCGATCTGCGTTGCGGTCTGCGACGCCGATGGAACTCTCATCGCTTTCCTGCGTGCCGACGGCGCGCCGCTGCGCAGCATCGATATCGCCCAGGGCAAAGCCTATAGCGCCGCGCGCATGGGTGTGAGCACGGCGGCGTTTCTGGAGCGCATCCATCGCGAACACATCCAGCCCGGATATTTCTGCGATGCGCGCCTCACCGCTCTCCCCGGCGGCAATGTCATCAGGAATGCCAACGGAAACATCATCGGCGCCATCGGCATCAGCGGGCTCACGTCCAGGGAAGATCAGGCGATCGCCGATAGGCTCGCAGAAGCCATGACCACCGGATCTATTCGGGCGGACTGACGAAATCGAGCCCGTGCTCGGGCCGCCAGCCCAGCGCCTTCCGTGCGGCCGAGGCATCGCCGACCGCGCGGGGAATATCCACCGGGCGCAGCCGCGCGGGATCGACCTCGACGCGGATCGGCACCGAGGCGCGGGCGATCATCCCGGCCAGAATGTCACCGATCCGGCGCGGCGTCCCGGAAGCGAGATTGAACACCGAGCCGTTCGGCAAGTCGTCGAACCGCGCGAGGCCGAGCGCATAGGCGCGCACCACATCGGCCACGTGAAGGAAGTCGCGCTCCGGCTCCAGATTGCCGACCCGCACCACCGGTTCCTGCTCGCCCTGCTCGATGCGCCGGATCTGTGCTGCGAAAGCCGGGATCACGAAGGCTTCCGACTGCCCCGGCCCGGTATGGTTGAACGGCCGGAACCGGATCACCCGCAATCCCTGCTCCGCCGCCATCGCGCCGAGCGCGAGATCGGCCGCCGCCTTGCTCGCCGCATAGATGTTCTGCGGCGCGAGCGGCGCCGTCTCGTCGAGCGCCGCGCCCGCGCGGAAACTCGCGCCATAGCATTCGGCGCTGCTCACATAGATCAGCCGGCATTCCGGCACATCATCGAGAATCGCCCGCGCGAGGTTGAGCGTGCCGCCGAGATTGACCGCGAAGGTGCGGTCGGGGTCGCGCCGCGCGTCCGGCACGGCGGCGACTCCCGCCAGATGCACGCAGCCATCCGGCCTGAACGATGCAACCGCCTGCGCCACCGCCGCGCGATCGGCGACGTCGAATCGGTCGGCGCATAACGCGGCCTCGGGAAACCGCGCTTCCAGCTCCGCCGTGAGATATTGCCCGACGAAGCCGTCCGCCCCGGTGACCAGAATGCGCGCGGGCGACGCCATTAACGGCGCGCCTTCAGCCGCGCGATATCCGCCTCTACCATCTCGGCGGCAAGCTGTTCGAGCGTCACTTCCGCCTGCCAGCCCAGCGCCTCGCGCGCCTTGGATGGATCGCCCAGCAGCATCTCGACCTCGGCCGGGCGAAGCAGTGCCGCATCGGTGCGCACATGGTCCGCCGCACGCAGCCCGGCGGCCCCGAACGCCAGGTCGCAGAATTCGCGCACGCTCGCGGTCCGCCCGGTCGCGATCACGTAGTCGTCCGGCTGGTCCTGTTGCAACATCAGCCACATCGCGCGCACATAGTCGCGCGCATGGCCCCAGTCGCGCTTCGCGTCCAGATTGCCGAGGGTCAGATGATCGGTCAGCCCCAGCACGATCCGCGCGACGCCGTGGGTGATCCTGCGGGTGACGAATTCGATGCCGCGCAGCGGGCTTTCATGGTTGAACAATATGCCGGAGGAGGCGTGCATCCCGAAGCTCTCGCGGTAATTCACCGTCATCCAATGGGCGTAGAGCTTCGCCGCGGCATAGGGGCTGCGCGGATAGAACGGCGTCGTCTCCGATTGCGGGGTTGCCTGCACCTTGCCGTACATCTCGGACGACGACGCCTGATAGAACCGCGCGTCCGGCCGCGCGATCCGCACCGCCTCCAGCATGGTCACCGCCCCAAGGCCGGTCACCAGCCCGGTCAGCGCCGGCTGCTGCCACGATGTCGCGACGAAACTCTGCGCCGCGAGATGATACACCTCATCCGGCTCATGGGTCTGCACGATGCGGATCAGGCTGCCCAGATCGGTCAGGTTGCCTTCGACCAGGGTGATCCTGTCGAGCACGCCGAGCCAGCGCAGCCGCTCGCCGATCACGTCCGACGAGGCCGAGCGGCGCATCACGCCCACCACCCGATACCCCTGGTTCAGCAGGAATTCGCTGAGATACGCGCCGTCCTGCCCGGTCACGCCGGTAATCAACGCCGTCCGCATGAGCCTTTTGCCCCCTGTTGCCGATACCGCGCCCATGCTTCCGACATCTCGTGCGGTTTCACAAGGTTTCTGGCCGCGCGCGACGCCCCGGCGACGACGGTTTCGCTGCCGAGCAGCAGGCTGCCGGTTGCGTGCCATCGAGAGAGATCTGGCGCGAGACACAAAAAACCCCGGCCGATCCGGCCGGGGTTTTGCCTTGAAACGGAATATCCGGCCCGAAAAACGGTTAGTCGGCGGCGAGCGCCATATGCTTGCGGGCGATCTCGCCGCTGACATAGGATTCGACCGCCGCGCCGATCGCGTCCGCGTGATGCGCGAACACGTGGTCGGCGCCCGCAAAAATCCGGTAATCGACCGAAACGCCCTTCTGGGTGTTGAGCTTGTCGACCAGCTTGCGCACCGAGGCTTCGGGCACCAGCTCGTCGGCGTCGCCATGGATCATCAGCCCGCCGCACGGGCAGGGGGCGAGAAAGCCGAAATCGTAATGCGCCGCCGGCGGCGCCACGCTGATCCAGCCGGAAACCTCGGGTCTGCGCATCAGCAATTGCATACCGACGAAGGCGCCGAAGGAATAGCCGGAAATCCACAGCCCGCCATGGCCGGGGTTGAGCGCCTGCATCCAGTCCAGCGCGGCGGCGGCGTCGTTGATCTCGCCCATGCCGCCGTCGTATTTGCCTTGGCTGCGCCCGACGCCGCGGAAATTGAACCGCATCACCGAAAAGCCGAGCCGCTGGAACACCTGATACATCGTATAGGTGACGCGGTTGTTCATCGTCCCGCCATGCAGCGGATGCGGGTGCAGCACCAGCGCAAGCGGCGCGCCGCGCTCCTTGGCATGGTGGTAGCGTCCTTCAAGTCGGCCATCCGGCCCGGCAAACATCACTTCAGGCATCGTCTTATTGAACTCTTTCTCACTCGCGACTGACGAAAATCGGCCAGGGCAACCACCCTGTCCCATGCTCCCGACATATCAGGATAGACAACGGCGGAAACGCCGGCCCGCGCCATCGACTCTCGTGGCGCATCCCCACCGGCCCGGCTTGCCGCCGATCATGTCCTCGATCACGGTTTCCTAGATCCCGTGCATCTCCGTGGCCGGTCTTTCGATTCGACATATAATCATCATCGACCCATTATTGACCGGCCTGGCCTGCATACCTACTCTCCTGTGATCCTATGCGTCTGGACCCGTATCGTTCGAACCAGTATCGTCAATCCGTCCAAAAAGGGCGCTGCCGAACCGCCATCGGGCGATCGATACGCCCGCCGCGCCCTCGGCGCGCAACTTTGTTCCGCTTCGCCGCCCTTGCCGGCCAACCAACGATAAGGTCACAAACTATACTGCATCGTCCTGAGTTTTCCTACGGAAATGTCGCATGACCCGCATGTTTTTGCGTGAGACCATCCAGACCTACCGCCAGCGCGACCCTGCCGCGCGTTCGGATATCGAGGTTCTGCTCTGCTATCCGGGGCTGCACGCGGTCATGTGGCACCGCCTGGCCCACGCGCTCTGGACCAGGCGGCTGCGCCTGCTCGGCCGCATGGTGTCGCATTTCAGCCGGATGGTGACGGGGATCGAGATCCATCCGGGGGCGGTGATCGGCCGGCGCTGCGTCATCGACCACGGCATGGGCGTGGTGATCGGCGAGACCGCCGAACTGGGCGACGATGTCTATCTGTATCATCAGGTCACCCTGGGCGGCACGTCGAGCGAAACCGGCAAGCGCCACCCCACGGTGGGCGACAACGTCATCATCGGCGCCGGCGCGAAGGTGCTGGGCGCGATCCGCATCGGCGACAACGCCCGGATCGGCGCCAATGCGGTGGTGGTGGCCGAGGTGCCGGCGAACACCACGGTGGTCGGCATCCCGGCGCGGCCGGTCGATCGCCCGATCGAGCGTGCGCCGGCCGGCCAGCGGCCGAAGGTGCGGTTCGACCCCTACGGCACGCCGTGCGACCCCTGCCTCGATCCGCTGCTGCACGAAATCGACACGCTGCGCTCTGAACTGACCGATCTGGAGGCACGGGTTGCCCGCGCGGAATCGCGCAAATCAGATAGAAGCGCGGAATCGCGCGAATCGAGCGCCGATGACGCCGTTCGCCGGGGCTGAGCCGCTCTATCTCGACGCCAACGCTACCGAGACGTTGCGCCCGGCGGCGCGCGCGGCGCTGATCGCCGCCCTCGATCGCGTCGGCAACCCGGCCTCGGTCCACGCCGAGGGCCGCGCGGCGCGGAGTCTGCTGGAAAAGTCGCGCGCGGCGATCGCTCGGCATTTCGGCGCAAGGCCCCAGGATGTGGTGTTCTGCTCCGGGGCGACCGAGGCCGATGCCATGGCGATCCATGGATTAGGCTCAAATCGCCCGATCCTGATCGGCGCCACCGAGCACGACGCGGTGCGCGCCGCCGCGCCCAATGCCACGACAATCCCGGTCAACGCCGACGGCACGATCGACCTCGCCACGCTCGACCGCCTGCTTGCTCGGCAAAACGGCGCCCTGGTCTGCCTGATGGCGGCGAACAACGAGACCGGAGTGATCCACCCGATCGCCGAGGCCGCGTCACTCTGCGCCGCCCATGGCGCGATCCTGCATGTCGATGCGGTGCAGGCGGCTTGCCGGCTCGATTACGACTACCTCGCGTTGGGCGCCGCAAGTGTGGCGATCTCGGCGCATAAGCTCGGCGGCCCGAAAGGCGCGGGTGCCCTGCTGGTCGCCCCCGCCCATGCCGATGCGCTGGCGCCGCTGATCCGGGGCGGCGGGCAGGAGCGGGGCCGGCGCGGCGGTACCCAGAATCTGCCGGCGATCGCCGGTTTCGCCGCCGCCCTGGACACGGCCCAGCTCGGCAATGTCGCCCGGCTCGCCGCCTTGCGCGACGCGATCGAGGCGGGCGCGCGGGAGGCGGGCGCCATCGCGGTCGGCGCCGACGCGCCGCGCCTGCCCAACACGACCTGTCTTGCCCTGCCGGGGCTTTCCGCCGAAACCCAGGTGATCGCGCTCGATCTCGACGGAATCTGCGTCTCCGCCGGCTCGGCCTGTTCCTCGGGCAAGGTCGCGCGCAGCCATGTCCTGGACGCGATGGGGCTCGGCGCGCTGGCCGGCTGCGCGATCCGGGTTTCCCTGCCCTGGAACGCGAGCGACACCGCCCCGGCGCGTTTTCTCGCCGCATATCGGCGCCTCGCCGCGCGCGCCTTGCGCAAGCGGGAGGGTTTCTCTACGTCGCCCGAAGCACGGGCGGTCGCAGAGCCCGCCATCATTTAAGGATTGTCGATGCCGAGCATGAGTTTCATCGAGCGCGATGGCACGCGCCGCACCGTGGATGCGCCGATCGGGCTGTCGGTGCTGGAGATCGCGCATAAGCACGGCATCGACATCGAAGGCGCCTGCGAAGGCTCGCTCGCCTGCTCGACCTGCCACGTCATCGTCGATCCCGACTGGTACGCGAGGCTCTCGCAAGCGTCCGAGGACGAGGAGGACATGCTCGACCTCGCTTTCGGCCTGGAAAAGACCTCGCGCCTCGGCTGTCAGATCGTGATGTCCCCGGCGCTCGACGGGCTGGTCGTGCGGCTGCCCGCCGGCGTGCGCAACGCCCAGTTCGGCTGAACCATGCGTATCGTCGTCGCCATGTCGGGCGGGGTGGACAGCTCGGTGGTCGCCGGGCTGATGCACGAGGCCGGGCACGAGGTGATCGGCGTCACGCTCCAGCTCTACGACCACGGCGCCGCGTCGGGCCGCAAGGGCGCGTGCTGCGCCGGCCAGGACATCCACGACGCCCGCAACGTCGCCGACCGGCTCGGCATCGCCCATTACGTGATCGACGCCGAGGCCGCGTTCCGCGAACGGGTGATCGGCGATTTCGCCGAGTCCTACGCCGGCGGCAGAACCCCGGTGCCCTGCGTGCGCTGCAACCAGCACCTCAAATTCGGCGATCTTCTCGGCCTCGCGCGCGATCTCGGCGCCGAGGCGCTGGCGACCGGCCATTACGTCCGCCGCGAGGATGGCCGAAACGGCCCCGAACTGCACCGCGCCGCCGACGAAGCGCGCGATCAGTCCTGGTTTTTGTTTGCCACGACGCAAGCGCAGCTTGCGTTTGCCCGTTTCCCCCTGGGATCGATGCCGGACAAGGCGCGGGTCCGCGCCGAGGCCGCGCGGATGGGACTGCCAGTCGCCGAAAAGCCCGACAGCCAGGATATCTGCTTCGTCCCCTCCGGCTCCTATGCGGATATCGTCGGAAAATTGCGCCCCGAAGCAACGTTTCCCGGCGATATCGTCGACGGTGAGGGCACCGTCCTCGCCCGGCACGACGGCATCGCCCGCTACACGGTGGGGCAGGCGAAGCGCCTGGGCGCCGCATCCGGCCAGGTGGTCACGCATATCGACGCGGAGCGCCGGCGCATCGTGGTCGGTCCGCGCGATGCCGGGTCGCGCGCCGTCCGCTTCGCCGAGGCGAACTGGCTGATCGACCCACCCGAGGCACCGATCCGCGCCGCGGTGAAGCTGCGCGCGCGCGAAACCCCGCGGCCGGCGACGATCGACGCGCTGAGCGGCGTGGCGACTCTCGACACTTCCGCGCTCGCCGCCCCCGGTCAGGCCTGCGTGGTCTATGACGGCACGCGTGTATTGGGCGGTGGATTTATCGTTTAGGTTGTTACAGCCTTGATTTTTTCTATTTCGTCTCTTTATAATCATTGACGGATCGTCGCGAGATCGTGATAATAACCGGCATAATCCGAGGAGACGGGCGATGTCGGGATCCACGATTACGCCGGGCGGTACCGTTACGCTGACCACGTCGCTGAGCGGGAATATCACCTTCACCAATCAGGGCACCGATAGCGGGGTTCTGCTGATCGAGCCGGGCGCCCTGCACTACGGCCCGTCGACCACGAATGTCGTCGCCACCTATCTCGGCGGCAATATCGACAATTTCGCGCCGGGCGACACGATCATCCTGGCCAATCTGGAACAGGATTACGCCAATTTCGACAAGGCGCCGAGTTCGGTGCAGAACAACGCGACCTTCGACGCCGATATCGCCTCGCTGACGAGTGCCGGGGTGATCGTCTACGTCGAGCCGGGCAACACCATCACGACCAATAATCCGCTCTTCAATTCACTTTTCGGCGCCACGCTCCAGTCGCTCGCCGGCCCCTATCTCGAATCGATCGACGAGGCGTTGTTCGGCGTCAAATCGCTGAACGCCACCCTCACCATCACCCCCACCTTCGAGGCGGGCAGCACCACCGTTGTCGATGCCGTCATCACCGCCAGCGGCACGATCAACCCGCCCTGTTTCGCGGCCGGCACAAACATCGCGACCCCGCGTGGCGAGATTCCGGTGGAGCACCTCGCCGCCGGCGATATCGTCCGCACCGCCTCCGGCGCGGAGAAAAAAATCGTCTGGATCGGCCATCGCAGCCTCGATTTCCGCAGGCATCCGAACCCCGAGCGCGCCCGGCCGATCCGCATCGCGGCGGGCGCCCTGGCGGATGGCGTGCCCGCGCGCGATCTCCTGGTCTCGCCCGACCACGCCTTGTTCCTCGACGGCGCCCTGGTCCAGGCGAAGGACATCGCCGATGGCGTGCTGATCGCCCAGGAGCACGACTGCGCGCGCGTCACCTATTACCATGTCGAACTCGACCGCCACGACATTCTGCTCGCCGAGGGTGCGGCCGCCGAAAGCTTTCTCGACACCGGCCATCGCGGCCTGTTCGAGAATTCCGCCGAACCCGTCACCCTGCACCCCGACCTGATGCAGATCGTCCGCGAAATTCAAGGTTGCGCTCCGCTGATCACTGGCGGCACGGCTCTCGCGCCGATCCGCGCGCGCCTCGCCGCGCGCAAGGCGGAGCTCGGCTACGCCCTCGTCGAAACCACCCCCTGGCTGCGCGCCGATTCGATCATTCTCGCCCCGGCGGAGCGCAGAACCGGCACGCTGCGCTTCACCCTGCCGCGTCCGGTGCGCCGGGTCGAGCTGGTCACCGGCAGTTTCGTCCCGGCCGAGACCGATCCCGCCTCATCCGACCATCGCCGGCTCGGCATCGCGCTCACCGCCATCGTGCTGGACGGCAAATCCATCCCGATCGAACGGGCGATCGCCCCGGCGCAGCGCCATCCGCGCGCCGCGCACGACGCGGCGGTCTGGACGCGCGGCGATGCATGGATCACCCTGCCGCGCGCCGGGCGCGAACTGGTCCTGACCTATGCCGCGATCGCCAGCCACTGGCGCCGCGACGAGAGGGTCGCCGGGCGACAGCGCCGGCAACGCTGACGCAACTGTCGTCGTTCCGCCACGCCGCCAGGCTTTGTGCGCCACCCCGTGCCGCCGAGGCTGGTTTCGCCCGATCATCAGGCTATAATGGCGAAGCGCAGCCGCTTTCGTGCCACGCAAGCGATTGCGCGAAACTCCCGGTGCCGAGGTTTCCGGCCTTGGCGCTGTCCAACGCAACCATCGTCCCCCGGCTTGCCCGGGCGACGACAAGAACATAAGGATTCCGACGTGGCCACCGAAAAATCTCAGAACGTGCAGGACGTTTTCCTCAACCACGTTCGCAAGAGCAAAACCCCCGTGACGGTGTTCCTGGTGAACGGCGTCAAGCTTCAGGGCGTCATCACCTGGTTCGACAATTTCTCCGTGCTGCTCCGGCGCGACGGGCATACCCAGCTCGTCTACAAGCACGCGATCTCCACCGTGATGCCGGGCGCACCGATCCAGTTGTTCGACGCGACCAAGGCCGAGACCGGAGCCGCCCCGGCGCAGAACCCCGCCACGCTCAGCCTGGCGCGCGGCGGCGACGCGGAGCGAGACGATGAGTAATCAGGCTTGACCGCGCCGACCGAGGCGACGCCCCAGCGCGCCGCCATCCTGCTCCCCTGGGAGCATGGTTCGCGGCGCGACCGCCTGCGCGAGGCCGAGGCACGGCTCGCCGAAGCCATCGGCCTCGCCGCCTCGATCGGGCTGGTCATCGCCCACCGGGACATTCTGCAAATCCGCTCCCAGCGGCCCGCCACCTTGTTCGGCGAGGGTCAGGTCGCGCGCATCGGCGCCGCCATCGCCGAGGCCGAGGTCGGCGTCGCCGTGGTCGATTCCGCGCTCAGCCCGGTGCAGCAGCGCAACCTGGAACGCGCCTGGAACTGCAAGGTGATCGACCGCACCGGTCTGATCCTGGATATTTTCGGCGAACGCGCCCGCACCGCCGAGGGCGTGCTGCAGGTCGAACTGGCGCATCTGGCCTATCAGCGCTCGCGCCTGGTCCGTTCCTGGACTCACCTTGAGCGCCAGCGCGGCGGCTTCGGCTTCCTCGGCGGCCCCGGCGAAACCCAGATCGAGGCGGACCGGCGGCTGATCACCGATCGCATCGCCCGGCTCAAGCGCGACCTCGACGATGTTCGCCGCACCCGCGCCCTGCATCGCGCCGCGCGCAACCGCGTGCCCTATCCGGTGGTCGCCCTGGTCGGCTACACCAATGCCGGCAAATCCACTTTGTTCAACGCGCTCACCGGCGCCGCCGTGCAGGCCGAGGACCAGTTGTTCGCCACCCTCGATCCCACCATGCGGCTGATCGTCCTGCCGTCCGGCCGGCAGGCGATCCTGTCGGACACGGTGGGTTTCGTCTCCGACCTGCCGACCGAACTGGTCGCCGCCTTCCGCGCCACGCTGGAGGAAGTCGCCGCCGCCGACATCATTCTCCATGTCCGCGACGCCGCACACCCCGACAGCGCCGCCCAGCGCGCCGATGTCATCGCCGTGCTCGACAACATGGCCGCGTCGGGGATGCTGGACGCCGGCTGGCAGAACCGCAGCTTCGAGGTTCTCAACAAGATCGACCTTCTGCCGCCGGACCATCGCGACCTGCCTGAAACCGACGCCATCGCCGTCTCGGCTTTGTCCGGCGAGAACCTGCCGGCGCTGCGCGCGGCGATCGACGCGCGGCTCGCCCGCTCGATGCATCTGATGACCTATGCGCTGCCTTCGTCCAATGGCGCGATCCTCGCCTGGCTGTATCGCCACGGCGAAGTCACCGCGCGCGAAGACGATGGGGATCGCATCACCGTCTCGGTCCGGCTGCGGCCCGAGGACCGCGCCCGCTTCGAGAACGATTTCGCGCCCGCCATTCTGGCCCCCGCTTCGTGAGTCTCGGCGATGCCGACATCCGCGCCATCGCGGCGCTGATGCGCGACGTTGCATGTGCCGAAATCATGCCGCGCTTCGGCCGCATCGGTCCGGCCGATCTGCGGACCAAAGCCGGCCCGCTCGACCCGGTGACGATCGCCGACGAAGCCGCCGAACGCGCGCTGATCGCGGGGCTCGAACGCCTGTTCCCCGGCGCCGCCATCATCGGCGAGGAAGCCGTTTCCGCCGATCCCGCCCTGATCGATCGCGTGCGGGAGCCAAAACCCGTCTTCGCGATCGACCCGATCGACGGCACCCAGAACTACGCCGCCGGTCTGCCTTTGTTCGGCGTGATGATCGCGCTGATCGAAAACGGCACGACCACCGCCGGACTGATCCACGACCCGCTGCGCGATGACACCGTGGTTGCCCGCGCCGGAGGCGGCGCGTTTCTGCTGCTCCGGGACGGCGCGACAACGCGCCTGCGCGTCGCTGACCCTGTGCCGCTCGACCGGACGATCGCCTCGGTCTCCTGGCAATACATGTCAGAACCCGAGCGCTCGCGCGTGCTGCGCAACCTGGCCAGACTCGGCCAGACGCCCAATCTGCGCTGCGCCGCCGCCACCTACCGCGCCATCGCGATGGGCCACATCCACGCGACCCTGTCGCGCCGCACCCTGCCGTGGGACCACGCCGCCGGCGCCCTGATCGTCGCCGAAGCCGGCGGTCATGTCCGCAAACCCGACGGCGAACCCTGGCGTCCCGCCGAGCTTGACGGCGGCATCCTCGCCGCCCAAGACGAGGAAAGCTGGCACCTGCTCCGCGAGGCGCTGTTCGACAGCGAAGCGGCTTAATCTTTTCGATTTTGCAACATCGGCTTGACGTTCTTGTATCTCAACGTTCTGAACTCTACCGTTGAACTTGAGTTAGGCCGCATGGACAAACCGAATCCAGAGTTTGATGGATGAGAGCAAGGCGAAGCCGAGGAAACTACTTGATGTTTGATCGTAGCGGGTTGCGATGCGGCGATTATTTTTCAATTTGTTGAAGCATCGCTCGATCCGGTCGCGATCCTGCGCAACTGGGAGCAGAACCGGGTGCAGATGGACCGCGCGGCGATCACGCTGATACGCATCCTCGCCCGCGAACCGAAAGCCGCTCTTCGCGCCCTGCGCCGCGACGACGCCTGACCCACAAACCCCATCACCGCCCGTCCGCGAATTTTTATTGACGGGAATCGCTCCTCTTGGCACAATTATTTCGCGAGTTGCGGCAATTTCTGCTTTCCAGGTGCCAGATGATCGGATGCAGGCTGCATGAACGACCGATCGCGCCCCCGGTGCATGACCGGAGGGGCGAATTGCTGATCCTCTGCGCCCGGATCGGCTACAGCCCGCACCAATCCTGACCGACCGTCAAACGACCCGCACGGGTCGATGGAATCTTCAGTCAGGAGGCACATCGTCATGAGTGAGCAGGCAACATCCGCGCCGGCGCAATCCCTGAAAAAGGGCTCCCTCAACCTCGTCGAACTCACCGGCCTGTCGCTCGCCAACATGGCGCCGGCTTACAGCGCCTTCACCACGATCGGCCTCATCGTCGCGACCGTCGGCCTCGGCGCGCCGCTGCTGTTCGTGATCGCCGGCGTCGCGACGATCTTTCACGTCAACAGCACCGCCGAATATTCGCGCAAATGCCCCAGCGCCGGCTCCTACACCTGCTTCGTGTCGCGCACCTTCGGCGATTACGTCGGCGCCTCGATCGGTGTCTTCTTCGCGTTTTCCTGGATCGTCTCGCTCGCCTCGGTCTATGTCGTCATCGGCAACTGGACCATGATCATGCTCGACAAGTTCATGGGCATCAAAGTGAATTTCGTCGTGCTGACCCTGATCTTCGCCGCGCTGACCATCCTGTTCTGCATAAGGGGCGTGGTGATTTCATCTAAAATGGCGATCTCGCTGTTCATCTTCGAACTCGTGATCCTGTTCGGTTCCGGCGCCGCGCTGGTGATCCTCAATCCGCATTTCGTGAATTTCCGTCCGTTCTCGTTCTCCTCCTTCAGTTCGGGACTCAAGGGCATCGGCCTCGCCTTTCCGCTCGCCGTCTATCCGTTCATCGGCGCGAGCAATGCGGCGGCAATGGCCGAGGAAGCTCAGCGCCCGCATGCGACCATCCGAAAAGCCGTGTTCGCCGCGGCGATTTTCGCAACCTTTGCCTATGTCTTCTGCGCCTGGTCAACCGTCGTCGGATTCCGGTTCGACACGAAAGCCCTCGCCCATACCGACTTCCCGATGATCTCGGCGGTCGGGCTGAATTTCGGCGGCTTCGTGTTCGTCATGTATCTCGCCGGTCTGACCAGCACGCTCGCCCTTCTGCTCGCCTCGACCAATGCCGGCGCACGGATTTTCTTCAATCTCGGCCGCGAGGGCCTGTTCCCGGACTGGATGGCCCGGATTCACCCCCGTCATCGGACACCCTCGGCCGCGATCCTGTTCGTCGGCATCGGCTGTACCATCGTCGCCGTCGTTCTCGGCGGCGTCTACGGCCCGATCAACGCCTTCAACTGGCTCGGCACCATCGGCACCATCCCGCTCATCCTGGTCTATATCCTGGTGAATATCGGCCTGCCGATCTACTTCAAGCGGGAATATCCCGCCGAATTCTCGGTCTTTACCCACGTGGTTCTGCCGGTTCTCGGCATCCTGGCCTATATCATCCCGCTCTGGTCGATCGTCGAGCCGGGCCAGCCCGCCCCCTATAACAGCTTCGGCTGGCTCACCCTGCTTGGCCTGATCCTCGCGATATTTTACGGAATCTACGTCAACAAAACCCAGTCCCACCGGCTCAATCTCGGCATTTACGTCAAGGAGTAGCGCTTCGGCGAAAGCACCCCGCCGCGTGGTCGTCAACGATCCCCACCGCCTGCATCCACGCATAGACGATCACCGGCCCGCAAAACTTGAAGCCGCGCGCCTTCAGCGCCGCCGAAATCGCGTGCGATAACGGCGTGTTTGTCGGCGCCGTGACCCCGTCGCCCCTTATCGCCGCGCCGCCCGCCATGCCCCAGACGAATTCCGCGAAATCCTCGCCGGAATCCCGCATCGCCAGATAGGCTTTTGCCCCGCCGATCGTCGCCTCGATCTTCGCCCGCGCGCGGATGATCCGCGCATCGCCCATCAACCGCTCCACATCGTCCGGTCCGAACCGAGCGACGATCTCCGGCTCGAACCCCGCGAACGCCGCGCGAAACCCCTCCCGCCGGTGCAAAATCGTCCGCCACGACAGCCCGGCCTGAAACCCTTCCAGCATGAGCATTTCCCACAGCGCGCGGCCGTCGCGCACCGGAATACCCCATTCGCGGTCGTGATAGGCTTCCATCACCGCATCGCCCTCGGCCCAGCCGCAGCGCGCCAGCTTGCCCATCATTCCGCCGCCTTCACCGTCCGCCACAACCCCTCCATCTCATCGAGACCGGCCTGATCCGGCGTTCGCCCTTGCGCCGCCAAGGCTGCTTCGACCCCGCGAAACCGCCGCTCGAATTTCGCGTTGGCCCGCGCCAGCGCCGCCTCGCCATCCACCCCGAGCTTGCGCGCCAGATTGACCATCACGAAGAACAGATCGCCCAGTTCGTCCTCGATCCGGTCCGCATCGCCGCCCGGCAGTTCGACGCGCAGTTCCGCGATCTCCTCGTCGAGCTTGTCGAGCACCGCCTCGGCATCCGGCCAGTCGAACCCGACCCGCGCCGCCCGCGCCGTCAGTTTCTTCGCCCGCAGCAGCGCGGGAATCGTGGTCGCGATGCCGTCCAGCACGCCGGGCAAGGCGCGCAGGGAGCGTTCCCGCGCCTTGTCCGCCTCCCACGCGCTGGTCTGCGCCGCCGCGTCCCGCGCATCGGCATCGCCGAACACATGCGGATGCCGGCGGATCATTTTCCCGACAATCCCTGCCGCCACACGCTCGAAATCGAACCAGCCGCGCTCCTCGGCGAGCCGCGCGTGATACACCACCTGGAACAGCAGGTCGCCCAACTCGTCGCGCAGCGCGGATGGATCGTTTTTCACGATCGCATCTGCAACCTCATAGGCCTCCTCGACCGTATAGGGGGCGATGGATGCGAAATCCTGCTCCCGATCCCACGGACAGCCAGCGACAGGGTCGCGCAGCATCGCCATGACATCGATAAGCCTTGCGATTGAAGGAGCGGTCATGCGGCCTCGTTCAGGATCAATTGACATCGGCGCGAGAACACGCCGGCGTGATGCGCGGGCATCGCGGAATAGACTAAAGTAACCGCCAAGGAGAACAACCATGCACCTGATCCGCAAACGCGACTGGGATCTGCCCGAAGCGGCGGCAACCCCGGAAGCCTTCGCCCTGAACCGCCGCGCGGCGATCGCGGTCATGGGTGGTGCCGCGCTCGGTTTCGGCGGCATCGGCGATGCGCTCGCCGCCGATGTACCACCGCCCCAGGGCTATTCGCCCTCAGCGCTGCGCTTCGACCCCGGCCGCGCGCTCACGCCGAAAAAAAACGTCGAAACCTACAATAATTTCTACGAATTCGGCCTCTCGAAAGACATCTGGCGCGCCGCGCAGAAACTGCCCACCGAACCCTGGACCGTCAAAATCGACGGTCTGGTGGAAAAACCCTTCACAATCTCGTTCGACGACCTGATGAAAAAGGTCAAAACCGAAACCCGCATCTACCGCCATCGCTGCGTCGAAGCCTGGTCGATCACCGTGCCCTGGCAGGGCTTCGCGATGAGCGATCTGGTCAAAATCGCCAAGCCCTTATCGTCCGCGAATTTCCTCCGCTTCACCACGCTCGCCGATCAAAAGGTGATGCCCGGCCTCGCCATTCCGTTTTTTCCCTGGCCGTATCACGAGGGGCTGACCATGGCGGAAGCGACGAACGAACTCGCCTTCGTCGGCACCGGGCTCTATCACCAGCCCATGCCCAAGCAGGACGGCGCGCCGATCCGCGCGGTGCTGCCGTGGAAATATGGCTTCAAATCGGCGAAATCGATCGTGCGGATCGAATTCGTCAAGGACCAGCCGAAAACCTTCTGGCAGCAGACCAGCCCGGACATGTATGGGTTCTGGGCCAACGTGAACCCGAAATACCCGACCTTGCGCTGGAGCCAGGCGCGCGAACGCATCATCGGCACCGGCCAGGTCGCGCCGACGCAAATCTACAACGGCTACGGCAAATGGGTCGCCTCGCTCTATGCCGGCATGAAGCAGGACAAGAAATTGTTCATGTGATACCGGAAGGCCGCAGGGCTGAACGATATCGCGCGCAGGGTTGGCGTGGCGGCTGCGCGCCAAATCAATGACTTCCAGTTTTCAAGAATTTAGGTCCGGTCTGGTGCCTTTGTTTCACGTGAAACAAACGTCATCTATTCTGACCTAATGTTAGTCGCGCGGCGGCGATGATCCGCCGCGCCTCGGACCATAAATCATAAGCGTCGAACTCCGGCTCCGAAACCCAGGCGATATCGGTCACATCGCCGCCCGCGCGTGCGGCGCCGCCCTCATAACGCGCCGCGAAATCGAGAATGGTGTAATGAAACTGCACCCTTCCGCCGGCGTCGCGATGGATCGAATCCACATTTCCGGCCAGCACCAGCGGCCCGACCGTGAGCCCGGTTTCCTCCAGCAATTCCCGCCGCGCGGTGGCTTCCGCCGTCTCGCCCAGCTCCTGCCCGCCGCCCGGCAGGCTCCACGCCCCCAGAGCCGGCTTCTGCCCGCGCCGCACCAGCAGCACGGATTCGCCGCGCAGCACCACCACGCCTACCCCGACCCTCGGCGCATCAGGATACTCGCGGCTCATGGTGATTGACCCCCGCTGATGTCGCAAGGGGGCGTTGCCCCCTTGCATCCCTCATCAAAGGCGGAGCCTTTGAAATCCATAAATGCGGGCTTTGGCGGGCGGGGCCAGAATGGGCTCGTCGTGCTTGCCAGCCCCGCCCACCAAAGCCCGAAACTAACGGGTTCTAAGGGCTCAGCCCTTAGCGGGGTGCAGGGGCGGAGCCCCTGCGAAACCGGCGAGACCATCGTCAGCCAGCCGCCAGGGCGCGGATGGCGCGGGCCTGATCGAACAGGCGGAGCAGGGTTCGGGCGGCCTGACCGCGCGGCGTTGTCAGGGTCGGGTCGGAGTCGAGCAGCATGGCGGCGTCCTTATGGGCCATGGAGATGAGATCGGAATCGCGTTCGGCGTCGGCGAGGCGGTAGCCGGGCAGGCCGGATTGTCTGGCGCCCAGAACGTCACCGCCGCCGCGGAGGCGGAAATCTTCGTCGGCGATGCGGAAACCGTCTTCGGTTTCGCGCAAGATGGCAAGGCGCTTGCGGGCGGTTCTGGTGAGATCCGCATCTTGCAGCAGCAGGCAGTAGCTTGCCGCCGCACCGCGTCCGACCCGCCCGCGCAACTGGTGAAGCTGAGCGAGGCCGAAGCGTTCGGCGTGTTCGATCACCATGACATTGGCTTCTGGCACATCGACTCCGACTTCGATGACCGTGGTGGAGACCAGGATGTCGGTCTTGCCCGAAGCGAAGCCGGCCAGGGCGGCGGCGCGGATGTCTATGGGTTGACGGCCGTGGGCCAAGGCGACGCGGGTGGAAAAACGCTCGGCGAGTGCTGCGAATCGCAATTCGGCGGCGGCGATGTCGAGCATTTCGCTTTCCGACACCAGCGGGCAGACCCAGTAGACCCGCCCGCCGCGCGCGATCATCCGCGCGATCGCGTCGGTGATATCGGCCATCTTGTCGAGCGGGTGCAGGGTGGTGCGGATCGGTGTGCGGCCGGCGGGTTTTTCGGCGATCCGGCTGACGGTCATTTCGCCCCAGTGCGAGAGGAGGAGGGTGCGGGGGATCGGCGTCGCGGTCATCACCAGCATGTCGGTGGCCTCGCCCTTGGCGCCGAGGGCGAAGCGCTGTTCGACGCCGAAGCGGTGCTGTTCGTCGATGACGGCGAGGCCGAGATCGTGGAATTCGACCGATTTCTGAAAGATCGAATGGGTGCCGATGATGATGGGAATCGCGCCGTCGGCGAGCCCGGCGAGGATTTTGCGCCGTTCGGCGGTCTTCAATGAGCCGGTGAGCAGGGCGACCGGAACCGGGCAGAGTTTCGAAAGCGTGGCGTGGTGCTGGCGTGCCAGCAATTCGGTGGGGGCGAGCAGGGCGGCCTGTGCGCCGGCTTCCACCACCCGAAGCATCGCGAGGGCCGCAACGAGTGTTTTGCCGGAGCCGACATCGCCCTGCAGCAGGCGCAGCATCCGGTGCGGCGCGGCGAGATCGGCGTCGATTTCCGCCAGGGCCGCCGCTTGGGCGTTGGTAGGCGGAAATCCGAAGCGGGCAAGGGCGGCCGCCCGTAAATGTCCCTTGCCGGTGAAGGCGCGGCCGGGACGCTTGCGGCTGCGGCGGCGGATCAGGGCGAACGCGATCTGGCGCGCCAGCAATTCGTCATAAGCGAGGCGTCGCGCCGGTTTGTCGTCAGGAATGGCGGCGGGGGCGTGCAGCGCGCGCAACGCGTCGCCAAAGCCGGGCCAATGGCGCTGGCGCAGGACGGACGGGTTTTGCCATTCCGGCAGATCGGGCAGGCGGGCGAGCGCGGCTGCCATCGCGCGGGCGACCACGCGCGGATAGAGCCCGGCGGTGAGGCGCCAGACCGGCTCGATCATCGGCAGCGCGGCTTCCTGCATGACGGGAACCACGTAATCGGGGTGCGGCAGGGTAATCCGGTCGGCGTAGCGTTCGACCTTGCCGGAGATGAGCAGTTTCGCGCCGACCGGGAATTGCACGAGGCGGCCGGGATGGAACAGCACGACCTCGCCGAAGCCGCTGGAATCGCGGATGACGACCCGGTGCGGCTGGGATTTGCGTGACGGCGCCTCGTGGCCGACCACTTCGACGGTGAAGGTGCCGATGCTGCCCGGTTTGGCGTCGCGGAGCAAAAACCGCTCGCGCCGGTCGATAAAATGTTCCGGGAGATGAAACAGCAGGTCGCGGAGCGTGTCGCCGCCCACCGCGCGGGCGAGCAGGGCGGCGAGCCGTGGCCCGATGCCGGGCAGGCTGGTCAGAGGCGCGCGCAGCGAATCGATGGATTCGGGGGTCACGGGCTGACAGTGGCGCGGCCTCGCTCTATATCGCAACCCATCATGAATGCTGACTCGAACGACGCGCTTCCGCTCCGCCACCGCCGGCTGCTGTATCGGGCCACCCATCGGGGGACATACGAGAACGATCTGATGATCGGCGGGTTCGCGCATAAGCATATCGCGACGATGGACGATGCCATGCTCGACGCGTTCGAGGCGGTGATGGAACACCCGGATACCGAGCTGGCCGACTGGCTGACCGGACGGTTGCCGATCCCCGATCATGCAGACAGTCCGATGCTGCGCGAGATCAAGGAACAGGCCGCCGAGGTCGCGCAGGGCAAGCAGGGACGATGAGTCTGCTGAGTGTCTACGGCGCGCCTGAAGGGTTCGACGCCGCCCTGATCGCCCGCCGCGCCGCCGAGGCGGGGTCGGTCCTGCATATCGCGCGCGACGATGCAAGGCTGGCGCGATTGGCCGATGCGCTGGGGTTTTTCGCGCCGGACGCCGAGATCGTGACATTCCCGGCCTGGGATTGCCTGCCCTATGACCGGGTGTCGCCGAACCCGGCGATCATGGCGGAGCGGGTCGCGTCCCTGGCCCGGCTGCTGGAACCCGCGCTATGCAAGCGCATCATTCTGACCACGGTGAACGCGGCGGTGCAGTGCACCCCGCCGCGCGGGCAGTTCAAAAACGCGAGCCTCGCCATCGCGCCGGGCGGGACGATCGCGCCGGACGCGCTGGCGCGATTTCTCGAAGCCCATGGCTATCACCGGGTCGGCACGGTGATGGAGCCGGGCGATTTCGCGATCAGGGGCGGGATCGTCGATGTCTGGCCGGCGGGCGAGGCCGCGCCGACTCGGATGGATCTGTTCGGCGACCAGGTGGAGAGCCTGCGCCGGTTCGATCCGGGCACCCAGCGCAGCGGGGCTTCGGTGGCGGCGCTGATCTTCCGCCCGGCGTCGGAAATTCCGCTCGATGCCGACTCGGTCAGCCGGTTTCGCGGCGCGTTCCGCGAGATGTTCGGCGCCGATTCGGTACGCGACCCGCTCTACGAGGCGATTTCCGACCATCGGCGCCAGCCGGGCATGGAGCATTACGCACCGTTGTTCTGCGGCGAAATGGAGACGATTTTCGACTACGCGCCGGCCGCCGCCGTGAGCCTCGATCATCAGGCGGAGGACGCGGCTTCGGCGCGGTTCGAGATGATCGCCGACCATTACCAGGCGCGCCGCGCGCCGCCGCGCGCGGGGGATTTGCCGTATCGGCCGATCGCGCCCGAACTGCTTTATCTCGACCGCAACAGCTTCGCCGCGATCCTTGTCCAGCGGCAGGCGACCGGGTTTTCGCCGTTCGCCAAGCCGGATGGTGCTGCCGGCGTCGAGGCCGGCGGCCGGCCCGGCGCGATCCTGGCGCAGGGACCGGCGGGCGCTTCGGTGTTCGACGAATTCCGCCTGCTCGCCGCGCGCTGGCGCGAGGCGGGGCGCCGCGTGGTGCTCGCCGCCTGGAGTGCGGGCTCGCGCGACCGGCTGGCGGCGCTGCTGCGCGACCACGGGATGCGCTCGATCCCGATCGACAACGCGCGGGAGGCTCGGATTGCCAAGGGCGATGCCGTGTTGCTGGCGGTGCTCGGGCTGGAACGGGGTTTCGTCGCGGACGATCTCGCGATTGTGGCCGAGCAGGATCTGCTGGGCGCGCGGATCGCCAGGCCGCCGCGCAAACGCCAGCGAGCCGATCAGTTCATCGCCGATGCCACCGAGATCGCCGAGAGCGATCTGGTGGTGCATCAGGATCACGGCATCGGCCGGTATGACGGGCTGGTGACGCTGAGTGTCGATAGTGCGCCGCATGATTGCCTGCGGCTTCTGTATGATGGCGGCGACAAATTGTTCCTCCCGGTCGAGAATATCGACCTTCTATCCCGCTTCGGCACCGAGACCGCCGGGGTGGGGCTGGACAAGCTCGGCGGCGCATCGTGGCAGGCGCGGAAAGCCCGCGCGAAAAACCGTATCCGCGACATGGCGGCGGGGCTGATTCGCATCGCCGCCGAGCGCAAGCTGCACGATGCGCCCCTGCTCGCCGCCGAGGAGGGCAGTTTCGCCGAGTTCTGCGCCCGTTTCCCCTATACCGAGACCGAGGATCAGGCGCGCGCGATCGGCGACGTGCTGGAGGATCTGGCCGTCGGCAAGCCGATGGACCGGCTGGTGTGCGGCGATGTCGGCTTCGGCAAGACCGAGGTGGCGCTGCGCGCCGCCTTCGTCGCCGCGATGGCGGGAACCCAGGTTGCCGTGGTGGTGCCGACCACGCTGCTCGCGCGCCAGCATTTCCGGCTGTTTTCCGAGCGGTTTGCCGGGCTGCCGATCAAGGTGGCGCAATTGTCGAGGCTCGTTACCGCCAAGGATGCGACCAGGGTGAAGGCCGGGCTGGCCGATGGCAGCGTCAATATCGTGGTCGGCACCCATGCGCTGCTCGCCAAATCCATCGCCTTCGCCGATCTCGCGCTGCTGATCGTCGATGAGGAGCAGCATTTCGGCGTGGCGCACAAGGAGCGGCTGAAGCAGCTCAAGGCCGATGTCCATGTGCTGACCCTGACCGCGACGCCGATTCCGCGCACCTTGCAACTCGCTTTGACCGGCGTACGGGATTTGTCGCTCATCACCACCCCGCCGGTCGACCGGCTGGCGGTGCGCACCTTCATCATGCCATGGGACGCGCTGGTGATCCGCGAGGCGATCGCGCGCGAGCGGTTCCGCGGCGGCCAGTTGTTCTGCGTCGTGCCACATATCGACGATATCGACCGGATGCGCGAGCGGCTCGCCGAAATCGCACCCGATCTGCGCTGCGCGGTCGCGCATGGGCGGCTGGCGCCGACCGAGATCGAGCGGGTGATGACCGAGTTCAGCGAGGGGCGCCATGACGTTCTGCTGGCGACCAACATCGTCGAATCCGGGCTCGACATGCCCTCGGTGAACACGATCCTGATCTGGCGGGCGGATCTGTTCGGACTCGGGCAGTTGTATCAGTTGCGCGGGAGGGTCGGGCGCGGCAAGCAGCGCGGCTACGCCTATCTGACCTGGCCGCCCGCGCATCGGCTTGCCGCTTCGGCCGAGAAGCGGCTGGAGGTGATGCAGACGCTGGATACGCTGGGCGCCGGATTTACCCTGGCCTCGCACGATCTCGATCTGCGCGGCGCGGGAAACCTGTTGGGCGACGAGCAATCGGGCCATATCCGCGAGGTCGGCATCCAGCTGTATCAGCAGATGCTGGAGGATGCGGTCGCCGATCTGCGTGCGGCGGCGGGCAAGGAAGCGCGCGAAGCGACGCGCGACTGGACGCCGAATATCAGCCTCGGTCTGCCGGTGCTGATCCCCGAGACCTATGTGGCGGACCTGCCGGTGCGGCTGGGGCTGTACCGGCGGATCGGCGCGCTCGGCACCGATGCCGAAAGCGAGGCCCTGGCGGCCGAACTGGTCGATCGGTTCGGCCCGATGCCGGAAGAGGTGGAAAATCTGCTCGCCACGGTGTCGCTCAAGCGCGCCTGCCGCGATGCCGGGGTGGAAAAACTGGAGGCCGGGCCGAAGGGCATGGTGATCGGCTTCCGGGGCAACAGTTTCGCCAATCCGGGCGGGCTGATCGCCTGGCTCGCGACCAGGGCCGGCGTGCTGCGGCTGCGCCCGGACCACAGACTGGTTCTGGCGCGCGAGATGGACGTGAATGCGCGGCTTGCGGCGGCGCGCGATATCATATCTAATTTACAACGAATAATCGGGCAGGCGAAAGCAGCATAATTTCGGTTTCGTCATTGCGCTGCGATGACCGAATTGACATTTGCATCGTGCGGCACGGTCCTCATCTGTCCGTGATGAAGGCGTCCCGCACCGGGTCGTCCCATCAAGCGAGGTTTCATGATGGCACACCGCACGAGAACCCTTCCGTTTGCAGCGCTCGCTGCCGGATTGATCGCAACCCCGATGCTGGCCGGCACCGCCCTGGCGCAGATGACGGCGCCGGCGGCACCGCAGCCCCGGCAATCGACCGGGATGATGCCGGCGCACCCGCTGTCCCACGCGACGATCGCCAAGGCCGGCCATGCGCTGCGCAAGGTCGTTGCGATCAACAAGATGTATGGCGACAAGCTGGCCAAGACGACTGATCCGGCGGCGAAGCAGCGACTGGTCGCGACCGCGAAGCAGAAGGCGATGGGCGCGATCACCCGCCAGGGCCTGACCGTCGGACAGTATGATCAGGTGCTCGCCTCGGCCGAGCAGAATCCGGCGATGCGTCAGCAATTGCTCAGCGCGGCCGGGATTTCCGCGAAGAACTGATTGCTTCGCTTCGCTCGCAATGACGTTGCGATAGCGTTATAGGCGTTATTGGATCGGCTGCAGGATGACCGCCGTGCCATAGGCGGTCACCTCGTTCATCGCCTGACCCTGGCCGGCGTCGAACTCGCCGGAATCGAAGCGCATTCCGACCACCGCGTTGGCGCCGAGCGAGGCGGCATGGGCTTTCAGCGTCTCGATCGCCTCGTCGCGGGTCCGGTTGACCATGGCGACATAACCGCCTTGCGAGCCTCCGAAAATGGCGCGGATACCACCCAGCATGTTGCCGACGATGGTTCGGCTGCGGATCGAGGTGCCGTAGACCGGCCCGATCACACGGGTGACGCGCGCGCCCGCGACTTCGTTGACGGTGACGACGAGGATATCGGCCATGCGGGCGGGGTCCGTTTTTCTGGAAAGAGAGCAGAGACGCCCGACATAGCATCGGCCGCGCGCGATTGCATCGGGTTTGATCGGTTGGTTGTGCCGCGGTTTGAATTTCCGCGACGGGTAGGAAACGGTTCGACTGGTTTTGGTGGAAAGTTTTGAAAAGCCAGCCTTCTCATCATGGCCCGGTCGGGCCGAAATCTGAACGGGTGTTATGGAAAATCAGGAAGCAGGCTTCCCTGAGTCGGGCGATACAGGGACGAGAAAGCAGACAGGCGTTCCCATCTCGTCTGGATAGGAGATCCGCGACCAGCCTTCATGGAATGGATGCGATAGTATCGCTAACGAAGTGGTTTATTTTGCGATACTATCGCTCATGAAGATGATCATTCTGACGCTGAGCGCCGCGAAGGATCTGGACCTCCTCCCGCGCGACGCCCGCGAGCAGGTGGAAGCCGGACTTCATCGCTACGCCATGACCGGTCAGGGAGACGTGAAAGCGCTGCAAGGCCGCGACGGCTACCGGCTGCGCATCGGCAGATGCCGGGTGATCTTCGACGAAGACGCGACCACCATCCTGGCGATCTATATCGGCCGCCGTGCACCACGACCTGTAAGAGGAACTGAAACGATGAGCACCCCGCAAATCATCCGCACCCCCCTCCGGCGAGGAGCTGGTGGTGCTGCCTCGCGCCGAATACGAAGAGTTGCTTGCACGCGCCGACGAGTCCGCCGAGGACGAGGAAGACATCGCGATCTACGACACCCGCAAGGCCGAGCTCGCGGAGGCCGGTGTCGCTACACTGCCGAAGGAGGTAAGTGCCGCGATCTTGCACGGCGATAGCCGGCTGAAAGCCATCCGGCAGTGGAAGGATATCACGCAACTGCACCTGAGCTTTAAGACCGGAATCAGTCAGGGCTATCTGTCCGATCTCGAAAGCGGCCGCCGAGCCGGCACACCGGAGACGATCGCGAAGCTCGCGGACGCTCTAAGCGTCCCGATCAATTGGCTGTCGTAACCGCCTGGCCACTCCACCGTCACGATCGCCACACGGACGGAAGGGAGGCCCTCGCCGAAAAATCGCCAACGGAACACGGCTCGGCCAGCGACCGAAACAGCGCGTCTTTCAAAGCGGCGGGCGATCCGGTCACAGCAAAGCCTCTGGCGCTGCGGGCCTCCGCCGAGGTGTCGGCCCGGCTCGTCATCGTCCACGCCATCTCCCCGGCGGCCGAAGCTTTTTCTATCTTCACCACGGTTTCACCCGACTGCCGGTCGAGACACCCACATTCGCGTTCGACCTCGTCAAATATCAGAAAGTCGCAACATCGACCTGATTTTCCGAAAGTTTTTGATTTTCGGCGCGCGGGGTCAGCGATTGTCAGTTCGCATTCTGTTCTTTACCGCACCGCTAAAGAGGTGCAGGCTAGGCATGAGTTAAAGGAGGTCATCGATGTCTGAGGAGTCTATCTTGCGCGACCTGTTCGACCGATGGGAGCGCGTTTGGCATGAGGGTAAATACGACCTCGTCCCGAAATGCGTCGGGTCGCACTACATCCGGCACGACGAAGCCGGTGACCGGACGGTGACACGCGAGGCCTATGCGGCGGAAATCGCCAAAATTCGAGAGGAGCGGCCCGATATCCGGGTCGTCGTCTATGACCACTCGTTCAAGAGCGACCGGGCTTGGTTTCGCTTTGCCTTCAAGTGGACTGACACCAAAACCGGCGAGGCGCGGAGCCGTGCCGGTATGCAGTCCTATCGGATCGAGGGGGGCAAGCTGGTTGAGACCTGGTTGTCGTTGCAGCCGCTAGGCTCGGCATGGACAGATACGGCGCAGGTGCATTGGACGAGTCCGCCGCATAAGTCTTGAGATATGCACGATGCCCCAGCTAGGGGGGATCGGCGGACCGCAAAGGCCGTGTCGCCCTGAACAAAAAAGCCTCAATCGCTAAAAACGCCACGACTGGGACAGCCGCCCCGACAAAGCCGCCAACTTCATAACCGATCCGGCTGGCCACATAGAGCAGGACAATCATGCTGAGCGCCATCCCCGGCGCACCCAAGCCCCGCATTGCGGCGCTCCGATGATAGCCGATCCAAAAGGCGGCACGCGCCAGTATCCAAACAACGGTGGTCGCTAGCACGCCGCGCATCGCGGAGCCGTCCGGGGAATAGGCTGCGAGACCAAAAAGCGCGGCCATAAACACAAGGATTTGCTCCAATGTGTTTTGCAGATAGCGTTGATTGACTCGCAGTCTCCACGTCTCAAATCCGGAAAGCGGATCAAACGCGGGCGAAGACAGCCGCTCATGAGCCACGGCCTCTACGCCCGTCACGAGGCAAAACAGAACCGCAAGGCAGCAGCATTTGAGCGTAAAAAGCATCCTGCTGCCCAAGCTATCCATGCCCGGCAACGGCGACACGAGATAAGCAATTGCCAGCCAAAGCAGGAGCGCGACTGGCATAGCCACCGCGATGGCAATCATGCCAGCGCGGCGCTGGCGTATAAATGCGCCTTTCTCTGATTCTGCATCATTCATACCCGCAACCTATAGCATACCGAGGCGGCTGGTAACACTTGCAGAATTCTTGAAAACCGGAAATTCAAATCGAGACACTGCCGACCGGTTTTAAGCCGGCGCTTTACAATTCCTCGATCGTACGGGCCGCCTGGTCCAGCGCGTCGGCGATCCGGCGCGCCGTCTCCGGCGAAATCCCCGCCGCCAGCTTCAGCCCCAGCGCGGTCCGCAGATTCTTCATCGCCCGGATCACCGGCAGCGCCGGTTCCCGCACCTGCGCGGCGGCGATCCGCGCCAGAATCGCCTCGACCGTGCTCCGGTTCGCCGCCAGTTCCTCGGAACCCGCCTCGGTGATGCTGAAACTCTTGCGGCTGCCCTCGACCTCGCTGGTCACCAGCCCAAGCTCTTCGAGCAGCGTGAGCGTCGGGTAGATCACGCCGGGGCTGGGCGCATAGGCGCCGCCCGCCAGCTCCTCGATCGCCTTGATGATCTCGTAGCCGTGGCGCGGCTTTTCCGCGATCAGATGCAGCACCAGCATCCTGAGATCGCCATGGTCCAGCCAGCGCCGCAGCCGCCCGCCCAGTCCGAACCGTCCATACCGCTCCGCGCCGTGCAAGGGGTGGTTATGGCGGCCGAAGGCGAAGCGCCGACCGCCGCAGCCGTTCGAATAGGCGCCGCGATAATAGTCGTCATGGATCGCGCGCAGCCGTTCAAAGAGGTCCATTTGTGTCTGTCTCCGTCATTCAGATATTATTTAGATATATCTAAACTCAGTCGAAATCAAACGAAATCGACGCGCTCCCGTCCCGGTCATCCGGCGGCGCGGCGCCGCGCATCATTGACCGCGCGCGGTTGCATCGGTTTTATGGTAGTCACCAATGACCATGGATGTGAGCGCGTCAGGTTTGCCGGAAATCGCCGCCGCACGGGACGCGCCCGATGTCGCGCCCTGTGCGTTCACCCTGCTGCGCCCGCCGCGCCAGAGCGCGCCGGTCGTCGTCGCCTCGCCGCATTCCGGCCGGGACTACGATGCCGGATTTCTCGCCGCTTCCCGGCTCGATGCGCTGGCGCTGCGCAAGAGCGAGGACAGTTTCGTCGATGATTTATGCGCCGCCGCCCCCGAGCACGGCGTGCCGCTGCTCGCGGCCAGGTTTCCGCGCGCCTTCTGCGATGTCAATCGCGAGGCGTGGGAACTCGATCCCGCCATGTTCGAGGATTCGCTGCCCGATCATGTCAACAGCGCGAGCGCGCGGGTGGTGGCCGGGCTCGGCACCATCGCCCGCGTGGTCGCCTCCGGCGAGCCGATCTATCGCCGCAAGCTGTGCTTCGCCGAGGCGCGGGCGCGGATCGAAACCTGCTGGCTGCCGTATCACGCGGCACTCGCGGCGTTGATCGCCGAGACCCGCGCGGCATTCGGCGCCTGCCTGCTGCTCGATGTCCATTCGATGCCAAGTCAATCGGGGCCAAGTCAATCGGGGCCGGGGCCAGGTCCGTCTCGCGGCGGCAGAGGCCCGGATATCGTGCTGGGCGACGCCCATGGCGCGGCCTGCGCGCGGCCGGTCGTGCACTTCGTCGAGGCGGCGCTGCGCGGCGAGGGTTTCGTGGTCCGGCGCAACGACCCCTATGCCGGCGGCTATGTCACCCGCCATTACGGCAGGCCGCGCGAGCGGGTGCATGTGCTGCAGATCGAGATCGCCAAGCAACTCTACATGGATGAACGGACGGTGGCGCCGAATGGCGGGTTTGCCGAGGTGCGGGCGTGTCTCGGCCGGATGATCGGGCTGGTCGCCGACACGGCGGCGCGGCTGGTTTAGAGCGTGATGACTTTCAGTCGATCACGCTCTACTCTTTGTTTGGGCGAGCAATTTCATGGCTTTGCGGATCGCCGCGCGATTCCACTTAAAGCCATATTGCTCTGGGGGGTCAGCGCCTCGCGGGCCTTGGTCGCCAGAATATCGGCCCGTTCGTTCATGACGTCGCCGGCATGGCCGCGCACCCAGAGCCATTCGATCTCGTGCGGTTTCGCGGCGGCGAGGACGCGCTGCCAGAGGTCGTAATTGGCGACTGGATCGCCCTTCGCGTTGCGCCAGTTGCGCCGCACCCAGCCGGAATGCCAGCGCGTGATGCCGTTGCGGAGATATTCGCTGTCGGTGTGCAGGCGCACGCGGCAGGGGCGTTTCAGCGCTTCGAGCGCTTCGGCCGCGGCGGTGAGCTCCATGCGATTGTTGGTGGTATTTTGCGCAGCACCGGACAGCTCGCGCTCGCGATCGCCGAAGCGCAGCAGCGCGGCCCAGCCGCCGGGGCCGGGATTCGGCCGGCAGCCGCCATCGGTCCAGATGTCGACGATGGCGCGGTCTTCAGAGTCCATAGTCACCCTCCGAGCGGGCCTGGGCGTGAAAGCGCAGCCGGCGCCAATAGGCGAGCGGGTCCTTGCGCGTCACCAGCGCGCCGTCCGGCGTATTGATCCAGTCATAGAGGCGGGTGAGCAGGAAGCGGATCGCGGCACCCTGGCAGAGAACCGGCAGGGTGGCGCGTTCGGCTTCGGCGAGCGGGCGGACCGATTGGTAGCCGCGCAGCAGGGCGCGGGATTTGGTGATGTTGAAGCTGAAGTCGTTTTCGAAACACCAGGCGTTGAGGCAGACCGCGATGTCGTAGGCGTAGAGATCGGTCGCGGCGAAATAGAAATCGATCAGGCCGGAGATCTTGCCGTCGAGAAAGAACACGTTGTCGGGGAACAGATCGGCGTGGATATGACCGCGCGGCAGATTGTCCGGCCAGGCGGCGAGAATCGCGTCGAGCGACGCATCGAGCGCCGCGCCGAGCCCGGCCTGCACCGTGTCGGCGCTGCCGGCGCAGCGGGCGAACAAGGGCCGCCAGCCCTCGGGGCCGAGCGCATTGGCGCGGGTCGGGGCGTAATCGGCGCCGGCAAGGTGCAGGCGGGCCAGGGCTTCGCCGAGCGGCGCGCAATGCGCGACCGCCGGGCGGCGCGGCCAGATTCCGGGCAGGAAGGTGGTGATCGCGGCGATTTTCCCGGCGAGCTTGTTGAGATTGGCGCCGTCGCGCGCGCGCACCGGCAGCGGGCAGGGCAGGGATTTCGCCGCCAGATGCTCCATCAGCCCGAGAAACCAGGGCAGATCGGCGGGATCGACGCGTTTTTCGTAGAGGGTGAGGATGAAATCGCCATCCGTGGTGCGGAGCGAGAAATTGCTGTTCTCCACCCCCTCGGCGATGCCGCGAAACGCGACCAGCCGGCCGATCTCGTAGAGCTCCAGGAATTCCGCCAGCGCGTCGTCGGTAACCTCGGTATAAACTGCCATGGAGGCCGGAGATGACCGATCGCGGTTTTGATGGCAAGGGAGGGTTTCGATGCCCGACTTCGATAATCGACAAGGAGACGCCTGTGACCCGATCCGCCCGAATCGCAATTCTGCTGGCTCCGATCGGGCTCGCCGCCTGCGCCGGAAGCAAGGCGCCGACCCTGTATTGCCCGCAGGTCGCGGTATTGCAGCAGGCGAGCCACCTGGTGCGCGCGAAAGGGGATGCCGATGATGTCGCGGCGCGGGTCATCGATGCGCGGATCACCGGGGTCGCCGGCGCCTGCGCCAAGACCGGAAAGGCGACGGAGCGCGTGACGTTCCGCATCGGCTTCGCCGCGACCAACGGCCCGGCCTCGACCTTGACCGAGCAGACCCTGCCCTATTTCGTCGCGATCACCGAGGGCGACCGGATCATCGCGAAGAAAGTCTATCCGGTGAATTTCGATTTCAGGAACGGCGCGGATCAGGCGGTGGCGACGACCAGGCCGATCCGGCTGAGCTTCCCGCGCGCGCCGCGCAGCGCACATCAGCAGGTGCTGGTCGGATTCCAGATGAGCGAGGCCGAGCTGAACAGCGTGCTGGGCGCGGCGGCGCGCTGACCATGAGCGAGGCGGCACCGCGGGTCGAGGTGATGCCGTTTCACGCGGGTGCCGAGTATGTCGACTGCCTGTCCAAGCTGCATGCGGCACTCGAACCGGCGCGGTATCTCGAGATCGGGGTGTGGAAGGGCGAATCGCTGGCGCGGGCGCGGGCGGCGTCGATCGCCGTCGATCCGAATTTCCAGCAGCCGGAATTCGACGTGCTTTCCGGCAAGCCCGAATGCCATTTCTTCCAGTGCGAGAGCGATGGGTTTTTCGCCAGGCACGATCCGGTCGCGATTCTCGGCGGTCCGGTCGATCTCGCGTTTCTCGACGGGATGCACCGGTTCGAGTTCCTGCTGCGCGACTTCGCCAATACCGAGCGGGTATGCCATCCGCGCAGCGTGATCGTGCTGCATGACTGCCTGCCGGTCGACCCGCGCATCACCAATCGCGATCAGGCGGAGCAGTTCCGCGCCGAGGCGGTGGTGCCGGGCTGGTGGGCCGGGGATGTGTGGAAATTGCCGGTGCTGCTCAAGCGCAACCGCCCCGATCTGACGATGATCGCGTTCGACGCGCCACCCACCGGGCTGATCCTGATTGCCCGGCTCGACCCGGCCAGCCGCAGCCTGAACGAGCGCTACGCGGCGATGGTGGAGAGCATGATGACGGCCGATCTCGCCGATTTCGGCACTGCCCGGCTGTTCGATGAGCTGGCGCCGCGCTCCACCGCGCTGCTCGACGATCCGGCGGCGTTGCGCGCGGCATTGTTCGGATGAGCGGGGCGATGGAGGGTGCGGCGCTCATCACCGGCGGGGCGAAACGCATCGGGGCGGCGATCGTGCGCGCGGTCGCGGCGACCGGCAGGGTTGTGGTGATCCATTATCGCACCGCTTCGGTCGAGGCCGGGGCGCTCGCCGCCGAGATCGCGGCGGGAGGGGGTGTCGCGCACATCATCGATGCCGATCTCGCCGATCCGCACGCGGCGGCGGGGTTGATCGCGCGGGCCGAGGCGCTGGCCGGGCCGGTTGCGGTGCTGGTGAACAATGCGTCGCATTTCGTGTTCGATTCGGCGGCGAGCGTGACGGCGGACGGCATCGCGGCGCATATGGCGCCGAACCTGACCGCGCCGGTGCTGCTGGCGCGGGAATTCGCGGCGCGGTGCCGCGAACGGGACGGCGTGATCGTGAATATTCTCGATCAGAAACTCGCCAATCTGAACCCGGATTTTTTCGCCTATACGCTGTCCAAGGCGGCGCTCGCGGCGGCGACCGAAATGCTCGCGATGGCACTGGCGCCGCGCATCCGCGTGTGCGGCGTCGCGCCGGGCCTGACCATGATCGGTCCGAAGCAGAGCGCGGCGCGGTTCGCCCAGGGCCGCGCGACGACGCCGCTGCGGCGCGGCAGCGAGCCCGAGGATATCGCGCGGGCCGTGCGGTTCATCCTGGAGACGCCGTCGGTCACCGGCACCACGCTTCTGGTCGATGCCGGCGAGCATCTGATGCGCCGGCAGCGCGACGTGTCGTTCAGCGGCGCGTGAGCCGGCGGAGCAGCCTTGCCGCGGGCAGCACGGCCAGCAGGGCGCGCGGGCCGTCGCGCCATTCGAGCGCCAGCGCGAGGCGGGTCAGCCGCTCGGCCTGCGGGCGCAGCGCCGCGATGTCGCGCTCCAGGGCGGCAATGGCGTGGTCGCGCATACTGATCGCGTCGTTTCTGGCGGCGATGTCCTGGTCGCGCGTGGCGATGTCGCGCTCCAGGGCGGCGATGGCGTGGTCGCGCGCGGCCAGTTCGGCGTCCCTGGCGGCGACGAGCGCTTCCCGGTCGGCGATCATCCGGCGCAGCACCGCGTCGATGCTGCGCGGCGATGCACCTTCGATTTTGCCGGATAGGGTTGTGGGGTAATCCATGTGAAATTGCTATCATAAGGTGCAAAACCTAATAAAGATACCACTTTTGATTGACTCGCGCTGCCTGCAGCATCCCGATTTCGCCCATCGGGGTATTGGTCAGCACGTTGCTGCCATGCTTGCGGCCCCGCAGGCGGAAGATTTCGCCGTCACGTTCCTGCTCGATCCGGCATTGCCACCGCTGGCGCCGGATTTCGCGGCGCTATGCGAGGCGGTCACCATGGCGCCGTATGAATTCGCCCGGCATGGCGGCATATTTTTGCAGCCGGCGCCGATGTCGTTCCCGCCGGCGCGGATCGCCGGTCTGCTTGGTGCGGCTTCGGTGCGCGGCGTGGCCGTGGTGCTGGATTTCATCCCATTCGATTGGCCCGATCTGTATTTGCGGGAATCACGGGCGCGGCGCGACTATGCGGCCGGGCTCGCCGCACTGCGGCGCTATGACCGATTTCTGCCGATTTCGGCCGCGACCGAAAAGCGGCTGCACGCGTTGGTCCCGGCGAGCGTGGGGCGGAGCGACGTCACCGGCGTCGCGATGCGCCCTGGGTTGATTCGCGAGAGATCGCTACAGGGCTTCGCCGATCGCGCGGGCATCGTCGTGGTGGCCGGCGACGATCCGCGCAAGAACCCGGAACTCGTGGTGTGCGCGGGGATCGGCGCACCGCTCTTCTTCATCGGGATTCACGATGCGGCGACGCGCGCGCGACTTGCGGCACTGCACGAAGCGGCGGGTGGTTCTGCCGATGCGTTGCGCTTTGCGCCGAGGTTGACCGATGCCGAACTCGCCGGAGTCTATGTGCAAGCGCGGCTGGTGATCGCACCGTCGCGCGCCGAGGGGTTCTCGCTGCCGATCGTCGAGGCGATGGCGCAGGGCACGCCGGTTCTCGCCGCCGCCGAGCCGGCCCAGGCCGAGTTGATCGCCGAGGCGGAGGATCGTTTCGCGCCCGACGACGCCACAGCGCTCGGCCGCCTGGCACGCGCGTTGCTCGCCGACGAGGGCGAATGGCGGAAGGTTCAGGCGCGGCAGGACAAGGTCTGGCGCCGCTTTACCATCGATGAAGTGGCGGCGCGGTTCTGGGAGCCGATCGCAGCCCTTGCCGAGATGCGGCCGCCATTCGTTGCGCGCGGCGCGCGGCCGCGCATCGCGTTCCTGTCGCCGCTGCCGCCGACGCCATCCGGCTGCGCCGATCACAGCGCGGCGCTGCTCGCCGAGCTTGCGCGGCGCGCCGAGATCACCGCGTTTTCCGATACGCGCGATCCGATTCTGCCGGGCGGCGTGGGGTTCGGCGGCAGGGCCGATCCGCCGGTCATGCGGTCGCCGAAATTCGACGCGATCATCGCCGTGCTCGGCAATTCTCCGTTTCATGTGACGGAAACGCGGCTGTTGCTGGAATACGGCGCGGCGGCAATCCTGCACGATGCCAGGCTGATCGATCTGTACCGGTCGTGCTTCGGCGAGGGGCGCGCACGCGGGGTCGCCGCGGCGGAGCTTGGCCGGGATGTGACTCAAGCGGAGCTCGAAGCCTGGACCCGCGATCAGGCCGCCATGCCGGTGCGCCTGCTGGGCGAGGTCGCGGATGCCGCATCGCCGCTGATCGTCCATGCGCGGGAGACGCAGCAGTTCATTGCGGCACACCACGGGATTGCTGCGCGCTTCCTGCCTTTCGCGCCGTATCGGCTGCCCGACCCCGCGAGCCTGACGCCGGCGGGGCGCGCGGCGGCGCGGGCACGGCTCGGCACCGGGCCGGAGCCGAGGCTGATCGCAAGCTTTGGGCACATTCATGGCGACAAGGAGCCACAACAGCTTATCGAAGCATTTGCCGCCCTTGGATCGGCGCACGCCAGCCGGTTCGCCCTGGTCGGATCGGGGAATCCCACTCTGATCGCGGGGCTGCGCGAGCAGGCCGTATCGCTCGGCATCGATCTCGCGATCGACGCGGATCAGGTGCCGGAGCCGGTCTATCGCGACTATCTCGCCGCCGCCGATGTCGCGGTGCAGCTCCGCCGCGCGCCGCCGGGCAGCATTTCCGGGGCGCTGATGGACGCGATCGCGGCGGGGATTCCATCGGTCGCGGCCGCGACGCTCGCCGAGGCGATCGAACCGCCGGGTTATGTGCGGGTGGTGCCCGACGATGCCGATGCCGGAACGATCGCCACGGCGATCGGCCGGGCGCTGGAGCAGGACCGTGCCGGAATTGCGGAGGCGCGGGCGGATTTCCTGGATCGGCGCGGGATGGGCCGCTATGCGTCGTTGCTGATCGAGGCGGTGCTTAGTTGAGACTTGTGCCCGGCGCGAGCCTATCCTAATTCCCCGCCATGACCGACGATACGCTGAAAACCGAACCCGAGATCGCCACCGGAGCCGAAGCCGACGAAGCGGCGCCGGAATCCGAGACCGATCTGCTCGCCGCGGCACAGGAGCGGATCGCGAAACTCGAAGCCGAGACCGCCGAACTGCGCGACAAATGGATTCGCGCGCAGGCGGAGATGGAGAATCTGCGCGCGCGCACCCGCCGCGAGGTGGAGGAGGCGCGGCTCTACGCCGTGCAGAAATTCGCCGGCGACGTGGCCGAGACGGCGGAAAATCTGCGCCGGGGCCTCGAAGCGCTGCCGGCACCCGAGGCCGGCGAGCCGAAGCTGATCGGCAAGCTGCGGGAAGGGTTCGAAGGGGTGGAGCGCAGCTTCCTCGCGATGCTGGAACGCCACGGCATCAAGGCCGAGGAGCCGGCGGGCGCCGCGTTCGACGCCAACAAGCATCAGGCGATGGCCGAGCAGGAAAGTGCGGATGCGCCGCCCGGCACCGTGCTGCAGGCCTGGAGCCGCACCTGGACGCTGAACGGCAGGCTGCTCAAGCCGGCAATGGTGGTGGTCGCCAAGGCGCCGGCGGATAAGCCTCTGGACATCGAAGCATGAAATTAGGGTGTGTACCCAATGGCGGCTCACGCCGCCATTGGGTACACACCCTGAACCCTGCCGCGCTAATTTCGCGAGGCGAAAATCGGACCGGCCCTTGTGCCCAGGGGGTCGGTTCAATACATCTATCACCGTGAAACAAGGGGCCTGCCCGATGCTTCGGGTCCGGCATGCCCGCTGAAAGGAGAGTTTCAATGAGCAAGGTCATCGGTATCGACCTCGGAACCACCAATTCATGCGTCGCGATCATGGAGGGCAAGGATGTCCGCGTGATCGAAAACAGCGAGGGCGCGCGCACCACGCCGTCGATGGTCGCCTTCGCCGATAACGGCGAACGGCTGATCGGCCAGTCGGCCAAGCGGCAGGCGGTCACCAACCCGACCAACACGCTGTATGCGGTCAAGCGCCTGATCGGCCGGCGCTACGACGACCCGACGGTCGAGAAGGACAAGGGGCTGGTGCCCTATGCGATCGTGCGCGGCGACAATGGCGATGCCTGGGTCGAGGCGCGCGGCCAGCGCTATGCGCCATCGCAGGTCAGTTCGTACATCCTGACCAAGATGAAGGAGACCGCCGAGGCGTATCTGGGCGAGACCGTCACCCAGGCTGTGATCACGGTTCCCGCCTACTTCAACGACGCCCAGCGGCAGGCGACGAAGGATGCCGGCAAGATCGCCGGACTCGACGTGCTGCGTATCATCAACGAGCCGACCGCCGCTGCCCTTGCCTATGGCATGGACAAGAAACAGGCCGGCACCGTCGCGGTCTATGACCTTGGTGGCGGCACCTTCGACATTTCGGTGCTCGAACTGGGCGACGGCGTGTTCGAGGTGAAATCGACCAATGGCGATACCTTCCTCGGCGGCGAGGATTTCGACCAGCGGGTGATCGATTATCTGGCGGCGGAATTCCAGCGCGAGCAGGGCATCGACCTGCGCAAGGACAAATTGGCGCTCCAGCGGCTCAAGGAAGCCGCCGAGAAGGCGAAGATCGAACTGTCCTCGTCGAAGGAGACCGAGATCAACCTGCCGTTCATCACCGCCGACGCCTCCGGGCCGAAGCACATGGTGATGAAGCTGACGCGGGCGAAGCTGGAATCCCTGGTCGATGATTTGATCGAGCGCACCCTCGGGCCGTGCCGCGCGGCGCTGAAGGATGCCGGGGTGACGGCGGGCGAGATCGACGAGGTGATCCTGGTCGGCGGCATGACCCGGATGCCCAAGGTGATCGAGGCGGTGAAGCAGTTCTTCGGCCGCGAGCCGGCGCGCAACGTCAACCCGGACGAGGTGGTGGCGATCGGTGCCGCGATCCAGGGCGCGGTGCTCAAGGGCGACGTCAAGGACGTGCTGCTGCTCGACGTGACGCCGCTGTCGCTCGGGATCGAGACGCTGGGCGGCGTGTTCACCCGGCTGATCGACCGCAACACCACGATCCCGACCAAGAAGAGCCAGACCTTCTCGACCGCCGACGACAACCAGACGGCGGTGACCATCAAGGTGTTCCAGGGCGAGCGCGAGATGGCCGCCGACAACAAGATGCTGGGCCAGTTCGACCTGATGGGCCTGCCGGCGGCGCCGCGCGGGGTGCCGCAGATCGAGGTGACGTTCGATATCGACGCGAACGGCATCGTCTCGGTGTCCGCCAAGGATAAGGCGACCGGCAAGGAGCAGCAGATCCGCATCCAGGCCTCGGGGGGCCTGTCGGACACCGATATCGAGCGGATGGTCAAGGACGCCGAGGCGAATGCGGCGGCCGACAAGGCCAAGCGCGAGCTGGTCGATGCCCGCAATCAGGCGGACAGCCTGGTCCATCAGACCGAGAAGACGCTGAAGGAAAGCGAAGGCAAGGTCTCGGCTCAGGACAAGGGCGAGGCCGAAGCCGCGATCGCGGCGGCGCGCTCGGCGCTTGAAGCGGGCGAGATCGAGGCGATCAAGTCGGCGACCGAGCGGCTCACCCAGGTCGCCATGCGGATCGGCGAGGCGATGTACAAGGCACAGGCCGATGCGGGAGCGCAGGCTGGCGGTCCATCGGCCGGCGGTGAGCCGGGCGGCGAGCAGGCCAAACCCGGTGAAAAAGTGGTCGATGCCGAGTTCGAGGAAGTCGACGAGAAGAAGAAATCGGCGTGATCGCGGCGCGTCCGTGATGAATGCCCGGTGTCCTGCCCCTGAAGTTCCCTGCATGAACTTCGGGGATAAGCAGATCACTCGCCGACCTGTATCCCGGACCGTATGCGGTCCGGGATATTCTTGTTTCGACACTTCCCGAGACTGAGCCAGGATGATGGCCAAGACCGATTATTACGACCTGCTCGGCGTGAAGCGCGGCGCCGCGGCGGACGAGTTGAAGAAAGCCTATCGCAAGCTGGCGATGCAATATCACCCGGACCGCAATCCGGGCGACAAGGCCGCCGAGCAGAAATTCAAGGACGTCAACGAAGCTTATGACGTCCTGAAGGACGAGCAGAAGCGCGCTGCCTATGACCGTTTCGGCCACGCCGCGTTCGAAAACGGCGGGCCGGGCTCCGGCGGCGGGTTCGGCGGCTTCGGCTTCGAAGGTGGCATCGGCGATATTTTCGAGCAGATGTTCGGCGAGGCGATGGGCGGGCGGCGTGGCGGCCGATCCGAACGCGGGGGTGCGGATATCCGCGCCGGGGTCGAGATCGAGCTGACCCAGGCCTTCGCCGGAACCAAGGCGGATGTGCGAGTGCCGACGCGGGTTGCGTGCGATGCCTGCAGCGGCACCGGCTCGGCCGACAAGCAGGCGGCGGCGGATACCTGCCCGACCTGTAACGGCGCGGGGCGGGTGCGTGCGCAGCAGGGATTTTTCGTGGTCGAGCGGACCTGTCCCACCTGCGGCGGCGCGGGGCGGAGCATCCGCAATCCGTGCCGGGTGTGCGGCGGCGCCGGCACCGTGCCGCGCGAGCGGACGCTTTCGGTCACGATTCCCGCCGGGGTGGAGGATGGTACGCGCATCCGCCTGTCTGGCGAGGGCGAAGCCGGCGGGCGCGGGGCGCCGCCCGGCGACCTTTACGTGCATGTCGCGATCCGGCCGCATCCGATCTTCCAGCGCGACGGAGCGAATATTTTCTGCCGGGTGCCGCTGCGCATGGCCCAGGCGGCACTGGGCGGCGAAATCGAGGTTCCGGCGATCGACGGCTCGCGGGCGCGGGTGAAAATCCCCGCCGGGACGCAGACCGGCGATCAGTTCAGGCTGCGCAACAAGGGGTTTTCGGTGCTGCGCAGCGCGCAGCGCGGCGACATGTATATCCAGGTCGCGGTGGAGACGCCGCAGAGCCTGACCCGCCGGCAGCGCGAACTGCTCGAGGAGTTCGAGCGCGAGGGCGGCGGCAGCGCCTCCGCCAGCCCGGAGCATGACGGGTTTTTCACCAAGGTGCGGGAGTTTTTCGAGGGGTTGTGACGGGACGATGGCTCGAAACCGTCATGGCGAGCGCAGCGAAGCCATCCAGGGCGGCGGATGGGCTTTTAGATGGATCGCTTCGACGCTTCGACGCTTCGCGTCTCGCGATGACAGGTGCGAGCTGCGCGTCTCGCGATGACGGTGTGGGGGTCTGATTTTTACGAAGTATGACAAGGCGTTGCGTTTTGCGGATTTTGCGCCAAACTGCGGTTCATGTTTTCCAGCTCCGGGACTCTCACGATGAAGCCAGTTCTGTCTGTTGCCGCTGCCGGCGCGGTGATCCTCGGCCTTGCCGGGTGCACGGTGGCGCCGCCGACCTCACCCACGGTCGTCGCCATGCCGGGGCAGGGCATACCCTTCAGCCAGTTTCGGCAGGACGACAATTACTGCCGGTATTATGCGTCGCAGCGCACCGGCAATGGCGGACCGGCCTATGCGGCCAGCCAGAATTCGACCAACACCGCGATCGGCGGCACGCTGCTCGGGGCGGCGGCAGGCGCGCTGCTCGGGGCTGCGGGCGGCAATGCCGGCGCGGGGGCGGCGATCGGCGCGGGTTCGGGTCTGCTGCTCGGCAGCGCCGCCGCCGGCGGCAATGCCCAGGGTGCCGCGGATTCGCTGCAGGCGCAGTATAACGTGGCCTATGCGCAATGTATGGTAGGCCATGGCAACAAGATGGAAGGCTATGCGGGTGGTTCCGGGTCTTCCTATGGCTATGGCGCGCCGCCTTACGCGCCGCCCGGCTATTACGCGTATCCGGGTTACTGATCCCACCCCTGCCGCCGGGCGCAACCTTGGCGGCGCGCCGCAGATGCGGCGGCGACGGCGGTACCGGGGGGATGACTGGACGATTCCGCTGCCGGTTTCGCTCGCTCTCCACGCGGCGATCATTCTGCTGCTTCTCTACGCGGTGCACCGGCAGAAGCTGATTCCGCCGATGCCGCAATCCGGCATCGCCGTCGTGTTTCAGAATACCGGCCTGCCGCATAGCGCCTTGCATAACGCGGCACCGAAAGCGGCACGGCGCGGGCCGCCCGAACTGGCGCAGCTTCCGCCACCCCCCCCGCCGCCGCCGCGACCGGCCAACCCGCAATCCGAGGTCAATCTCGCCTCGCCCGCGCCGATCCCGTTCAATCTGCCGAAGCAGGCGGTCCCGGCGGCGCCGCCGAAGCACAAAGCTGTGCCGCACCATGCGCCGTCCGCGCCGAAGCAGCGTTTCCTGGTGATGAACGGAATGTCGTTCGGCCGGCATCCGACGACAGTGCTCAACCACGCGCCGGGTGCGCTCAATCTTGCCCCGTCACAGTCGGATCTGCTGCGCCGGGCGCCCGAGCTCACCTTCAAAGGGAATGCAGGGCCGGATTGGGAGAGCGCGTTCAACAAATGGGTGAACGAGCATAAATATTACCCGAAAGCGGCCGCCGAAAACGGCGAGGACGGCAAGGTGACGATCAGCTTCACCGTGCTGCCCGACGGGAAAGTGATCGATCTGCGGCTTCTGCGCAGCTCGGGTGCGCCGCTGCTGGATATGGCGTGGTACGGGCTGTTTCGCGGCGTCCGCGTGCCGCGCTTCCCGCCGGGTTCGACGGCGAAGAGCGAGCGCGTCATCGCGACGATGCATTTTATCCTGATCCGATAGGGATGCCCAAGGATGGATCGCTTGCCTTCGGCTCGCGATGACGTTCTGTCTGTTCAGGAACGCCTGGTGCGGCGGATCGCGCCTTCGGCTTCGAGTGCCGCGATCTCTTCGGGCGAAAACCCGTGTTCGGCGAGGATCGCGTCCTGATCCTGGGCGAAGCGCGGCGGCGGTGCGGCCGGGCCGCCCGGCGTGCGGGAGAATTTGATCGGCGTGCCGAGGGTTTTCACCCCGTCGAGATCGGCGACCATGGCGCGATGCGCGGCGTGCGGGCTTTCGAGCGCGGCATCGACCGGCCGGACCGCGCCGGCTGGAACCCCGGCGCGGATCAGGGTGATCGCCAGCGTCGCGCCGTCATGGCTTGCGAGGGCGGATTCGAGGGTGGATTTCAGCGCCGCACGGTGGGCGAGCCGGTCGGAATTGGAGACGAAGCGCGGATCGGCGGCAATGTCCGGGCGGTCCAGCAGCGTGCAGAGTTTGCGGAACTGGCCGTCATTGCCGGCGGCGATGAAGATGTCGCAGGTCGCGGTGGCGAAGGTTTCGTAGGGCGCGATATTGGGATGGGCATTGCCGGTGGCAGCCGGGCGCTTGCCGGACAGCAGGTAATTCGCCCCAGCCGGGTGCAGCAGCGCGAGCGCGGTGTCGTGCAGGGTCATGTCGATGAACTGGCCGAGGCCGGAGCGGGCGCGTTCGTGCAGCGCCATCAATATGCCGATGGCGGCATAGAGCCCGGTGCCGAGATCGACGATCGGGGTGCCCATGCGGACCGGACCGCTCGAAGGATCGCCGTTGATGGTCATCAGCCCGGTCATCGCCTGCACCACCGCATCGTAGCCGGGCAGGCCGCCGAGCGGGCCGTCGGCGCCGAAGCCGGACACCCGGCAATGGATCAGGCCGGGAAATGTCGCGCCGAGCGTCTCATAGCCGATGCCCCATTTTTCAAGGCTGCCGGGTTTGAAATTCTCGACCAGCACGTCCGCGCCGTCGAGCAGGCGGAGCAGCACCGCGCGGCCGGATTCCTGGGCGAGATCGAGGCTCATCGCCCGCTTGCCGCGATTGGCGCCGAGATAGTAGCTGGCGTCGCGCACACCCTCGCCCCGATCGAGGAAGGGCGGTCCCCATTCGCGCACCTCGTCGCCCTGGGGCGGCTCGATCTTGATCACCTCGGCGCCGTGATCGGCCAGGATCGTGGTGCAATACGGGCCGCCGAGAACCCGCGTCAGGTCGATCACCTTGAGGCCGGATAATGCGCGCTGGCTCATGCGATTTTCGTCTCCTGCCGATGTGATGATATGCATGGATTAGCGGGCGGAGTTGCGCAAGCTTCCGGCGATCCGTCGGGTCGCCGGAAGCGCAACGAAGGGGGCGCCCGAATCGACAAGGCGTGGAGCGGAGCAGAACCATGGATCTGGGGTTGCGGGGCAGGCGGGCGATCGTGTGCGCGGCGAGCAAGGGGCTGGGACGGGCGGCGGCGTTCGCCCTGGCGCGCGAGGGTGTGGATGTCGTGATCACCGCGCGCGGCGAGACGGCGCTGGCCGAGACCGCGGTGCAGATCGCGGCGGCGACCGGAGCAAAAGTGTCGATCGCGGCGGGGGATATCACCACCGAGGCGGGACGCGCGGCGGCGTTGAGCCTGTGTCCCGATCCCGACATTCTGATCACCAACGCGGGCGGACCGCCGGCGGGGGATTTCCGCAATTTTTCCGATGCCGACTGGCAGGCGGCGCTGCAAGCGAACATGCTTACCCCGATCGCGCTGATCCGTGCCACGATCGACGGCATGATCGCGCGGCGCTTCGGGCGGATCGTGAACATCACCTCGGCGGCGGTGAAATCGCCGATCCCGATGCTCGGCCTGTCGAACGGCGCGCGGGCCGGGCTGACCGGATTCGTCGCCGGGCTGGCGCGGCAGGTGGCGCGGCACAACGTGACGATCAACAACATTCTTCCCGGCCCGTTCCTGACAGACCGGCTGCGCGACAACGCGCAGGAGGCGGCGCGGACGGCGGGGCGCAGCGCGGAGGAGGAAATCGCGCTGCGGGCGAAGACGAATCCGGCCGGACGGGTCGGCGCGCCCGAGGAGTTCGGCGATGCCTGCGCTTTTCTGTGCGCGGCGCAGTCCGGCTTCATCGTGGGGCAGAACCTGCTGCTCGACGGCGGCGCGTTCAACGCGGCGTTCGGCTGAGTCTTGCGCTTTCCGATTTCCGACCATTGCGACGGCACGCGGTTCTTCAATCCCGAGGGCGTGCGGCGAAGAGCAGGGCGGGTTCCGCTGCTGCGCTGGATGATGCGGCGAAACGGTCGCGCCAAATGGCCGGATCACGTGGCGAACCGAGGTTACGCCCCACCCTCGGGCGAGGTTCCGGCAGGGCATGCCGCGCTGACCTTTATCGGCCATTCCAGCTTTCTGCTCCGGCAGGATGGCCTCACGCTGCTGATCGATCCGGTGTTTTCCGAGCGGTGCTCGCCGGTGCAATTCGCCGGGCCGAAGCGGGCGCGGGCACCGGGCCAGACGATCGCCGCGCTGCCGAAGCCCGATGCGATCCTGCTATCGCACAACCACTACGATCATTGCGACATCCCAGGCCTGCGGGCGATAAGCCAACGGTTCGGCGCGGTGCCGATTTTCGCCCCACTGGGCAATCGGGGCTGGCTGGAGCGCAAGGGGCTGGGGCCGGTGACGGAATTGGATTGGTGGCAGATGATCGCCTGGGGCGGCGCGGAAATCACCTTCACCCCGGCGCGGCATTTCGCCGCGCGCACCCCGTTCGACCGCAACACCACGCTGTGGGGTGGGTTTTTCATCCGGCATGGCGAGGAGTCGGTCTATATCGCGGGCGATAGCGGCTATACCGGCTATTTCCGGGCGATCCGCGAACGGCTGGGTGCGCCCGATCTGTCGCTGCTGCCGATCGGCGCCTATGAGCCGCGCTGGTTCATGGGCAATGTGCATCTGAACCCCGCCGACGCGGTGCAGGCGTTCCGGGAATTGGGCGCGAGACAGGCGGTGGGGATGCATTTCGGCACGTTCCAGCTCACCGACGAGGCGATCGACGCCCCGCTGATCGATCTGGCCGCCGCGCGCGAGGCGGCCGGGCTCGATGCAGCGCGGTTCGTCACCCTCGATTTCGGTGAAACCCGGCTGTTCGATCTCAGGCGAGGTTGAGGGTCGCGGCAAGCTCCAGGAGTGCGATATCGCGGCCGCGCCCGGCGATCAGCGAAAGGCCGACCGGCGCACCATCGACCGTCGCCACCGGGATGGTCAGTTCCGGCAGGCCGGCGAAGGCCGAGATGATGCCGACGCGAATGGTGCGGGTGCGGATAATGTCGAGGCTCGGCTGATCGGCGTCGCGCATCGGCGCCGGGCAGGGTGAGGTGGGCAGAACCAGCACCGCGCCGCCCTCGAGCAGGGCCGCCATCCGCGCGGTGAAGGTTCGGCGGATGGCGAGCCCGGCCTCGGCGGCTTCGGCGCTCGCCCGTTTCGTGGCGGCGCAGCGCGCCGCGGTGATCGGGTCGAGAGTCGGTTTCACCTTTTCGATGAAGCCGCCGAGCGCCAACCAGGTTTCGCGGTCGCGCACCGCGCGCTGGGCGGCGAACAGCGAATCGAGCCCTTCCGGCGCGGGGTCGATATCGGGCATCGGGCCGAGTTGCGCGGCAACGGGTTCCAGCGCCGCGCGGACCGCCGCGTCGGCATTGTCCCAGGCCGGGCCAACGCGGAGAAACGTGCCCGACAGAGGCGGCGAGGACGGCAGGAGCGCGCGGCCGACGCGTAGCATGGTCGCGGCGTCGCGGGCGAACCAGCCCGCGGTGTCGAAGCTGGGGGACAGGGCGGCGGCGCCGGACAGGCTGATCGCCCCAAAGCTCGGCCTGAGCCCGTAAATCCCGCAATAGCTCGCCGGGATGCGCACCGAGCCGCCGGTATCCGAGCCGATGCCGGCATGGGCGAGCCCCGCCGCGACCATCGCGGCCGACCCGCAGGACGATCCGCCGGGCAGACGGTCGGGTGCCTTGGGGTTGACCGGCGTGCCGTAATGGATGTTGCGGCCCTCCAGCCCGAAGGCGAGCTCGACCGTGGTGGTCTTGGCGGTGATTCGCGCGCCGGCATCGAGCAGCCGGGCGACGACCCAGGCATGGGTGAGGGCGGGGCCGTGGCGGCGCGCCCAGTCGGGGTTGCCGAAGCTGGTTTCCTCGCCCGCGATATCGAACAGGTCCTTGACCACGACATCGAGCCCGGCCAGGGGGGCGGACGGATTGCCGGGAAGATCGAGGCGTTTGACGATTCCGAGGTCGGGGTCTTCGGCGAGGAGGGGTGTGCGATTCATCGGCGAAGAGTAACAGAGTTATGCGCGATCTTGAACCGCCGGCTCCCGGCCTTAAAATCGCACCTACATATCGGGTACAGAACGAGGACAGGCCACCGATGGATGCAGCCACGATCGAAGCCGCCGACCGCGCCGCGCGGCACTGGATCAGCCCCGAGACCGGGCCGCTGAAGCCGGGGTCGGAGGCGCATAAGCGCGCGGTCTGCCGGATGTTCCACGAGACCTTCAATCCCTATAAGCCCTCGGTCATCGAATGGCCGAAGCTCGACCCCGAGACCCAGGACAAGGTGACGTCGCTGCCGATCTGGGACATCGCGGTGCAGACAGAGGGCAAGGCGCGGCTGCGCATGGCGGCCTATGCGCGGACCATCGCCGATCCCGACATGCGCGAGACCATCGCGCTGAACGGCTGGGAGGAAAACCGGCACAAGGAGGTGCTGTCGCATCTCGTCGCCGCCTACGGGATTCCGCTTGAGCCCGAGCCGGAATACCGCGAGCCGCGCGACCCGGAATGGGCCTATATGGTCACCGGCTATTCCGAGTGCATCGACAGTTTCTTCGCGTTCGGCCTGTTCGAGCTGGCCAAGCGGTCGGGATTCTTTCCAGCCGAGCTGGTGGAGACCTTCGAGCCGGTGATGCAGGAGGAATGCCGCCATATCCTGCTGTTCGCCAACTGGGTCGCCTGGCACCGCGCGACCATGCCGTGGTGGAAGCGGGTATGGTTCGAACTCCGGGTCGCCGCGGTGTGGGTGTTCCTCGGCTGGGAGCGGATCGGCATCGCGCGCGGCATGGACGACGGCAAGGCCAAGAAGCAGGACAATAATTTCACGGTGAGCGGCAGCAAATCGGTCAGCGCGGAGGATATCGGCGTGACCGAGCTGATGCGCATCTGCCTCGAGGAGAACGACCGGCGGTTTGCCGGCTATGATGCGCGGCTGCTGCGGCCGGCCACCATGCCGACTTTGGTGCGCGCCGCACTGCGCTTCATGCCGAAGCGGCGGCGCGGCGTGGCGCAAACCGCGTGAGCGGCAACGACAGGCAGATCGCCTATTGGAACGAGGTCGCGGGTCCGAAATGGATTCGCATGCAGGAAGCGATGGAGGCGCGGCTCGCCGCGATCGAAACCCTGCTCCTCGAGCGCGCATCGCCGCAGCGCGGCGAGACGGTGCTGGAGGTGGGCTGCGGCACCGGCGCGACCACGGCACGGCTCGCGGCGCTGGTGGGCGAGCGGGGACATGTCACCGCCGCCGATGTCTCGCGACCGATGCTGGACGCAGCGCGCACGCGGCTGGCGGGGCGGGAGAACGTGACGCTGATCGAGGCGGATGCCGCCACTGCCGATTTCGGTACGTCGTTCGACCTCATCGCGTCGCGTTTCGGCGTGATGTTTTTCGAAGACCCGGCTGCCGCCTTCGCCCATCTGCATGCTTCGCTCAGGCCGGGCGGGCGGCTCTGCTGCGTCGCCTGGGCGCCGCTCGACGCCAATCCGCATTGGGCGATTCCGCTCGCCATCGCGATCGGCCGGCTGGCCGCCGGCAGGCCGCGCCCGCCGCACGCGCCTGGGCCGCTCGCCTTCGACGATCCGGCCTATGTCGAGGATATCCTGCGCCGGGCCGGCTTCGCCGCGATTTCGGTGACCGCCGAGCCGGCGACCATTCTGGGCCGCTCGCTCGACGACGAGGCGGAGATCGCGGCGTTCATGGGACCGGCCGGCAGGCTGCTCGACGAAAAGGCCGCCGACGCCGCGACCAGGGCCGAGCTGCGCGCCGCGTTCCGCGCAGCACTTCCCGGTTACGCCGACCCCAACGCCTGCCTGCGCGCGACCGTGCATGTGATCATGGCGCGGCGGGGCGGATGATTTTCAGGCGCGGCGGTAGGTGAGCACCAGAACGTCGCGGAAGGCGGGTTGCACGGGGTCGAGCGGCACGACCGGGGTGACGCCGTGGAACACCATCCGGTCGTCGACCAGGGCGGCGTCGCGCGGGCGGGTCAGGGTGAAGCTGCCCAGCGGGCGGCCCTCAAGATCGTGGATCGTGGTGGTGCCCTGCTCGATGTTCGAGCGGCGCACCATCAGCACCAGGACGTAATCCACCCCGTCGCGGTGCATCCCCTCCGGCGTCGGCAGGCCGGCACCGTCCGGCCCGGTTTCGATGCGGAACTGATGTGCCTCGATATGCCAGGCGATGCTGCCGGCGCGTTCCTCGAACAGCGAGCGGGTGAAGCCGAGCAGCGCCTGGAAGCTCAGCCCCTCGGCAATCCGCGCGTCGATCGGTTCGAACCAGCGCTCGATGCCGCCGTTCAGCGTGTTGTAGTCGCGGTCCTGGTAGTGCGGCTGATGCGGCGCGCGGCGGATCGTGTGGTGCGGCACCGCGCTGAACACGCCGAAGCGCCGCCTGCGGTAGCGTCCGCCATCGGCCATGTAGGTGTCGAGCGGCATTCCGTCCCAGCTCGCGGCGAAATCGTTCCAGGCTTCGGGCGCGATCGCCTCGGCGGGCAGCATCGCGTCGAGCTGTGCGCCTTCGAGGAAGGCGAAGCCGTCCTCGGTCAGTTGAAGTGCCACGTCGTGCCGTTTGGTGACTGCGTCCATTGGCGTCCTCAATAGCATCGTTTCGCGCCGATTGAACCGTGCCGCATGCGTGAGTCAGGTATTCGCCTCGCCCGGCTGCGCGCCGCCGTCGGCGGGCTTCGGCCTGCCGAACGCGGCGCGGAATTCGGCGGGGTCGATGGTGATCTTCTGGTAGTTGTAGGGCATTTCGATATTTTCGGCATCGAAGCGGATTTTCACCCTTCGGTTGAACTCGCGGCGCACCGCATATTGCTTGCCCGCCGGGGTTTTGATCCGCCCGACGATATTCACCGACGACGCGCCGAACTGGTCGAGTCCCCACAGCTCCAGGTCGTTGCTGATCTGTGCCGCCCATTCGGGTTCGGCGCGCATGGTGTCGAAAATCTCGCGGATCACCGCCTGCACCCGGTCGATATCCTCGCGATAGCCGACGCCGATCGTGATCGGCGCGTAGCCGAAATCGCGCGAGGCGTTGGTGACGGTGGTGACCGAGCTGAACGGGATGATGTTCAGCGAGCCGTCGCCGCCGCGCAGGCGGATGGTGCGGATCGAGAGTTTTTCCACCGTGCCGGCGATGCCGCCGAGCGTCACCCAGTCGCCGACCTGCATCGCGTCCTCCAGCAGCAGGAACAGGCCGGTGATGATGTCCTGCACCAGTTTCTGCGAGCCGAAGCCGATCGCGAGGCCGAAGATCGACAGCCCGCCGAGCAGCAGGGTGACGTTGACCCCGACGGCGCTCAGCACCACCAGGGCGGCGACCACGAGAATGATGACCAGGAGGGTCGAACGCAGCATCGGCAGCAGCGTGCGGTAGCGCGTGGCGCGGCCCGGCCTGCCCTGGTGGATCAGCCGTTCGGCATGGCCTTCCATGCCCGCGCTCGCGGCTTCCCAGACGATCAGGGCGATGAATGCCGCGAGCCCGATGGTGATCGCCGCCGAGACGACGCTGCGGCCGATATGGGTGCCGGCGAGCCAGGCCAGCACGCCGAGCCCCCAGAATTGCAGGATGACCAGACTCGCCGCCACGCCGAGCACCGCGCGGGCGATCAGCTTGAACACCGGCATGTACATCCGCCCGCGTGCGTACAGCGCGGGATAGTGCGCGCGCCATGCGGCGCTTTCGTCGAACAGGGTTTCGAGTCCGTGGCCTAGCCAGGTGGCAAGGACGCGGGCGATGGCGGTGACCACGATGAACACCGCCATGATGCGCAGCATGATGAGGAAGGCGTTGGGCACGCCGATCGCCCAGGCGATCCAGAGGGCGACGATGTAGAACAGGGCGAAAATATGCCAGGTGCGCGCGAGCCCGGCGCGCAGCGCCGCCAGGAAGCCGCTGCCGTGCCCGTCGCCCCGGATCATCGCGGCGATCGGACGGCGCGCCTGCAGCACCATGATCGCCAGCATGACATGGACGGCGAGCGAAACCAGCTTCACCAGCACTAGGCTCGCCGCGTGATACAGGCCGAACAGCCCGCCGGTCGCGATCGCGGCATAGCCGAACGCGATGGTGCCGATCAGCCGGCGCAGCCAGCGCACCAGCCAGTCGGCCCGCCGGTCGGTGGTGCGGATCAGCCGGATCTGGCGCGCGCCGGGGGCGAGCAGCAGGCGCGCCGCTTCGAGCACCAGCCGGCAGACCAGATAGGCGTTCACCACCGCGAGGATCACCAGCTTCGCGACCCGTTCGTTCGCGAAGCCGCCGGTGACCCAGAGGAAGCCGATCAGCGCGAAGACCAGGATGGGCGCCAAGCTCAGCAGGAAATGGCCGATCGCGTAAGGCAGGCGGCGGAACCAGCGCCGGATCGAGCGGCGGCGTGGCAGTTTCTCGGTCTCGCCGGCTTCGGCGGCTTCGATGCCGGCCGCATCCGGGCTGATCCCCGGCCGGGTGCGCGCCAGTGCGGCGCGGCGCAATATCGCCGCGCGCGGGCGGCGCAGGAGGAAAATCGCGAGATATTCGCCGGCCAGCGCGGTCGCCAGCACCACGGCGAGGCGCCACGCCGCGCGGATCACGGTCTGGCGCAGCCACGCATCCGTCGCGACGAAGACCAGCCAGTGCCAGACCAGCGATATGTTGGTCGCCGTCCGCAGCGCGCCGCCGAGATCGGTCAGCACGAGTTCGATCTTTTCCTCGGTGGCCTGGACGAAGCCGAGTCCGGCGCCGAGCGGTTTGGCGGCCTTGGCGTGGGCGGCGGCGGTTTTCATCGCCTCCAGCGTCGCGATCAGGGCATTGCGCTGCTGGGGGTTCTTGAGGGCGGCCACCGCCGCGTCGATCTGCGCGGTATCGAGCGGGGCGGGTGAGGCCGGTTTCGCGGCTTGTTTCGCGGTTTGCGCGGTGGCGGCGCCGGGGATCAGGCCCGCCAGCGGATTGGTGGCGGCATGGCCGGACGAGGCCGCGCCGAGGACGAGGATGGCGAAAGCCACGAAAGGGAGAAACCGGCGGATCGGGCGCATGGTTCTGTGAAAACGCCCCGGTGCGGGATGTCAACCGCGCGCCGTCTCCGGTCCGATGCCCCTACCCGAGCCGGTGCGGTGCCTCTATATGCGGGGGATGCGCGATTTTCTGATCATTCTTCTCGGACTCGACATGATCGCCGTGGTGGCCGTGCTGCTGACCGGCGCGCTCGGCATGACCACCGGGGCCGACCCGCGCCGGCAGAACCGGCTGATGCGCTGGCGCGTCGGGTTACAGGCAGTCGCGATCGCGCTGGTCGTCATTCTGCTCCTGTCCAGCCGCTAAGCCCATGACCACTCCGCGCGCGGTGCTGTTCGACGTGTTCGGCACGCTGGTCGATTGGCGCGGCAGCGTCATCGCCGGGTTGTCCGCTTTCGGGGCGTCGCGCGGCATCGCCGCCGACTGGGCGGAGGTCGCCGATGGCTGGCGGCGCGCCTATCGCCCTGCGATGGACCGGGTGCGGCGCGGCGCGATTCCCTGGACCATATTGGACGATCTGCACCGCGACGCGCTGGTGGAACTGGCGCGCCGGCACGGATTCGCGCCGCTCGACGACGACGAGTGCGACCACCTCGTGAAGCTCTGGCACCGGCTCAGCCCGTGGTCGGACGTGGTTGCCGGGCTCGCACGGATCAAGCGCATCGCGATCATCGGGCCGCTGTCGAACGGGCACCTGGCGCTGCAGGTCGCGCTCGCCAAGCGCAACGGATTTCCTTGGGATGTCACGTTCGGCGCGGATTTGTTCCGCCACTACAAGCCGGATGCCGATGTCTATCTCGGTGCCTGCGATTTCCTCGGCCTGGCGCCGCACGAGGTGATGCTGGCGGCGGCGCATAACGACGATCTGGCGGCGGCGGAAAGCTGCGGGCTGCGCACCGGCTTCATCAGCCGTCCGGCCGAGCACGGGACCGCGACCGGCGATCGGGCGCGGCCCACCGGCGACTGGACGCTGGTGGCGCGCTCGGTCGAGGACCTGGCGGCGCGGTTGGGCGCCTGAATTCAAACCGGCAGGGGGGCTCTACAGCGCCACGCTGCGCCAGAAGGCGGTGAGGACGCCTTCGGCGACCAGGGTTCCGCCGGTCAGCCGGTTCACCGCCCGCCGTGCTTTCGGGGCGCGGATGAAGCGCCGCAGATTGGTGGCGAAGGTGGAATAGCTGCCATCGACCATCACGCCGCACAGCAGGACGCTCGCCTCCATCGCCGCGAGCTGGGGTAGCAGCGGGGCGCGCGGCGCCATGAACTGCGGCACGAACACCATGAAGAACAGGACCGATTTCGGGTTCAGCACGGTGGTCAGATAGGCATGGACGAACACCCGGCCGAGCGAACGCTGCGGCGCGCCGGGCTCCGCGACCGCCGGGACCGGCGGCGCCCGCCATAATTTCACGCCGAGAAAGACCAGATAGGCGGCGCCCGTGAATTTCAGAATGGTGAAGGCGGTCGCCGACGCGGCGAGCAGAGCGCCAACGCCGAAGACCGCGGCGGCGAGGCAGGTCGCATCGCCCAGAACCGTGGCGGTGACGACGGCCAGGGCGGTGCGCCGCCCGTGGGCGATCGCATAGGACACCACGAGCAGAATAACCGGCCCAGGTGCGACCGCCATCAGCGTATAGGCCAGGGTGAAGGCGATCCAGGCGGTGAGGCTCATCGTCGCTCTTTACCCGGTTTCGTCTTTCAGGTCACGACGGAGCAGGCGCGCCATGCTGTCGGCCAGGGTCGCGCGGCCGGACAGCAGATCGCACACCGCCCCGGTCACCGGCATGTCGCAGCCCGTATCGCGCGCGCGGGCGAGCAAGGCCGGCGCGGTGGCGATGCCCTCGATCACCCCGGCATCCGGGTCCGCCTCCAGCGCGCCGCGACCGAGCGCCAGTCCGGCGCGATAGTTCCGGCTCGCCCCGCCGGTCGCGGTGAGGATCAGGTCTCCCAGCCCGGCGAGGCCGGCGACGGTTTCCGCCGCGCCGCCGATCGCCATGGCGAGTCGGGCGATTTCCGCGAGGCCCCGCGTGATCAGCGCGGCGCGGGCATTCTCGCCGAGTCCGGCGCCGATCACGGTGCCCGCCGCGATGGCGATGACGTTCTTCGCCGCCCCGCCGAGTGCGGCGCCGATGATGTCAGCACTGCCGTAAAGCCGGATTTTGGGCGTCGCGAGGGCTTCGATCAGTGTCCGGCGCAGCGCGGCATCTTCGGTCGCGAGCACCGAGGCGGCGGGCAGACCGGCGGCGATTTCATGGGCGAAATTCGGGCCGGTGAGCAGGGCGGACGCGCGGTGGGGCGCCGATTCGGCGGTGATTTCCGGGCCGAGACGCCCGGTTTTCCGTTCCACGCCCTTGCTGCACAGCACCAGTGGCGTGTCGCCTTGAGGAAGACGCGCAAGGGTTTCGCGCAGATGCTGGAACGGCGGGCAGAGCAGGGTGATCGCGGCATCGGGTGGCACATCGCCGATCATGAGGGATTCGGGGAGCAGAACGCCGGGCAGGCGCGGGTTGGTTCGGGTTCGGAGCAGAAATTCGGCGCGAGCCGCGTCGCGCGCGACCAGCACGGTGCGCCGCCCGAGCCCGGCATAGAGCACGGCCAGCGCGGTGCCCCAGGCGCCGGTGCCGATGACGGCGATGTCCGGTCTGTCACTCATCGGTGAGCCTCGTGATGGTGGCGTCGCCGTCCGCATCGGCGAGGGTTGCGCGGAGCGCTGACAGGACCGGCACCGCTTCGGCCTCGAATCCGTAGGGCGGATTGACGATCAGTAGCCCGGACCCGTTGAGCCGCGCCGGGTCGAGCGGCGGGCGGAGCAGCAATTCGCAGGCGATCATATCAGGGATGCGGTGTGCGGCGAGATCGGCGAGGAAATCGCGCACCGGCGCGCGGTGCTTCACCGGATACCAGGCGGCGAACACGCCGGAAGGGAATTTTTGCCGTGCCGCGCCGAGTGCGGCGGCGAGGGTTGCGAATTCGTCGGGGCGTTCATAGGGCGGGTCGATCAGGATGAGCGCGCGCCGTTCCGGCGGCGGCAACAGCGCGCCCAGCGCTTCATAGCCGTCCCGGCGATGCACCTGGACCATCGGATCGGTGCGAAACCGGCGTTTGAGCAGGGCCGCGTCCTCCGGGTGCAATTCGCACAAGGCCAGCCGGTCGCTGGGCCGCAGGATGGCGCGGGCGAGGGCGGGCGAGCCGGGATACAGGCCGAGTCCGCGTACCAGATCGAGATAATCGGCAAGCTCGGGCGGGTTCGCCTCCAGCAGGCGGCCGATTCCCTGGCGCCATTCGCCGGTTTTTGCCGCCTCGATGCTCGCGGGATCGTAGGCGCCGGTGCCGGCATGGGTGTCGAGCACGAACAGGGGCTTGTTCTTGCGCATCAGCGCGCGCAGCAGCAGCATCAGCAGCGCGTGCTTGACGCAATCGGCTTCGTTGCCGGCGTGATAGGCGTGACGGTAGTTCATCGGTCATCGCTGATAATGAAGCGCGCGCGGCGGCGCCAGTATTTGACGGCGCGCCAGTTGTGCCTATGTGCAGGGGATATGAAGACCGCGCCATCCAGAACAAGGACATCCGCCCCGCCTGACGATCTGGCCGGCGGGTCGCCCGGCACAGCACTTCCAGAATGGAACCTCACCGATCTCTATGCCGGCACCGAAGACAAGGCGATCGCCGCCGATTTTGCCCGGCTGAGTGCCGAGGCGGCGGCGTTCGAGGCGGAGTATCGCGGCCAGGTGGCCGGGCTGGACGGCGCGGCGCTTGCTGCGGCGATCGCGCGCTACGAGGCGATTCAGCACGGGTTGGGCCTGCTGCACGCCTTCGCGCAGCTTCTGTTCAGCGCCGATGCGACATTCGCCGCCGCCGGCCAGTTCTTTCAGACCATCACCGAGCGGGCGACCGCGATCGGCACGCATCTGCTGTTCTTCGCGCTCGAGATCAACCGGATCGACGATGCGGCGCTGGATGCGCGCACCGCCGACCCGGCACTTGCCCGCTACGCGCCCTGGCTGCGCGATTTGCGCGTGCTGCGGCCGCACCAGTTGTCCGACGATCTCGAAAAACTGCTGCACGAGAAGGACGTGACCGGCCACGGCGCCTGGGCGCGGCTGTTCGACGAGACCATCGCCGGGCTGCGCCTGCCTGTCGGCGGCGAGGAGATCACTCTGGCGGCGGCGCTCAACCGCCTGTCGGACCCGGACCGCGCGGTGCGCGAGACCGCCGGACGCGCGATCGGCGCGGTCCTGCTGCGTCACGCCAAATTGTTCACCCTGGTCACCAACACGATCGCCAAGGACAAGGAGATCGAGGATGGCTGGCGGCACTACGAGACCCCGGCCTCTTCGCGCAACCGCGCCAACATGGTCGAGGATGCGGTGGTGGATGCGCTGGTCGCGGCGGTTATCCGCGCCTATCCGCGCCTGTCGCACCGCTATTACGCGCTGAAGGCGCGCTGGCTCGGGCTCGACCGGCTGGAGCACTGGGACCGCAACGCGCCGCTGCCCGGCGATGCCGACCGGCCGATCCGCTGGGACGCGGCGCGCTCGCTCGTGCTCGGCGCCTATGCCGGTTTCAGCCCGGACATGGCGGAGATCGCCGCGCGCTTCTTCGACCGCGCCTGGATCGACGCGCCGCCGCGTCCCGGCAAATCGGGCGGCGCCTTCGCGCACCCCACGGTGCCGTCCGTGCATCCCTATATCCTGCTGAACTATCACGGCCGGGCGCGCGACGTGATGACCTTGGCGCACGAACTCGGCCATGGCGTGCATCAGGTGTTGGCCGCCGAACAGGGCTATCTGATGGCGCAAACCCCGCTCACCCTGGCGGAAACCGCCAGCGTATTCGGCGAAATGCTCACCTTCCGCGCGCTGCTGGATGCCGAGACCGATCCGGCGCGTCGCCGCCTGATGCTGGCGCAGAAGGTCGAGGATATGCTGAACACGGTGGTGCGGCAGATCGCCTTCTACCAGTTCGAGCAGCGCCTGCACGCGCGCAGGCGCGAAAGCGAGCTTCTGCCCGAGGAGATCGGCGCGATCTGGCTCGGCGTGCAGCGCGAAAGCCTTGGGCCGGTTTTCAACTTTTCCGACGATTACCGGATGTTCTGGGCCTATGTGCCGCATTTCGTCCACTCGCCGTTCTATGTCTATGCCTATGCGTTCGGCGATTGTCTGGTGAACGCGCTTTATGCCGTCTATCAGGGCGCGCAGGCACGCGGCCGGGCCGGCGATTTCGCGGCGCGCTACCTGGATATGCTGCGCGCGGGCGGCACCAGGCGGCATGGCGACTTGCTCGCGCCGTTCGGGCTCGATGCGTCCGATCCGGCGTTTTGGCAGCGCGGGCTCGGCGTGATCGAGGGCTTTATCGACGAGTTGGAGCAGATTCAGGCGGACTGGAATCGCGCCAGCGATACCAATTCGCCTGATAGTCCTGCTCCGCCACGCAAAATTCTGGAATACTGAGGAAAAATGGTCAACGAAACGGATACCGGCGGCACGCTGTTCGGCGAGATCAGGCGCTTCGCGCGCACATCGGGGGCGGTGTCGGGCATTGCGGCACGGATGGCCGGCGCGCGCTTCGGCATCCGCACCGACCGTTCGCGCCATGCCGAGGATTTGCGGACGATTCTCGGCGGGCTGAAGGGCCCGATGATGAAGGTCGCGCAAATTCTCAGCACGATTCCCGACGCGCTGCCCGAGGAATATGCCCGCGAACTCGCCCAGTTGCAGGCCAACGCGCCCTCGATGGGCTGGGTGTTCGTGCGCAGGCGCATGGCCGCCGAACTCGGGCCGGACTGGGAGCGAAAATTCGCCCGGTTCGGCCATGAGGCGGCGGCGGCGGCGAGCCTCGGGCAGGTGCATCGGGCGACCCTGCCCGATGGGCGCGATGTTGCCTGCAAGCTGCAATATCCCGACATGCCGAGTACGGTCGAAGCCGATCTGCGGCAGTTGAAACTGGCCATGGCGGTCTATAAGCGGATGGATAACGCGATCCATCACGATGATATCTATGTCGAGTTGGCGACGCGGTTGCGCGAGGAACTGGATTACCAGCGCGAGGCGGCGCAAACCCGGCTTTATTCCATCATGCTCGATGGCCAGCCGGATATCGTGATCCCCGAGCCGGTGGCCGGGTTTTCCACCAAGCGGCTGCTCACCATGTCCTGGCTCGACGGCATCGGAATGCAGAATTTTCTCGACGGCAAGCCCGATCAGGAGGCGCGTAACCGGGTCGCGCGCGCGCTGTTCCGTGCGTGGTATGTGCCGTTTTATCGTTATGGCGTGATCCACGGTGACCCGCATCTCGGCAATTACCAGATCAACCAGGAGGGCGGGATCAACCTGCTCGATTTCGGCGCGATCCGGGTGTTCGAATCGCGCTTCGTCGCCGGGGTGATCGAATTGTTCGAGGCGATCCGCACCCATGATGACGCGCGCGCGCATCACGCCTATACCGAGTGGGGATTCACCGACATCACCAAGGACAAGCTCGACGTGCTCAATGAATGGGCGAAATTCCTATACGAACCGCTGATGCAGGACCGGGTGCGGCCGATTCAGGAAACCCACGACGTCACCTTCGGCCGCAGCGTGGCGGAAAAAGTGCATGAGGGGTTGCAACGCACCGGCGGGGTGCGCCCACCACGCGAATTCGTGCTGATGGACCGCTCGGCGATCGGGCTGGGCAGCGTGTTTCTGCGCCTCAAGGCGGAGTTGAACTGGCACGAACTGTTCGTCGAAACGGTCGCCAATTTCGACGCCGCCTCGCTCGATGCGCGACAAGCCGAGGCGCTCGCCACGTCCGGCGTGCCGAAGCCGCTCTAACAATGACGATCCTCAAACGCGGTTTGCGCGGCATGTTGCTGGCCCGCGCCTATCGCAAGATCCTGCACTCCTGGTATCTGAACGACATCGCTTTCGATGTGCGCTTGGCCGCGAAACGCGAAGCCGTGGCCTACATCATCGAGAACATGCAATCGGCGATGATGCTGCGCGACCGGTTCGATCTGCTGCGATTCGCGCTCGTCCGCGCGCCGGAACAGGGGCTGGTTCTGGAGTTCGGGGTCGAGAAGGGGTTGTCGATCGCCTGCCTCGGCAACGCCACCAAACGCACGGTGCATGGATTCGATTCGTTTGAAGGACTACCCGAGGACTGGGTAGGGACCGCGGAGACGCGCGGCGCGTTCAACCGGCGCGGCGCGCTGCCCAAGGTACCCGCCAATGTGCGCCTGCATGTCGGCTGGTTCGACGCGACCTTGCCGGCGTTTCTTGCCGAAACCACCGAACCCGTTTCGCTCCTGCATATCGATTGCGATATATATTCCTCTACCGCAACAATATTTTCGCTGCTCGCGCCGCGCATCGTGCCCGGCACGGTCATCGTGTTCGACGAATACTTCAACTATCCCGGCTGGCGCCAGCACGAATACAAGGCGTTCCAGGAATTTTGCGCCTCGTCAGGCCGGCGTTATCGCTACCTCGGCTATGCCGGCGAAAAGGGACATGTGGCTGTGGTGGTGGAATGATACCAATTGCCTCTGACAATGATCTTTCCGTCCCGTCATTGCGAGCCGGCGTCAACCTTCGCTGTCTTTCCATCGGCTGACGCCGATGGAACCTTTGACAGCTCCGCCGGCGAAGCAATCCATTTTGTTGCAGTATAGTGCATGGAAAAATGGATTGCTTCTCCCTCGCTGCGCTCGGTATCGCAATGACAAGTTCGCATCGGCATGTGTCACAAATTAAGGCCGTTGGAATAACGAGTAATGTCGATTGAGCGCGCCGCCATGAGCCACGTACGACACGCAACCCAGCCATGTACGAATGCCACTTGTACGGACGCCAACAAAGCCCATAATCTTCTTTTTATGGGGAGGTATCGATGGATTGGCAGGATCGGATCGACAATTACGTGCATGAAACCCGATTTCCTCGCAGCCTATTCATCGCCGCAGATGGCCGTGTCGTCGGCACCTGGATCATGGGTAACGACTACCGGGTAAAATCCGGCTATTATGGTGGCTATCCCGCCGGATATCTGCGCCGAGTGCGGGCACTCTTCCCGGAGAAGAAGAGCGTGTTGCATCTGTTCAGCGGTCGGGTTGATCTATCCGCATTGCCCGGTGACACGGTGGATGTAAACCCCGGTTTGGCACCCACCTACGTCGATGACGCACAGACATTGGAGCGCGTGCCCCTGAGCCGCTACGACCTTGTACTGGCTGATCCGCCCTACAGCGTAGAGGACGCGGAGCGGTATCAGACCACCATGGTCAAGCGGAACGCCGTCATGCGGGCGTTGGCGCAGCTACAATCAGGCGCGCATGTCGTGTGGCTGGATCAGGTTCTCCCGATGTATCGCAAGGACGAGTGGGCCATTGATGCGGTGATCGGCATGGTCAAATCGACCAACCACCGCTTCCGCGTGGTAACGGTATTCCGGCGGTTAGATTGGCTTGGCACCGATCTGAGCGCAAAGCGATCGGATAAACGCCTTGCGCAAGCGGCCCTGGAAACCGCCTGATCCATATTGCGACATGTAGCGGATCAACTCACCCATTTCGCTGTCGTCCAAGGTGACAAACGGGCCATTGGCCAATTCGTCCTTCAGACGTTTGTGCAGGCTTTGATGCCCTCCCTGCCCGGAGGGCGGCATCAATTCCTCGATCTCGGCAGGTTCAAGAGTGAACGTAAATGGCTTCGGCATACGAGGCATCAACGGCTCCTTCCTTCGGACGTCTTGTCGTCAGCGACAACGGGCAGCGCCGTCTTCGGTTTTGCCATGTGATGACGGGTAGTTAGCCTTGAAAAACGCCTTATCTTCATCGCTCACCACCTACCCCGCCTGCGCCGAGGCCTCGCTGCGGGTCGCGCCGACGCGGGCGGCGAGCGAGGCGGCCATGAAATCGTCGAGGTCGCCGTTCAGCACCGCGTCCGGGTTGCCGCGTTCGAGGTTGGTGCGCAGATCCTTCACCAATTGATACGGCGCGAGAACGTAGGAGCGGATCTGGTGACCCCAGCCGATATCGCGCTTCTGGCTTTCGGTCGCGGCCGATGCTTCCTCGCGCTTCTGCAATTCCGCCTCGTAGAGCCTTGCCTTCAGCATCGCCATCGCGGTCGCGCGGTTGCGGTGCTGGCTGCGGTCGGTCTGGCAGGCGACGATGATGCCGGACGGGATATGGGTGATGCGGATCGCGCTTTCGGTCTTGTTGACGTGCTGGCCGCCGGCGCCGGAGGCGCGGAACGTATCGACCTTCAGATCCGATGGGTCGATCTCGATCTCGATGGTGTCGTCGATCACCGGATAGACCCAGACGCTGGCGAAACTGGTCTGCCGGCGGGCATTGGCATCGAACGGCGAAATCCGCACCAGCCGATGCACGCCGGCCTCGGTTTTCAGCCAGCCATAGGCGTTCAGCCCGGTGATCTGCAGGGTCGCCGACTTGATGCCGGCCTGCTCGCCTTCCGACTGATCGAGCATTGCCACCTTGTAGCCGTGCTGCTCGGCCCAGCGCGTGTACATGCGCATCAGCATTTCGGCCCAGTCCTGCGCCTCGGTGCCGCCCGCGCCGGCGTTGATTTCCATATAGGCGTCGTTGGCGTCGGCCTCGCCGGAGAGCAGGCTTTCGATCTCGCGACGCTTTGCTTCGTCGGCGATGCGCCGGAGCGCCGATTCAGCTTCGGCGAGCACGGCCTGATCGCCCTCGGCTTCGGCGAGTTCGGCGATGGCGACGGCGTCTTCGGTGTCGCGCTCGATCGCGCGCACGGCGTCGGTCTGGGTGATCAGGCGGGTGCGCTCGCGCAGCAGCACCTGCGCTTCCCCGGCATTGTTCCAGAGTTGCGGGTCTTCGGCCTGTGCGTTCAGGCGGGCGAGTTTGTCGAGCGAGGCATCCCAGTCAAAGATGCCTCCTCAGCAGGGTCACGCTTTGCGTGATCTGCTCGGCGAGCGCTTGGGTTTCGGCGGACATGTCGATCAATCCATCATGAGAACCGGAGCGCGCTAATACAATCCGCCCAGGGTCTTGTCCACGCTCTGCGCCGGCGGCGGTTGCGGCGCCGAGCCTTGCGGATTGCCGCCATTGCCGGACGTGCTGCTCGCCGGATTGAAATCCTGCTGGCCGCCCTGGCCGGTACTGTTGGACAGCGAGCCGCCGAGGCCGAGCGGATTATCCGCAACTAACCCGAGATTCGATTGCGCGCCGGGAACCTGCCCCGGCTTGAACGCCTCGGCGACGGTCTGATTGCCGAACGAGACCTGATGCAGCGTCATCCCTTGCGGCGTCTTGAAGTCGATCACCGGCTGGCCCTTGAGGGCGATTTTCATGAACTGGTTCCAGGCCGGGCCGCAGACATTGCCGCCGGTCTGGTTCTTGCCGAGGTTGCGCGGCGTGTCGTAGCCGATCCAGCAGCCGGTGACCATTTGCGGCACGAAGCCGATGAACCAGGCATCGTTGAAATTGTTGGTCGTGCCGGTCTTACCCGCGACCGGCCGATGGATGCCGGCGACCGCCGGCACGCCGGTGCCGTATTCGGTCACGTTCCGCATCATCATGATGACCTGATAGATGCTGGCGGGATCGGCGAGCTGAGCGCCGGGCCGGTTCAGCACCGGGGGCTGATCGGCCGAGCCGTCCATGCAGTTCGCGCAGGATTGATCGGGCGCCTGATACAGGACATGGCCGTCCGGCGCGGTCACGCTGTCGATCAGCGAGGGATCGACCTGCCGCCCGTATTCGTCGAGCGCCGCATAGCCGCGCACCATGCGCCAGAGCGTGGTGTCGAGCGCGCCGATCGCCGCCGGGTAGATCAGCGGCATGTGATGCACGATGCGGAATTTTTCGAAGTTCGCCGCCACGTTGGCCAGTCCGACCCGGCGGACCAGATGCAGCGTGGCGAGATTGAGCGACTGCTCGATCGCGTAGAACACCGGCACCGGGCCGAGGAAATTCGTCTCGTAGTCGCCCGGCCGGTAGAGCTGGCCGTCGGCCATGCGCTGGGTGAACGGCGCGTCCAGAATGGTCGCGTCCGGCTGGATGCCGGCCTGCATTGCGGTGAGATAGTCGAACGGCTTGACGCTCGATCCCGGCTGGCGCTGCGCCTGGATCGCCCGGTTATAGGGGCTCATCCGGTTGCTCCAGCCGCCGACCATCACCCGCACCCGTCCGGTCTCCGGGTCCAGGCTGAGCATCGAACCTTCGACATGCGGGATCTGCTCCAGCGCGACCGTGCCGCCCTTGGTTTTCTTGTGCGGGTCGATCATGATTACGTCGCCCGGCTTGAGCATCTGGCTCATGCTGCGCAGCAGCGGGCCGGGCGTGCCGTTGATCATCGGCCTGCCCCACTGAATCGCGGCGAGGCTGAGCGTGCCGGTATCGGTCGTCCCCGAATTGTCGCCTTGCAGCCAGCCGATATGGGCGAGGCTGGGGGTTTCGTCGATCACCACGCCGAGTCGCCAGCGCCGGCGCAGCCCCGGCGGGGTCGCCTGCTTGGCCAGCGCCTTCGGCCAGCCGGTGGCAAGATCGGCGACATCAAGCTTCGCCACCGGGCCGTGATAGACGCCGAATTCGTGGTCGTAGGATTCCAGCCGGTCGCGCATCGCGTCCATCGCCGCCGCCTGCAGGCTGGGATCGAGGCTGGTGCGGACGATCAGTCCGCCCTCCATCGTGGTTTTGCGGCCGAACATCTGGACGAGCTGCGACTCGACGGCGTTGACGAAATAACCGGCCCCCGGCACCGGCCGCGCGCCGGCGGCAGCCTTGGGCAGCAGCGGGGCGGCGAGCGCCTGTTTCGCCTCGGCTTCGGTGATCGCGCCGTCATCGCGCATCCGCCTGATCACCCAGTTGCGCCGGTGCAGCGCGCGTTTGGGGTGAATGAACGGGTTGTAGTTGGTCGGCGCCTTGGGCAAGCCGCCGAGCATCGCCGCCTCGGCGACGGTCAGGCTGGACAGCGGCTTGTCGAAATAGGCCTCGGCCGCGGCGGCCACACCCCAGGAATTCTGGCCGAGATAGATCTCGTTCAGATAGAGGGTCAGGATGCGCTGCTTGCTCAGCGCCCGGTTGACCCGAAGTGCGAGGATCGCTTCCTTGATCTTGCGGGTGAAGTTGATGCGGTTGTCGAGCAGCATGTTCTTGACCACCTGCATCGTGATGGTCGAAGCGCCGAGCGGACGTTCGCCGGAGCCGAGGCGGGTGAGATCGACCAGGCCGGCGCGCACGATGGCGAGCGGGTCGATTCCCGGCTCGGTCCAGAAATTGCGGTCTTCCGCCGAAATGAACGCCCGCGCGACGACCGGCGGAATCCGGTCGTACGGCACATAGATGCGGTGCTGGGTGCCGAGCGCCGCGATCAGGCGGAAATCGCCGGCATAGATCCGGGTTTCCAGCGGCGGTTCGTAATGGCGCAATTTGGCGACACTGGGCAGGCCGCTGCTGAAATAGAGAAACAGACCGCCACCGACCACGAGCGCGCCGACCACACCGAGCAAGGCGAGACGGTAGATGCCGCGCGCGAGCACGCCCCCGGCGATGCGCCCGATGCCGGGCCGGGGCTTGCGGGCGCAGTTGCGCGGCTGGGGCGGCATTCCGGTGTTCCGACGCGCTTTATTCTCTTTGGCGAGCCGGTCGCCGGCTTTCAGTGGTCCAGGCATGGCGCGCTCCTTAGCACCCAATATGCGCCTGGGCGAGCATCACGACCGATCGTGCAACGGTTAATTCTTGGCAACACGTCTCAAAAAAGATAGTTAAATCACCCGGCGATACGGGCGAGCCGGCCGCTCGCCAGCCAGCGATCGGCGGCCAGCGCGACGCGTCCGGCATGAAGATGGCTAGACATATCGTTACAATAACTGTTACATTACGGCTTCATGAAAGCCTGTTAAGTTTCTCAAAAACGCTCACTTGCAAAAGGCAAACTTCCATGAAATCGAAATACAAACCATTTCTTGCGATATGTTTATGCTTTGGTTTGGCTGGCTGCGACACGTACACTGCCGCTCCCTACGGCGTCTCCGTGGGTAACGATGTCATCCTCAAGCATTTTGCTCCCGCCAACGTCACGGTCCGTCCGTTCACGGAAGCAAGCGATCCATCGATGCTGTGCAGGTTGGTTGGTCCGATTCATCTGCCTGGGAACGTGACACCTCAGGCATATATCACGAAAGCACTTTTCGATGAGTTGGAGCTTGCCGGCCTTACCTCGGGGTCAGGTCCGGCTGTGACGTTAACCGGACGGATCGACAAATTCAGCTTTGACAGCATGTTTGAGGAGGGTAGCTGGAATCTTGCGATTACGGTTGTTTCCTCAAACGGAGCGAAGTTATCCGTAAGCAACAAGTATGATTTTGCAGCCTCCTTTGTCGGAGACGCGGCGTGCCACAATGTTTCCGATGCCTTGGAACCGGCGGTACAGGCGCTTATCAGGAAATTGGTATCCGATCCCGGCTTTGCAGCATTGCTCAAAACCCAAGCTCAGGCCGGTCCTGGAAATGTTTAGGCTTTATCTGGAGCCGGCTCCTCGCACGTGAATCGAAAACGTGGTTGGACTCACCCGGCGATACGGGCGAGCCGGCCGCGCGCCAGCCAGCGTTCGGCGGCCAGCGCGACGCGTCCGGCGAGCAGGGCGCGGTAGCCGGGCGTTCGCAGCAGCGCCGCGTCGGCCGCGTTGCTGATGCAGCCCATCTCGATCAGGGTGGAGGGGATCAGCGGGTCGCGCAGCACGGCGAAATTCGCCGCCCGGTCGGGGTCGGGCAGCAGCAGGATGTGGCGTTCGAACTGGCCGACGATGCCGTGGGCGATCTGCTTCGAGCCGATCATGGTCGCATGAGTGGTCAGGCTGGCGAGAATCCCGGCCACTTGCGGGCTCACCCCGCGATATTGCGGGCTGAGCGGGCCGCGATCGTAGCTGTTCTCGGCATGGGCGATGCTGGCGGCCAGCGCGTCGGACGGCTTGCGCGACAAGGTGAACACCAGGGCGCCGCGCATCGCCGTATCGGTCAGGTGGTTGCAATGCAGCGAAATGAACAGATCGGCATGGGCGCGCACCGCCATCGCGACCCGGTCGGGCAGGGAGACGAACACGTCGCGCGTTCGGGTCATCGCGACTCGGTGGCCGCCGCGCGCGAGCGCCGCGCGGAGCGCAAACCCGGTGGCGAGGGTGATGGTCTTTTCCATGACCCCGCCGACCCCGATCGCGCCCGGATCATGGCCGCCATGGCCGGGATCGATCATGATGAGGGGGCGCAGCTCCGCGCTGGCGGATGACGGTGCGGCGAGGGCACCGGCCCCGGTCAGGCCGCCGGCGGCGAGCAGACGGAAAAGACGGCGTCGCGCGATCATCGGCGCCGCTCTTACCATGGATTCTCCAAAATATGCCACTGCGAACTGAAAAGACGAAGAAAAGTGATCGCGGGCTCCGAACCGAAATCAGCGACGCGGCCCCTGCCTTGCTTAGAGCCCGCCGCTTGGCTATAGGCCGCGCAACGGAGTGTAGCTCAGCCTGGTAGAGCACTGTGTTCGGGACGCAGGGGCCGGAGGTTCGAATCCTCTCACTCCGACCATCGAGAAAACATACCCAATCCGCTACGGCCGATAATTTTACGCCAACGGCGCATATTTCGCTTGATATTATACGCCAATGGCGTATTTTTGTGACTTGCGCATCGTTTGAATCAAGCGGTATCACAGAGATCTTCGGCGGCTGGGCGCGATGGAAGCCGACATCGCCGCGATCGAGACCGAGCTTGCGGCTCATCCGCAAGCCGGAGACATGATCCCCGGCTTGGCGGGTATCCGTAAGCTGCGGTTCCGGCTGGGCAATCGCGGTAAGCGCGGAGGCGGCAGAGCGATCTATTTCCTGATGCTGTCCGACGATACCGCCCTCATGCTCTTCGCCTACGCGAAGAATGAGCGGGAAGACATGACCCAAGAACAGCGCGCCGCTGCATTGGAAATCCTGAAGGAGATGCGTGATGGCGACGGTGAATGAGAGTTTTGGTGATGCCCCGGTTGAGGCGCTGCGTGAGGTGGCGGCATGGAAGCGGGGCGAGACCGCGCTCGAGGTCGTGAATATCGATCCGATGCCGCCCGAACGGGTGCGGGCAATCCGCCGCAAGGTGGCGCGGTCCGCGCGGGAGTTCGAGGCGTGTTTCGGTATTCCGGCTTCGACGATCAACAATTGGGAACAGGGCCGCCGCAAGCCAGACCCCGCTGCACGATTGCTTCTCAAGGTTATCGAGGCCGATCCCGAGGCGGTAAAACGGGCCGCTGCGGCGTAACGCCCCCGTTCGCGGCTAAAATCGGTCGGACGCCCCATTCTCGCGCAGGAATTTCTGCAGGAATTGCCGGGTCCGCTCGCTTTTCGGCGCGCGGAACAGCGCGGCGGCCTCGCCCTGCTCGACGATCGCCCCATCCGCCATGAACAGAGCGCGGTCGGCGACGTCGCGCGCGAAGCTCATCTCGTGGGTGACGATCACCATGGTCCGGTGTTCGCCGGCGAGATCGCGGATCACCGCCAGCACCTCGGCCACCAGTTCGGGATCGAGCGCCGAAGTCGGCTCGTCGAACAGAATGACGTCGGGTTCCATCGCGAGTGCCCGCGCGATCGCGACGCGCTGCTGCTGACCGCCCGAGAGTCGCCCCGGATACTCGTCGGCCTTGTTCCCAAGCCCGACTTTCGCGAGCAACGCCGCGGCACGCGACACCGCTTTATCGCGCGCCTCGCCCTTCACCACGACCGGCCCTTCGATGACGTTGCCAAGTGCCGTGCGATGCGGGAACAGATTGAAACTCTGGAATACCATGCTGACGCGAAGCCGCAGCGCATGGGTTGCCTGGCGTTTGCGCTTCGGCGGATCGTCGGCATCGACCACCACATCGCCGATTCTGATCCGGCCGGCGCTCGGCTGTTCGAGATAGTTGAGACAGCGCAGCAAAGTCGTCTTGCCCGAGCCGCTCGGCCCGATAATCGCCACCACCTCGCCGCGCGCGACATCGAGATCGATTCCGCGCAAGACCTCCTGCGTGCCGAAGCGCTTGGTCAGCCCGCGCACCTCGATCATCGGGCCGGGGTTGCTCATGCCGCCCGCCCCGGCAGTGCGGCCTGCCGTTCCATCCGCTCCTGCCCGTAGGCGAGCACGCTCGAGATGATCCAGTAGAGCACCGCCGCCATGAGATACATGGTGAAGACCTGAAACGTCCGCGCGGTGATGAGCTGAGCCTGGCGGAACAACTCGGGGACCTGGATCGTCGCGGCGAGCGCGGTATCCTTGACCAGGCTGATGAAGGTGTTGCCGAGCGAGGGAAGCGCCACCCGTGCCGCCTGCGGGATGACCACCCGGCGCATCGCCTGCGCGGTCGACATGCCGATCGAATACGCCGCCTCCCACTGGCCGCGCTCGATCGAGCCGATCGCGGCGCGGATCGTCTCCGAGGTATAGCCGCCGACATTGAGCGAGAAGCCGATCAGCGCCGCCGGAATCGGGTTGAGCCGGAGCCCGTACTGCGCCAGCCCGTAATAGATGATGAAAAGCTGCACGAGCAGCGGTGTGCCCCGGATGAACGAGACATAAGCCCGCGCGATCCGTTCCAACGGGCCTACCGGGGAAATTCGCATCATCGCGACGATGAAGCCGATGGCCAGGCCGAAAATCATGCCACCGACCGAGAGTTCGATCGTGTAGCCGGCGCCGATCAGCATTTGCGGCAGCGAACGCCAGATCAGGAGAAACGGCTCGGGCACCCCGGTCAGGAGACGTTGGTGCCGAACCAGCGGTCGGAGATGCGCGCGAGCGTGCCGTTCGCCTCCAGATGCCGGATCGCATGATCGATCTTGCCCAGAAGAACCGTGTTGTCCTTTTCCAGCGCGACGCCCATTTCCTGCTTGGCGAACGGCTTGCCGGCGGGGACGAACGGCCAGTTCGCGTGCTTGATCGTGTAGGAGAGCATCAGCCGGTCGTTGATCACCGCGGCGATCCGGCCGACCCGGAGATCCTGCAGCATCGTCGGGTCGTCCTGGTAGGTCACGATTTTCGCCGCCGGCACGTTGTGTTTGAGCCATGATTCGTAGTTGGTGCCGAGATTCACGCCCACCCGCTTGCCCGCGAGCGTTTTCGGTCCGGTGATCCCTTTGGTTCCCTTGCGGACGATGATCTGCATCCCCGAGATCGTGTAGGGCAGCGAGAAGGCATATTTCCGCTGGCGCGCCTTGGTGATCGTCACCTGATTGACGACCGCGTCGATGCGTCCGGTCTCCAGGCTGGCGAGCAGGCCGTCCCACGGGATCAGCACGAAATCCGGTTTCACCCCCAGCGTCTTGCACAGCGCGCGGGCGAAATCGGCATCGTAGCCGGTCAGCTTGCCGGCGCTGGTTTCGTAATCGAACGGCGGATACGTCCCTTCCATGCCGATCCTGAGCGTGCCGCGCTTCCTGATCTTGGCCCAGAGTGCGTCCGCCGGCGCGGTTCCGGCGAGGCCGGTCGCCGGCACGATGAGCCCGGCTGCGAGCAATGCGAATGTCGATCTGCGTCCGATGGTCATGACAGCGCTCCCCGATGTTTTTTCGCGGCACGGCAAGGCGCCGCCCGGCCCACATCCTCACGCTTTCGTGGACGCCGTCAAGCGAGCGCGGTGCCGTCTCACGGATTTGCGAGCCCGCCTTTTTTGTGGCTAAACGCGCCGCCGCCGGGCGGGGCGGCCACCACCGTTATCATCGAGAAGGGAAAAAATGCATGTCCGAACGGGTTGACCCGATGGCCGAGCCGGATGTCGCGGTGGCGCGCAAGGTGGTGGTCGCCGCCTTCCTGGGCTGGACGCTCGACGCGTTCGATTTCTTCATCCTGATCTTCACTTTTTCGGCGGTCGCCAAGACGTTTCATGTCGGCATCACCGCGGTCACCGTCGCAGTCACGCTGACACTCGCGATGCGCGCGGTGGGGGCGCTGATTTTCGGCCGGCTCGCCGATCGGTTCGGCCGCCGGCCGATGCTGATGGTGAACATCCTGGCGTTCTCGGTGCTCGAACTCGCCACCGGATTCGCGCCGACCCTGACGGCGTTCATGATCCTGCGGGCACTTTACGGCATCGCCATGGGCGGCGAATGGGGGCTCGGCTCGTCGCTGACCATGGAGACGATTCCGGTGCGCTGGCGCGGCTGGGTCTCGGGGCTGCTGCAATCGGGCTATCCGGCGGGATATTTCCTGGCGACCGTGCTGTTCGGCCTTGCGTTTCCCTATGTCGGCTGGCGCGGGATGTTCATGATCGGCGCGCTCCCGGCGCTGCTGGTGCTCTATATCCGTTCCTCGGTGCCGGAAAGCCCGGTCTGGCGCGAGATGGCGAAACAGCCCCGCGTGCCGGTTTCGACCGTGCTCAGGAAGCATCTCGGCCTGACGATCTATGCCGTGATCCTGATGATGGCGTTCAACTTCTTCTCGCACGGTTCGCAGGATCTGTATCCCAACGTGTTCCTCGGCGTGCAGCACCATTTCAGCCACGCGACCATCACCACCATCGCACTGATCTACAACGCCGGTGCGATCATCGGCGGCATCGCCTTCGGGGCGCTATCGCAGAGGATCGGGCGGCGCCTGACCATCGGCATCGCTGCCGGGCTCGCTCTGCCGTTGATTCCGCTCTGGGCGTTTTCGTCGACGCCGCTGATGCTCGGGCTCGGTGCTTTCCTGATGCAGATCTGCGTGCAGGGAGCATGGGGCATCATTCCGGTGCATCTGAACGAATTGTCGCCCAAGGAAATCCGCGCGACCTTTCCCGGTTTCGTCTATCAGCTCGGCAACTTCCTCGCCTCCTACAACGCGACCCTGCAGGCGAGTTTCGCGGCTTCGCATAACCACAATTATGGGCTGGCGATGGCGCTCGTGGTCGGCATCGTCGCCGCGATCATCGTGGTGCTGATGATCTTCGGCCGCGAGGCGAAGGATATCTCGATGGCGCATAGTTAGGATCGCCCGAGACGATCCATCATTCTTTCCCGATTGCCGTTCCCCTCGTTGTGGTTTAACGATAATCACCGATAGCCGCCACGGGGGGACGATGAGGCTGGTGCAATATCGCGAAGCGGGGGGCGTGCGCGCCGGCATCGCGCATGACAGCGCAACCATCGAGCCGCTGGCGATCGACGGCGGAACCTACGCGCTGGCGCAGGCGGCGATGGTTGAAGGCGGCATGGGTGCCGCGGTCGAGCGCCGCCGTACCGGCATTTCGGTCGATTATCAGGCGATCATCGATGCGGGGCAATTGTTGGCGCCGGTGATGCATCCCGATCCGGCGCATTGCCTCGTCTCCGGCACCGGACTGACCCATTTCGGCAGCGCCGATACCCGCGATTCGATGCACCAGGCGATCGACGAGCATGCCAGCGACTCGATGAAGATGTTCCAGCACGGCGTGCGCGACGGCAAGCCCGCGCCTGGCGCGGTGGGATTTCAGCCGGAATGGTTCTACAAGGGCAACGGGTCGTGCATCGTCGCACCGGGTGCGCCGCTCGGCTTTCCCGATTTCGCGCGGGATGGCGGCGAGGAGCCGGAACTGGTCGGGCTCTATATCGTCGGGAAGGATGGCACGCCTGCCCGCATCGGGTTCGCGATCGGCAACGAGTATTCCGACCACGTGACCGAGCGGTTCAACTATCTCTGGCTTGCCCATTCAAAATTGCGCGATTGCAGTTTTGGACCGGAACTGCTGATCGGCGAGGTTCCGGCCGACATTCGTGGTGTGAGCAGCATCCTTCGCGACGGAGCAAAAATCTGGGGCAAGCCGTTTGCGACCGGCGAGGCGAACATGTCGCACTCCATCGCCAATCTGGAGCATCACCACTTCAAATATGCCGGCTTCCGTCGCCCTGGTGACGTGCACGTGCATTTCATGGGCACGTCGGTGCTGAGCTGCGCGGATGGGGTGGCGCTCGACCCCGGCGATGTCATGCGGATTTCCGCCGAAGGCTTCGGCCGGCCCCTGGAAAATCCGCTCGGCGCGCGCAAGATCGTCAAGGTCGCCCTCGCTGTTCTTTAATGCTCAATCCTGGCCTCGGCGGTTCCATGCCGCCGCACCAATAAGAATGAGACTGACGGAATCATAAAGGAGGAAGAAGCCATGAGTTCGAGCGCCGCTGTGCCGCAAGTGGGAATGACCCGCTGGTTCCGGCTGATCCCGATCGCGATGATCGTCTATATCATTTCATTCATGGACCGGACCAATATCGCCTACGCCTTTGCCGGCATCGGCCATGATTTCCACGTGACGAAAGCGCAGGAAGGCACGGCGGGCGGGATATTCTTCGTCGGCTACGTGCTGCTGCAGATTCCCGGCGGCTGGCTCGCCGAACACTGGTCGGCGAAGAAATTCGTCGCCATCATGATCGTTTTCTGGGGCTTGATGGCGCTGGCCTGCGGGCTCGCGGAAAACTTTACCCAGCTTATCATCGCGCGGTTCTTTCTCGGCGTCGCCGAAGGCGGCATCTGGCCGGCGACCCTGGTGCTGCTCAGCCACTGGTTCCCGGTGCAGGAGCGTGCCCGCGCCTACGGGTTCTGGATCGCGAATCTCGCGATTTCCTCGATTATCACCCAGCCGCTCTCCGGCTTCATCGTCGTGAATTCGGACTGGCGGACGCTGTTCTTCGTCGAGGGCGCGCTGCCCTTCATCATCGCGCTGCCGCTGTGGCTGCTGTTCATCAAGGACCGGCCGGAAGATGCATCCTGGTGCAGCCAGCCCGAGCGCGACTACATCAACCGTTCGATCGCGCAGGACCGCATCAACGAACCGGCTCCCGGCCCGTTCTCGGATATTTTCAGATCCGCGACGGTGTGGAAGCTGGTTCTGGTCTATTTCCTGATTCAGGTCGGTTTCTACGGGCTGAACATGTGGATGCCGACGCTGCTGAAGGCGATGACCCATGACGGGTTCGGCGCGGTCGGACTGATCGCGGCGCTGCCTTACATCACTGCGGGGATCTTCCTGTGGTGCAACGGCTGGATGGCGGACCGCAATCGCCGCTACTCGTTCCACGTGTTGCTGCCGATGACGCTGGCTGCGGTCAGCCTGATCCTGTCGGTGGTGATCGGCGAGGCGATGGTCGTCCTGTCCATCCTGTTCCTCTGTCTCGCGATGGGTGGGGCGATGTCCTATGACGGACCGTTCTGGGCGGCGGCTTCGCGCACCTTGCCGGTGGCGCTGGTCGGCGGCGCGATGGGGCTGATCAACGCGCTCGGCAATCTCGGCGGCTATCTCGGCCCGTTCCTTGGCGGCTATCTGCAGGACATGACGCATAATTTCTTCGCGACCGCCGTGCTGTTCGCCGTCTCGCTGTTCGCCGCCGGGCTGGTGATGATGACGGTGACCGTCCGCGACGTGGCGCCGCGCGTCGGCGCGCCGGTGGCGAAACCGGCGGAGTAGACGAGCGATCGCCGAGGGTGCTGGCAACCGAGCCGGCACCCTCGGTCATGCGGTCGGTCCGGCCTATTGTCGGTCGCGCGGCGCGCCCGCATAATCGGGCAACCGAACTTGGTGCCCCGATTCGGAGGTTCGTCGATGCTGGTGAAGGCGTCCTGCGAACTTCCGAATCGGAAGGACACTAGCAAGCGTATGATTCTAGTGTGGTTTTTGGTTCTGAAGTTCCTAAAATCACCGCCGCGAATGCATAGGAACTTCAGAACCACCACACTAGAGGCCAGCATGAGCGACACCAGACCCACCCGATCCTTTCCGCTGCGCGTGCTCGCCGTGCTGTGGGGCATCGTGAAAGTGGTGGTGTTCGGGCTCGGCATCATTCTGCTCGTGTTGCTGCTGCTGTCCTACGGGGCGATCCGGCATTTCCAGACCGCCGAGGAGAAGCCGCTGCCCGAGCATTTCGCGCTGCTGCTCAACCTGACCCGCGCGCCGCCGGACGAAGCGGCGGAACCCGCGTGGCTGCGGCTCAGTTCGAGCGCGCGCCCCACCCTGGCCGATGCCATCGCCGCGATCGACCGCGCGGCGCATGATCCGCGCGTCACCGGGCTCGATATCGAGTTGGGCGGTAATTGCTGTTCGCTGACCACCGCCGAGGAGCTGCACAACGCCATCCAGCGGTTCCGCGACCAGACCGGCAAACCGGCGATCGCGCGGGCGATGTCGTTCGACGGGGTTTCCGGCCTCGGCGCCTATGTTGTCGCCAGTGCCGCGAGCAGCATCGAGCTGTCGGCGGCGGGGGATTTCGGCGTCACCGGCATCGCGCTGCAAACGCCGTTCGGCGCCGGGCTGCTCAAGAAGATCGGCGTCGATGCCCAGTTCGAGCATATCGGCGCCTACAAGACCTATCCGCAGATGTACACCCGGTCGCAGCCCTCCAAGGCGAATCTGGAGATGCTGAACAGCCTGGCGCATTCGCTCTACGCCTCGTCCCTCGCGCCGATCGCGGCACGGCTGCACGAGACCAGGGCGCAGGTGAAAACCATGCTCGATCAGGCGCCGTTCAGCCCGGATCAGGCCAGACAGGATCATCTGGTCGATGCGGTGCTGCCGCTGGACGCGCGGATCGACAAGTTCAAGGGCAAGACCGCGAGCCTTGCTCGTTACATCGCCGAGGCGCCGGCGCCGGCGGCGAACGCAACCAGGGTCGCGCTGATCGTCGCCCATGGCGATATCGCGGCACCGTCGGCGCGCGACAATCCCGGCGCGATCGACCCGCGCCGCCTCGCCCGCGAGATCGCCGCCGCGCTGGACGACAAGAATGTCAAGGCGATCGTGCTGCGGCTCGACACGCCGGGCGGCACCGTGACCGGCTCGGCGCTGATCGGCGCCGAGGTCGCGCGTGCCGCCGCCGCGCATAAGCCGCTGATCGTCTCAATGGGGGGGCTCGACGCCTCGGGCGGGTACTGGGTGTCGAGCCATGGCGCGGTGCTGGTCGCCGATCCGGCGACGCTGACCGGCTCGATCGGCGTGCTCGGCGGCAAGCTGAGTTTCGGGACGCTGCTCGACCGGATCGGCGTGACCGTCACCGGCGCGTCGCGCGGCGCGAACGCGCTGTTCGACAGCCCGACCACGCCCTGGACCAAGCCGCAGCTCGCCAGCCTCCAGGGCATGCTGAACCAGAACTACCAGCAATTCGTCGGCTGGGTCGCCTCCGGCCGGCACATGAGCGCGGCCCAGGTGAACGCGATCGGCCAGGGCCGGGTCTGGACCGGCGTGCAGGCCAAGAAGCGCGGGCTGGTCGACGAGATCGGCGGCTATCACACCGCGTTCGACGCGGTGCGCGCGGCGCTGAAACTGCCGGTCCATGCGCCGCTCGACATCGTCAACGGCAACGCGAAGCCGGGGATTCACGCGCTGCTGGTCAGGGCGTTTTCGAAAGCGAGCCCGCTCGGCCTTGCGCAACTGCCGCCGCAACTGCGCGCTCTCGTGGCGCTCGCGCATCTGCACCGGCTGTCGATGCCGCCGATCGAAATCCGCTAACCTTCGGTTACGGCCTCCGCTGCATCGGAGCAGACCGATGCTTGCGCCGCATCAGAACAAATTGGCAACATTTGAAAGGCGGGCAGGAGTCTGCTTACCGATCGTTAACGATTCCGATTTGTTGCCCTGCTAATCTGCAAATACCGTGATCCCGACGGTCGAATCCCTTTGACGCCCATGTTCGCCCATGATATCCCATGTCAACCCATAGCGATTCGGGTGCGTAGGTTTTGGCCTGGCATCGGGACGCTGACAGCGAGGCGCAACAGGCGAGACGAAGGGACCGCGACAGAGCCGGATGAGCCAGTTTCTCGGCACCCATCAGAACCGGCTGGACGCCAAGGGGCGGGTTTCCGTCCCGGCCACGTTCCGCGCGATGCTCCGCAAGGACGGTGAAGCAACCGGGCTGATCCTGCGGCCGTCCCACAAGCACGCCTGCATCGAGGCTTGGCCCGCGCCGGTGTTCGAGACTTTGGCCGAACAATTGCAGGGTCTCGACCTGTTCAGCGAGGCCCATGACGACATGGCCGCCGCGATCTACGCCGATGCCTACCCGTTGGACGCCGACAAGGAAGGCCGCATCCTGCTGCCCGAGCCGCTGGTCGCCCATGCCGGACTTGCCGATAGCGTGGTGTTCATGGGGCTCGGCCGGATTTTTCAGATCTGGGAGCCGCAAGCGGCGACGCGCCGGCGCGAGGAAGCGCGGGAGCGCGCCCGTGCGCGTGGCCTGACTCTGCCGGCGGGGGTTTCACCATGACCCGGCCGGCATCGGGTCATATCCCCGTGCTGCGCAGCGAGGCGGTGGCCCTGCTCGCGCCGCGCGACGGCGGCGCCTATCTCGACGGCACGTTTGGCGGCGGCGGCTATAGTGCTGCGCTTCTCGAGGCGGCACGCTGCACGGTGTGGGCGATCGACCGCGACAAGGCGGCGATCGCGCGCGGTGCCGCGCTCGCCGCACGCCATCCCGACCGGCTGCATCTGATCGAAGGGCGGTTCGGCGATCTGCTTGACTTGCTGGGCGACGTGGGGGTGGCGTCGCTCGACGGCGCGGTGTTCGATTTTGGCGTGTCGTCGTTCCAGCTCGACGATCCCGCGCGCGGCTTCTCGTTCCGTGCCGACGGACCGCTCGACATGCGTATGGGGGCGGCCGGAGAGACCGCCGCCGATGTGGTGAACACCCGGCCGGAAGCCGAACTCGCGGATATTCTCTATCAATTCGGCGAGGAACGCGCCTCGCGCCGGATCGCCGCCGCCATCGTCGCACGCCGGGCGGAGACGAAATTCGCAACCACCGCCGATCTCGCCGCGGTGATTCGCGGCGTGGTGCGGAAGGACAAATCCGGCATTGACCCGGCGACGCGCAGTTTTCAGGCGCTGCGCATCGAGGTGAACCAGGAACTCGCCGAGATCGAACGCGGCCTCGCCCAGGCGGCCACGCTGCTGGCGCCGGGCGGCAGGCTGGTCGCGGTGTCGTTTCATTCGCTGGAGGATCGCGTGGTCAAGCGCTTCATGAACGCGGCCTGCGGCCGGATCGCGTCGCCATCGCGGCACGATCCCTCGGGTCTGACGGCGCGCGCGAAACCCGCGTTCCGGTCCCTGACCAAGGGCGTGGTGACACCCGGCGCCGCCGAAGCCGCCGCCAACCCCCGCGCGCGCTCGGCGCGGCTGCGCGCCATCGAACGGCTCGCCGCATGATCCGCCCGGTCACCTTCGTCAGCTTCGCGCTCGCTCTGTCCTCCGGGGCGTGGATGTTCGTGGTCAAGCACCGCGCCGAGCAGCTCGACCGGCAGATCGGCGGGGTGACCGCGCAGATCCGTGCCTCCGAGCAGCGGATTCGCGTGCTCCGCGCCGAATGGGCACTGGAGACCGATCCGAACCGGCTGGCGCGGCTCGCCGCGATGTTCCTGCCGGCGTTGAAGCCGATGGCGCCGGACCAGTTGGTCACCTGGTCGCAGCTGGCGGATCGGCTGCCGCCGCCCGGAACCGCGGTGCCCAGCCTGCCGCTGCCGCCGCCTTTGCCGGATCAGGTGCCGAACGTTGCCGTGCCGGCCGGGCCGGTCGCTTCGGCGCAGCCGCCGGCGTCCGCGCCGCGATCCGCCGCACCAGCCCAACTGGCGGCGGCGAGTCCCGCCGCTGTGCATCGCGCCGCGGCGCCTTCGATCCGGCACGTCGCGCTGCGGACCGTGCGCCCGGTTGTCCATTCGACGACGGCCCACCCGCCGGTTCACCCGAACCCGATGCACCGCGTTGCGGTTGACCGCCCGATGCCCATCGGCCAGTCGGTCCTGGCGCCGCCGCGCCGGGCGGTTCGCCCGATGGGCGCACGGGTCATGACGATCACCGCGCATCCTGCACCGGTCCAGCCGGCAGTGCCGCGCTCGGAACCGGTCTCCGCGCCCTCGGCGCCGCAATCGGTGTTCGGCGGCTACGCCGCCAATCTGCCGCCGCCGCGCCCGGCCGGCGGGACCGTTCCGTGACCAGGGCGCCATCGCCGGACCAACCACCGCCCAACGGGCTGCGCCGTGCCGAACCATGGGGTGCCGCGCGGCGGCGCGGCGCGGCCGAGCAGGGTGCGACGCCGCGCATGGAGCATGTGCGGATCACCACCCCCGATCTCGCCCGCCGCGCCGCGCTCGGCGTGCTGCAGAAGCGGCTGATGATCGGCCTGCTCGGGTTTTCGCTCCTGTTCGCCGTGCTGGCGGGGCGGCTGGTCGATGTGTCGGTGATCCATCCGCTGAAGCCCGATGCGGCGGCGATCGCGGCGCAAACCCCGCGTACCAATATCGCCCTGCCGCCGCCGGCGCGTGCGGAAATCACCGACCGCAACGGCGTGATCCTCGCGGTCTCGCTGCCGGGTGCCGCACTTTACGCCAATCCGAAGCAGGTGGCCGATCCCGCGCTGGCCGCCCGGCTGATCGCGCGGACGATTCCCGGTCTCGATCCCGCCTGGCTCGAACACCGCATGGCCGACCGCAAGCGCGATTTCGTCTATCTCGATCGCGGGCTGACCTCGGCACAGGAACTCGCGATCAACCGGCTCGGCATTCCCGGCATCTATTTCGAGAATATCGAGCACCGGCACTACCCCGAGGGCGATCTCGCCGCGCATATCCTGGGCGGGGTGACGCCGGATCAGCGCGGGATCGCCGGGATCGAGGCGTATTACAACACGCGCATGACCGGCGAACCGGCGCGGCCCCTGCGCCTGTCGATCGATATCGGCGCCGAGGGAATCGTCCGCCAGGAAATCATGAAGGCGATGACCGACTGGGATGCGCGCGGCGCCTGCGGCATCGTGATGTCGGTGCGGACCGGGCGGGTGCTCGCGATGGCGAGCGTGCCGGACTACAACGCCAACCAGCTTGGCTCGGCACCGGCCGATGCGCGGTTCAACCGCTGCGTTTCCGGCGATTACGAGCCGGGCAGCGTGTTCAAGCTGATGACGATCTCGATGGCGCTCAATTCCGGCATGATCCATTACTGGGACAGGTTCGATACGTCCCATCCGCTACATGTCGGGCGTTTCACCGTCACCGATTTCGAACCGGTGCATATCTGGCTCGCGGTGCCGCATATCCTGGCGGTGTCGTCGAATATCGGCGCCTCGCGGATCGCGACCATCCTGGGGCCGGAGATCCAGCGCGCGTGGCTGAAGAAACTCGGCTATTTCCGCAGGCCCGACATCCAGTTGCCCGAGGCGCAGCCGGCGATCTATCACCCGAAATCGAGCTGGAAGCTGCTCACCACCATGACGGTGAGCTTCGGCAACGGCATTGCCATGTCGCCGCTGCAGCTGATTTCCTCGGTGGTGCCGGTGGTCAATGGCGGGGTGTGGTATCCACCCTCGCTGGTCGCGGGGCAACCCGGCGCGCCGCCGCCCGAAGGGGTACGGGTGATGAGCCAGCGCGCCTCGCTGCTGATGCGCAAGCTGATGCGCAACGTGGTGGTGGCGAAGAACGGCACCGGCGTCTATGCCAGGGTGCCGGGCTATCTGGTCGGCGGCAAGACCGGAACGGCGCAGGTGGTGGGCAAGAACGGCGCCTATCGCAAGCATCTGAACAACGCCTCGTTCATGGCGGCCTTCCCGATGAACCACCCGCGCTACGTGATCTATGTGGTGGTGCTGCACCCGCACGCGACCAAGAAGATGATGCCGTTCTGCTACGGCTTCACCACCGGCGGCTATGTCGCCGCCCCGGCGGTGGCGCGGATCATCGCGCGGATCGGGCCGATGCTGGGGATCATGCCGCTTTCGGGCGAGGCACTTACCGAGGCGCAGGATAAGCTCGCGATTCCGCTCGATCCTCCGGCGCCGCCGGGCCGGTTGGCACTGGGGCCGGGACATCCGTTCCCGCCCGGTGCCAGCAAATACGCCTATATCCTGGCGGGGCGGAAGCCGCCCGCCGCGATCGACGCGGCGGCGCACGACGCCGCATTGGCGCGCACCGAATTCTGGCAGCCGCTTGGTCCGGCGCCGGAGACGATCAGCACCCATGCGGCGCCGCCGCGATCGGTTCCGCTGCTCGGCGCGGGAGCGATGTCGCACCAGACCATGAATACCGACCGTCCGGTGCGACGTGCGAGGGGATGAACTGATGACCCGGCTCGCCCGCGCAGCGCCGTCGCCGCCCGACTGGGTTATCGGTGCCGATGCCGAGATCACCGGCATCACGGCGGATAGCCGCGCGGTGCGGCCCGGCATGATCTTCGCCGCCCTGCCTGGCGCGCGAGCGGATGGCCGCGCCTTCATCGCCGATGCGGTGGCGCGCGGGGCCGCTGCCGTGCTGGCGCCGGAGGGGACGGCGTGGCCGGCCTGCACGCCGCCGCGTCCGCTTCTGGCCGATCCCGAGCCGCGCCGGCGACTGGCCGAGATCGCGGCCCTGCTCGCCGGGCCGATGCCGCGCACCATCCTCGCGGTGACCGGCACCAACGGCAAGACCTCGACCGTCGATTTCCTGCGCCAGATCATGACCATGGCGGGGCGAAGCGCCGCCTCGCTCGGCACGCTCGGGCTGATCGCGCACGGGTTTCCGCCCGGTGCCAACCTCACCACCCCCGATCCGGTGAGTCTGGCCGAGACCATGGCGCGGCTGAAATCGGCGGGGATCGAGCATGTCGCCCTGGAAGCCTCGTCGCACGGGCTCGATCAGCACCGGCTGGACGGGCTGCGCCTCGCCGGCGCCGCCTTCACCAACCTCACCCGCGACCATCTCGACTACCACGGCGACATGGCGGCCTATCGCGCGGCGAAATTGCGCCTGTTCGCCGAACTGTTGGCACAAGGCGCGCCGGTCGCGGCGATGGCCGATCTGGATGCCGAAACCCTCGCGGCACTGCGCGATATCGTGCGGCGCCGCCATCTCGACCTCATGACCGTGGGCGAGGGCGGGACCGCGATCCGGCTGATGCAAGCGCGCCCGCTGCCCGAGGGGCAGGCCCTGGCCATCGCGGCGAATGGCGCCGTGCGCGAGATCGTGCTGCCGTTGCCCGGCCGGTTCCAGGCGGACAACGCGCTGCTTGCGGCCGCCCTCGCGCGCGCGACCGGCATTGATGCGGCGCTCGATCATCTGGCCGCACTCGCGCCGGTGCGCGGCCGGCTGGAACGCGCCGCCGTGCTGGCCAACGGGGCTGCCGCCTATGTCGATTACGCCCATACCCCGGACGCGCTGGAGCGGCTGCTCGCCGCATTGCGCCCGCACGCTTCGGGACGGCTGATCCTGGTGTTCGGCGCCGGCGGCGATCGCGATCGCGGCAAGCGCCCGCTGATGGGTGAGGTCGCGGCGCGCGCGGCTGATATCGCCATCGTCACCGACGACAATCCGCGCGGCGAAGACCCGGCCACGATCCGTTCGGCAATTCTGGCGGCTTGCCCGGATGCCATCGAAATCGGTGACCGGCGCATCGCGATCGAAGCCGGAATTTCGCTCCTGTGCTCTGGCGATGTGCTCGCCGTTGCCGGCAAGGGGCACGAGCAGGGGCAGATTGTCGGCAATGCCGTGCTTCCGTTCGACGATGCCTCGGTCATCCGGGAACTCGTGGGATGAGCGCGCTCTGGACCGAGGCGGATCTGGCGATCGCCACAGGCGGCGACTTCCTGCGCGGCGGTTTCGCGGCGGATGGGATTGCGATCGATTCCCGCGCCCTGACGCAAGGCGATCTATTCGTCGCCCTGGAGGCCGCGCGCGACGGGCATGATTTCGTCGCCGATGCGGAGCAGAGGGGCGCTGCCGGCGCGCTGGTGTCGCGCGACGTCGGTACCGGACCGGCGCTGGTGGTCGAGGACACGCTTGTCGCACTCGGGCGGATGGGCGAATTCGCGCGGGCGCGTTCATCGGCCCGCGTCGCCGCCGTGACCGGCAGCGTCGGCAAATCGACCACCAAGGAAATGCTGCGGCGCATTCTCGGCGCATTCGGACCTGTTCATGCCGCCGAAGCCTCGTTCAACAACCATATCGGCGTGCCGCTGACCCTGGCCCGCCTGCCGCGCGACGCGGCGTTCGCCGTGGTCGAGATCGGCATGAACCATCCGGGTGAAATCGCACCGCTCGCCGAAATGGCGCGTCCCCATGTCGGCGTGATCACCACGGTCGAGGCCGCGCATATCGGGCTGATGGGCTCGATCGAGGCGATCGCCGACGAGAAAGCCGAACTGCTGCGCGGGCTGGTGCCGGGTGGCGCTGCGGTGCTGCCGCGCGGGCCGCATCTGCCGCGCCTCGCCCGCCGCGCGCCGGACGGGACGACGATCATTTCCTTCGGCACCCAGGCGCTGGCCGAAGCACGGCTGATCGAAGCCGAAAGCGATGCGGATGGCGTGGACGTCACCGCGAATATCCTGCGCCGCGTGGTGCGGTTCCGGCTCGCCGCCCCCGGACGACACATGGCGATGAACGCGGTCGCGGCGCTGGCGGCGGCTGCGGCGCTCGGGCTCGATGCCGAACCGGCGGCTGCGGCGCTCGACGGTTTCGCGCCGCTCGCTGGGCGCGGCGCGCGCCGGTCCGTCGCCGTCGGCGGCGCGACGATCACCATGCTCGACGAAAGCTATAACGCCTCCGGCGCTTCGGTGCGCGCGGCGCTCGGCGTGCTGGCCCTGCAAACGGGGCGGCGCGTGGTGGTGCTGGGCGACATGCTGGAACTCGGCGATTTCGCGGAAGCCGAGCATCGCGATCTTGCTCAGCCGGTCGGCGAGACCGCCGATCTGGTGTTTGCCTGCGGGCCGCATATGCGCACGATGTTCGACGATCTGCCCGCGCGAATTCAGGGCGCGTGGGCGCCGGATTCCGGGGCTTTGGCGCCACTGGTCCGCGCCGCTCTGCGCGACGGCGATGCGGTGTTGATCAAGGGCAGCCTGGGGTCGCGAATGCGCGCGATCGTCGCGGCGCTGGAGGGGCACACCTGATGCTCTACGCGCTGCTTCTCCCCCATGTCGCCGCGTTTCACGCGCTCAATCTGTTCCGCTACATCACGTTCCGCGCGGGGGGCGCCTGCATCACCGCGCTGATCGTGAGTTTTCTGCTCGGCCCACGCCTGATCCGCTGGCTGAAATCGCTCCAGCGCCAGGGACAGCCGATCCGGCTCGACGGGCCGGAGCGCCATCTGCTCGAAAAGAAAGGCACGCCCACCATGGGCGGCGTGCTGATTCTGATCGCGCTCGGGGTTTCCACTCTGCTCTGGGCCGATCTGCGGAACGGCTACGTCTGGGCGGTGCTGATGGTCACCATCGGCTACGGGGCGCTCGGTTTCGCCGACGATTTCCGCAAGCTGACCAAGCGCAACACCAAGGGCGTGCCGGGGCGGGTGAAATTGTTCGTGCAGGCGCTGCTCGGCCTGGGTGCGGCGGTGTGGATCACCCGGCTGATGCCCGCCGCGATCGCCGACGATCTCGCCGTGCCGGTGTTCAAGCATCTGATGATCCCGTTCGGCGCGGCATTTCCGCTGATCGCCATGGTCGTGATGATGGGCGCCTCCAATGCGGTGAACCTCACCGACGGGCTGGACGGGCTTGCCATCGTGCCGACCATCATCGCGGCCAGTGTATTTGCCTTGATTGCGTATCTGGTCGGCAACCGGATTTTCGCGCATTATCTGCAGATCAATTTCGTCCCCGGCACCGGCGAACTCGCGGTGTTCTGCGCGGCATTGATCGGCTCGGGGCTTGGCTTTTTGTGGTTCAATGCACCGCCGGCGGCGGTGTTCATGGGCGATACCGGCTCGCTCGCCCTAGGCGGCGCGCTCGGCTCGGTCGCGGTCGCGACCAAGAACGAGATCGTGCTGGCGATCACCGGCGGGCTGTTCGTGGTCGAGACCGTATCGGTGATCGTCCAGGTGTTCTGGTACAAGCGCACCGGGCGGCGGGTGTTCCTGATGGCGCCGCTGCACCATCATTTCGAAAAGAAGGGCTGGGCCGAACCCACCATCGTCATCCGCTTCTGGATCGTCGCGATGATCCTGGCGCTGGCGGGGCTGGCGACCCTGAAAATCCGATGACCGGCGCCGCGACATCCTGGCCGCTTGTGTTCGCGGGCCGACGCTTCGCCGTTCTTGGCCTTGGCCAGAATGGCTTGCCGGCGGCGACCGCGCTCGCCACGATGGGCGCCGATGTGACCGCGTGGGACGACGATGCGGCCAAGCGGGACGCCGCCGCTTCCGCCGGAATTGTGCTGGTACCGCCAAGCGAATCGGCGACGCTCGATGCGCTGGTTCTCTCGCCGGGGATTCCGCATCGCCTGCCCGCGCCGCATCCCGAAGCGGCCGCGGCCAGCGCGCGCGGCGTGCCGATCCTGTCCGACGTCGAGCTGCTGTATCGCGCGGCGCGCGCCGCCGGCAGCCGCGCGCGGTTCGCCGGCATCACCGGCACCAACGGCAAATCGACGACCACGGCGCTGCTCGCGCACATCATCGGCGCGGCGGGGATTCCGGTTGCGGCCGGCGGCAATCTCGGTCCCGCCGCACTCGCGCTGCCGCTGCTGCCCGATCACGGAATTTATGTGCTCGAAATGTCGAGCTACATGTTGGAGCGAATCGCGACGATGCGCTTCGATGCAGCCGCGATGCTGAACATTACGCAAGACCACCTCGACCGCCATGGCAACATGGCCGGATACGAAGCTGCAAAAGCAGCGATTTTTGCGCGCCAGACCGGCGCCGATGTCGCGGTGATCGGAATCGACGACGAGCCCTCGCGCGCGCTGGCGTCGCGCATCGCGGCATCGCCCGCGCGGCTGATCCGCATTTCGGGTGCTGCTCACGCCGATGTTTGCGCCGAAGGACGGGTGCTGCGCGATCATCAGGGCGTGATCGCCGATCTTGCGCGGGCACACGCATTGCCCGGTTCGCACAATGCGCAGAACGCGGCGGCGGCGGCGGCGATAGCGCTTTTCCTCGGCGTGAAGCGCGCGACGATTGCGCTGGCGCTGGCGAGTTTTCCCGGCCTGCCGCATCGTCAGGCGCTGATCGCGACCGTCGACGGCGTGGCGTTCATCGACGACAGCAAGGCGACCAATGCGGACGCCGCCGCCCGCGCGTTCGATTGCCATGACCGCATCGTCTGGATCGCGGGCGGGATCGGCAAGGAAGGCGGAATCGAGTCGCTGGCGCCATGGTTTCCGCGCATTGACCACGCGCTGCTGATCGGCCGCGATGCCTTGGCATTCGCGAAAACCCTCGAAGCGCACGGCGTTTCCTACGATATCGCCGAAACCCTCGACCGCGCGGTGCCGGCGGCGTTCGGCCATGCGCGGGCGCGCGGGGTGAAGACGGTTCTGCTTTCGCCGGCGGCGGCGAGCTTCGATCAGTTCGCCAATTACGGCGCGCGGGGCGACCGATTCGCAGAACTTGCGCGCGCCCTCGGCAATTTCGCGGAGGCGCGCTGATGCCGGTTCTGTCGCGCGCGGATACCTCGATCGTCGGGCGCTGGTGGTGGAGCGTGGACCGGGTGATGCTCACCGCGCTGATCCTCCTGGTCGGCATCGGCTATGTGCTCGCCCTCGCGGCGACGCCGGCGACCAATCTGGCACTGTCCGATCCGCGCACCCTGGTGATGATCAAGCAGATTGTCTATCTCGCGACCGGCGCCGTCCTCATGGTCGGCACCTCGATGCTCGATTTGAAGCAGGTCAAGCTCGCCGCACTCGGCATCGGCATCGTCTTTCTGCTCCTGACCGGATTCACGCTGGTTCATGGCGTGACGATCGACGGCGGGCGGCGCTGGATTTCGCTGCCCGGCTTCACCATCCAGCCTTCGGAATTCCTCAAGCCGGCGCTTATCGTCGCGACGGCGTGGCTGCTCGCCGAGCGCCGCCGCACGCCCGGATTTCCCGGCCTGTTCGCCGCACTCGGCCTGAACGGCCTGGTTCTGCTGATTCTGCTGCGCCAGCCCGATGTCGGCTCGACCGCGCTGGTGGCGTCGACCTTCTTCGTGCAGTTGTTTCTCGACGGGCTCGATCTGTTCTGGGTCGGCATCGCGGTGATCGGCTTCGGAGCCGCCGGCTTCGCCGCCTTCGAGTTCATCGCCCATGTGCATATGCGGGTGATGCTGTTCCTGCACCCCACCAAGGACAAGGCGTATCAGGCGATCACCGCCTTGTCGGCGTTCGGCAATGGCGGGTTGTGGGGGCGTGGTCCGGGCGAGGGGCAGGTGAAGCATTACCTGCCGGATGCGCGGGCGGATTTCGTGTTCGCGGTGGCCGGCGAGGAATTCGGACTCATCGTCTGCCTCGGCATCGTTCTGGTGTTCGCGGTGATCGTGTTGCGCGGCCTCGCCCGCGTGCTGCGCGAGACCGATCTATTCGTGGCGCTCGCGGCATCGGGGTTGCTCGCGAGTTTCGGGCTGCAGGCCTTTATCAACATGGCGTCGTCGCTGTCGCTGATTCCGACCAAAGGGATGACCTTGCCGTTCATTTCCTATGGCGGTTCGGCGGTGCTCGCGGTCGGGCTGCATATGGGATTTCTGCTGGCACTGACGCGCAAGCGGCATCATGCGGAACGCAGCGCCGAATTCGGCACCGGCTTTGGCGCACAGGATCACACTTCATGAGGGCGCCGATGCTCAAACCCATCGTTATCGCGGCTGGCGGCACGGGCGGGCATATGTTCCCGGCCGAGGCGCTGGCCGATGCCCTGATGACGCGCGGCGAACGCGTCGTGCTGATGACCGATGCGCGCTCGGGCGCTTCGGACTCGCCGGTTTTCGCCGCCTGCGAGCGCCATATCGTCGAAGGTGCGGGACTCGCGGGTCGCGGGCCGGCGCGCATGGCCTCCGGGATGCTACAACTCGCGCGGGGAACGCGCGTGGCGCGGCGGATACTCGCGGGTCTGGATGCCGCGGCGCTGGTCGGCTTCGGCGGCTATCCCTCGGTGCCGCCAGTGCTCGCGACGCTGGGGCTGCGCGACCGGCCGGTGGTTATCCTGCACGACCAGAACGCGGTGCTCGGCCGTGCCAACCGGCTGCTCGCGCGCTTTGCCGATCGTCTGGCGGTGAGTTTCGCAACAACCGCAACGATTCCAAGAAAGATCAAAACGACGCTGACCGGCAATCCGGTGCGTCCTTCAGTGACGGCGCTCGCGGGCGCATTCTACGCAGCGCCGGAGCAAAAAATCCGTCTGCTCGTGCTGGGCGGGTCGCTGGGGGCACGGATTTTCGCGACGCTGATCCCGGCATCGCTCGCATTGCTGCCGGAGGAGCTGCGCCGACGCATCGAGCTCGTAATGCAGTGCCCCGAAGGTGAAATCGACGCGGCTCGGCAAGTGCTCAATGGCAGCGGAATCGTGCATGAGGTGGCGCCGTTCTTCAGCGATGTCGCAGAACGGATCGCGGCGGCGCATCTCGTCATCGCGCGGGCGGGCGGATCGACCGTTGCCGAGCTTGCGGTGATCGGCCGGCCGGCGATTTTCATCCCGCTCGCGATCAATGACGATCAGCGCCATAACGCCGATGCGCTGGCGCGCACGGGCGGCGCGATCCGGCTGGATCAGGCGGCGGCGACCCCGGCGATTCTGGCGCGCGCGATCGAGACTTTGCTGGATGAGCCCGACCGTCTGGTGGCGATGGCAGAGGCGTCGGCCAAGGCCGGAATCGCCGATGCGGCCATGCGCCTTGCCGATCTCGTGCAGGCTTGCATCGCGGAGCGCGTGTCATGAGGGCGATGCCGCTCAGCATCGGCACGATCCACTTCGTCGGCATCGGCGGCATCGGCATGTCCGGCATCGCCGAGGTTCTGCACAATCTCGGTTATTCGGTGCAGGGTTCGGACATGGCGGAGAATGCCAATGTCGCGCGGTTGCGCGATGTCGGGGTTCCGGTCGCGATCGGTCACGATGCCGCCAATCTCGGCGCGGCGCAGGTGGTGGTGGTCTCGACCGCCGTGCCGCGCGACAATCCCGAAGTGGCGACCGCGCGGAGCAAGCTGATTCCCGTGGTGCGGCGCGCGGAAATGCTCGCCGAGCTGATGCGGCTGCGCTGGTCCGTCGCGATCGGCGGCACCCATGGCAAGACGACGACGACGAGCCTCGTCGCCGCCGTGCTCGAAGGGGCGGGCTTCGATCCCACCGTGATCAATGGCGGCATCATCAACGCCTACGGCACCAACACGCGGTTAGGCGCGGGCGACTGGATGGTCGTCGAGGCCGACGAGAGCGATGGAACCTTCCTGCGTCTGCCTTCGGTGATCGCCGTCGTGACCAACATGGACCCCGAGCATCTCGACCACTGGGGCACTGGCGCCGCGATGGAGGCGGGCTATCGGCAGTTCGTCGCGAACATCCCGTTCTACGGGTTCGCGGTGCTGTGCATCGACCATCCCTCGGTGCAGCAGATGATCCCAGATCTTTCCGATCATCGTCTGATTACCTACGGATTTTCCCCGCAGGCCGATGTGCGCGCGGAGCGGATCATGTCCGACCGCAACGGTGCCACGTTCGAGGTGCGCCTGTCGGACCGCGTCGGAGGCAAGTCGCGCCGGATGGGACCGTTCCGCCTGCCGATGCTGGGCAATCATAACGTGCAGAATGCGCTTGCCGCCATCGCCATCGGGGTCGAGATGGAGGTTCCCGAGGTCCATATGCGCGCGGCCCTCGCGAGTTTCCGTGGCGTGAAGCGGCGGTTCACCAAAACTGGCGAGGTTGACGGGATCACGGTGATCGACGATTACGGCCATCATCCGGTCGAGATCGCTGCCGTGCTGAAGGCGGCGCGACAGGCCGGCGCGCGGGACGTGATCGCGGTGGTGCAGCCGCACCGCTATACGCGGCTCGCCTCGCTGTTCGAGGAATTCTGCACCTGCATGAACGATGCGGGGACCGTGATTGTCGCCGATGTCTATCCGGCGGGCGAACAGCCGATCGAGGGAGTGGATCGCGACGCGCTGGTCGAAGGGTTGCGCGCGCGCGGGCATCGTTCGGTGGTGCCGCTGGCGAGCCCGGATCACCTCGCCGAAATGGTCAACGCAATTGCGCGCACCGGCGACTATGTGGTCTGCCTTGGCGCGGGCAACATCACCCAATGGGCGCAGGCGCTGCCGCACCAGTTGCAGGCGCTGGCCGAAAATACCCGCCGCGGCGCCGGCGGTTTCCGATGATGGCCGTCGAAGCGCGCACCGACTGGCGCGATGCGCTGCCCGCCGTGCGCGGCCGGATCGGCTTTGACGCGACGTTAGGGCGGACGACATGGTTCCGCGTCGGCGGTGCCGCCGAGGTTCTGTTCCGTCCGGCCGATGCGGAGGATCTCGCGACGTTCCTGCGCGATGTGCCGCCGGAACTGCCGGTTACCGTGATCGGCGCGGCATCGAACCTGATCATCCGCGACGGCGGGATTCCGGGCGTCGTGGTGAAACTTGCGCGCGGCTTCGGCGATGTTGTCGTCGAAGCCGACGGCGTGATCGCAGGGGCGGCTTCGCTCGATGCCGCCATCGCCGAACACGCGGCATCGGCTAATCTAACGGGACTTGAATTTTTGTCGGGAATTCCCGGCTCGCTGGGTGGTGCCGTTGCGATGAATGCCGGTGCCTATGGCAGCGAAATTCGCGCCGTGCTCGACTGGGCCGAGATCATCGGTCGCGATGGCACGATCGCCCGCTATACCGAAGCCGATCTTGCGCTATCCTATCGCCATGCGAGCCTGCCGCCCGGCGGCGTCGTGGTCCGGGTGCGGCTGCACGCCCGCCTCGGCGATCCGGCCGCGATCGCCGCGACAATGGCCAAGATCAAGACCAGCCGTGAGGCAACCCAGCCGGTCCGCGCGCGCACCGGCGGTTCGACCTTCCGCAATCCCGAAGGTCATAAAGCGTGGCAACTCATCGACCAGGCCGGGTGCCGCGGCATGGTGGTCGGCAATGCGCAGGTTTCGGAAATGCACTGCAATTTCCTGATCAATCGCGGCGGCGCGACGGCAGACGATCTCGAATCCCTGGGCGAAGCGGTGCGCGCCCGCGTGCTCGCCGAGACCGGCATTGCGCTGATCTGGGAAATCAAGCGCATCGGCATCCCTGGGCGGGGTGCGCCATGAAGCGCGTCGCGGTCCTGCATGGCGGCATTTCGGCGGAGCGCGAAGTCAGCCTTGCCACCGGGCGGCAAGTGATCGCCGCACTCGGCACTGCCGGTTACGATGTCGTTCCGGTCGAAGTCGGGCGCGATCTCGGCGCGGTCATCGCCGCGCTGACACCCGCGCCGGATGCGGTGTTCAACGCGCTGCACGGCAGATTCGGCGAGGACGGCACGATCCAGGGCGTGCTCGACTATATGGGCATTCCCTACACCCATTCCGGCGTGCGCGCCTCCTCGATGGCGATGGACAAATCCGCCGCCAAGGCGGTTTTCGCCGCCGCCGGATTGCCGCTGGCGCAGCACCGCATCGTGCCGATCGACGAACTGGCCGAGGCCGATCCGCTGCCGCGGCCCTACGTGATCAAGCCGGTGAACGAGGGCTCGTCGGTCGGCGTGTTCATCATCAGGAACGGCGATAATCGCCGTGCCGACATCGCGCGCGACTGGCGATTCGGCGATATCGCGATGGCCGAGGAATATATCGCGGGCCGCGAACTCACCGTCGCCGTGCTCGACGATCGCGCGTTGGCGGTGACCGAAATCATCGCCGATGGATTCTACGACTACAACGCCAAATACGCCGAAGGCGGTTCGCGCCATGAAGTGCCGGCCCGCGTCAAGCCCGATATCACCGCGCGGGCCAAGGATGTCGCGGTCGCGGCGCATCGCGCGCTCGGCTGCCGGGGTGCGTCCCGCGCGGATTTTCGTTACGATGACGCGGCGGACCGGTTGGTATTGTTAGAAGTGAATACCCAGCCGGGCATGACCGTGACCTCGCTGTTGCCCGAACAGGCGGCGTTGTGCGGCATCGATTTTCCCGCGCTGTGCGCCTGGATGGTGGAGCACGCCGCATGCCGCGTGTGAAATCCCGCAAGCCGAAAATCCAGGACCGGCCAAGGCCGCGCACCCTGTTGCTGCGCCGGCTGCGCAAGTCCGGCAAACCAGCACTCCTGATCGGCGTTGTCGTGTTAGCACTGGTTGCCGTGCCGCTCGGGGTGCGCGGCGTCGCGGATCTCGCCCGGCCGCTGCGCGATGCGGCGTCGCGCGGGCTTGCCGATATCGGATTCCGGGTCGAGCATATTGAGATCGAAGGCGCCACCACCACGCCGGATCATGTCGTCGAGGCTGCGCTCGGCGTGCGCCGGGGCGCGCCGATTCTCGGCTTCTCGCCGGAGGCGGCCGCTTCGCGCGTCGCGGCACTCGGTCCGGTGAAAAGTGCCGTGGTGGAGCGGCTGTTGCCCGACACGGTGCGCGTCGCCATCGTCGAGCGCAGGCCGGTCGCGATCTGGCAGAGGTCCGATAACAGCTTCGCCCTGATCGGCGCGAACGGCGCGGTGCTGACCGATCATGACGCGGCGGCGGCGCGCGCGCGCGACCCCGGACTGCCGTTGCTGGTCGGTGCCGGCGTTCCCGTCCATGCCAAGGTGCTGCTCGCATTGCTCGCGCGGTTTCCCACGATCGGCAAACGCGTCGTCGCCGCCGAGCGGATCGACGATCTGCGCTGGAATCTTCTGCTGCGCGACCACGCCACCATCAAACTGCCGGACCGGCATGTCGCGGCGGCAATGGCCACGCTGATGCGCGCGGAGGACAGAATCAAGCTGCTCGAACGCCCAGTTAGAACGATCGACCTCCGACTCGCCGACCGACTGGTGGTGCGTCCCTATCCCAACGGGTTCGTCACCGGGGCGGAGTCCAAGCCATCGGGGCATAAATCATGAAAAGGAGCGCGGCATGAACGATTTGTCGCGGCGCGGGGCGCTTCCGCCGCAGAACGGCATGGCAAGGCCCGCCGAGGCGCGACCCCGGCCGGCGCGCTCCGGCCCGTTCGGCGTGCTGGATATCGGCTCGACCAAGATCGCCTGCCTGATCGGCCGCGCCGAAAGCGACGGCCGGCTGCGCGCGCTCGGCTTCGGCTGGCAGAAGGGCAGGGGCGTGAAATCCGGCGGCATCGTCGATCTCGATGAGGCGGAGCGCGCGATTCGCGCCGCCGTCGGCGCGGCCGAGGACCAAGCCGATATGCGGCTCAAATCGGTGGTGGTGAATCTGTCCTGTGGTCAGCCGGAGAGCCGGCTGTTCAACGTGCAATGGCCGATCGACGGCCGCGCCGTCACCGAGGACGACATTCGCCGCGTGGTGCGCGAGGCGCGCGCGCGCGCGGCCTCGGAAGGGCGGGGCACGATCCACGCGCTGCCGCTCAATTTCGCGACCGACGAGACCGTGGGCATCGCCGATCCGCGCGGACTCTTTTGCGACACGCTGACCGCGCAGCTCCACGTGGTCGATGCCGCGACCACCGCGATCAAGAGCATCACCGCCTGCCTCGGGCGCTGCGAACTCGATATCGCGTCGATGGCGTCGGCACCGTTTGCTTCGGGTCTCGCCACCCTGGTGGAGGACGAGCGCGAGCTGGGTGCGACGGTGATCGACATGGGCGGCGGTACCACCACGATCGCGGTGTTCGCCGAGGGCCAGGTGCTGCACACCGCCCAGTTGCCGGTGGGCGGGATTCACGTCACCAACGATGTCGCGCGGCTGCTTTCGACCCAGGTTGCTCACGCCGAGCGGCTGAAGACGCTTTACGGCACCTGCCAGGAAAGCCCGGACGATGCGCGCGAATTGCTGCCGGTGCCGCTGGTGGGCGAGGCGGAGCATCAGATCGCGAAAGTACCGCGCAGCGCGCTGGTCTCGATCATTCGCCCGCGTCTTGAGGAGATTTTCGAACTGGTGCGCGACCGGATCGAAACCTCCGGCCTCGGCCGCGCCGCCGGGGCGCGCGTGGTGCTGACCGGTGGCGCCGCGCAACTGGTCGGCGCGCGGGAGCTGGCCGCGCATATCCTGAACCGTCAGGTCCGACTCGGTCGTCCGTTCGGCGTGATCGGCCTGCCGGATGCCGCGACCGGATCGAATTTCGCGACGCTGATCGGGCTGCTTGCCTTCGCCAGCGGCGATGGCCAGACCATGCACGACATCGACTTCACCGCCGAGGCGCCGCGCGGCGTGTTCGGCCGCGTTCTCAATTACCTCAAGGAGCGCGTGTGATGGCGCGCCCCAGCCCCCGCAAATCCACGAAACGCTTCACGCTCGCCTGCAAGGAGACGCTGTCATGACCCTCAACCTGACGATCCAGAAGACCAGCCATACCGACTTCACCCCAAGGATCACCGTGATCGGCGTGGGCGGCGGCGGCACGAACGCGGTCAATAACATGATCGCGCTCAACCTTCCGGGGGTGGATTTTGTCGTCGCCAACACCGATGCGCAGCAATTGCTGCTCTCGCGCGCCGAGCGGCGCATCCAGCTCGGGCCGCACATCACCCAGGGCAATGGCGCGGGCGGGCGGCCGGAAATCGGCAAGGCCTCGGCCGAGGAAGCCGCCGACGATCTCGCCCGGCATCTCGACGGCGCGCACATGGTGTTCATCACCGCCGGCATGGGCGGCGGCACCGGCACGGGGGCGGCGCCGGTGATCGCGCGGATGGCGCGCGAACGCGGCATCCTGACCGTCGGTGTGGTCACCAAGCCGTTCGCCTTCGAAGGCAAGCGCCGGCTGAAATCGGCCGAGGACGGCATCAACGAATTGCAGAGCTACGTCGATACCCTGATCGTCATTCCGAACCAGAACCTGTTCAAGGTGGCGAACGAGCGCACCGGCTGGAAGGAAGCCTTCGAGATGGCCGACCATGTGCTCTACATGGGGGTGCGCGGCGTGACCGACCTGATGGTGGTGCCGGGCATGGTCAATCTCGACTACGCCGATATCCGCTCGGTGATGTCCGAAATGGGCAAGGCGATGATGGGCACCGGCGAGGCCGATGGCGAGGATCGCGCGATCCGCGCCGCCGAGGCGGCGATTTCCAACCCACTGCTCGAAGACACCAACATGAAGGGCGCGCGCGGGCTGCTGATCAACATCACCGGCGGCTCGGACCTCACGCTGTTCGAACTGGATCAGGCGGCGAACCGCATCCGTGAGGAAGTGGACGAGGACGCGAACATCATGGTCGGCATGGCGCTCGATGACAATCTGGGCGGCCGTGTGCGAATCTCCGTCGTCGCGACCGGCATCGACACGGCGAGCCCGGCACAGGCCGAGCGGCCGAAGCTGGTCGCGGTGGGCGGCGGCAATGCGATGATCGACGCGGTGGCCGGCATGAGCACAGCACAGGCGCCGCAACAGCCGCCGATGCTCAATGTGGTATCGCATCACCCGATGCCGCCCCAGGGTCTGCTGCAACAACCGCTGCAGCAGGGACCGGTGACGGCGCCGGCCGAACCGGTGATGCGCACGCCGATCTCCGCGCCGGCGGCGTATCGCGAGCCGGTGCGCGCCCCGGCCGCCGAACCCGCGCGCAAGGGCAGCCTGTTCAGCCGGATGACCCAGGGGTTCCGCAATGCCGCGGCGCCGCAGCCGGTCGAACCGCAGCCGCAGCCGCGCGCGGTCGCCCAACCGGCCTATGTTATGCCGCAGGAGCCGGCGGCGCCGCATTATCAGCCACCCGCGCCGGCGATGCATCAGCACCAGCAGGCGCCGATGCCGCACACGCAGCCCGCGCATATCCAGCAGCCCGAGCCGCGCCCGGCGGTGCGTCTCGCGCAAAACGAGGAAATCGGGATCGACATTCCGGCTTTCCTCCGCCGGCAGCAATCCTGACAGCGAAACCAAGACGGCGGCGCCGGAGCAAGCCTCTGGCGCCGTTTTCCGCCGAACAGCTTCGGCGTATCGAGCGGCGCGGCCTGGCGCGCCAGGGCTTCGGCGACCTGTTCCACGTGCTGATGACGATGCGGCTTTCGGCCCTGCTCGGGCTGATGGCCGCGACCATCGTTCTGATCAACCTGGTTTTCGGCACGATCTATACCATCATCGGCGGCGTCGCCGGCGCGCGGCCGGGCGATTTCGGCGACGGCGTATTCTTTTCGGTGCAGACGTTTTCGACGACCGGTTATGGCGCGCTGTATCCGAAATCGGTCCTCGCCAATTCCGTTGCGAGTATCGAGATCATTTTCGGCCTGCTGGCCACGGCGCTTGCCACCGGCCTGTTGTTCGCGCGCCTGTCGCGCCCGCAGGCGCGGGTGATCTTCTCGCGCATCGCCGTCGTGCATCCCTATCAGGGCGTGCCGACCCTGATGTTCCGCGTCGCCAACCAGCGGCGCAACCTGCTCACCGATGCGCGGATCAGCGTGACGCTGCTGCGCGACGAGGAGGACGAGGACGGCAACACCATGCGCCGGCTGATCGACCTCGCGCTGGAACGCGCGTATTCGCCCGCTTTCGCCTTGTCGTGGACGGTGATGCACCGGATCACCGAGGCAAGCCCACTGTTCGGGGTCGATCTCGCGGCGATGCAGCAGGGCAATATGATTTTTCTCTGCGTGCTGACCGGCCTCGACGACACGCTGCTGGCCACCGTGGTCGCGCGCAATGCCTATGGCGCCGGCGATGTCCGATTCGGCGTGCATTTCGCCGATATTTTCGACCGCGCACCAGATGGCAGTTTTGCGATCGACTACACGCAGTTCCATCAGATTATCGAATGATCTCGACAATACCATCGGAATCCTCCAGTATAGAATTCTCGCACTCAGGCCGATGGAGGTGACCATGACAGCGATTGTGCATCACCCCGGCGACGGATTTGCCGTCGCATCCGCACGCGCCTGATTTTTCACCGGTTTTCGCCGCAGAGTTTTCAGGCCCGTTTTCCATAGCTCTCGAACGGAGCCTGAATCGTCATGGACGAACTCGGCCATCTCGGGTGGAGCGACGCGCTCGCCCGGCATTTTACGACCAATTTCGACTCTGAAACCATCCCCGGACGCATCGTCGCCCATCATCGCGACCATTACCGAATGGCCTGGGCCGGCGGTGTTGTCTCCGCCACCGTCTCCGGCCGGCTGCGCCATCAGGCGGACGAGTCAGGCCTGCCGATAACCGGCGATTTCGTCGCCGCGCGTATCGTGGGCGGTGCTGCCACGATCGATGCGGTGCTGCCGCGCCGCACCAAGTTCGCCCGCGCGGTGGGCGATCTCACCCGCATCGATGTCGCGAAGGGCGAGCAGATCGTCGCCGCCAACATGGATTACGTGTTCATCGTCACCGGGGCGGATGCCGATTTCAGTGTGCGCCGGCTCGAACGGCTGCTCGGTGCCGCCTGGGGCAGCGGCGCGGTGCCGTTCGTGGTGCTGACCAAGACCGATCTCGGCATGGCCGGCCCGATGATCGACCAACTTGCCGTCGAAGCGCCCGGCGTTACCGTGCATCCGGTGTCGAACGCGACCGGCGAGGGCATCGATGCCTTGCGCGTGCTGATCGCGCCGGGGCAGACGGCACTTCTGGTCGGCTCGTCAGGGGTGGGCAAATCGAGTTTGGCCAACCGCTTGTTGGGCACGGACCGTCAGGCGACCCAGATCACCGACATCAACGGGCGCGGCCGGCACACCACCACCAGCCGCGACCTGATTTTGCTCTCCGGCGGCGGCATGGTGCTGGATACGCCCGGCATCCGCGCGATCACCCAATGGCAGGCCGAGGGACTGGACGACGCCTTCGCCGATATCGCGGAACTGGCACAATCCTGCCGGTTTACCGATTGCCGGCACGAAAACGAGCCGGGATGTGCGGTGCAGGCCGCGATCGGGGCTGGCACGCTCGGCGAGCGGCGGTTGCGCGATTTCGCCAAGCTGAACCGGGAACTGGCATGGCTGGAACGCCGCGGCGACAAACGCGCCGAGGCGGCACGGCGCCGCCATTGGAGGTCGATCGCGGTTTCCCAGCGGCGAAAGCGGGATCGTTAAGCGCGAAGAAGTCCTGTCATCGGTGCGGCGTCGGCGCCGGGGGCTTATCCGTACGTCTTCACCGCCTGCTCGATCGCCGGTCCGGCCTTTTCGAGATCCTCGGGCGTCATCGCTGGCACTGCTTCGATGCTGGCGTTCAGCGCCAGAAACCATGGCTCGGCGAGTGCCGGGATGTCCGAGGCGGCGGCGATGTCGACGATCAGGACGGCGGTACGCTGGCCGCCATCGGCGATGAAGTAGGCGGCTTCCGGTTTCTGCTGTTCGAGAATCTGCCGGATCACCGCCAAGCCATTCTTCTTTATGGCTGCATTGGCCGTCTCGACCGGAAACGAAATCTTGACCAGAAATCGCATGAGAACGCCTCCCTTCTGGGTTGTGGGCAACTGTCTCGGGGGGCGGCAGCGTGCCAGCAAAACATCCGGCATTTTCCGGTCAGAACTGCAATCCGCCCGGTTGGAGGAGGGTAGTCTTCGAAAGGTCGATTTGGAAGCGATTTTTTTGCATCGGTAGAATGTACGCTCGGCTCAAGGCAAGGCCTATTGCGCAATTTAGGGTTGGAATGGCTGGTCTTGGCCACCGCCGGCTCCGAATATCCGTCGGGATGAGAAATCGCGGAACCAGCGGCCCACGCAAGCGTGCCGAAGCCGCCCAGCACAGGCACTGGCGCGCGATCACGGCCCAGCAGCGGCGAAGGCGGGATCGTTAAGCCCGGAGCAGTCCTGTCATCGGTGCGGCGTCGGCGCTGTTCGGGAACACCCGTGCCAGCGCCGCCGCATCAAGGCCGAACTGGGCTGCGATCACGCCCTTGGCGAGGCTGCGGATATCGGCGGTGGGGGCGAGGTCGCGGTTCTGGAACAATTGCCGATCGGCAAGACCGGGCCAGGTCGCGCGCACGCGGCCGCCCGCGACAAGCCCGCCGGCGAGGAAGGCCACTGTCGCGGTGCCGTGGTCGGTGCCTTGTGTGCCATTGATCCGCGCTGTGCGGCCGAATTCGGTGATGATCAGGATTGTGGTGGTTTGCCAAGCCGGGCCGAGGGAGATGCGCAGGGCGGCGATTCCGGCATCGAGATCTGCGAGCGGTTCGTGCAGCAGCGCCACTTGATTGCCGTGGGTGTCCCAGCCTTCGAGCTGGAACGCGGCGATGCGCGGACCGCCCTTGGCCGCGAGCAGCGCGCCGGTGGCGCGGGCGAGCACGGGAAACCCGTAGCCGTGCGGCACGCTGCCCGATTCATCCATCGTCGCGTTATCGAGGGTCGCGTGGTCGAGATGCGCCGAGCGCAGCCCTTCGACAATCGCCGGGCCGAATACCGGATCGGGCCGGTTCAGCGCGGCGATATGCGCATAGAGATCGGGCGAGGGCTTGGCGAAACCGGCGGGCGCGTAGGAGCCGACACGCGCCGCCCCGCGCAGCAGAAGCGGCATTCCCATGCCGATGGCGAGCCCGCGCCCGGCGACACCGCCCGCCGGCAATTCGGCAATCAGCCGGTTCAGCCAACCCGAGGTGATGCCGGCCTGATCGACGCCGGTTTGCAGTAAATCCTGCGCCTCGAAATGGCTGCGCGTGCGGTACGGCCCGGCGATCGCATGGACCGGCAGCACATCGCCCTTCCGATATAGCCTGTGCAGGTTCGTGAGAGCCGAATGAAACGCGAAGAATCCACCGAGATCGAGCAGTGCATCCTTTGCCGGAATCAGCGGCGCGCGCAGGCGCGCAAGATTGGCATCGCCATAGGGCACCACCGCGGCCATGCCGTCCAGCGCGCCGCGCAGCAGGACGACGACGAAGCGCTGCTCGGTCGGCGCCGACGCAAGGGCAAGCCGGGCGCGTCCGGCGGCGGCGATGGTGGCGAGCCCCAGCAGGCTTGCACGGCGGGTCAGCGCGATCGGCATCACCTTATCTCCGTTGGAATTCGGGTGCTGAGAACAGCATCGCCAGGGCTTCGCGCGGCGAGCCGGCGGTGCCGATCGCGGTCGCGGTCGCCGGGCGCAGCAGCGGTCCGAGCGCAGCTTGGGCGATATCCATCGGCGCGGCGCGATGATTGCGCGCGGCGATCGTATAGCCGAAATCGATACGGGCGAGCACCGCATCCGATCCGGTCCAGTCCGCACCGTAATCGGACCAACCATTGGGCAAAGGGGCCGCCCAGAGCGGCTGGCCGAGCTTGCGCAGGCTGCCGAGATAGAATCCGGCCGGCATGGTCGTCATGCTGGAAGCGCGCAGGAGTGAAATAACGTAATCGAATGGGGTTTTCACCTTGGTCAATGGCGTCCAGGCTTCCGGCATGTCCACTAACGCGGCCGATGTGGTGCCGAGATCGCCCTGCGTGTCGGCCAGCACCGATGTCAATTTGTCAACCGCACTCTGCGGCGGGTTATCGGAGCAGAAATGCCGGGCGAGCTTGGTCGCGAGCGATTGCCAGGTCGAGGGATGGGTGGACAGGAATTTCAGCGCATCGAACCCGCCCTGCTCGCCGGGCGGGAAGCGCCGGCCCAGCACGGTCTGCGGGCCGGGTTCATGGGCGAACGGGCGGAACATGAAGCCGGTCGGCTGTTTCGCCGGGTTGATCGACCAGCCGGTGAGCAGCTTGGCCATGCTGGTCACGTCCACCTGGGTGTAATGCGCGCGCAGGCTGACGGTGTGGAGTTCCATGCATTCGCGGCCGAGATTCTCGTTCAGCCCGCGACGGGTGTGCAGCCCGACCTGGCTGTCCGGCCCCACCGAGAACGCGTTGGACAGATAGAGCAGCATCGCCGGATGGCGCTCGGCGGCGAGCACCATGTCGGTGAATTTTCCGGTCACGTGCGGGCGGATCGCCTCGCGCATGAAGGCGCCGACCAGCGGCTGGATGCCGCCCTGGCGGATCGAGGTGGTGAAATGATTGGCCCAGAACCACACGAGCCGCTCGCGGAACGGTGCGGAGGTGCTGACCGTCCAATCAAGCTGGGTTTTGGCCTCGCGCAGAAAAATCGCGCGGGATCGCGGCTTGAAATTGCCCTTGAGCGGTTTACCCTCCGCGAGGATGCGCTTGCGTTCCCTGAAATCGTCGCGCCGCGCGGCGAGGGCTGACGCACCACCGGGCAGGCCGGCGAAGCTCGGGTCGGCAAGGGCCGGATCGGGATCTTTGAGCTGCGCATGGAGCCACGCTTTCGCATCGGCAGGTGGCGGCTGGTCTGGCGCAGTGCCGAATCCGAAGCGGATCATGGCGTGGGCGGTTTCGCTGTCCATGTGCGACCCATAGCCGTTTCGCCGGTTGCGAAGTGTTGCGAAGCGAAACGCGCGATCTCGTGTCTTGATCCGAACGGCAAGGACGGCATTCTGCCCCGATGATGACCATTGTGTTCGCTACCCTGACGGTCGCCGCCCTGTTCGGGGGGTGTCTGGCGATCGGTCATTTGCGCGGGACGGAAATGGCCGGGAGCGGCTTCGCCTGGGTCTGGATCGCCAAAATGATCCATGGTGCGATCGGTGCCGCGGGTTTTGCAGCACTCATCGTCGTCCTTGGTCGGCACCGACCGATCGCGTCCATGGGGCTCGGAGGTTTTGGCATCGGAGCCGAAATCCTGCTCGGCGTTGCCCTGTGCCTCGGCTTGAGTATGGCCGGCATGGCGTGGCGCGGTCGTCGGCCAGCCGGGTTTGTGGTCGCCGCTCATGCAACCGCGGCGATCGCGGGACTGACCCTGGTGCTGGCCATCGTTTCGCTCCGTTAGGGTGTGTATCCAATGGTGGCTCACGCCGCCATTGGATACACACCCTAGTACCCTCCGTCATTGATTTTGCGGCGGACCTTCGATTCGATGACTCCGCAACGACGGAGATGGTTCGTGACCGCGAAACAAAGTGCCGTAAAGAAGTATGTGGTGAAGCTCAGCCTCGA
>NZ_JAKGBZ010000029.1 GCF_021556475.1 Acidiphilium iwatense | reverse complement strand
CCCGTCCTGCTGGCGCGCCAGCTCCCGCCCGATCGCCACCGCAATCTCAGGATCGGTCTCGCCAACCGACGCCCCAAAAAACCGCGCCATGCTCCCAATCACTCTCTGCTCGTTCATCGTGTCGGCTCCGGGTTGAGTTTGGCGAGGCGCGAATCGTGCCGTCCGCCGTCGTAGTCGGTCGAAAGAAACGCGGTCAGCGCGTCGAGCGCGACCACATCACCGGTCAGCCGTGCGCCGAGGGCGAGGACATTGGCATTGTTATGCGAGCGCGACAGCCGCGCCTCGGTCGCATCATGCGCCTGCGCGCAGCGTATGCCGGCGTGACGGTTGGCGGCGATCGCCATGCCGATCCCCGAGCCGCACACCAGCAAGCCGAGCCGCGCCTCGCCGCCTTCGATGCGCGCGCTCACCGCATGGGCGATATCGGGATAATCCACGCTCTCGGCGGAATTGGTGCCGCAATCGATCACCCGCCAGCCCGCCTTGCGCGCGGCTTCGGCCAGATGATTCTTCAACGCGAAGCCAGCATGGTCCGCGCCGACGGCGATCGTCTTGTCGTTGGACATGCGAACCGCATAGCACGCACCGCCCGCCGGGTGAAACAACCCCCAAGCGACGGCGCATTGCGCCGGACAAGCTTGCGTCCCGCCCGGCTTCGCGCGATGAGCCGCCTATGATCACCGGCAGTTTCCCCACCACCCGCCTGCGCCGCAACCGCCGCGATGCCTGGACCCGCCGCATGGTCGCCGAGACCGCGCTCTCGGCCGACCACCTGATCTGGCCGGTCTTCATCCGCGACGGCTCGGGCGATCCCACTTCAGTCAACTCGATGCCTGGGGTCGTCCGGGTGGGGCTCGACCGGCTCGCCGCCCATGTCGAGGACGCGGTGAAACTTGGCATCCCGGCCATCGCCCTGTTTCCGGCGACGCCCGCCGAACTGAAAAACCCCGAGGGCAGCGAGGCGCTGAACCCGGAAAACCTGATCTGCCAATCCGCCCGCCTGCTGAAACGCGAATTTCCCGAGCTCGGCCTGATCGGCGACGTCGCGCTCGATCCCTATACCGATCACGGCCATGACGGCGTGCTGCGCGACGGCTACGTCGCCAACGACGAATCGGTCGCCGTCCTGGAGCGTCAGGCAATCATCCAGGCGGAAGCAGGCATCGACATCATCGCGCCGTCGGACATGATGGACGGGCGGATCGGCGGCATCCGTGCGGCGCTGGACGCCGAGGGGCTGATCCACACAAAAATCATGAGCTACGCCGCCAAATACGCGTCCTGTTTCTACGGCCCGTTCCGCGAGGCGCTGGGCTCGCAGGGCGCGCTCAAGGGCGACAAGAAAACCTACCAGATGAATCCGGCCAATTCCGACGAAGCACTGCGCGAAGTCGCGATGGATATCGAAGAAGGTGCGGACATGGTCATGGTCAAGCCCGGAATGCCCTATCTCGACATCGTCCGCCGGGTCCACGACGCCTTCCGCGTGCCGGTCTTCGCCTATCAGGTGTCGGGTGAATACGCGATGCTGGCCACCGCGATGGAACTCGGCCTGCTCGATCGCGAACGGGGAATTCTGGAAACGCTCATCGGTTTCCGCCGCGCCGGAGCGTCCGGCGTGCTGACCTATTTCGCGGTGGAAGCGGCGCGGTTGCTCAAATCGGGCTGAACCGCGCCGCTTCCGTTTACAGGGTCAGAAAACCGCGTGATAGACCACGAGGACGATGATCGCCCCGATCACGGCGACGATCAGGCTGTAGATATTCAGCCCGGTCACACCGGCGCCGCCGAACAGATGAAACACGAAGCCGCCGACCACGGCGCCGATAATGCCGAGCACCATGTCGAGGATGAAACCCTCGCCCTGCTTGTTGACGACCTTGCTCGCGATGAAACCGGCGATCAGCCCGAGGATGAGCCACGCAATGATGGACATTCGGTTGTTCCCTTGAAAATGGAGATCGGCTCGATTTAACGCTTCAGCGCGCCGCGGATTTTGTCCTTGGCCTCGCCCGCCTTGCTTTGCACCTTGCCGGCAATCTTCTCGGCCTTGCCCTCGGCCTCCAGCCGTTTATTGCCGGTCGCCTTGCCGGCGGCTTGCTTCAGGCTGCCTTTCACTTGCTTGCCGGCACCCGCAACCCGATCTTTATCGACCATGACTGAGACTCCCTTTGCCATTGTGACGGCTCCGGCGGATTGCCGGGCCTCAGCTTTTCACATGGGTGAGGGCAAAACCGGCTTCGAGACCCCGCGCCAAAAATCAACGCAAGATTACGGAAATGACACCGCGCCGTCAGGCCATTCCGAGAGCGCGACGATATACGTCGAGCAGCGTCTCCTGCTCCTCGATCTCCGCCGGCTCCTGCTTGCGCATGCGGATGAGCTGGCGCAGCACCTTCACGTCGAAGCCGGCGGATTTCGCTTCCGAATAAATGTCCTTGATGTCGGAGGCGAGCGCCTTGCGTTCCTCCTCCAGCCGCTCGATCCGCTCGACGATGCTTTTCAGCCGGTCCGCCGCGATATTGCCGGTCGTCGCATTGTCAGCCGTATCGAGCACCATCGGTTCTTCTCCAGCCAGATCGGGGAGCCGGCGGAATAGAGCGCGCACCGAATCCGGTCAATGCCCGGCCTTGTTCGCCTGGTTAAATGCCGCCTTCTGCTCCGGCGACGCATCCTTCTGATATTTGGCCTGCCATTCCTTGTAGGGCATCCCGTAAACGATCTCCCGCGCCTCGGGATCGGTCAGCGCGATACCCTGCGTCTCCGCCGCCTCGCGATACCAGCGCGACAGGCAGTTGCGGCAGAATCCCGCGAGGTTCATCATGTCGATATTCTGCACGTCGGTCCGCTCGCGCAGATGCGCCACCAGCCGGCGGAACGCGGCCGCTTCCAGCGCGGTCCTGGTCGTCTCGTCCAATTCGGCTACGTTCATCGCGTTCATCTCCTTACCTGTGCGTCAAGTGGTCATCGACGCACTTGTTTGCCATACGGGGATGCAACATGACGCCCCAAGCGGCGCGACAAAAGGGAAAATTCATGGCTTCTCGCCTCCGGCGCCATCGGCGCACCAAGATCATCGCGACCATCGGCCCGGCAAGCTCGACGCCGGAGATGCTCGCGCAACTCTTCGAATCCGGCGCCGACGTATTCCGCCTCAATTTCAGTCACGGCACCCATGAGGACCATGCCGCCCGGATCGACATGATCCGCGCGCTGGAGCATAAATTCGACCGCCCGATCGGCATCCTCGCCGACGTGCAGGGGCCGAAGCTGCGGGTCGGCGCTTTCCGCGGCGGCCGCGTGCAATTGCAGACCGGCGCGGAATTCCAGCTCGACCTCAACCCCGCGCCTGGCGATACCCGACGGGTCAATCTGCCGCATCCCGAGATCATCGCCGCGGCGAGCATCGGCGCCACCTTACTGCTCGACGACGGCAAGCTGCGCCTGCGCGTCCTGCGCAAGCGCGAGGACCACCTGCTGACCGAGGTAGTCAATGGCGGCCCGCTATCCGACCGCAAGGGCGTGAACGTGCCGGACGTGGTGCTGCCGATCCCCGCGCTGACCGCGAAAGACCGCGCCGATCTCGATTTCGCGCTCGAGCGCGGCATCGACTATATCGGCCTCTCTTTCGTCCAGCGCGCCGAGGACGTGGCGGAAGCCAAGGCGATCGCCGCCGGGCGCGCCCTGGTGATGACCAAGATGGAAAAACCCCAGGCGCTCGACAATCTCGACGCGATCCTCGCCGCGTCCGACGCGGTGATGGTCGCGCGCGGCGATCTCGGCGTCGAGCTGCCGCCCGAGGAAGTGCCGATCGCACAGAAGCGGATCATCCGCGCCGCCCAGTTGCGCGGCGTGCCAGTCGTCGTTGCGACCCAGATGCTGGAATCCATGATTTCCGCCCCCGCGCCCACCCGCGCCGAGGCGTCGGATGTCGCGACCGCCGTGTTCGATGGCGCGGATGCGGTGATGCTGTCCGCCGAGAGCGCCGCCGGCCAATACCCGCGCGAGGCGGTCAACATGATGGACCGCATCGTCGCCAGGGTGGAGCGCGACGAGGACTGGCGGCGCGGGATCGACGCAAAGCGCCCCGATCCCGAGCATTCCTCCGCCGACGCGATCGCCGGCGCCGCCTGGCAGGTCGCCCGCACCATCGGCGCCCGCGCCATCGTCGCCTTCACCAGCTCTGGCGCCAGCGCGCTGCGGGTCGCGCGCGAGCGGCCGGACTGCCCGGTGATCGGCCTGACGCCATCGGTGGAAACCGCGCGCCGCCTCGCCGCCGTCTGGGGGATTCACGCGCTGGTCACCGACGAAATCCACTCGATGACCGAAGCCGTCGCCCTTTCGGCCCGGATCGCGCGCCAGGAAGGTTTCGTCCAGCACGGCGAGGAGATCGTCGTGGTCGCTGGCGTGCCGTTCGGCCAGAGCGGCACCACCAACGCGCTCCGGGTCGCCAAGGCGTGAACCGCACCTTGCCTTAACCCCCCGCTCAAGCCAGTATCGGTCCAAATTGGAGGAGGAGCAAAAAAATGATCGGCGTCGCCGTTCTCTACCCGAAGACCGAAACCTCGCATTTCGACACCGACTACTATCATGCCAAGCATATGAAGCTGGTGCGCGATCTGTGGGAGCCGATGGGCCTGCGCGGCGCGCGCGTGATGCACGGGCAGACCGGACCGGACGGCAAAGCGCCGCCCTATGCGGTTATCACCGTCCTCGAATTCGACAGCCTGGGGGCATTCGGCAAGGCCGCTTCGGCCCATGGCGGAGCGATCATGGGCGATATCCCGAATTTTACCGATGTCCAGCCGGTCATGCAGTTCAACGAGATCATGGCCTGACCGGAACGTTACGCTCGATTTGCTTTACTTTTCGATGGTTCCGCGACTATGTGACCACGGCTGGGCATCGCCCGGCCGGATCGCTTCACGAGATGGGGACGTTTGATGCGCCGGATTGCCCTCGGTTTGATCGCCGCGACGTTTTTGAGCGGCAATGCCTTCGCCTGCATGCAGCCGAGCACCCAGAAGGCGCTCGATGTGGTCGGGCTGAAAAGCACGCTAATGGTCGGCGCCCTCGCCTGCAACCAGCGGCAGGATTACGACACGTTCATGACACGGTTTCAGCCGCATATCCTGGCCGAGCAGCACCGGGTCGACGCCTATTTCCGCCGGCGCCACGGCCGGGCCTTCCACAAATACGAAGACAGCTACATCACCAGCCTCGCCAATGTGCAATCCTCGGCGGGCATTCACGAGGGCAGCAATTTCTGCGGCCGGAGCGAAACCCTGTTCGGCAAGGTTCTGGCGCTGAAGACCCAGACCGAGCTTGACGATTTCGCGCGCCAGGCGCCGGCGGTCCAGCCGATCGTCATGGTCGAATGCGGCATCGTCGAGAGCAGCGCGTTCCGCCGGATGGAGCGCCTGGCGCCCCGGCCGTGACGGTGAAGTGACCGCGCTGAAAGAGCTCCCGTCCCGCCTGCTGTCGGGCGCTGCCAATTTCCGGGCGATTCCCGCCCTGCCGACCGAGAATGGCCGCCATCTGCGCGCCGGTATGATCTATCGTTCCGGCGAATTGTCCAACTTGACCAGAGACGATCTCGCCTGTCTCGAAACACTCGGCATCAAGCTGATCTGCGATCTGCGCAGCAGTGCCGAGCGGCGCCGTTTCGCGACCGCCTGGCCGGCGCTCGCCCCTGCGCGCACCATCGAAATGCCGCCCGACTCCGACCGCGAGGCCGGGATGAATCCGCTGATCGAACGCCTCGCCCGCGAACCCGGTGCCGAGGGCGCGCGGCTTGCGATGCTCGACCTCTACGCGGTGCTGCCGCGCCTGCTGCTGCCGATTCTGACCGAGACGTTCGAGGCGATCGTCGCCGGCTGGGCACTGCCGCTGCTGCTGCATTGCCATGTCGGCAAGGACCGCACCGGCGTCGCGGCCGGAATTCTGCTCCGCGCCGCCGGTGTCGTACAGGATGGGGTCGCCGCGGATTATCTGGAAACCGCAAGGCATCTCGACGGCGCGGCGGAACGCCGCGCGCTCGGCCGCACTCTGGGGCGCCTGCTCGGCCGGGCGATCGACCCCGGCACGCTGGATATGCTCGGAGGAACCGATCCGGCCTACCTCGCCGCCGCGTTCGATGCGATCGACCGAAACTGGGGCGGGTTCGATGCCTATCTGGCGACAGCCGGTCTCACCCCGAGCCGCCGCGCCCGGCTCCAGTCGCTGCTCGTCGCATAAAAAAACCCCGGCCTGAGCCGGGGTTTTCGCAGTCGACAGTGCGCCAGATCAGTGCAGGATGATCTCGACGCGGCGGTTCTGCGGCTCGCGCACGCCCGGACCCGTGGGCACCAGAAGATGCGTCTCGCCATAGCCCTTGATCATGATGTCCTGCTTCGGCACCCCGTCGGAGACCAGTTGCGCCGCGACATTGTCGGCCCGGCGATAGGACAGCTTCATGTTGTAGGCCGGCGTGCCCGAAGTGTCGGTATAGCCGTTCACGTTCAGCCTGGTCACATGCGTGGTCTGCGAGGCGTGCGCCGCCTCGGCGACGATCTGCGTCGCGCGCGGCGTCAGGTTGGCCTTGTCCCAGTTGAAGAACACCAGATAGGTCCGCGCCGGAGCCGGAGCCGGAGCCGCGACCGGAACCGGCGCGGGTGGCGGCGGAGGTGCCGGCGGAAACAGCTCGTAGCGCAACCCGACAAGAATCATATTGTTGGATTCGTGGCCGACCTTGAAGGTCGACGGAACGCCATCGACGATGCCGTGATAGCGGTTGCTGCCGGTGGTGGCGAGGTAGCGGTATTGCAGCGTCGCCGACAGGCCCGGCGCGGCGGGAATCGGGAAGGACAGACCGACGATGCCCTGATAGGCGAGGCTGCCCTTGGTGCCGTGAATATTCACACCGGGCCCGACCGTGACATCGCGCCAGTCGAGGAACTGATAGCCGATACCCGCGCCGACGAACGGATAGACATAGGGCACGCCGATATCGAAATCGTACAGCCCGTTGACCATGAAGCCGTATTTCTTCTCGTTGCCGCCGGCGACAAACTGGGCGCCGCTTTCATCAACCTTATGGGCCTGGTTGTTGAAGTAGTCGCCTTCCAGCTCCACCCGGAAGCCGTTGCCGAAGCCGTAGCCGAATGCGGCCTCACCGGCGAAACCGTTATGGAACAGCATCTTGGCACCGAGATTGGTGGTGACGCCGTCGGCGGTGACGCTCTTGATCTTCCGGCTGTTCATGATGTTGTAGCCGAGCCCGGCGCTCACATAGGGGCCGGTGACCGGCTGCGCCTTCGCCGCGACGGGCAGAAGCGCCGGCGCGGCGATAAAGCTGGCCGCCAAAAGGGTGGTGCGAAACTTCATTCGTTGTCTCCTCGTGCGCCCGGATACCTGTTCAAACATTCGAACCGGCCGTGAGCTGGTCGATGAGCGCTATTTAGCATCGCCCTTGCGCCATTAGGAGATACAACATGGCTTTCGGCGCCGCTTCTGGCCGGTTTTCCACATGCTGTTGCACTGAAGCCACAAAGTCAAGTTTTATTTTGATATCGTCATTATTGTGTTCTTGGCAATATTCAGTGCGGAACAAAAAACCCCGGCCTGAGCCGGGGATAGACCATGCGGTTTGGCACGCAGCCGCCACACCAGCCCTGCGCGCCAAACCGTTTGTTTTTTAGTGCAGGATGATCTCGACGCGGCGGTTCTGCGGCTCGCGCACGCCCGGACCCGTGGGCACCAGAAGATGCGTCTCGCCATAGCCCTTGATCATGATGTCCTGCTTCGGCACCCCGTCGGAGACCAGTTGCGCCGCGACATTGTCGGCCCGGCGATAGGACAGCTTCATGTTGTAGGCCGGCGTGCCCGAAGTGTCGGTATAGCCGTTCACGTTCAGCCTGGTCACATGCGTGGTCTGCGAGGCGTGCGCCGCCTCGGCGACGATCTGCGTCGCGCGCGGCGTCAGGTTGGCCTTGTCCCAGTTGAAGAACACCAGATAGGTCCGCGCCGGAGCCGGAGCCGGAGCCGCGACCGGAACCGGCGCGGGCGGCGGCGGAGGTGCCGGCGGAAACAGCTCGTAGCGCACGCCGAGCAGGATCTCGTGGTTGCCGGAATGGCCCATATTCACCACGGTGCCGTAATCATTGTATTTCCGCGCATGGGTCAGCTCGATGTACTGATACTGGGCGGTCAGCGCCAAACCCGGAACCGAGGTGATATTATAGGCAACGCCGGCGCCGACATCGAAGGCGAAGCTGCCATAGGTGCCGCCGACCTGGGAATCGGGCGCCGGCAGGCCGACATGCTGGAATTTCTGCCACATATAGCCGATACCGCCGCCGATGAACGGCATGAAATTGGTGCCGGTCTGGAAGTCGTAATAGCCGTTCAGCAACAGGCCGTAGGTATTGACGCCGCCATGGACATGGGCGTCGCCGAACAGATGGTCATTGGCCTTGACAGCGGTGTTGCGAAAGAAATTACCGTCCAGTTCGACCCGGAAGCCGTTGCCGAGCCCATAGCCCACGCCGACCTGCCCGGCATAGCTCGGGCGGAAGATCATGGTGCCGGTCTCACCCATGGCCTTCGGCGCGACCGTGTATCTCTGACTTTGCATCAGGCTGGTGCCTAATCCGAGATCGACATAGGGTCCCGTCACCGCGCCGGGCACCTGCCCCAGCATCTGCGCGTGAGCCGAAGACACGGCAAACACCACCGCGGCGGCGGATGTCGCGGCGAGCAGAATCGAACGGTATGTCATGAAGCCTCCATTTGACAAACGAATCCCGCAGATAATGTGGGCCGGGGATCGATTGGGTGCAATAACCTGTCGCGCAGCCGGGCTCGGTTTGTCAATTAAGATATCGTCATCCTAACCAATGCGTTACGCTGCGGCTTCATCCGCCGGAACAGCCGATAACCCTGAACGTCACCGTCGCGTCGCCCACCACCACGGCACCCGGCTCGGAGCGGATCAGCCAGCCTCGGAACAGCGGCGAATCCGGCGCGGCATCGCTCGTCGCGGTATTCTGCGCGTCGTTGGAAGCGGGCCCGGCGATCCGCCTCACCGTAAGGTAAACCGCAGCATCCGGCGGTGCATCCTTCGGCCGCACCACGCAGGCTCCGACCTTGATCCGCAGTTTTCCGCGCGCGAAGCTGGAACCGACCGGCACGCTCAGCCGGGTCACCGCGCCATCCTCCTTGTCGAGCATGTCCAGGATCGCCCCGTCGCGGGGCATCCATACCGGCTTCGCCTGCACCGCCTGGGTCTGGCCGTTCCCCCCGGCCGCACCCGGCGCGGTCCCGGATGTCCCGCGCTGGATCATCGATTTGGGCAACGGGTTGCGCACCAGTCCCGGCGGCTGGGCCAGGGTTAGCGCCGGAACCTGCGGCGACGGCAGGTCGGGAGCCGGCAGCGCCTGCGGCACGGATGCGACCGGCGGCGCTTCCGGCACCGCGAGGACCTGGGGGCTACCTGCCCGCGCGAGACCGATCGCACCGATCGTCCCGATCGCGACAGCGATCGCAATGCGCCCGATCATCTCATTGCGCGCCGTTCGACCCGCCGCCGCCCGACAGGCCGGTCTTCGGCAGCCCGGTCTTCGCCGCCCCGGAATCCGGCGCCGGCGTGCCGCCGCCCTTCGCCGTATTGGAGGCGAAATTCGCCGCGCTGAACACGAATTTACCGAGCAGCGATTCGATATTGATCGCCGACTGGGTCACGATGATCGCACCGCCCGGTTTCAGCATGGTGTTCGACCCGCCCGGCGAGATCGACAGGTAATCGCCGCCGAGCAGCGATTCGCTCTCGATCGCGGCGCTGCTGTCCTTCGGCACCTGTACCTTGGGATTGATCGAGAAATCGACGATCGCCGCATAGCTCTGCGGGTTGAGTTCGGTCTTGGTCACCCGTCCCACCGTCACCCCGGCGATCTTCACCGGCGACCCGACTTTCAGCGGGCCGATATGGCCGAACTGGGCATGCAGAATATAGCCGTTCCGCGCCGCCGTCCTGGTGCTGGAGAAGGTGAAGGCGAGAAACCCCAAGGCGGCCACGATTACGGCCAGTCCTGCGATGATTTCGGAAACACGACGCTGCATCGGATACTTTCTTATTGAAGAATGGGCGGGTGCGGCGCGCGGCCGGCTTCAGGCGTCCGGCGTCCAGGGCTCGTAATCGCCGGAGGCGCGCGCCCGAACGCCGCCCTCATAATCATGGCCGGGCGGGCGATAGGCCCCGGCGCTGCCGGTCTGGTTCGGCACGTAAGGGCGCTGCCACGGGCGGCGCGGTTGCTCCGGCAGCGGCTGGTCGGTGGTGAAGTGCAGCCAGGCGTGCCACTCCGGCGGCACCAGCGAGGCTTCGCGCGCCCGGTTAGCGTAGACCACCCAGCGCCGCCCACGGCCGTCGGGACGGGTCGGCTTGATTTCCTGGTAGTAGCGGTTGCCCGTCGCATCCTGCCCGACGAAGCTGCCGCGACGCATGGTATTCAGCACGAGACCGGGATTGGCGAACAAGGCGCGCCAGCCGCCCAATGAAGCCAGGCTTACGGCGGCAGAACCAGAGTCCGCACCGGCGGCCGGTGCAGTGTCGCTGTTTCCATTCATGCGACGCTCTATAGAGGATCGGGCCGGATCGGTCCATCCGTTCCGCGCCCCGCGCCAATCGACGAGTATCCACAGGATTTTGTGGTCGCTTGCCGGAATATCCACAAGATAGCGTCGATTCCCTCTGGAATGCCCGGCGCGATCGCGTTAGTCTGCCGGCATGTTGAAAGATCGCGCCGGACCGCACCGCCCTGTCCCGTCACCCTGGCGCGGGGTGCGATTGCACCGGGTCGAAGCCGCCGCCGACCCCGATCGGCCAACCGAGCCGGCGATTCTGCCGGCATCCTGGCCGGCGCAATCCGCCGCCGGGCTGATCGCCCTGCGCGCCTCGTCCGCGATGATCGGCGTCGCCGAGGCCGCTTGTGCCTGGATCGACCCGATCGCCGCCGCCGCGCGCGAGGCCGGCATCGCCGAGGATATCGCGACCGCGCTCCATATCCTGCTGCGCGACCGGCGCGCCGCCCCCTCGCCCGGACTATGGCGCGGCAAGCCGGAGACCCTGCCCGGTTTCGTGTTCAACCTTCCCGAATTTCTCGATATGGAAGGCCAGTTCGACCTCGCCGGCTTCGGCACCGCCGTCGAATCGGCAGTGCTGACGCTCAGCCTCGCCAATCCGGCGGCGCAGCGCCTCGCCCTCGGTATGGCCGATCTGTCGCTCCTGCTCGCCCGGCTCGATCTCGATTATGGCAGCGACGATGCCCGCAATCTCGCCGCCGCCCTGGCCGCGCTGCTCGCCGCCCATGCCGATATCGCCTCGGCGCGGCTGCTCGCGCGCGGCATCGCCCCCGGCCAGCCGATCGCCGCGATGACACTGCCGAAATCCTGCCCGATCCAGGGCCTGATCGCGCGCGCCGCCGAGATGCAGCGCGAGGCCACCGCGCTGGGGCTGCGCCAGCACCGCACCCTCACCGGCATCCTGCCGCCTGGCCCGGTTGAAGCCTTGCTCGGCATTGAGACCGTGGGAATCGCCGCCCCGCTCTCGGCGCTCGATTCGGATGGCAGGCTCGCCCGATGGGCGCGCGCCAGGCTTGCCGCCTCGGGCCGCCCGGCGGAGGACGCGCTCGCCGCCATCATCGCCGGCGAAGACCCGTTCGGCGTGGCCGATCGGGCGTCTCTCGCCGCGATCCACGATGCCGTCGCCCCGTTCTGCGCCCTGATGCCCGAAACGCAACAGGCCCTGCCCCCGCGCCACGCAATGGCCGGCGCCGCGCGCGACCCACTGCCCGCAAGACGCGGCGGCTATACCCAGAAAGCCGCCGTGGGCGGCCACAAACTGTTTCTCCGCACCGGCGAATACCCCGATGGCCGACTTGGCGAGATTTTTCTATCGCTGCCGAAGGAAAGCACCGCGTTCCGGGGCCTTGCCGATGCCTTCGCCACCGCGATCAGCCTCGGGCTGCAGCACGGCATGGCACTCGACGAATTCGTCGATGCCTTCGCCTTCACCCGATTCGGTCCAGCCGGCGCGGTCGAGGGCGACCCCGAAATTGCCCAGGCAACCTCGCTGCTCGATTACGTGTTCCGCCATCTGGCCGCCAATTATCTGGATCGCCGCGATTTGCCGGACGCGCCGGAGGCTGAGGAGGCCGCTTCGGATGCCCTCGGGCACGTGCCGCTGCTGCCGCTCGATCTGCCCGCATCGGATACAGCGCGCCCGAAGCGCCAGCGCCCGGTTCTCAAACTGGTGGGATAGTGTGGCGATGCTGAAATTCTTACGGGGTTGTGGCGGCGATTTTAGGAATTTCAGAATCAGAAGCCACACTAGAATCAGAGGTTTTCTAGTGTTCTATCGTTTCGGAAATTCGTAGAACACTTTTGGCAATGTAAACAAATTTCCGAAACGGAACACTAGATATGAGCGTTTACGAAAAACTGACCGAACTCGGCATCACCCTGCCCAAGCCTGCCAAGGCGGCAGCAAATTACGTGCCGATCGTCATCGCCAACGGCTTCGTCATCGTCAGCGGCCAATTGCCGCTGGAACACGGGCAGGTCGCCGTCACCGGTAAGCTCGGCCAGGAGGTCGAAATCGATGCCGGGCTTCGCGCGGCGCGGCTCTGCTTCATCAACGTCCTCGCCCAGCTCGACGCTTCCCTGCCCGGCGGGCTCGGCGCGGTCGCCCGCGTGGTTCGGCTCGGCGGCTTCATCGCCGCAACCCCATTTTTCACCGACCATGCCAAGGTCATGAACGGCGCTTCGGATCTCGCGGTCGCGGTGTTCGGCGAGTTCGGCCGCCACGCCCGCTCGACCATCGGCGTCGCCTCCCTGCCGCTCGATGCTGCCGTCGAGGTCGAAGGGATGTTTCAACTCGGCTGACCGCACCCTGATTGCGCAGACCCGGCACCTCGCGTATTCCCCGCCCGGCACAGCAGGAAGGGGACACGCCATGAGCGCCATCGCCGACATCATCGCCCGCGAAATTCTTGACAGCCGCGGCAATCCCACGGTCGAGGTCGATGTGGTTCTCGAGTCCGGCGCGATGGGCCGCGCCGCCGTCCCTTCCGGCGCCTCGACCGGAGCACATGAAGCGGTCGAGCTGCGCGACGGCGACAAAACCCGCCACGGCGGCAAGGGTGTGCGCAACGCCGTCGCCGCCGTCGAGCGCGAGATATTCGAGGCGATCGGCGGCATGGACGCCGGCGAGCAGATCATGATCGACGAGCTGATGATCGACCTCGACGGCACGCCGAACAAATCCCGCCTCGGCGCCAACGCCATCCTCGGCGTCTCGCTCGCCGTCGCCAAGGCCGCCGCCGATGATGTCGGCATGCCGCTCTACCGCTATGTCGGCGGTGCCTATGCGCGCACCTTGCCGGTGCCGATGATGAACATCGTCAATGGCGGCAAGCACGCCGACAACCCGATCGACATCCAGGAATTCATGATCCAGCCGGTCGGTGCCGCAACCATCGCGGACGCCGTGCGCATGGGTGCTGACGTATTCCACGCGCTGAAAAAAATCCTGCATGATGCTGGCCACAACACCAATGTCGGCGACGAGGGCGGATTCGCGCCGGGCCTGAAATCGGCCGAGGAGGCTTTGGGCTTCATCAGCAAGGCGGTCGAGCGCGCCGGCTACCAGCCGGGCGAGGACATCGCCTTCGCGCTCGATTGCGCCGCGAACGAGTTCTTCAGGGACGGCAAATATCACCTGGACGGCGAGGGCAAGGTGCTCGATGCCGCCGGCATGACCGCCTACATCGCCGGCCTCGCCAACCAATTCCCGATCATCTCGATCGAAGACCCGCTGGGTGAGGATGACTGGGACGGCTGGGCGTATTTCACCGCGGAACTAGGTTCCAGAATGCAAATCGTCGGCGACGATCTGTTCGTCACCAACCCCACCCGCCTGCGGCGCGGCATCGAAGCCCGCTCCGCCAACGCAATATTGGTAAAACTAAACCAGATCGGCACGCTGACCGAAACGCTGGAAACCATCGAGCTTGCCCATCGCGCCGGCATGGCGACGATCATCAGCCACCGCTCCGGCGAAACCGAGGACGCCACCATCGCGGACATCGCGGTCGCGGTGAATGCCGGGCAGATCAAGACCGGCAGCCTCGCGCGCAGCGACCGCACCGCGAAATACAACCAGCTCATGCGCATCGAAGCCGAACTAGGGCCGGCCGCGCGCTTCGCCGGGCGCAATATTTTGCACCGGCGAGTATGACCAAAAGTTAGTCACAATAACTGCCCTTTGTTTCACGTGAAACAAAGGGCCGCTTTGTAACCTATTTCAGTTATCGGCTGCCGGTCAGCGCCAGTCGCGGATTTCGGGCAGATCGTCTCCGGTGGTGGTGACACAGCGCCGATGCGCGATCAGCCGGCCGCGCAGTTCCTGCTTAACATGCGCGGCCGTGCTGGACAGGCCGGGCACCCGATCGATCACCGCCATCGCGAGGTGGAATCGATCGAGTTCGTTCAGCACCGTCATGTCGAACGGCGTCGTCGTGGTGCCTTCCTCGCGATAGCCGTGGACATGGAACTGGTGGTGATTGGCGCGGCGATAGGTCAGCTGGTGGATCAGCATCGGATAGCCGTGATAGGCGAAAATCACCGGCCGGTCCGTGGTGAAAATCGAATCGAAATCGTGATCGTCCATGCCGTGCGGATGCGCGGAGGGCGGTTGCAGCGCCATCAGGTCGACCACGTTGACCATGCGGATTTTCAGCTCGGGCAAATGATGGTGCAGCAGGTCGATCGCGGCGAGGGTTTCCAGCGTCGGCACGTCGCCGGCGGCGGCCATCACCACATCCGGCTCCACTCCGTGATCGTTCGAGGCGAAGCCCCAGATGCCGAGACCCGCGGTGCAATGGACGATCGCCTGCTCCATGGTGAGATATTGCGGCTCGGGCTGTTTGCCCGCGACGATCACGTTGACGTAATTCTTGCTCCGCAGGCAATGATCGGCGACCGATAACAGCGTGTTGGCGTCGGGCGGCAGATAGACCCGTACCACATCGGCCTTCTTGTTGGCGACATGGTCGATGAATCCAGGGTCCTGATGGGAAAATCCGTTATGGTCCTGGCGCCAGACATGTGAGGTCAGCAGATAATTGAGCGAGGCGATCGGCTTGCGCCAGTCGATTTTCTGCGTGGTCTTCAGCCATTTCGCGTGCTGGTTGACCATCGAATCGACGATGTGGATGAACGCCTCATAGCAGGAAAACAAGCCATGCCGCCCGGTCAGCAGATAGCCTTCCAGCCAGCCTTGGCACAGATGCTCGCTGAGCACCTCCATCACCCGTCCATCCTGGCCGACGCTGACATCGTCCTTGGTGCGTTCGGCCATGCTGACCCGGTCGGTCGCCTCGAACACCGCCGACAGGCGATTGCTGTCGGTCTCGTCCGGTCCCATGAGCCGGAAGGTTTCGCGATTGCGCGCGATCACGTCGCGCAGCCAGGCGCCGAGCACGTGGGTCGACGCCGCCATCGTCGCACCCGGCACCGCGACATCGACGGCATAGTCGCGAAAATCCGGCAAATCGAGGTCGCGGCGCAGCAGCCCGCCATTGGCGTGCGGGTTGGCACCCATGCGCCGCGCGCCCTCCGGCGCCAGCGCCGCGAGTTCCGGGATCAGCGCACCGGTATCGTCGAACAGATCCTCCGGTTTGTAGCCGCGCATCCAGGCTTCGAGCATGGCGCGGTGCGCGTCGTTGTCGCGCACCGCCGAGAGCGGCACCTGATGCGCGCGAAACGTGCCTTCCACCTTCAGCCCATCGACCGCCTTGGGTCCGGTCCAGCCTTTCGGCGTGCGCAGAACGATCATCGGCCAGCGCGGCAGCTCGATGGCGTTTTGGTTAGCGCGCGCCTGATTCTGGATCGCGGCGATAGCGTCGTGCGCGGCATCGAGCGCTTCGGCCATCGCATGGTGCATCGTCATCGGATCGTCGCCGGCGACGATGCGCGGATCGTAGCCATAGCCGCGCAGCAAAGCGAACAGATCGGCCTCGGCGATGCGCGCGAGAATAGTGGGGCCGGCGATTTTCCAGCCGTTCAGGTGCAAAATCGGCAGGACCGCGCCGTCGCGCCTGGGGTTGAGGAATTTGTTGGAGTGCCAGCTCGCGGCGAGCGCGCCGGTTTCCGCCTCGCCATCGCCGATCACGCAGCAGGCGAGCAGATCGGGATTGTCGAACACCGCGCCATAGGCATGCAGCAGCGCATAGCCGAGTTCGCCGCCTTCGTTGATCGAACCCGGCGTTTCGGGTGCGACATGGCTCGGGATTCCACCGGGAAACGAGAACTGGGTGAACAGGCGCTTCAATCCGGCTTCGTCGCGGCCGATATTCGGATAAATCTCGCTGTAGGTGCCTTCGAGATACACGTTAGCCACCGCCGCCGGGCCGCCATGACCCGGCCCACAAATGAAAATCGCATTCACGTCGCGCGCCCGGATCAGCCGGTTCATATGCGCATAGACGAAATTCAGCCCTGGCGTGGTGCCCCAATGGCCGAGCAGGCGCGGCTTGATGTGCTCGGGGCGCAAGGTTTCGCGCAGCAGCGGATTGTCCATCAGATAGATCTGGCCGACGGAGAGATAATTCGCAGCACGCCAATACGCATCGATCAGTTTCGCGTCTCGCGCCGAAAGAGCCGATTTCCGCTTCGCCATCGCCGCCTCCTCCAGGGTGTGTACCCTAACCAAGTTGCTCCATCACGTGCCGCGCGATCATCGCTGCCTCGTCGGTCGGGATCACGCGGATTTCCGTGGCCATGCCGGCACCGGCAAGGCGTTCGGCGATGGCATCGCGGATCGCCGCGTCGTTCTCGCCGATGCCGCCGGTGAATACGAGGCACTCCATGCCGCCGAGCGAGACCGCCATGCGCGCGATTTCCTGTGCGGCGCGCAGCACGAACAGCGCGATCGCGAGCCGTGCCTCCGCCTTATCGCTCTTGTGCAGTTCGCGCATGTCGCCGGAGAGGCCGGACACACCTTTCAGCCCGCTCTCGTCATAGAGCTGATTCGTAAGCGCTTCGGCATCGAAGCCGCGTTCGGTCATCAGATAGAGCAGCGCGCCGGGATCGACCGAACCGGACCTTGTGCCCATTATCATCCCGTCGAGCGCGGTCGCGCCCATGGTGGTGTCGATACTGACACCATCGCGCAGCGCACAGGCGCTCGCGCCGTTGCCGAGATGCGCGATAACGACGCGATGCCGCGTGATGCCGAGTTCGGCGAGCCGGTGCGCGATGAATTCGTAGGACAGGCCGTGAAACCCGTAGCGCCGGAGCCCGAGTTTCGCCGGCAGCGGCAAAGTGCGGTGCAGTGGCGGAATGGTACGGTGAAACGCGGTATCGAAACAGCCGAATTGCGGCAGATCGGGCCGGTGCCGGGCGACCATCCGCGCCGGCTCGAGATTATGCGCCTGGTGGAGCGGGGCGAGCGGCGCCAAGGCGGCGAGCCGTTCAAGAACAACGTCGTCGAGCGGCACCGGGGCGGTGAAATCGTCGCCGCCGTGGACGATGCGGTGGCCGACCGCGACCAGCGGGCCGGCGGTTTCGTTCGCTTCGATCCAGCGGAGCAGCCGGCCGGTCAGCGCGTGGAACCCCTCGGTATCGGACCAGTCTTCCTGGGTATCACCAGCGCGGAATCGCGGCTGCGCGCCGATTCCCTCGATCGCGCCCTGAAGAGCGTGCCGGGGCGGATTGCCGGCGAGGAACACCGCGAATTTCACGCTCGACGATCCGGCGTTGAGGGTCAGGATCGCGCGGCCGGTCATTTCGGTCAGAAATCGTATTTCTTCGCGAGCGCGTGCAACCCCGCCAGCGCGCCGATGCCGACCACCGCCGCCACCGACCATGCGGCGGCCTTGTGCCGGTCGGTGAACATTTCGAAACTGCCCTTGCGCGAGCGATCGCTGAACCGGCCGCGCGCGCCGTAGCGCCCCGGCACCGGCTCGAACAGATTGGCCGGCGCATCGGCAGGCAGGATCTGATCGGTCATCTGGCCGGAATAGCCGGCGGTGGCGAGGTAGCGATCGGCGAGGCCGGGGGCGATCCGGTTTGCCATGATCGCGACCACGGTGGGCATGCCGACCCAGATTTCGCGCCTATGGTGGAAGGCCGCGAACACGATCGCCCTGGCCGGAACCTCCGGCGCGTAAATCGGCGGCACCGGCTGCGCGCGTCGGCCCATTTTGTTCAGCGCCCAGTCGAATTGCGGGGTGTTGACGGCGGGCAGATGCACCATGGACAGCTTGATATTGCTCCGGTCATGGATCAATTCGCTGCGCAGACTGTCGGTAAACCCTTTTATTGCCGCTTTCGCCCCGCAATAGGCCGATTGCAGCGGAACCGACCGATAGGCCAGGGCGGAGCCGACATTGATGATGGTGCCCTGATCGACCCGCTTCAGGCGGCGCAGCGCTGTCATCGTGCCATGAACGGTGCCGAGATAGGTCGCCTCGGTCGCCCGCTTGAATTCGGCGGGGTCGATTTCGGCGACCGGTGCGAAAATCGTCGCCATGGCGTTGTTGACCCAGATGTCGATCGGGCCAAGCGCCTGCTCGATGGCATCGGCGGCGCGCTCCACCGCTTCGGCATCGGCCATGTCGGCCGGGGCGGCACAGGCGCGCACGCCCAAGGTGCGCAACTCGGCGGCGGCGGTTTCCAGCCGGTCCCGATCCCGCCCGATCAACCCGACATCGCAGCCCTGCCGCGCGAATTCCTGCGCCACGGCGCGCCCCACGCCGGCACCCGCGCCGGTTACGACCGCCAGTCTGGTCATCGCCGTCTCTCCCGTTTCACGTCCCCGGCGATATTGGCACGCGGCAATGCCGATAGGAGAGGAAGCCACATGACATTGGGTTCATGTTTGAAAAAGACACGCCGATCGCATGACCGGCGTGCCCCGAATATTCATTACTAAATCAGATTAACTAACGCATGATCGTGTTGCCGTTGTTCGCGGTGTCAGCGTCCCTCGCCGATTTCGTGGCAGGCGAGCCGTTCCAGCACGCGGACCATGCCCGAATGATCCCACGCCGAACCGCCCGCCGCCGCGGCGGCGTTGAACAATTCCTGGCAGGTCGCGGTGTTGGGCAGGCTGATGCCGAGCGACCGCGCGCCGGCGAGCGCCAGGTTGAGATCTTTCTGATGCAGCTCGATGCGGAAACCGGGTTCGAAATTGCGATTGACCATGCGCTCGCCGTGGACTTCCAGAATCCGCGAGTTCGCGAAGCCGCCCATCAGTGCCGTGCGCACCCGCGCCGGATCGGCCCCGGCCTTGGAGGCGAACAGCAATGCCTCGCCCACCGCCTCGATGGTCAGCGCCACGATGATCTGATTGGCGACCTTGGTGGTCTGGCCGTCGCCATTGCCGCCGACAAGAGTGATGTTCTTGCCCATCAGGTCGAAGATCGGCTTCACCACCGCGAAGGCGCGATCCGGCCCGCCGACCATGATGGTCAGGCTGGCCGCCTTGGCGCCGACCTCGCCGCCGGAGACCGGCGCATCGAGATAGTCGCAGCCGAGCGCATTGATCCGCTGGGCGAAGCCCTTGGTCGCGATTGGCGAAATCGAGCTCATATCCACCACGATCTTGCCCTGGGCAAGACCTTCGGCCACGCCGTCCTTGTCGAACAGCACGGCTTCGACATGCGGCGTGTCCGGCACCATGGTGATGATGATGTCGGCCTGCGATGCCACCTCGCGGCCGCTCGCGCACGGCGTCGCTCCCTGATCGATCAGGTCCTGGGGCAGTTTTCCCACATCGCGGATGAACAGCGTGTGGCCGCCAGCGATCAGGTGGGCCGCCATCGGCTTGCCCATGATGCCGAGACCGATGAAGCCGATTTTGCTCATGCGATCGATTCCTTGTTGTGCGTTGTCGATGCGGGTTTTTTGTCGAGATAGGGCGCGAGCCAGCCAAGTCCGGCCTCGGTCGCGGCGCGCGGCTTGTATTCGCAGCCGATCCAGCCTTCATAGCCGAGCTCGTCGATCCGCCGGAACAGATAGGCATAGTTGATCTCGCCGGTGCCGGGTTCATGGCGACCCGGATTGTCGGCGAGCTGGAGATGGCCGATGCGGTCGAATTCGGCTTCGATGGTGCGGGCGAGATCGCCTTCCATCACCTGCGCATGATAAATGTCGAATTGCAGCTTGAGATTATCCGAAGCGACCTCGTCGATGATGTCGAGCGCCTGGCGCGTGCGATTGACGAAAAATCCGGGAATGTCGCGGGTATTCACTGGCTCCAGCAGCAGCTCGATTCCGGCATTCTTCAGGCGGGGTACGGCAAAACGCAGATTCTCCACCAGCGTCTCGCGCGCTTGCGGTGCATTTTCAGGCCGAACGATGCCGGCGAGGCAGTTCACCCTTGGGCAGCCAAGCGCCGTCGCGTAGTCGATCGCGCGCGTAACCCCGTCGCGGAATTCCGCGACCCGGCCTGGATCGGATGCGATGCCGCGCTCGCCGCCCGCCCAGTTTCCCGCCGGCAGATTGTGCAGCACGACCGACAGGTCGTTGGCGGCGATCGTGTCTTTCAGAACTGCCTTGTCGTATTCGTAGGGAAACAGGAATTCGACCGCCTTGAATCCCGAAGCGGCGGCGGCGGCGAAACGGTCGAGAAACGGCACTTCGTTGAACAGCATCGTCAGATTGGCGGCGAATCTCGGCATACGAGCCTCCTTGAAACCGATGGACCTGATGGACCTGATGGACGTTCGGGGCGGGTCAGCGTGACGCTGGTTCGAGCTTCTTTTCACCGGCTTCGATGCGCCCCATATCCTGGCTCTTCTTAATCGAAAGACTTGGATCGAGACAGAGGATTTCCTCGAATTCGTTGATGTTGTCGACTTCGGTGCCCATCGAGACATTGGTGACGCGCTCGAGGATGAATTCGAGCACCACGGGCACCTGATGCTCGTCCATCAACTGCTGCGCCCGCGCGAAGGCGTCCTTGAACTCGTTCGGGCTTTTCACCCGGATCGCCTTGCAGCCCAGTCCTTCGGCCACCATGACGTGATCGACGCCATAGCCGCGCACCGCGTCTTCGTCCGGTTCGACGTTGATGTTGTCGAACGCCAGGCTGACCTCGAAATCCATCTGGAAGCCGCGCTGCGCCTGGCGGATCAGGCCGAGATAGGAGTTGTTCACCACGACATGCAGATAGGGCAGCTTGTGCTGCGCGCCGACCGCCAGTTCCTCCAGCATGAACTGGAAATCGTAATCGCCCGACAGCGCCACGATTTTCTTGTCGGGATCGGCGGCGCGCACACCGAGGGCGGCGGGCAGGGTCCAGCCCAGCGGGCCGGCCTGGCCGCAATTGATCCAGTTGCGCGGGCTGTAGACTTTCAGGAATTGCGCGCCGGCGATCTGCGACAGGCCGATGGTGGTGACGTAGCAGGTGTCGCGCCCGAGCGCCTCGTTCATTTCCTGGTAGACGCGCTGCGGCTTGAGCGGCACCGTATCGAAATGCGACTTGCGCAGCATGTTGCGCTTGCGATGGTCGCAGGCGGCGGCCCAGTCGGATCGGTCCCTGAGTTTGCCTGACGCTTTCATCTCGCGCGCCGCCGCGATGAAGGCGGTAAGCGCCGCCTTCGCATCCGAGACGATGCCGAAATTTGGCCCGAACACGCGGCCGATCTGGGTCGGCTCGATATCGACATGGATGAATGTGCGGCCCTTGGTATAGACCTCGATCGAGCCGGTATGGCGATTGGCCCAGCGGTTGCCGATGCCGAACACGAAGTCGGAGTCCAGGAACGTCGCGTTGCCGTAGCGATGGCTGGTCTGCAGCCCGACCATGCCGGCCATCAGGGGATGATCGTCGGGGATGACGCCCCAGCCCATCAGGGTCGGGATCACCGGCACGCCGGTAAGTTCGGCGAATTCGACCAGAAGATCGCAGGCATCGGCATTGATGATGCCGCCGCCGGCGACGATCAGCGGCCGCTCGGACGCGTTCAGCATCGCCAGCGCCTTTTCCGCCTGCGGACGCGACGCGGCCGGCTTGTGAACCGGCAAGGGCTGATAGGTCTCGTCGTCGAACTCGATTTCGGCCATCTGCACGTCGATCGGCAGATCGATCAGCACCGGACCCGGTCGGCCCGAGCGCATCACGTGGAACGCCTGCTGGAACACCATCGGCACCAATGCAGGCTCGCGCACGCAAACCGACCATTTGGTGACGCCCTTGGCGATCGTTTCGATATCGACGGCCTGGAAATCCTCCTTGTACAGCTTGGCGCGCGGCGCCTGGCCAGTGATGCACAGAATCGGGATGGAATCGGCCTGGGCCGCGTAAAGCCCGGTGATCATGTCGGTGCCGGCCGGGCCGGAGGTGCCGATGCACACGCCGATATTGCCCGGTTTCGCGCGGGAATAGCCGTCCGCCATATGGGACGCGCCTTCGACGTGCCGCGCAAGGATGTGGCGGATGCCGCCGCGCGCTTTCAGCGCCGCATAGAGCGGATTGATCGCCGCCCCCGGCACGCCGAACGCCACGGTGATTCCCTCGCGTTCCAGCACGCGAACCGCCGCTTCGATCGCTCTCATTCTGGCCATGATTCTGCCTCGTTCCCCGATGTCCTTGGATGGCTTGTAGCGGGTCGGCGAATTTTGTGGTAATAATCCCGTATCGTGGAAAGACATGATCGGATTTTGGTTCCGACTGTGAGTTTTCCTTTCCGATGATGCCGCGACAGAGGAGACTGGCATGGCGCGACAGGTGACCGAACGCGAGCGCAAGGGCGGCGATCAGGTGCAATCGCTGATCCGCGCGCTGACCCTGCTCAACCGGCTGGCCGAAGCGACCGAGGAGGGCAGCACCCTGACCGATCTGGCACAGCAGGTCGGCCTGCCGGCTTCGACGGCGCATCGCCTGCTCGCGACGCTGGAGCAGGAGCGCTATGTGCGGTTCGACCAGGAAACCAGGCTCTGGTCGGTCGGCGTGCAGGCCTTCGTTTCCGGCTGCGCGTTCATGAAAACCCGCAATCTCGTCAGTCTCGCCCGGCCATACATGCGCAGCCTGATGGAAGACAGCGGCGAGACCGTCAATCTCGCGACCGAGGATGAAGGCCAGGCGGTGTATCTCGCCCAGGTCGAATGCCGGCAGATGATGCGGACCTTCGCGCGGCCCGGCTCGCGGGTGCCGCTGCACTGTTCGGCGGTCGGCAAGGCGCTGCTTTCGGCGGTTTCCGAGAAACAGCTTGCGAAAATCCTGCATCGCCACGGCATGCCCCGGCTGACCGTGAAGACGATCACCGCCCCTACCCCGTTGCGCGCCGATCTCGATCGGGTGCGCGCCGCCGGCTATGCGGTGGACGACGAGGAACACGCGGTCGGGCTGCGCTGCATCGCCTCACCCATATTCGACGAAACCGGCGATGTCATCGCGGCGGTGTCGGCCTCCGGGCCGATGGCGCGCATCGGCGACGAGCGGGTCGCGGGGCTCGGCGGCTCGGTTCTCGAAACCGCGCGGCGGATCACCGCGCAGATGGGCGGAAAGCCGCATTGAGCCGATCGTGAATATCCAGACGCTGCGCTAATTTAGTAGACAGGCTGGAGATGGTTAGTTACTATATCGTTATGCGATAGGAATTGCCGTAGAGGGTAACCATGTTCCAGCAAGTGCTGAACCCGACGGGAAATCTGTTCCTCACCTGGATTCTCGCCCTCGTACCGGTGGTGGTTCTGCTGGTGCTGCTCGCGGTGTTCCGCGTCTCCGCCTGGATTTCGGTGCTGATCGGCGCGATCGTCACCTTCCTGCTCGCGGTGATCGTGTGGGGGATGCCGGTCGGCAGCGGCATCCGCGCCTATATCTATGGTTCGCTCACCGGCATCTGGGCGGTGGACTGGATCACCTTCTGGGGCGTCATGCTGTTCAATTCGCTCACCCTGACCGGCGTGTTCGACCAGTTCCGCCGCTGGCTGACCGCGCAGGGCACCGCCGATGTGCGGGTGCAGGCGATCCTGTTCGCCTGGGCGTTCGGCGCGCTGCTTGAAGGGCTGGTCGGCTTCGGCTACCCCTGGGCGTTCGTCGCTCCCATCCTGATCGGGCTCGGCATCCCCGATCTCGACGCGATCCGCGTCGCCGCGATCGCCAATAACGCGCCGGTGTCCTACGGCGCGCTCGGCGTGCCGATCATCGCGCTCGCCGCGGTGACCGGCTTGCCGCTGCTCGCGCTGTCGGCGTCGATCGCCCATATCGTCGCGGTGCTGGCGCTGCTGCCGCCCTGGGTGCTGATCTATCTGGTCACCGGGAAAACCGGCTTCAGCGACGGCTGGCCGCTCGCCGTGGTGGGTTCGCTCGCCTATATCGCCGGGCAATACCCGGTCGCGGTCTATCTCGGCCCGTATCTGCCGGACGTGACCGGCGCGATCGTCAGCTTCGGCGCATTGTTGCTGCTGCTGAAATTCTGGAAGCCGGCGCGGGTGCTCGGCTATGGCGGCGTGCCGGTCGATGCCGCCACGGCCGCTCTCGGCCGCGAGCCGCACGGACTCTCCGGCGCGCAGATCTTCCGCGCCTGGCTGCCGTTCATCGTGCTGATCATCGTGGTGGTGCTGTGGACCGGGCCGTGGTCGCCGCTGCCCGGCATCGTCGGGTTCAAGCTCGCGGTCGCCGCCGGCTCGTCGATCCATAAAGGTACCAAGGTGATCGCCGCCTTCATTTTCTCGCCATTCATCGGCGGCACCGCGATCGCGGTCGCCTGGCTGATCGTCAGCCTGCCGCTCGGCATGACGGGGGCGCAATATGCCGAGGCGTTCCGCCGCACCTGGCATCAGATGTGGGGTGCGCTCCTGGTCGGCGTCTTCATCTTCGGCCTCGCCTTCATTTTCAACTTCTCCGGCATGGCCGCCTCGCTCGCCACCGGCTTCTCGAAGATCGGCACCGCCTTCATCATCGTCGCCCCCATCCTGGGCTGGATCGGCGTCGCGCTGTCGGGCAGCAACACCTCGACCAACGCGATGTTCGGCTTCTTCCAGGTCACGGTCGGGCGGCTGCTCGGCTTCCCGGTATTGCTATTGCCCTCGCTGAATTCGGTGGGTGCGGAAGTGGGCAAGCCGGTCGCGCCGCAGACCGCGAGCGTCGGCGTTTCGACCAGCAAGTTCGTGCGTAACGAGGGCGCGGTGATCCGCCACAACATGGGCTGGACCTTCATCCTGCTCGCCTATCTCGTGGTGATCGGCATCGGATTCTACTTCCTGGCGCCCGGCACGATGCTGCTCGGCGGGCACTGAGTTTCAGGTTTCGGTTTCCCGGCCATAGGCGAGCAGCAGGGCGAGAATCACCACGCCATAGGCGATGCTGCGCACATAGTCGGGCATGTTCAGCGCGAGGAGCACCGAGACCAGGACGGTCAGGCTGACCGCGCCCGCCGCGACGCCGAGATAATGGCCGCGCCCGCCGAGGATGTTGACGCCGCCGATCACCACCGCCGCGATCGAGGTGAACAGGTAGGGATCGCCCATGCCGAGCGAGGCCTGGCCGCCGAAGCCAACCAGCATGATGCCGGCAAGAGCTGCGAAAAACCCGCTCGCCGCATAGAGCATGATGGTCAGGCCGCGCGCGTCGACCCCGGCGAGCACCGCCGCACGCGGGTTGTTGCCGAGCGCATAGGTCGCGCGGCCGAACCGGGTGATGCTGAGCACGGCGGAGACCAGCACGATCACCACGACCCAGAGCCACAGCGCATCCGGCACGCCGAGCAGGGCGCCGTGGGCAAGGCTTTGTACCACCGGCGGCGCATAGGCCGAACACGCCGCACAGGTGAAACCGCCGGTGAAGCCGAGCACCAGCCCTTCGATGATGCCGTTCATCGCCAGGGTCATCACCACCGCCGGAATGCCGAACCACGCCACGCCTGCGCCGTTTACCGCCCCGACCGCGATGCCGAGTCCGAGGGTCGCGGCGACGGCCAGCGGCGCGCGGGCGTCCAGCCCCATCGAGGTGGTGGCGAGCACGATCGCACCGGCATTCAGCACCCAGGGCACCGAGAGGTCGATGCCGCCGATCAGGATGACGAAGCATTGCCCCGCCGCCACCAGCCCGACAAAGGAGGCGATGACCAGGATGGTTTCGACGTTGGCGAGGCCGAGGAAGCCCGGATGCACCGCCTCGCCGATCAGGAACAGAACGATCGCCGCGACGATGGCGTAGACGACGCGCCAGGATTCCGGCGCGAGACGGGGCAGGTATTTCATCGCGGCCTTCATCGGCGCCGCCTGATCGCGCCGCCGATCACGCCGCCCGCCACCACCGCGATCAGCAGGAATACGCCCTCGTAGAACGACTGGAACAGCGGATCGACATGGCCGAAAAACAGGATGTCGACGATCAGCGTGGTGATCAGCGCGCCGGCGATCGCGCCGATCGCCGAGCCGCGCCCGCCGAACAGCGAGACCCCGCCGAGCACCACGGCGACGATCGAGGTCAGCGTGTAGGAATCGCCCGTGGTGGCGTCGCCCGCCGTGGCGCTGGCGGCGAGAAACAGCCCGGCGGCGGCGGCCAGAAGGCCGTCCAGCATATAGGCGATGATCTTGGTGCGCAGAACATTCACGCCGAGCGTGCGCGACGCCGCTTCGTCATTGCCGATCGCATAGAGATCGACGCCGGGGCGCGAGCGGCGGAACGCGGCCCAGCCAAGCCCGAGCAGCACGATGAAAATCAGCGCATAGGGCGCGTTCGGGTTGACCAGCAGATCGGTGAAGGAGGGCGGTATCGCGCCGCCGGGCTGCGGCAGCACGCGGATGGCGAGCCCCTGAAAAATCGACAGCGTGCCGAGCGTGACCACGATTGGCTGTAGCCGGCCGAGCCCCACCAGCAACCCGTTGAGCAGACCGCAAGCCGCGCCGACGAACAGAATAACCACCGACCAGAGCAGCGCACTGCCCAGGGTTTTGCCCATGGTGACGGCAGCCATTGCGTTGGCGAGATCGACCACGCCACCCACCGAGAGGTCGATCCCCTTGGTCAGCACCACGAAGCTCTGCCCCACCGCCGCGAACACCAGGGGCATCGCGCTGTTGACCGTCGAGGTCAGTTCGAAATTGCCGGGCAGCCGATGCTGTTCCAGCGCATAGATCAGCACGAAACCGAGAATGGCGAGCAGCAGGATCGACCCCGCCAGGATCAGCCCGATATTCTGGGCGATCGTGTGGCCGAGCCGGCTGCCGCGCGGCAGGGTCAGGCTCGATGTTTCAGGCGGCATCGGCGGCCTCGCGCATCGCCGCCGAGACGATCGCCTCCGCCGAAAGTTGTTCGGCGGGCAGATCGGCGACGATCGCGCCGCGCCGCATCACCAGCACCCGGCGGCAGAGATGGGCGAGTTCCTCGGCGTCCGACGAATAGAACAGGATCGCGTAGCCCTCTCGCGCAAGCCGCACCACCAGCTCGTAAATCTCGTGCTTGGTCGCGACATCGACGCCACGCGTAACATCGTAGAGCAGCAGAATCCGCGCCTTGGTGAGAAGCCAGCGCCCGAGAAGAACCTTCTGCTGGTTGCCGCCCGAGAGCGCGCCGACCGGCTGGGCGGCGCTCGGCGTACGGATGGCGAGCCGGGCGATGGTGTCGCTCGCGATTCGCCGTTCCGCGCCGAGATCGATCGCGCCGAGCCGGGAAAGTCGTCTCAGGATCGGCAGGGTCAGGTTGTCGCGAACCTTGAGCGGCAGGAACAGCCCCTCGCTTTTGCGGTCTTCCGGCACCAGGGCAATGCCGGCACGGATCGCATCGCGCGGGGTTCTGATCCGGCGAGGTTTGCCGGCGACGCGCAATGCGCCCTCGATGAAGCCGGGGGCACCGAACAGGCCAAAGAACAACGCGCGATGGCCGTGCCCGGCGAGGCCGCCGACGCCGAGAATCTCGCCGGGATGGAGTGCCAAATCGAGTTGCGCGGTGCCGGCGGCGCGCGCGCCGGCGAGTTCGAGCGCCGGAGCACCATCCGGCGCGGGCGGGCGGGCGGGAAACAGGGCTTCGAGCCGCCGCCCGGTCATCAGCGTGATCGCTTCGGTTTCGTCGATCGAGTCGAAGCTGCCGACATCCGAGCCGTTGCGGAAAATCGTGATCCGGTCGGCGATCGCGGCGATTTCCGCCCAGCGGTGCGAGGTGAACACGATGGCGGTGCCTGCGGCGCGCAGCGCGCGGATGCGGGCGAACAGCCAAGCGACCTCGCGCTCGACCAGCGCCGAGGTGGGCTCGTCGAGCAGCAGGATTCCGGGCGATGCGAGAATCACCCGCGCGATTTCAACGATCTGCCGTTCGGCGAGCGAAATATCGGCGGCGAGAGCGCGCGGATCGATATGGGTGATGCCGAGTTCGGCAAGGCTGCGCTCGGCGAGGCCGGGCATCGCGGCGCGGTCGATCAGGCCGAGGTGGGAGCGCGGTTCGCGCCCGAGCAGCAGATTATCCGCGACCCGCATATAGGGCAGCAGCGTGAGTTCCTGGAACACGATGCCGATGCGCAGCGCTGGATCGGCCAGAACCTCGCCTTCATCCGGCGCGATCCGGCCGCCGAGGATTTTGATCAGGGTCGATTTGCCCGCGCCGTTTTCGCCGACCAGCGCGTGAACGCTACCCGAATCGGCCGCGAAGGAGGCTTTGGTCAGAGCCCTGACGCCGCCGAAGGATTTGCTGACCGAACACGCCGCGATCGCGGCCGGCACGGTCACGCTTTCGGCAGATGCACGGTCAGCCGGCCCGGACAGGGCGTGCCCTTGGTCGCGGCGTCGACGCAGATTTTCACCACCGCGTGCGGCCCGCTATCGGTGAAATCGGTGAAGAAACTGTCCGGCAGGTGCGGGAATACCGTCTCGCCGACCTTGACTGTCGCGTCGGTGACGAACGGGAACGGGATGGTGATGTCGCGGCGCGGATAGGTTTTGTGTAGAATGCGGCGCGCCAGTTCGAGCGCGACCAGAACCAGATAGGGCGGCTGGCCGATCGACAGCCCATCGACCTTCTGGCCCATATAGCCGAGCATGAACTTGCGGAAGCCGTTTTCCGCCTCGCCGGCGGTGGGCGGCAGCGGGGTGCGCTTGGCCGCGATGAAGGCTTTCAGCACGCCATCGGTGCCGCCCTGGCACCAGATGCCGTCGATTTTCGGCAGGCTGGGCAGGATCGCGGCGGTGTTTTTCTCCGCCGTCGCCGAATCCCAGTTGCCGGCGTAGCGGTTGACCACCTTGATGCCCGGATGCTTGCGCCAGACCATGTCGGCGCCCTTGTTGCGGTCCTCGTTCACCGTGGTGCCGGCGACGCCGGTGACCATGATGACATTGCCCTTGCCATCGAGCTTCCTGGCGAGCCACGCCGCCAGGGTTTCGCCGAATTTGACCTGGTCGGTGTTCACCTTGATCGCGGCCGGGGTGGTCACGACGTTGTCGAACGAAATCACCAGAATGCCGCGCGCATGGGCCTGCTGGATGATGCCGTTCAGCCCGGTGGGCGAGGCGGAATCGACCAGGATCGCGTCCATCCGTTCGGCGATCATCCCGGAAATCTGCTGGCTTTCCTGGCTGACATTGTTGCCCGAATTGAACCAGGAACCTTCGACCTGGCTTTTATAGGGCTCCATCTGGAGCGCGGCCTTGAACAGGTTCTCCATTTCGATGCGCCATTCGTTGCCGATATAGGAATTCGACAGCGCGATCTTGAGTTTGCGGCCGGCGGCGAATCCGGTGCGCGGCAGGCTGGCCACCCCAAGCCCGGCGGTCAAACCCGCGATGACCTTACGGCGCGTTGCGTCCTGATCCATGGCGTTCCTCCGTTGGTTTTTCTGTCGAGCGCATTCCGTGCCGAAGCGCCGTGAGACGCCACCGACAGCGTTGATTCTTATAGGTTGAATACAGAGTGGATCGGACTTTGACAAATGAAAATCGCAGCATCACGGTCGCGGTGTGGACGAAATTCGCTCTATGTCGCGCGCAGGATCGCCGGACTTACGAAAAAGGACGCCCGCGCACGCTCGAAATCAACGTGAAATACGGCATCGAGTTAAACTTTGGTATTCATCGTGGTGGATATTTTTTGAGCATTGCGGAACGGTTTCCGTCACGCCACTTAGACATAAGATGCCAATCATGTGCCGCCGTGTGATGTGGCAATGGAGAGCATTTTGCTTATCGAAAGCTTCGCCAAAAGCAAGTCAGGCGAATTCGGCGGCGAGACCCACCTGATCGTGACATCGCTGGTCGTGGGCGCTGCCAGTTTCATACCCGATAATCTGCTATCCGGGTGGTGCGCGCCACGCCGCCTACCCGCGGTTCAGTGATATGACCATGCGCGCAAAATGCTGGGTGGCCGGAATCGGCATCCCGGTTCTGCTGATCGTGCTGCTGGCGATTTTCTGGAGCTGGAACTGGTTTATCCCGATGGTCGATTCCCGCGCGTCCGCGGCGCTCGGCCGCAAAGTGACCATGTCGCATTTGCATGTCCGGTTGGGGCGGGTCGTCACGGTGCGGGCCGGGAATGTCCAGATCGACAACCCAAAGGGATTTCCGGCAACCCAGCCGTTCGCCAAAATCCGTCAGCTCACCATTCGGTTCAACATCATTGATTATCTATTTCACAACCGAACCGTCGTGCCGCTGATCGATTTGAACCATCCCGTGATCAACGCCGTCGCAACGCCTGCACAGGTCGACAACTACACATTCAAGGCGGCAAAGCCCTCAAAGCCCGGCAAGCCGAAGCCGCCGCCGGAAATCGGCACGCTGACCATTGAAAGCGGGCTTGCTCATGTCGTCGATCCCAAACTGAAAGCCAATCTGCGTCTGGTCATCGACACGCGGGCGGCCACCGGCATCGTCGCCAAACATCGCTAGGCGCACGAGATCGCGGTGCAAGCCAAGGGAACTTACAACAACCAGCCGGTTACCGGCACGATGATCGCGGGAACCCTGCTCCCCCTGCGCAACACGGCACAACGCTACCCGCTCGACCTTTCCCTGGCGAACGGTGCGACGCATGTTTCGCTGATCGGCACGGTGCAGGACCCGTTGAGCTTCAAAGGGGCCAACGTGCTGTTGACGCTGGCTGGCGACAACATGGCGGATTTGTATCCGCTGACCGGCATTCCCATGCCCGCCACGCCGAAATACCGGGTGACCGGGCGTCTCGCCTATGCCCATCAGAGCATCGAATTCACCAATTTCCACGGTCTGGTCGGCAACAGCGATCTGAGCGGCACGATTGCCGAAAAGCCGGGCGCCATCCTCACCAACGGCACGTCGAAACCCACGGTGCGGATGAATCTGATGTCCAGGCGGGTCGATCTGGTCGATCTGGGCGGATTCATCGGCACCAAGGCTGGCGGCGAGCATGAAGCGGGGGCGACCGCAGCGCAGCGGGCAAAAATCGCCGCATCGGAGGCGCGCAGCCCCAACCTCCTGCCGGACAAGCCGTTCAACCTTCCCAAGTTGAATGCCGCGAACATCTATTTGCACTACAAGGCGGACAGTATCGAAGGCAAGTCGATGCCGCTCGATGACCTTGCCGTGACCATGGATATCGTGAACGGCACAATCCACCTGCATCCCATCAGTTTCGGCGTCGGTACCGGCCGGATCATCGGTACGATCGCCCTGACGCCGGTTTCGAACAAGCTGATTCACGCCGTCGCGAATGTCAGCTTTGCCAATGTGAATGTGTCCAAGCTGATGGCGGCGACGCATATGTTCCGCGGCGCCGGATTGTTGCAAGGCAAGGCCACGTTGAACGCCACCGGAAATTCGATCGCTAGTTGGGCTGGTAACGGCAATGGCGGACTAGTTTTGTACATGACCGGCGGCAATCTCAGCGCCCTGCTGGTGTCACTCTCCGGCCTGGAATTTGGCAACGCACTCATCGCGGCCCTTGGCCTGCCGGAACAGACTGATATTCGTTGCTTCGTCGGTGATTTCGCGCTGGATCGCGGCATCTTCGATACCCGAACGCTGTTGCTCGACACCGGCACCGCGGTCGTGCGCGGCGAGGGTACCGTCAACCTCAAAAACGAGAGGATCGATTACCGTATCCAGTCAAAGCCGAAGCATTTCAGCATCGGCTCGCTGCCGGCGCCGATCGACATCACCAGCACGATGAAAAAACCCAGCATCGGTCCGGCGAAAAAGCCGTTAGTCGAACGCGGCATCGCGGTTGCGGTCCTGGGCGTGATCGCGGCCCCGTTGGCACTGCTTCCGACGATCCAGCTCGGCGTGAAGGATCCGCATGCGTGCCAGGATTTGGTCACCGAAGCGGAGACCCAGGATCGCGATGACAAACCTGGGCAATCGGTGCGGCCCGTGGCTCATGCGGCTCCGGTCCGCAAAGTCGCGGCGAGGCCGCCCGCGCCCCACGGCAATCTCACGACCAGCGCCCTCAACCGACAAGAGCTGAAAAAGGTGCAGCACCAGCGTCCTTGATACGGTGGAAACGCTCTACTCATCCGTTGTAAAGCTGGAGGACTTCGGCGTCATTCCATGTGGCGCGCCAGCCGCCATTGCGCACCAGCGCCTCAAGACTGGTCCAGGCGAGTTGGCCGACCGCGCGGCTCGCGGTGGAAAGCGGCTTGCCGGCCTGATAGCCGAGATGAATCCGGCGCATCAGCGCCGGGCGTTCCACCCGCCAGGATCGGAACGTCCCGCTACGCAATTCCTGCTCGATCGCCATGGTCGGCAACATGCCGAAACCCGCGCCGCGTGCCGCGAGCTGCTTGATCTGACGGTAGGAGTCGATTTCGATCGCGGGGTCGAGGGTTTTGTGGATCGATTTGGCCGCCCGGTCGATCAGGTTGCGCAGGCCGTGGGCCGGACCGGGCACGATCAGTTTCAGGTTCAGCGCCGCACCGAGGCCGATGCTCTCGCCGCGCGGCAGCTTCTTCATCGTGGGAATGCCGAAAAACTGGATGTCCTCGGTGAGCGCGTGATGCAGGGTCAGGCCTTTTTCGTCCTCGACATTGTAGAGCATCGCGAGATCCACCGAACCATCACGCAGCCAGTTCAGCACGTAGCCGCTCATCGCCTCGACGATCCTGATCCGCACCTTCGGGTAGCGGTGCGCCGCCGCTTCGATCAGCTTCACGCCGAGCTGCTCGCTGATCGTCCCCGGCATGCCGAAACGCACCTCGCCGCTGGGAATCGCGGCACCGCCGCGCACCTGATCCGGCAGGGAAGCGACTTGGGCGCAGATGGCCCGCGCATGGTCGAGCAGACGCAGACCGGCCTCGGTCGGGATCACGCCGCGCGCAGTGCGATGCAGGAGAGTCACGCCGAGATCGGCCTCGATCGCGAGCACGTGCTGGCTCAGCGCCGGCTGCGCGACATGGAGAAGCCGTGCCGCGCGCGACACCGAGCCGGCTTCGACGATGCCGATGAAATAGCGCAACTGGCGGATGTCCATGCCGCGATTCCCGTGAGCTAGATGATTATCATATACATCCTAGAAAAAATATCTATTTTTCATCTGGCCTGGAAGCGACCAGAACCGGCGCCGGCATGAGCTACGCGCAGGCCGAGAAGGAGATTCAATTGGACCAGACGATCGATCATGACCCGCACGCGGCGATCCGCGACGAGGTGCGCAAGCTGTGCGCCGATTTTCCCGGTCCCTACTGGCGCGATCTCGACCGCGAGGGCGCCTACCCGACCGATTTCGTCAACGCGCTCGCCGCAGGCGGCTGGCTCGCCGCGCTGATCCCGGAGGAATATGGCGGATCGGGCCTACCCTTGTCCGCCGCCGCCGCGATTCTGGAGGAAATCCAGCACGCCGGCTGCAACGGTGCTGCCTGCCATGCGCAGATGTATATCATGGGCGCTCTGCTCCGGCACGGCAGCGAGGCGCAGAAGCGGCTCTATCTGCCGCAAATCGCCATCGGCGCGTTGCGGCTTCAGGCCTTCGGCGTCACCGAGCCGACCAGCGGCACCGATACCACCGCGCTGAGCACCACCGCGCGGCGGGAGGGCGACCACTACATCGTCAACGGCCAGAAAATCTGGACCTCGCGTGCCGAACATTCCGACCTGATGCTGCTGCTCGCGCGCACCACGCCGCGCGACCAGGTTGCCAAACGCACCGACGGGCTCTCGGTGTTTCTGGTCGATATGCGCGCGGTGAAGGGCGACAGCCTGACGATCAGGCCGATCCGCACCATGATGAACCACGCGACGACCGAGGTGTTCTTCGACAATATGCGCATCCCGGCGGATGCGCTGGTCGGCGAGGAGGGGCGCGGCTTTCGCTACGTTCTGTCGGGGATGAATGCCGAGCGCATCCTGATCGCCGCCGAATGCATCGGCGATGCCAAATGGTTCATCGAAAAATCCACCAATTACGCGAACGAGCGGGTGGTGTTCGGGCGCAGGATCGGCCAGAACCAGGGCATCCAGTTCCCGATCGCGAAATCCTATGCGCGGATGCGCGCCGCAGAACTGATGGTGAGCCGCGCCGCCGCTCTGTTCAAGGCCGGGCGCGATTGCGGCGCGGAAGCGAACATGGCGAAACTGCTCGCCGCCGAAGCTTCGTGGGAGGCCGCCGAAGCCTGCGTGCAGACCCATGGCGGTTTCGCTTTCGCCGAGGAATACGACGTGGAGCGCAAGTTTCGCGAGACCCGCCTGTATCAGGTGGCGCCGATCTCCACCAACCTCATTCTCAGCTACCTCGCCGAGCACGTGCTCGGCCTGCCGCGATCCTATTGATGGCGGCCGGAAACAGTCCGTTAGAAGGCTTGGTCGTCGTCGCTGTCGAGCAGGCGGTCGCGGCGCCGTTCTGCACCGCGCGGCTCGCCGATGCCGGTGCGCGGGTGATCAAGATCGAGCGCCCCGAGGGCGATTTCGCCCGGTTCTACGACGATGCGACGCCGGCCGGCAGTTCCTATTTCGTCTGGCTGAACCGGGGCAAGCGGTCGGTCGTTCTCGATCTCAGCAAGGCCCGCGCGCGCGCGCAGCTTGAAGCGATCATCGCGCGCGCCGACATCCTGGTGCAGAATCTCAAGCCCGGCGCGATGGAACGGCTCGGCCTGAAAATCGAGCGGCTGCGGCAGGATTTTCCGGCGCTGATCTGCTGCTCGATCACCGGCTATGGCGATAGCGGGCCGCTCGCCGCGCGCAAGGCCTATGATCTTCTGGTGCAGGCGGAATCCGGCCTCGCCTCGATCACCGGCGGACCGGGCGAGCCGGCGCGCGCCGGTATTTCGGTGGTGGATATCGCGACCGGCGCGACCGCTCATGCCGCGATCCTGGAAGCGCTGATCGCGCGCAGCCACACCGGCAAGGGCGCCGATATCCGCGTCTCGATGTTCGACGTGATGGCCGACTGGCTCACCGTGCCGCTGCTCAACGCCGAAGCCGGCAAGCCGCCCAAGCGGGTCGGTCTCGCGCATCCCTCGATCGCGCCCTATGGCGTGTTCGCGACACAGGATGGGCGCGGCATCCTGATTTCGATCCAGAGCGAGCGGGAATGGCGGGTCTTCTGCGCCGATGTTCTCGGCGACGCCGCGATGGCGAGCGATCCGCGCTTTTGCCGCAACGTGGCGCGGGTGAAGAACCGTGCCGAAACCGACGGCGCGGTGGGGCGGGCCTTCGCATCGCTCCGGGCCGACGATTTGATCAAGCTTCTGAACGATGCCGATATCGCCTTCGCCGAGGTGAACGACATGGCGGCGCTGTCGCGTCATCCGCATCTGCGCCGGATCATGGTGGAGACCGAAGCCGGAGAGGTTTCCTTTCCCGCTCCGGCACCGGTTTTGCAGGGCAGCACACCGCATTACGGTGCGGTGCCGGCGCTCGGCGATCATACCGATGCCGTGTTGGCGGAATTCGCCGGAGGGGTATGATGACCGAAGCAACCGAACTGGATGTCGGTGCGCTGCGCGGCTGGATCGGCCGCCGCGAGACCGTGCGCGACATGCTAACGCCAAGACTGGTGCGGGAATTGCAGGCGACGCTGGATCAGGATGCGGCGGTGCCGGAGGACGGCGCGAAGGCACCGCTCGCGATCCATTGGTGCCTCGCGCCGCCGGCCGCACCGGGTTCGGCGCTCGGGCCGGACGGCCACCCGGCGCGTGGCGGTTTCCTGCCGCCGGTGCCGTTGCCGCGCCGCATGTGGGCAGGCGGTGCCTTGCGGTTTCACGACCGGCTGCGCGTCGACGACGCGGTAGAGCGGCGGTCGCGCATCGCCGATGTCAGCGTGAAGCGGGGGCGCAGCGGCACGCTGTGCTTCGTCGCGGTCGATCATGAAATCGCGACCGCGCGCGGTATCGCGATCGCCGAGCGTCAGGACATCGTCTATCGCGCGCTGGAGGACGGTAGTGCCAAACCGCCCGCTCCCGCCGCACTGCCGCGGGCCGAATTCCGCCGCGAGATGCGGGCCGATCCGGTCCTGCTGTTCCGCTATTCCGCACTGACCTTCAACGGTCATCGCATCCATTTCGATCGGAGCTATGTCACCGAGGTCGAAAACTATCCCGGCCTGATCGTTCACGGCCCTTTGCAGGCGACCCTGCTGATCGAGTTCGCCGCCGCGACCGAAGGACGCGCCCCCGCCGGTTTCACCTTTCGCGGCGTGAGCCCCTTGTTCGATTTTACCCCGTTCGCGCTTTGCGCGCGACGCAACGAGACGGGTCTCGCCCTCTGGATCGAAACGGCGGACGGCATTCGCACCATGGAGGCGCAAGCTACATGGTGAGCAGATCAGACATCGCACCGCCGGGGGAATGACGCCGTGACCATAACAAAACAGCTTTCCGGTTTCACCGCATCCTTGCGCTGCCGGGATCTTTCGCCTGACGTGATCGCGCGTACCCGGCTTCTCGTGCTGGATCTGATCGGCAATGTCGTGCGCGCGCGGCACGACGCCGAAAGCACGCCGTCCCTGCTTGCCGCCGTGCGCGTGATGGGTCTGGCGAACGGCGATGCCCGCGTGTTCGCCGATCCCGCAACCTATGCGCCGGCCGGCGCGGTTCTGATCAATGCGACTCTCGCGCACTCGCTCGACTTCGACGATACCCATGCCGCCGCCATCGTGCATCCCGGCGCGCCGGTGATTCCCGCCGCCCTCGCGGCCGCCGAGCTGGTGAGCGCTTCGGGGGAAGACACCCTTGCCGCCATCGTCGCGGGATACGAAATCGCCTTGCGCCTCGCCCTCGCTTTGCCCGCCGGCGCGCATTACGATCGCGGCTTTCACCCCTCCGCGACCTGCGGCGCGTTCGGTGCCGCCGCCGCCACCGCGCGCGTCTTCGGCCTCGATGCCGCCGCGACGGAATCGGCCTTCGGCATCGCGCTCAGCCAGAGCGCCGGCAGTTTGCAGTTTCTGGCGAACGGCGCCTGGACCAAGCGGTTTCAGGTCGGCTGGGCCGGCATGGCGGGCTTCGCCGCGGCCACGCTCGCGCGCGAGGGATTTCGCGGCGCCGCCGATCCGATCGAGGGCAGGCACGGCTTCCTGAACGCCTATGCGCCCGCGCCGGAGCCCGCGCGCGCCGTGCGCGATCTCGGCATGGTCTGGGAATTGATGCGCACGGGGGTAAAACCCTATCCGTCCTGCCGCTGGGGCCATGCCGGCATCGACGCGGCGCTGGCGCTGCGCGCCGAATGCAATGTCGATATTTATAACATAGAGCAGGTGACGCTCGGCCTGTCGCGCGCGGGCATGTTGCTGATCGGCGCGCCCGCCGACAAGAAGGCCGATCCGCGCAACATCGTCGATGCGCAATTCAGCGGCCCCTTCGTCATCGCCGTAGCCCTCGCGACTGGCGGGATGGCGTGGGACAGCTACAAGCTGCTCGACGATCCGACGATCCGCGCGCTGATGCAACGGATTGCCTACGAGAACGACCCGGACATCGAAGCCGAATTCCCCGCCAACATGTCCGGCAGGCTGACGGTCCGGGTTCGCGGCGATGTATTCAGCCGGAAAATCGTCACACCGAAGGGCGAACCGGAGACCTTCCCGACCGAAGCGGAACTGCGCGGCAAATTCTCGAGCCTCGCGGATGCGGTGCTGGGCAAACCACAAGCCAACAAGCTTGCCGACGCGATCCTGCACCTGGACCGGCTGGCGGACGCAGCGGCAATTCTGCGCGAGGGCGCGTGACGTTCTGTATAATAACTAAATGTCATCAATTCAGGACAAAGGACGAAACGCCATGAAACAGGACAGCTACGACCAGAACGCGGAACGCGAACTGATCGCCCGCCTCGACCGGCTACCGCTCTGGCCGCATTCCAGCGCGGTTCTCTGGGTGGTCGGCATCGGCTACCTGATCGCGTTTTTCGACATCACCAATGTCGCATTCGGCCTGCCGGTGTTCAGCAAGGTTCTGCATTTCACCGCCGAACAGCAGGCGATTCCGATCACCGCGAGCCTGGTCGGCTATGTTGTCGGCTCCTGGCTGAACAGCAACCTCGCCGATGCGATCGGCCGGAAAGGCGGCATCATGACCGCGACCTTGCTGTTCACCATCGGCTGCATCGGCACCACCTTCGCGATGGGCCTGACCTCGATGGTGGTGGGGCGGTTCGTCACCGGCATGGGCATCGGCGCGGAAATCGCGGTGATTTCCGCGTATATCGGCGAGATGGCGCCCGCCGCCGTACGCGGCCGCTATACCGGCCTCGCCAATGTGTTCGCCATGCTCGGCCAGGGCGTCGTGCCGATCGTCGCCCTCGCATTGGTGCCGAATTTCGCCTGGGGCTGGCGCGCGATGTTCTGTCTCGGAGCACTTGGCGGACTCACGCTGTTCGCGTTTCCGTGGCTGCCGGAATCGCCGCGCTGGCTGCTGAGCAAGCGCCGGATGGCGGAGGCCGCATCGGTGATCGACGCCGCGGAAGCGCGCGCCCGGCTGCGCATCGGCGGCGATCTGCCCCTACCGATCGAGGTCGCGGCGGAAGTGCATTCGCAGGGCTTTCCCACCGCCGCGCTGTTTCGCGCGCCGTTCGCCGGCCGGGTCGTTCTGCTGTTCGTGCTCTGGTTCATCTGGTATATCGGAACCTATACGTGGCTCGGCCTGGGACCGACCTTTTTCGTCGCGCGCGGCTACACGCTGACCCACAGCATCCTGTTCATGCTGGCGAGTTCGGTCGGCTATCCGGTGGGTTCCCTGCTAGCGACCGCTTTGGGCGATGCGTTCGAGCGCAAGCACACGATTTTCGCCGGGATGCTGCTCTGGACGGCCTGTTTCGTGGCGATCGGAATCGCCGGTTCGCCTTTGCTCATCTATGTCGCGGTGTTTCTGCTGGCCGGTTCGCTCGGCTTTTTTCTGCCGCTGATGTATGCGCTGACGGCGGAAAGCTTCCCGACCCGCGCGCGGGCGACCGGCGTGTCGCTGACCGATGGCGCCGGGCATCTCGGCGGCGCGGCCGGCCCGATCATGGCGCTCGCCGTCTATTCCTGGGGCGGAATTTCGTCCGGCTTCACCACGGTGTTCCTGTTCATGGCGGCGACCGGCCTGATCACCGCGACGATCCTGCCTTTCACCATCAACGCGACCCGCAAATCCCTCGAAGTGGTCAGCAGGGAATGACGGCGGCCGCTCAGGCGGGCTCGGCCGCTTCCCGGCTGAGCGCCTGCTCGATCAGCGCGACCGTCGGCGCTACGCCGTACAGCGCGATGAACGGGCCGAAGCGCGGACCTTCGCTCTGGCCGAGCAGCACCTGATACAGGCAGGAAAACCAGTCGCGCAGGGCGGCGAAATCGTGCCGCTTGCCGACATCATACAGCAGGGTCTGCAGCGTATCGGCATCGGCATCCTCCGGCAGCACGCGCAGGGACGCCTCGAGGTCTTCGAGGGCCGCGCGTTCGGTTTCGCTGGGCGCGCGATAGCGCTTCGCCGGCTTGATGAAATCCTGGTAGTAGCGCACCGCGTAATCGACCAGCCGCGCGAGAAACGGCGATGTTCGCGGCGTCGCGTCGGGTTTGTAGGCATGGATGAAGCCCCAGAGCATGTCGGGGGTTTCAGCGTTCACCACGGTGGCGAGGTTGAGCAGCATGCCGAACGGCACCGGGCTCGGCGCCGCTTGCGGGATGTCGCCCGCATGGATATGCCAGGCTGGATTGTCGCGTGGATCGGCTTCCTGTGCTGCTTTTTCGACATTGGCGATATACTCGTCGGTCGCACGGGGAATCACGTCGAAATAGAGCCGCTTGGCCCGCTGCGGCGAGCCGAACATGAACTGGCCAAGGCTTTCCGGCGGCGCGTAGCTCAACCATTGCTCGACCGAGAGCCCGTTGCCCTTCGACTTGCTGATCTTCTGGCCGTTCTGGTCGAGAAACAGCTCGTAGGTGAAGGTTTCCGGCGGCTCGGCGTCGAGGGCGCGGACGATCGCGCTCGACAGGCGCACCGAATCGATCAGATCCTTGCCCGACATTTCGTAATCGACGCCGAGCGCGAACCAGCGCATCGCCCAATCCGCCTTCCATTGCAGCTTGGCGGCGCCGTCGTAGATCGAGGTTTCGTAGCCGGTGCCGGAGTCGGGATCGCGCCAGGTCACCGTGCCGGCATCGACATCCACCGCCTCGATCGCGACCTGCATGACCATCCCGGTCCTAGGGTGCAGCGGCAGGAACGGCGAATAGGTCGCGCGCCGCTCCGGCCCGAGCGTGGGCAGAATGATCGCGCGGATCGCATCGTGCCGCGCCGCCACCGCGCGCAGCGCGGCGTTGAACCGGCCCGAGCCGTAATACTCGGTCGAGGAGGCGAATTCGTAGTCGAACCCGAAGGAATCGAGAAAGGCGCGCAGCCGCGCATTGTTGTGCGCGCCGAAGCTCGGATGGGTGCCGAACGGGTCGGGCACGCGGGTCAGCGGCTGGCCGATGAAGCCGCGCAGCATGTCCTGGTTCGGCACATTGCCCGGCACCTTCCGCAGCGCGTCCATGTCGTCGGAAAAGGCGAGCAGTTTCGAGGGCAATCCGGTGAGCGCTGTGAAGGCGTGCCTGATCCACGAAGTGCGGGCGACCTCCATGAAGGTGCCGATATGCGGCAGGCCGGACGGCCCGTAGCCAGTCTCGAACAAAGCGGCGGTTTTTCCGGTGCGCGCGAGGCGTTGGGCAACGCGCTCCGCTTCACGGAACGGCCAGCTGGTCGGGACGGGAGATGTGGTTTCGATCATGGCCCGGCTGTAAGGTCGGGACGCATCGCGGTCAAACCGGTTTGGCGCATGGGGCCTCTCCGCTATACATCAGTCATGGACTCCGCGCCGCGACTTCTGCTTCCCGATGCCCCGGCGCTGGTCAGCGCCCCTGGGCGCGCCGCGATTCTGAGCAGCGACGGTGAATTGCGCGTGCTGTCGGTGGAGAATGCCCGCTCCGCCCTGCGCAACTCTCCGCCGCCCTTGGTGGTGCATGGCCCGGCGACGCTGAAGCGGCTCGGCATCACCATGCAAGTGCTCGACCTGCTCGAATTGTTCGCCTTCGTCATGCCGGCGCAAAACGCGGCACCGACGCCGGCGGGCCTCGCCCGCGCGCTCGATATCGATCCGCCGCGCGGGCTGGAGGACGCGGCGGCGATGCTGCCCGATCTTGCCGCTTCGCTGCTGGCGCGCCTCGCACAGGGGCGAAAACTCGCGATGAACCGCAACGCCGCCGGGCTGGCCGCGCTGATGGGCGGAGTTGCGCAAGGGTCCAGCGATCCGAAGGATCACTGGAAGCGCAACGAAGGGGGCGCGGGCTGGCCGTGGGCGGGCGCGGTCGCCGCGGCGCTCGACGATGCGGCGGCGCGGCCGGATCGGGCGGCGCTGCGCCTCTGGTCGATCCTGCCGGAATGGGAGGATGAGGCGCCGCGCCCACCGCCATCGGCCTTTCCGGTGCCGCCGGACGCCGCGCGCACAAGACTTGCCGAATTGCTCGGCGATCGGGCCGAGGCGCGGCAATCTCAGTCCGACTATGCTTCCGCCGCGACCGCCGCCTTCGCGCCGCGCGCCACCCAGGATGCGCCGCACTGCGTGCTCGCCGAGGCCGGCACCGGCACCGGCAAGACGCTGGGCTATCTCGCACCCGCCTCGCTCTGGGCGGAACGCAACCAGGGCGCGGTGTGGATTTCCACTTATACCCGCCATTTGCAGCGCCAGATCGAGCAGGAACTGGCCCGGCTGGAGCCCGACCCGGCGCGGCTGCGCGCGCGGGTGGTGCTGCGCAAGGGGCGGGAGAATTATCTGTGCCTGCTGAACTATGAGGAAGCGGTCAATGCCGGGCGGAGCCCGAATCTGATCGCACTCGGGCTGATCGCGCGCTGGGCGCGTGCCTCGAACGATCACGATGTCGCGGGCGGCGATCTGCCGGGCTGGTTTCCCGAATTGTTCGGCGCCGGGCTGCTGCCGCAGATCGCCGACCGGCGCGGCGAGTGCATCCATGCCGCCTGCCCGCACTGGAAGCGCTGCACCATCGAGCACGTGATCCGCCGTGCGCGCCACGCCGATCTGGTGATCGCCAACCACGCGCTGGTGATGGCGCAGGCGGTGTGGGGCGGCCTGGACGATTCCAACGTGCCGACCCGCTACGTGTTCGACGAAGGGCATCATCTGTTCGACGCCGCCGACAGCGCGTTTTCCGCCGAACTGTCGGGCATCGCGATGGCGGAGTTGCGGCGCTGGCTGCTCGGGGCCGAGGGCGGCCGGTCGCGCGCGCGCGGCATCGCCAAACGGCTGGAAGATCTCATCGAGGCGGATGACCGGCTCGCCGCACCGTTGCAGGCCGCGCTGATCGCCGCCCGCGTGCTGCCGGGCGCGGCGTTTTTCGCCCGGCTTGCCGAGAGTGGCGATGCCCAGCTCGACGCGGTGGGATCGGGGCCGGCGGAGACGTTTCTGGCCGCGCTTGCCGCCCAGGCGCGCGCCCGTGCCGCCGAGCGGGAACGAGATTCGGGGCTGGGCATCGAGGTCGATCTGTATCCCGCCGAACCCGAACTGGCCGAGGCGGCGTCGGTGCTGGACCGCGCACTCGCCCGGCTGGAGGCGCCGCTGAAGGCGCTGCGCGCGCGGCTGCTCGACCGGCTCGACGAGGAGGCCGCGACGATCGAGGAAAAGGATCGCCAGCGCATCGAGGCGATGGCGCGCGGCCTGCATCGCCGGGCGATCGACCCGGTAGCCGCGTGGCGTCGGATGCTGGCGGCGGCGAACGCGGCCCCGCCCGCGCCCGGCGAACGGCCGCACAGCGTGCTGTTCATCCGGCTCGGCCGCGATGCGGCGCTGCTGTCGCATCTGCTCGACCCGACCGAGGCTTTCGCGGAGACGGTCGCCGCACCGTCGCACGGGTTGCTGATCACCTCGGCCACACTTCGGGATAGCGCGGACCGGGACGCCGAATCCGGCTGGCGCGGCGCCGAGGCGCGCAGCGGGGCGGCGCATCTGGCCGCACCCGCGATTCGCGCCGCCTTCGCCTCGCCCTTCGATTATGAGGCGCAGACGCGGATTTTCGTGGTGCGGGACGCGCCGCGCGACAATATCGACGCCCTGGCCGCCGCGTTTCGCGCGTTGTTCATCGCCTCGGGCGGCGGCGCGCTCGGCCTGTTCACCGCGATTTCCCGGCTGCGCGCGGTGCATACCCGCATCGCGCCCGCGCTGGCGGCGGCGAATATCCCGCTCTACGCCCAGCATGTCGATGCGATGAACAACGCCACGCTGGTCGATATTTTCCGCGCCGAGGAGCACGCGTGTCTGCTCGGCACCGATGCGATGCGCGATGGTGTCGATGTGCCGGGTAACGCGTTGCGGCTGGTGGTGTTCGAGCGCACGCCCTGGCCGCGCCCGGACATTCTGCACCGGGTGCGGCGCACCCATCTCGCCGGTGGCAATCCGAAATCCTACGACGATGCGATCGTGCGTCTGCGCCTGCGCCAGGCATTCGGCCGGCTGATCCGGCGCGACTCGGACCGGGGCGTGTTCGTGCTGCTCGACCGGGCGATGCCCTCGCGGCTGCACGCCGCGTTCCCGGCGGAGGTTACGGTGCAAAGCCTCGGTCTCGCGGAGACGATCGGGGCGATCGGGGGGTTTTTCGCCTCTTATATGTAACATATTAGCAACAGTCGGAATCAATCTTTGCGTGTGCCGCATTGTCATGTCGCGGCAAAATGCGTTGGCATATAGCTTGCGGTCGTTCTCAATGTTTTGCGTTGCAACATGATTTTTCGCCGATTTCGATGAAAAACCATGCAAATTGCGCAAGAAAAGATCAAACAGGAGGCTTTATGCAGGCTACCAAGTCTACGAAGCGCGAGAGGCTGAAACGTTCGAGGCTGATCGCGCTTGGCTTCGGCTCGGCGCTGTCGATGCTGGCGCTGCAATCGGCCCAGGCGTTCAACGGCCCGGCGAATATCAAGATCGATGGCGGACCGCTGGGGCCGCTTGAACTCTCCGGCGGCGCGGACGGCTATTTCTACGGCCTGTCGGGCACCGGTAATTCGGCGAATCCCGGCCTGCTCGGCACCGATAAGGCGACCGGCGCGGAATTCCTCAACGGGCTGATCCAGGTGCAGAAGACGACCGGGCTCGTGCAGTTCACCGTCGAGGTCGGTTCCACCACCTCGTTCGTTCTCGGCGCCGCGCCGACCCGCACCTCGGTGCAGACCTTTTCCACCGGCCCGCTCTATGCCGGCTACGTGACCCTGGCACCGAACACGAATTTCAGCATTTCCGCCGGCCAGATCGCCTCGCTCGAAGGCTATGAATCGGGCATCGACTGGAACAACGCCAATCTGCTGACCACCGACCTCTTCTCGGTCGAGAACTCGCAGAGCCGCGGCGTGACCGCGACCTATACGCAGGGGCCGGTCTCCGGCACGCTGACCTTCGGCGACGGCTGGGATACTGGCGTATGGAACTTCCTGCAGGGGCTGGTGACCTACACGTTCAACAGCAATAACAGCCTGTCGGTCTACGGCGCGACCAATCTCGGCCGCACCGGGCTGAACGCGAATATCTACGGCTCGGCCAATCTTCCTTACGACAAGTCGACCGTGGCCAATTTCGGCCCGTATTTCGTCAACTCGACGATGATCGGCGCCTATTACAGCTACACGCTCGGCAACCTGAACCTCGTGCCGGAAGTGCAGTATGTCTATGCCAAGGTTGATCACAAGCTCGGGCTCGACAAATACTCGAGTAATCTCGGCGCCGCCCTGTTCGCCGACTACCAGTTCGGCAAGTCACCCTACTCGATCGGCGCCTGGGCGGAATATTTCTCGAGCAACGGGCCGGATAACTGGTTCATCAATCCGGGCGCGCAAGGCATCGGCGTTTCCATTTCGCCGACCTGGCAGCACAAATATCTGTTCGTGCGTGGCGATGTCGGGCTGCTGCACCTGACCAAGTTCAGCAACAACGGCTCGCGCGGCTACGGCAATGATGGCGGCAGCCGCAATCAGGCCGACTTCCTGCTCGAAGGCGGCATTCTGTTCTGATCCGAAGGTGACGACCGGACGGAGTTACCTCTGTCCGGTCAGTTCGCACCTTCCAACGCCGACTCGGCTTCCAGCCACGCGGATTCCGCTGCCGCGATCTCGGTCGCGATGGCCGCGAGGCGCTGGTTGAGCGACGCGATCTCCTCCGGCTTCGCGCGGGCGTAGAAAGCCGCATCGGCCAGCTTCGCTTCCAGACGCTTTCGCTCCGTATCCAGCGTCTTGATTTTCTTCTCCGCGTCGCGCGCGGTGCGGCGCAACGGCGCCGTTGCTTCGCGCGCTTCCGCTCGGGATTTGCGATCGTCACGTGTCGGCGCCGCTTTGCGGTCCTGCGCGGGGGCGGAATTTTTCTGGGTGATCAGCCGGCGATAGGCTTCGAGTTCGTCGTCGTAATCCACCACGCTGCCACCCGAGACCAGAAGCAGCCGGTCGGCGACCAGATCGATCAGATGAGTGTCGTGGGTGACCAGAATGACGGCACCCGGAAAGTCGGTCAGCGCCCGCACCAGCGCCTCGCGCGCGTCGATATCGAGATGGTTGGTCGGCTCGTCGAGGATGAGCACCTGCGGGGCATCCCGCGTGGCGAGTGCCAGAAGCAGCCGCGCCTTCTCGCCGCCGGAGAGCTTGCTCACTTTGGTTTCGATTCGCGCCGCGTCGAGCCCGAACCGCGCACCCTGGGCGCGCAACTGAGTCACCGTCGCGTTCGGCAGCACGCGGGCGAGATGAAGCAGCGGCGTGTCGCCAAGCTCCAGATCATCCTCCTGGTGCTGGGCGAAATAGCCCACGGTGATGCCGCGGGTGCGGAAGGCGGCGCCGCTCATCGGGGCGAGCCGCCCGGCCAGGGCCTTGGCGAGCGTCGATTTGCCGTTGCCGTTGGCCCCGAGCAGGGCGATGCGATCCTCCATATCGACCCGGAGGCTGACATCGTTCAGCACCGCACGGCCGTCATACCCAAGCGTCACCCGGTCGAGCGAGAGCAAAGGCGGCGCCAGTTCCTTCGGTTCGGGAAAGGCAAAGCGGGTCGGCGCGTCCTCCACAATAGTGTCGATCATCGGCATCCGGCCCAGCGCCTTGAGGCGCGACTGCGCCTGCCGCGCCTTGCTGGCCTTGGCGCGGAACCGATCGACGAATGCCTGCATATGGGCGCGCTGGGCGGCGATGCGCGCGGCCTCCCGGTTCTGCTGCTCGGCGCGCTCGGTGCGGATGCGCACGAATTCGGCGAAGCCGCCGGGCGTGAGGGTGATTTTGCCGCGATCGAGATGGGCGATCGAATCCACCGCGCGGTCGAGCAGGTCGCGATCATGCGAGACCATCACCACCGATCCCGGAAACCGGGCGAGCCAGTTTTCCAGCCAGAGCGTGGCTTCCAGGTCGAGATGATTGGTCGGCTCGTCGAGCAGCAGCAGATCGGGTGCGGCGAACAGGGCGGCGGCGAGGGCGACACGCATCCGCCACCCGCCGGAGAAACTGGCCATCGGCCGGTTCTGCGCGGCTTCGTCGAAGCCGAGCCCGGCGAGGATCGCGCCGGCGCGCGCTTCGGCGGAGTCCGCGTCGATCGCGATCAGCCGGTCGTGGATTTCCGCGAGCCGTTCGGGCGCGGCGTGATCTGTTTCGGCAAGCAGCGCCATACGTTCGAGATCGGCTTCGAGCACCGCCGCCATCGGAGTGACCTCGCCCGCCGGCGCTTCCTGCGCGACGGTGCCGAGCCGCGCGCGGCTGGCGAGTTTGATCGTGCCCCCGTCGGGGGCATGAATCCCCGTGATGAGCTTGAGCAGGGTGGATTTGCCCGCGCCGTTGCGGCCGATCAGGCCGATCTTGCGGCCCGGATCGACGGTCAGGGCAGCGTGGTCGAGCAATGCGCGACCGGCGAGGCTGAAGGACAGGTTTTCGATACGGAGCAGGCTCATGCTAGTGTTCCGATTCGGAAGTTCGGCTGCGCTGACCGAGGCATCCTACGAACTTCCGAATCGAGCAGGACACTAGGGTGTGTCGTCAATTAAGCCAGATAGCGGTGGCGGTGAGGTGGACGCCTGCGAGGAAGTTTCTGGCGGTTTTGTCGTAGCGCGTTGCAATGGCGCGGAATTGCTTGAGTTTGGC
>NZ_JAKGBZ010000028.1 GCF_021556475.1 Acidiphilium iwatense | reverse complement strand
ACGCCCGTTATTTCCAGACCATGCGGTCCAATCCGCTCCATCATAAGTATCCACCTCCCGTAAGTGGACACCTATTCCCAGCAGCCCGCCACCCGGCCTAGGTGCGCCGAAATTCGCGCTTACGAACAACCGACCAAGATTGCAGTCAGCGTGCGCTTCGATCGCGATCTGGTGGAGAAGCTGCGTGCGAGCGGACGCGGCTGGCAACAGCGCGTCAACGAGGCGGTCCGCAAGGCGATCGGATAAGCCATATATCGTGCACCCAGATTCATGATCTTGCGCGAAATGCCGTGAGATAGTCCAGGATCGCCGCCGCCGCGTCGGCCGGATCGGGGTCGATCATCAAGGTTCCGCCGACCGACTTCGTCTCGGTCGCCGCGCGCAGCCGCTGTTCTGCCGAACCACCGGCGGCGCCGTCGCCGATCAGCCTGGGACGCGGCCGATAGGGCCGGTTCTCGAACCCGATCGCCTGGGCCGGCACGCACAGCCCCGGCTTTTCATCGATCCGGCCGGCAAGACGCTCGCGATACACGAAGGGGCGCTCTGGCGGTGCGGCTTGGTGGACCGTGACGAGCGCTGGCGTGCGAAGACTAAGGCGCCGCCGTGCGCCGCGCGGCAGCGACTGGACGACCGAGAGAGTGTCGTCAGCCTCCCGCGCAATCGCGACCGCATCGGCGGCGATCGGCAGATCGCAGGCGCGGGCGAGACGATAGGGTAGCAGCCCGGTATCGGCGCCGCCCTGGCCGCGTCGCCCGGCGAGAATGAGATCTGGCGCGATGGCCGCGATCTCGGCGGCGAGCGCGGGGATGGGATCGTCGTCCGGGCCGATCGCGAGCACGGCGATCGTGGCGAGGCCGTGACCGAGACAGTCGGCGATCGCCTTGTCCGCCGCTCCGGCGTGGAGCCCCCCGACGATGCAGCCGAGCCGGCGGCCGAGTGCTATCGCCTGAAGCTCAGCGCGCACCGGCATCGGCGCGCCCGAGTTCGGGTGCCGCCCGGCGGACAGCAGAACCACCGCCTTCATCGCCGCGACTCCAGGGCATCGAGCAGAGCCGGCATGATCGCCTGCGCATCGGCGACGATCGCGAGTTCGGCGCGGGCGATCATCGCGGCGTGCAGATCGGTGTTCACCGCGATCACGTGTTCGACCTGGCCGATTCCCTGCAGATGCTGCGGCGCGCCCGAGATGCCGAAGGCGACGTAGCAATCGGCATTGAGCACGGTGCCCGAAGCGCCGACCTGCAATCTGCGCGGCAGATGCCCCGCGTCGCACACCACGCGGCTGGCGCCCGGTGTCGCGCCGAGCGCGAGGGCGAGTTCGAGAAAGCCGGCGAAATCGGTGACGCCGTTACCGGCGGCGATGACCAGGGCGGCCTCGTCGAGCGGGATGTCCGCCGCATCGACGGCAACCCGCTCGGCATTGAGAATACAGCGCGATTCGGGGTTCGGGACTGGCGCATCGAGCGGTGCCGCGTCGTGCGGGGATCCGCGATAGGGCGCGATCATGTCGGGCGCGATCGTCATCAGCCGTGACGGCGCGGCCCGCCATTCAAGGCGGCGCGCCGTGGCCGGACGGATCGCGACGCGGGCCGACAGGTTTTCGACCGAGTCGAACAGCGGCTCGTCGAGCAAGGCGGCAACCCGGCGGGCGAGATCGCCGCCATCGGCGCTTTCGGGAAACAGCACGTGGCGCGGTCGGTGGTGCGCGATCGCGGCGGCGATCGCGGCCGCCACGCCCTCGGGGTCGTAGGAGACGTTGCGCGCGCCCGGCAGCGTCCGGTCGGCGCCGAGCGCCCCGACATCCTCGTCCGTGTGCGGCGCCACCAGCACGACGGCGGCTTGATTGCCGCCATCCAGCAGCCGCGCCGCGCCGAGCACCTGGCGGTCGTGCCGGGTCAGCGTTCCGCCCGGCACGTCGGCGACCGCGAAGACGAGATACGCGGGATCGGCGATCGCGATGCGGCGCGGTGGGGTTTCGGCGATGGCGGAAGGAGCCGGATCCGCACGAAGTCCATCGCCGCGATGCGCCCGGTCGATCCGCAGGCGCGGCCGGGTCGCGACGGTCACGGCGAGCAGCGCGGCGCGCGGATCGCGGCGAATCCGGCTCATATGGATAGCATCGCGTGAGCCGGCGCCGCGTCGCCCGGCAGAATCAGCGAATCGTGCACCAGTTCGGCGATGTCGCGGATGGCGGGGCGCGGCTCGACCACGCCTTCGAGCATCGCGGTGCAGCCGGGGCAGGCGACCGCGACGGTTGATGCGCCGGTAGCACGCGCCTGCTCGATCCGCAGATCGGGAATGCGGCGCTTGCCCGGAATATCGGTGACCGGCGCGCCGCCGCCGCCGCCGCAGCAGAATGAATTCCGGCCGTGCCGCGCCATTTCGACCGCATTGCCGGTGAGCCGGGCGAGGATGCGGCGCGGCGCCTCGGTCTCGCCGTTGTAGCGGCCGAGATAGCAGGGATCGTGATAGGTGATCGCGTCATCGCCGCGCGGCGCGAGGCTGATCCGGCCCGCGCCGATCAATTCGTCGATCAGCGCGGTGTGGTGTTCGACCCGGAAAACCCCGCCATAGGCCGGGTATTCCTGACGCAGCACATGCAGCGCGTGTGGATCGGCGGTGACGATCCGTACGAACCGCCGCGTCTTCAGCGTTTCGATATTCGCGCGGGCGAGCTGGGCGAAAATCGCCTCGTCGCCGAGGCGGCGGGCAAGGTCGCCGCAATCCTGTTCGGCAGCGCCAAGCACAGCGAAATCGACGCAGGCGGCACGAAGAATCTCGATGAGCGCGCGCAAGGTGCGGCCGTAGCGGCGGTCGAAGGCGCCATCGCCGAGCCAGAGCAGCACATCGGCCGAACCGCCGGCTTCGAGCACCGGAATATCGAGCCCGGCGGCGAAATCGAGCCGTCCGGCCGGGTCATACCCGCCCGGATTGCCGGCGTAGCGGAGTTCGGTCAGTGCAGGCGCGGCCTTGCCAGGGGCTGCGCCCAGCGAAAGCGTCTGATGCCGGCGAAGATCGATCACCGCATCGACATGCTCGATCATCATCGGACAGGCGGCGACGCAGGCGCGGCAGGTGGTGCAGGACCAGATTGTTTCGGGGTGGATCGTGCCGAGGATGGTTCCGGCTGCCGCATCTTCGATGCCGGGATGCGGACTGCCGGCATAGGCGGGAGGATCGTCCGGGCGCATCGCGGCGCAAAAATCCTGGATCAGCGCTTTCGGGTTGAGCGGCTGTTCGGCGGCGAAGGCCGGACAGGCCGCCTCGCAGCGGCCGCACTGGATGCAGGAATCAAAGCCAAGCAGCCGATTCCAGGCGAAGTCCTCGATCCGCGCAACACCGAATGACTCGGGATCATCGAGCGGGACCGGCGCGAGGCCGCTTGCCGGCATTCCCGCGAAGCGCTCCGGCCGTGGGTGGGCCGCGAGATGCAGCGCGCCGGCGATCGCGTGGCGCATCGGGCCGGTCGGGATCTGTGCGACCAGCATGATCCCGCCGATCGCGGCAAGCACCAGCCCGATCGCGCCAAGCGCATCGACGCGCGCGAGAATGCCGATCGCGCCGATCAGCCCGCCCGCCGCGTAGGTGGAGAGCCAGAGCGGCAGTGTGGTGAAGCTGCCGCCCGAGAGATTGGCCGGACGCGCCGGCCGGCGACGCCGCGCGACCAGCACGGCTCCAGCGACCGCAATGGCGAAAGCGATGGCCACGAGCAGCCAATAAACAAAACTCGCGCGGAACCGCGGCACGATGCCGAGCAGGAGCAGAACCGTGCCGGCGAGCAGCCCGCCGGCGATCGCCATGTGCATCCGCGCCGCCTCGGGCTTGCGCGCGACGACCGCGTGGACATCGACGAAATACCGGCGCGGTACGGCGGCGAGACCCGCTAGCCAGTCGATGTTTGCGGCCGCGCCGCGCCGCCACAGCGACGCGAGACGCAGGATCTGGATCGCCAGAAACCCGAGCAGACCCCAGGCGAGCACGATTAGGAGACTGCCCGGTGCCATCGCGCGTCAGAAATCCTTGCACAGACGCAGCGCGTCGTAGATCGCGGCGTGGATGTTGCGCCCCGCCGCTGCGTCGCCGATCCGGTAGAGCGCGAAACCGGGCTGGTTCAGGTGCGGCTGGCGGTGTCCCGCGATCAGCGCGGCGATATCGATCTGGCCGCGATTCGAGGATTGTTCCTTGAGCGCGTGATACGTCGCATCGACCGGCAGCGTGCCGAAATCGACGACGACATGATCGACCGCGCGTTCTTCCTCGATCAGGCTCATCGTGTTCTTGAGCACCGCGACCAGCCGGTTGTCCTCGCGCCGGACCTCCAGCAGGTCGAGATTCGCCGTCATGATGACGCCGAGTTTGTACAGCTCGCGCAGATGCACCGGCTGGTTCGTGGTGCCGACCTCCTCCGCCGCCATCCGGTCCGGGGTGACCAGTTCGACCAGCGCGCCGCGCCGCGCGAGATATTCGGCGCATGAGGCGCCGTTATGCTGGCCCATGCCGTCATAGAGCAGCACCGAACCGGCAAGCTCCATCCCTCCCCGCAGCACGTCGGCGGTGGTGACGACGAGATCGGCACCCGTCATGAAGCCGGGATTTGGCCGGCCGCCGGACGCGACGATGACGATATCGGGGTCCTCGGCGAGCACCGCAGCGCCGGTCGCCTCGGTCGCGAGCCGGATATCGACGCCGCGTTTTCTGACCTGATCCGCGAGCCAGCGCGGAATGCCCGACAGCGCCTCGCGCCAGCCGGCCCTGGCGGCGATATTGATCTGGCCGCCGAGGCTCGGTTCCCGCTCGAACAGCACGACCGCATGGCCGCGTTCGGCACAGACGCGCGCGGCTTCTAGCCCCGCCGGCCCGCCGCCGATCACGACGACGCGCCGCTTATGGTCCGACGTCGCGATCACGTGCGGCATCGTCGCCTCGCGCCCGGTCGCGGCGTTCTGGATGCACAGCGCATCCGCGCCGGTGTAGATCCGGTCGATGCAGTAGCCGGCGCCGACGCATTGGCGGATATCGTCCTCGCGCCCTTCCGAGAGTTTCCTGACCAGATGCGGATCGGCGATGTGCGCCCTGGTCATCGCCACCATGTCGATATGGCCTTCGGCGACGGCGCGCGCCGCCGTTGCGAGATCGGTGATGCGCTGGGCGTGAAACACCGGCACATCGACCTCGCGCTTGACCGCGCTCGCGAGATAGAGAAAGGGTGCGACCGGAAACGCCATGTTCGGCAGCGAAATCGCGTGGGCGAGATGGTCGCGCGCCTGCCCGCCCATCACGTTGACGAAATCGATCAGGCCGCGCTTCGCGTGCTCCACCGCGATCGCGACGCAATCCTCGTGGCTGAGCCCCTCGGCGAGCAATTCGTCGCCCGACATGCGCATGCCGATGACGAATTTTCCCTCCGTCGCCTTGCGCATCGCTTCGAGAACTTCAAAACCGAGGCGCATCCGATCCAGCAGCGATCCGCCATAGCCGTCGGTCCGCTGATTGACCGACGGCGACCAGAACTGATCGATCAGATGGCCGTGCGCCGCCGAGATTTCACAGCCGTCGAGCCCGCCTTCCTGGGCGCGGCGCGCGGCTTCGGCGAAATCGGCGATCACCCGGTCGATATCCTCCTTCTCCATCTCGCGCGGGATCGAGCGGCTCGCCGGCTCGCGCCGGGGCGAAGCGGAGACCGTCGGCAGCCAGTTCTCGGTATCCCAGCGGGTTCGCCGTCCCATATGGGTGAGCTGGATCATCAGCTTTGCGCCATGGCGGTGGATGCGCTCGGCGAATTGCCGGAAATAGGGGATGACCGTGTCGTCAGCGACCGAAATCTGGTTCCAGGGCGCGGCGGGGCTGTCGGGCGAGACCGAGGACGAGCCGCCGAACATGGTCAGCCCGATGCCGCCTTTCGCTTTTTCCTCATGATAGAGCTGATAACGCTCCTGCGGCTTGCCGTCGCGCCCATAGCCCGGCGCGTGGCTCGTGCTCATCACCCGGTTGCGGATCGTGACGTTGCCGATTTTGAGCGGCCTGAACAGGGCATCAGCGTTGGCGATCATGCGGGCGACCTCGCGGGGTGGGATGAGGGGCGCTGGCCGGAAGCAAACGACGGCAGCGCGGACATCGCCCGAAGGTGACGCTCGGCACTCGGCGAATAGCCGAAATGGGCGCGGTAGGCGCTGGAGAAATAGGCGCTCGACGTGAAGCCGCAGGCCAGCGCCACTTCGGTCACCGGCATCCGCATCTGCTGGAGCATGATCTGAGCGCGCTTGAGCCGGAGTTCCTTGGCGAAGGCGCCGGGGCTTTCATGGAGATAGGTGCGGAACAGGCGCTGCAACTGGCGGAGCGAGATACCGAGCGCATCCGCGACATCCTGCATCGGCTGCTTCTCGGTAAGCTGATCCTCGATCAACCTGATCGCCTGGGTGAGCAGCGGCTGGTTCGGCACGATCCGGTCGTTCTCGCTGATCGGCTGACGCTCGCCGCTGGCGCGGATGCGATCGAGGATGAAGGTCACCGAGACATGTTCGGCAATGACCCGGCCCAGCTTCGCCTCGATCAGGAACAGCATCATGTCGAGCGGACCGACGCCTCCCGTACAGGTCAGCCGATCCCGGTCGAGCACGAAGAGTTCGTTGGCGAGTTCGACCTCGGGGAATTCCTCGCGGATCGACGTGACATCCTCCCAGTGCACCGCACAACGATAGCCATCGAGCAGCCCGGCCTCGGCGAGGGCGAAAGTGCCGGTGCACAAGGCGCCCAGCGGCGTGCCGTGCCGCGCGATCCAGCGCAGCGCGGCGAGATGCGGCTTGCCGACGACGCTGCGGACATCCACGCCGCCGCAGACGAAGACGATGTCGGGCAATGCCGCGGGATCGAGCGCGCTGGTGGGCGCGATCATCATGCCGTTGCTCGCGGCAACCGGCGTATCGTCCAGACCGAGCAGGCTCCAGGTATAGACGGTGCGGCCGACGCAGCGATTCGCCATGCGGCATGCCTCGATCGCGTTGGTGACCGCGATCATCGAATAGTCGGGTAGCGTCAGAAAGCCGAAATGGGAAAGTTCAGCGGGGTTCATGGTGCGGCGTCCGCGCTCTCCCCGGTCAACGCTCGATCACGAGATCGGTGAGCGGTTTGGAACAGCAGATCAGGATCATGCCCTGATCGATTTCGCGCTGGCGGATGCCGCCCTGGTGGTGCATCTCGACCTTGCCGGAGATCAGCCGGCTCTTGCAGGTGCCGCACAGCCCCTTGGTGCAGGAAGACGGCAGGCGCAGCCCTTCCAGCCGCGCCGCCTCCAGAACGTGGCGGTCGGCGGGCACCCTGATCGTGCGCCGGCTTTTGATGAATTCGACGCTGAAGGCGGCGCCGGTCGCGGCATCCGCCACGGCGGCCATCGATGCCGCAGCGACAGCCGGTTCCGCTTCGGCCAGCGTGCCGAAATCGAAACTCTCCTCGTGATAGCGACTCATGTCGAAACCAAGCGCGTCCAGGCCGCCGCGAACCGCCCGCATGAACGGCTCGGGTCCGCAATCGAAGACTTCGCGGTCCATCAGGTCCGGCGCGATCAGCGCCAGCATCGGCGCATTCACCCGGCCGCGCATCCCGCCCCAGCGTTCATGCGGCGAATCGGTTTCGCACACCTGCACCACCCGAAGCCGCGGCATATGGTGTGCCATCAGGTCCAGTTCGCGGCGGAAGATGATATCGGCCGGGCTGCGCGCGAAATGCACGAACAGGATGTCGGCGTCGTGGCCGAGATCGTGATGCGCGCGCGCCATCGACATCAGCGGCGTGATTCCCGAGCCGCCGGACAGGAACAGATATTTTTCCGCCGGATGCGCGACGAAGCTGAAATCGCCGAGCGGCCCCACCGCGCGCACCCTGCTGCCGGGCCGCATCGTCGCGTGCAGCCAGGGCGAGACGACGCCGCCCGGCTTGCGCTTCACCGTAATCGTGATCTGGTGCGGCCGGGTCGGGGTCGCGGCGATCGTGTAGCAGCGGTTCACCCGCGCGCCGTCGATCAAGAAGTCGAAGGTCAGGAACTGGCCCGGCCAGTAGAAAAACCGGCTCGGCCGCTGCGCCGTGAACATGAAGGTCCTGACATCGTCGGTCTCGTCGCGGATGCCGACGCAGCAAAGCTCCTCCTCGGCCTCCGAATCCCAGAACGGCAAGCCGTTCGCGCGCGCCTCGATGAAAATCCCGGCAGGATTCATGGACCGAAAAACGCGGCGAGGCGCTTGATGTACCAGGCGACGAAATCCTCGACCTGACCCTCGGTCTGCGGCGAATAGGGGCCGGGGATATAGCCGGCGCTCGACGCCCCCGCATGGGCAAGCCCGACCAGCTTGCCATCCTGAAGATTGGTTTCGCGCCACACCTGAATCAGGTTTTCGAGGTCGTAATCCTTGCCCTCGACCGCATCCTTGTGGACCAGCCATTTGGTGCGCAGCAGGGTGCGACCGGGCTCGAGCGGCAGCACCGCGAAGCTGACGATGTGGTCGCTCATGAGATGGTGCCAGGAATTCGGCTGGGTATGGAACGACAGATCGCCCAGACGTTTTTCCATGATATTACCGAGCAGCCTGGCGCAGGCAACCTTGGTGTCCAGCGTCTGCGACTCGCCGTCCTTGTCCATCGGCAATCGGCCGATCCGGTAGCCCGAGATCATGTTCTGAAGATTGCCGGTCTCTTCCGAGGGAAAGCCGCAGCCGTTCCACTTCGCGCCGAGTTCGGCGACCATGGTGTCGTAATGCTCGCGCTGGGCGACGCGGCCCGGCTCGTCCTCGTTCGCATCGAAGCCGAAGCCGTATTCGAAGATTGAGGCGGTCAGCTCGGGATGGTTGAGAGCGCAATGATAGCACTCCCGGTTGTTCTCCATCGTGAGCTTCCAGTTGCCCTCCTCGATCAGGTCGATCTGGTGGGCGACCTTGCAATTCGCGATGTCGTGCGGGGCGATATAAGGTGCCGCGATGCGGGCCATCTCGTCGAAATCGGCGGGCGGATCGTCGGCGAGGCAGACGAACAGCAGCCCGGCGAGCGAGCGGAGATGGACTTTCCTGAGACCGTGGCACGCGGGATCGAAATCCGCGTTCATGTGCTCGGCATGCAGGAGCTGACCGTCGAGCCCATAGGTCCAGGAATGATAGGGGCAGACGAGGCGGCCGACCGAGGTTTTTTCCTCCGACACCAGCCTTGCCGCACGATGCCGGCAGACATTGTGCAGCGCATGGATCGCGCCGTCGTCGTCACGGCAGATCAGGATCGAATTGTCGCCGATCTTCAGTGTCATCACGTCGCCGGGCTCGGCGATATCGGGTTCGACACCGACGAAGATCCAATGCCTGCCGAAAATCAGGTCGAGATCGGCGCGGAACACCGCCGGGTCGGTATAGAATGGGGCGTCAAGCATGTGCCCAGGGCGCCGGTCGGCGATCAACTGGCGGATGGCAGGAAACGCGACATCGAGCATGACTCTGACTTTCGAAAATAACGAAGCCGACAGCGCCGGATTATGCGCCTTGCAATGGCGGTATCTTTAGATTTTGCGACATTTCCCGGCGAGAATTTCACCATGCACAATCATGGCTGATATTCGAAAATCGAATGGCTGTAGCGATTCCGTCGAACGCCGCATCAATAGGTGCGCGCGCCCGCCCATTCGGCCGTCGGAGCTTCCCCGGCGGCCAGAACCTTCAGCATGCTCGGGGCGATCGGTGTTCCGCTCGAACCGGGCTGCAGCCCGAGCCGTGCGTGAGACGGCGAAAGCCCGTGCAGCGACTTGAACTGGCGGGAAAAATGCGCGCAGTCGGAGAAACCGGCATCGAGCGCGATATCGGTCACCGAGCGCGACGTATTCTCCAGCAGCCAGCGCGCATAGCGGAGCCTGAGGACGCGATAGAGGTTGGAGGGCCGATGGCCGAGCGTCGCATCGAACAAACGTTCGAGCTGCCGGGTCGAGAGGCCGAGCTTGTGCGCGATCGCGGCGATCGGCAGCGGATTGGCGAGATTCTGCTCCATCATCAGCAGCGCGCGGCGGATTCGATCGTCCGTGACGTCGTGCGCCATCGGCGGATGGGGCTGCACCGCTTCCGTCCCGCGCATCTGGGTCAGCAGCAGCACCTGGTGCGGCTTCTGGGCGAGCCGGCTGCCGAGATGCCGTTCGACCAATGAAGCGGCGAGATCCGCGGCGCCGGCACCGCCCGCACAGGTGATCCGGTCGCCGTCGATCTCGAAAAACCGATCGCCGATCACCGCGTGGTCTGGAAATTCCCGCCGGAAATCCTGGTAATGCAGCCAGCTCACGCAGACCCGGCGGCCTTCCATCAACCCGGCGCGGCACAGCACGAAACTGCCGGTGCAAATCCCGATCAGCGGCACCCTGGCCTCGGCGGCCCGGTGCAGATAGGCATGGATCCAAGAGCTGGCCGGCTTGCTGTTGTGCAGAACACCGCCGACCACCACGACATAGTCGAACTGCCCAGGCTCCACCGGCTCGCTGGTCGGCACGATCTGAACGCCGCAGCTCGCCCGGATCGGTGCCGCCGCTTCGGCCATGATCGTCCAGCGGCAATGGATCGGCCGGGAAAAATCCGATTCATCGGCCGCGAGACGGAGCGTGTCGACGAACAGGGAAAACGCCGAAAGGGTGAAATTGTCGGTCAGTAATATACCGACCGAAAGCGGTTTGGGATCTTTCAAGCCTGAAGAAGGTCTTGATGAGGCATTCACGATCGGTCTCCGCGCAGATCCGCACCTGTAGCGAACGCGTCCAGGGATGTCCGGTCCAGTGGAATGACGCGGTCATCTCCTCCGTGCCGGTCCCGCCGACCGGGCTGATCGCGTTGGCTCGGTCGCGAAACTACGCGATTGTCGCGGTTTTGTCATCTTCATCTTCGGTATGGCCCCGGCGCGCCATGCCGCGATCTTGCAACGCAAAGTCATTGATCCGCCCGCCGGATCGGTGAACACTCGCCCGAGATCAGGAGCAGCATCATGCACGGCGCAACCGGAACCCACAGCATCATCTCCCCGGCGGACGGCCGTGTCGTCGCGGTTCGCCCCCTCGCCGATCGCGCCGCGATCGACCGCGCGCTCGATCGCGCGGTCGTCGCCCAGCGCCTGTGGCGCGGCGTGACGCTCGCCGAGCGGATGGCGATCTCTGCGCGCTTCGTCGATGCCTTCGCAGCTTCGGGCGAGGCGATCGCCGCCGAGCTGACCGCGCAGATGGGCCGCCCGATCGGCCAGACTCCCGGCGAGATCAGGGGTTTCGCCGATCGTGGCCGGGCGATGATCGCGCTGGCCGAGGAGGCGCTGACGCCGGTTCGCCCGGAGCCGATCGCGGGATTCGAGCGCTTCGTGCGGCGCGAGCCGCTCGGCGTGGTCTACGTGATCGGCGCCTGGAACTATCCCTATCTCATCACGGTCAACAGTGTGGTTCCCGCCCTGCTCGCCGGCAACGCCGTCGTGCTGAAACAGGCGCCGCAGACCCTGCTCTGCGCGGAGCGCTTCGCCGAGGCGTTCGCCGAGGCCGGCTTGCCCGAGGGGGTGTTTCAGTATCTCCATATGTCGAACGAGAATGCGGAGGCGGTGATCGGTGACCGGCGCGTCGATTTCATCGCCTTCACCGGATCGGTCGCGACCGGCCATCGCGTCGTGCAGGCGGCATCGCACCGCTTTGCCGGCGTCGGGCTGGAACTCGGCGGCAAGGATCCCGCCTATGTAAGGCGCGACGCCGATCTCGATCACGCCGTCGCCAATCTGGTCGATGGCGCGTTCTTCAATTCCGGCCAGTCCTGCTGCGCGATCGAGCGGATTTATGTCGATGCCGCGATCCATGACGCGTTCGTCGAACGCTTCGCGGCGCTGACCAGGCAGTACCGGCTCGGCAACCCGCTCGATGCCGAAACCACGCTCGGCCCGCTGGTCGATGCGCGCGCGGCGGATTTCGTGCGCGGCCAGATCGCCGAGGCGACCGCGCGCGGCGCCCGCGCGTTGATCGATGAGAAGGCGTTCGCGGCGAGCGTCCCCGGCACGCCCTATCTCGCGCCGCAGGTGCTGATCGGCGTCGATCACGAAATGGACGTGATGCGGCGCGAAAGTTTCGGCCCCGTCGTCGGCATCATGAAAGTGGCGTCGGACCGGGAGGCGCTCGCCTTGATGAACGACAGCCCCTACGGCCTGACCGCCTCGCTCTGGACCCAGGATGTCGAGGCCGCGCGCAGCCTCGGCGATGCGATCGACACCGGCACCGTCTTCATGAATCGCTGCGACTACCTCGATCCGCTGCTCGCCTGGGTCGGCGCCAAGGAGTCGGGTCGCGGCTGCACCCTCTCGCGCATCGGCTTCGAGCACCTGACCCGCCCGAAATCGTTTCACCTCCGCACCGCGGCGTAAAGCCGGGGCGCGCCGAGCGCGCCCCGGCTTTAAGCGATCGCGCTCTACCGGTTTTTGGGGACTCGCTGGGCCGGATCATAGAAGAACGTCTCCTCGACGACGCGCTCGCCCGACCAGCGCTGATAGGCGATTTCTTCCATGTTGGTGACCGATCCGTCCAGCCATTCGAAATGGAAAATCCAGCGGATGACGACATGATCGCCATTCACGAGTACCGGGCGGACACATTTCGAAGTTAGCGATTTTGCCCTGGCGAGAACCATGCGCTCATTGGCGATATGAGCATCGCGCCCGACCCGCGGTATCGCTTGATTCTCCTGCATCGAGGCGGTTTCGGCATAGAATTCTTCCAGCGCCTCGACATGGGCGTTCGCTTCGACGCGGGCGATGAATCTTTCAAGCGTATCGGTCGTGGGCATGACTGTCTCCGGCTGATGAAGTCCCTGCGGGCCGCGCTCGCGATTCCGCTCAAAGCCACGCCACCCTACCACCCTCCAGTTGCGGAACGCAAAAACCTCAGCCCGACCCACAACCCAAAATCAGTCCAGCTTCACCATGACATGACGCACCACGGTGTAATCCTCCAGCGCGTAGAGCGAGAGATCCTTGCCGTATCCCGAGCGTTTCAGCCCGCCATGCGGCATTTCGTTGGCCAGCATGAAATGGCAGTTCACCCAGGTCGCGCCGTAGCGCAGCGACGTCGCCACCCGCATCGCCCGCCCGACATCGCGGGTCCAGACCGAGGAGGCGAGGCCGTAATCGGAGTCGTTGGCCCATTCGATCGCGGCATCGGTATCGGTGAACCGCGTGACCGAAACCACCGGGCCGAACACCTCGTTGCGGACGATCTCGTCCTGCTGGGTGGCGCCGGCGATCACCGTCGGTTCGTAATAGAATCCTGTCCCGGCGGCATCGCGCCCGCCCGCCAGCAGTTCGATATGCGGCGCCTCCGCCGCACGGGCGACGAAACCGCCGATCCGCTCGCGATGACGCGCGGAAATCACCGGGCCGAGATCATTCTCCGCGTCGTCCGCCCGGTCATAGCGCAATCCGCCGACCGCCGAGGCCAGATCGGCGACGAACCGGTCGTAGACCCGCGCATCGGCATAGACCCGGCACGCCGCCGTGCAATCCTGCCCGGCATTGTAGTAGCCGAAATCGCGCACCGCGCCGACCACCGCATCGATATCTGCGTCGTCGAACACGATCACCGGCGCCTTGCCGCCGAGTTCGAGATGGGTACGCTTGATCGTGGCGGAGGCGGCCTGCAGCACGCGCTGCCCAGTGGCGATCGAGCCGGTCAGCGAGACCATCGCGATGCGGGGATCGTCGATCAGGTGCTGGCCGGTGGAATGGCCGTGGCCGATAATCACGTTCAGCACGCCTTCGGGGAAAATCTCGGCGGCGAATTCGGCGAGTTTCAGCGCGGTGAGCGGGGTAAGTTCCGACGGCTTGATGACGATTGTATTGCCGGCGGCGAGCGCCGGAGCGATCTTCCAGGCCGCCATCATTAGCGGATAGTTCCACGGCGCGATTTGCGCCACCGGGCCGATCGGGTCGCGCCTTATCATCGAGGTATGGCCGGGCAGATACTCGCCCGCCGCACTGCCCGGCAGGCAGCGCGCGGCGCCGGCGAAGAAGCGGAAACAATCGACAATCGCGGGGATTTCATCGCGCAGCACGGCGGGATAGGGCTTGCCGCAGTTCAGCGCCTCTAGCCGCGCGAACGCCTCCGCTTCCGTCTCGATCCGGTCGGCGAGGCGGAGCAGCATCCCCGACCGTTCGCCCGGAGCAAGTCGCGCGAAACCGTCGAAGGCGCGCGCGGCTTCGCCCACCGCGCGTTCGACCTGGCCGTCATCCGCCTCCGCGAGGTCGATGGTTTTTGCTCCGGTGCGCGGGTTAAGCACCGGCAGCGCCGCGCCGCCGCCGGCCTCGAACCGGCCGCCGATCAACATTCGGGACGCCAGATCGGATCGGGTCATCGTCAGTCAGCCGCGCCCTGTTGCACCGCCTGTTCCTCCGCCTCGATCTCGGCCATCCGCGCCTCGATCGCCTCGCGGCTGACCGGCGGGCCGGGGAAGCGCGTGCGGGCGACGCCGAACCACAGAACCACCATCAGCACGACCAGCCCGATCCCGTAGGAAATCAGGATGTTGTTGGGCGGCTGGATGCCGATATAGATCAGCACCAGAACCCCGAGAATCGTCAGCACGGCGAAGGGTTTCGACAATGCGCCGAGCCGGAACGGGCCGAACTCGGTCCAGGTCTTGCCCTCGGCGAACAGCCCGGCGGCGACCGGCATCGCGTAGGAGATATAGAGGAACATCGCGCAGCCGGCGGCAAGTGCGGCGAAGGCCGGCGAATAGAGAGTCGCCGCGATCGACAGCACGACGGTCAGCCAGATCGCGCCAACCGGCGAGCGATGGTTCGCGCTGACCTGCCGCCAGATTTTATGGCCGGGCAGACCGCCATCGCGCGAGAAGGCGAAGACCATCCGCGAGGTGGAGGTGACCCCGGCGAGCGCGCAGAGATAGTTGGAGACGACGATGCCGACATACAGCAGGTATTTCACCGGCAGCGCCACCGGCAGGTTGTCGAGCAGATCGAAGAACACGTTGCCGCCCTGCGCCGCCGCCTTGTGCAGGCTCGGCATCGCCAGGAGAATCGCCACCTCCATCAGCAGACCGAACGCGAACGACCAGAATATCGCGTGGATGATGCCGCGCGGCACGCTGCGCCGTGCGTTCATCGTTTCTTCCGAGGTATGCGCCGCACCGTCGAACCCGGTGATTGTATAGAGCGGCAGCAGCAGCCCGAGCAGGAACAGATAGAACAGGCTGTGGCTCGGCGGCAGCACGTTGCCGCCCGGCTTGCCGGAGAAATTGATGAACGTGACGAGGCGCGAGAAATCGTAATGTTGGGCTCCCACCAGCAACGCGATGGTCAGGACGATGGCGATGAAAAAGATCAGATAGCCGGAAAAATCGATCAGCTTCGTCGTGGTGCGGATGCCCATGTGATTGAACATCCCCTGGCTGACCGTGATCAGCACGACCGCGATGAACTGCTGCCACAACCCCCAATGGGAGGTGTCGATGTGAAAGATGTTGCCGAGGATCAGGCTGGTGAACAGATCGTAGGCGCCGACATTGACCGAGGCGACGACGAAGATCAGCCCGAGCAGATTGACCAGAGCGGTCGCCCAGCCCCAGCCGCGCCCGCCGAGAATCGACGACCAGTGATACAACGCGCCGGCCGTCGGGTAGGCGGAGGCGATCTGCGCCATCGAAACGCCGACGATCAGCGCGAACACCGATCCCACGATCCAGCCGATGAACACGCCGCCCGGCCCGGTCGCGGAAAATCCGGCCTGGAACGAGGTGATGCCGCCGGCGAGGATGCAAATGATCGAAAATGCGACGGCGAAATTGGAAAACCCGCTCATCCGCCGCGCAAGCTCCTGGGCATAGCCCATCTTGTGCAGCGTCGCGGTATCCTCGGCGAGAATTCTTGCCTTGTCGGAGTCGGTGGACATGTTCAAGCTCCCATGATGACGGATCGAGCCGTGTGCGCCGGAGTTTGCGTCCCGGTCTGGTTGTTCGGTTTGGATGTCGCGATCCTGCGGCGCACCGCGTCGGGCGATGCGCCGTGCAGGCGCCGGCAAGCGCGCGAGAAGGCGCTAACCTCGGAATAGCCGAGCAGTTCCGCGATGGCGGCGATCGAGGGATAGGGCTCGGCGAGATAGATCAGGCTCAACCGCGCGCGCACCCGGTCGACGCAATCGGAAAACGTGATCCCGTGCTCGCCGAGCCGGCGCTGCAGCGTCCAGCGCGGAATGCCGATCCGATCGGCGACGGGATCGATCCCCGGCGCGCCTTCGGGCAGGATACGCCTGATTTCGCTCAGCACGCGTGGCAGGATATCGGCCCCATCCGCCCGCCCGCCGATCCGGCGCAGATCCTCGGCAAGGGCGGCGAACCGGGCCGGGTCGCGCGCCGGCATCGGCCGGTTGAGCCCATCGGCACGGAAACTGATCGCATTGGTCGGCGCGCTGAAATAGGGCGGCGCGCCGAAGGCGGTTCGATAGGCATGTGCCTGCTCGGGCGCGGGGTGCTCGAACCACACCTCCTCGAATTCCACCCGTGGCCCGAACACCCGGCGCAGCAGATTGGCGAACATGCCCATGGTGAGGTCGGCATCCTGCCGGCGCGCCCAGATTTCGGGGTCGACGATCCGGTATTCCAGGCGCATGAGCCCGCCGTCGCGGACCAGCCTGGCCTCGGTGTTCTGCTGATGGTGGATGAAATGCTTGGCGAAAGCGGCAAGTCCGGTGCCGATATCCGGGGCGGCCAGCGCCAGTTCGCCGATCAGCCCAAGATGGTCCGCCTGGAATTGCTGGCCGAACCACAGGCCGAACTGCGCGTTCCCGCTGCGCCGTGCAGCGTTTTCCATCATCGCGACATAGCGGGCCAGCGACACGGCGGCGTGGGGATTTTCCAGATCGCGCGCGTCGAATCCGGCCTCGCCCAGCACCCGGTCGGGGTCCGCGCCGCACGCACGGATGAATTCGGCGACTCCGCACGCCGCCGCGGCCAATACGTGGCTGCCTTGGGGCGACAAGACGGAGGATGAATGCGCCATGAACCTCCCGTATGATGATGACGCGCGATGCCGATCGCATACCACGCGCCTCGTCGCGAGTGTGACAAATTCCCGCTCCGATCCCTTGACATTTGAGCACAATCGCACGGCGCGGCGCCATTCGGGATTGTCATGCGAAGTCAAGGCAGACACACTGGCCCATGCCATTATGCGCACCGAAGCGCACGCGGGAGACAACGCCATGGATCATGCCTCATCCGAATCGAAAACACCGCCGTCAGGCCGGCTCGATCTCGCCGCCTTGCGCGCGCTCGCCGCCGAAGGCGCGATCGACACCGTCATCATGGCCGCACCCGACATGCAAGGGCGGTTGCAGGGCAAGCGGGTGATGCCGCGCTTCTTCTCCGACTCGGTCGTCGCCGATGCATCCGAAGGCTGCAATTACCTGCTCGCCGTCGATGTCGAGATGACGCCGGTTGCCGGCTACGATTTCGCATCCTGGGATCGCGGCTACGGCGATTTTGTGTTTCGCCCGGACATCGCGACGTTGCGCCGCGCCGCCTGGCAGGAGGGTGCGGCGATCCTGCTGTGCGACATCGCCCTGCATGACGGCTCGCTCGCGCCGATCGCGCCGCGCAGCATCCTGAAACATCAGATCGGCCGCCTCGCCGAAGCGGGATTCTCCGCTTATGCCGCGACCGAGCTGGAATTCCTGCTGTTCCGCAACTCCTACGAGGAATGCATGAGGCGGGGCTACCGCAATCTCGATCCCGCCAATCTCTACAATGTCGATTACTCGATACTTGGCACCGCCAAGGTCGAACCGGTGATCCGCAAAATCCGCAATGCGCTCGAAGCCTCCGGCATCCAGGTCGAGAACTCGAAGGGTGAATGCAATCTCGGCCAGCACGAGATCAATTTCGCCTACGGGCCGGTGCTCGACTGCGCCGACGGCCACGTCCTCTACAAGGAAGCGGCCAAGGAGATCGCCGGCGAAGAAAACTGCGCGATCAGCTTCATGGCGAAATTCAACGAGCGCGAGGGCAATTCCTGCCACATCCATCTCAGCCTGCGCGACCGGGAAAACCGGGCCGTTTTCGCCGAATCCGATGGCCATTCCAGGCTGTTCGGCCATTTCATCGCCGGGCTCGCCGCCCACGCCGCCGAATTGTCGATCCTGTTCGCTCCTAACATAAACTCCTATAAGCGTTATGCGGTCGGCAGCTTCGCGCCGACCGGCCTGGTCTGGGGGCATGACAACCGGACCTGCGCCTTTCGCGTGCTCGGCCATGGCAAGTCGCTCCGGGTGGAAAACCGGCTGCCGGGCGGCGACGTTAACCCCTATCTCGCCCTCGCCGGCATGATCGCCGCCGGGCTCGACGGCATCGCGCGGGAATTGCCGCCCGCCGGCGCCCATACCGGCAATGCCTATCACGGCGATCTGCCGCGCGTGCCGCGAACCCTCGCCGATGCGCTTTCGCTCTGGCGCAACAGCGACTTCGCGCGCGTCGCCTTCGGCGACCAGATGGTCGCGCATTACGCCCGCATGGCCGAGGTGGAAATCGAAACCTTCGGCGCCGCGGTGACCGACTGGGAACGAGTGCGCGGCTTCGAGCGGATGTGAGGACGGAATGACCATGATGCAGGGAAACTGGCGCTTTCCGACCGAGGTTCTGGCCGGGCCCGGACGGATCGGCGACCTCGCCAGCCGCGCGCACGATCTCGGCGTGAAGCGCGCGCTGATCGTTTCAGACGCGCAGGTGGCGCAACTGCCGTTTTTCGCCCCGCTTGCCACGTCGTTGAGCACCGAAGGCATCGCCACCGCGACCTTCACCGGCACCCATCCCGATCCGCTGGAAAGCGACATCACCGCCGGCCTCGCCGCGTTTCGCGCCCATGACGCGGACCTGGTCGTTGCCATCGGCGGCGGCAGCGCGCTCGATTGCGGCAAGACCATCGCGCTCGCGGCGGCAACGTCGCGCCGGTTGTGGGATTTCGAGATCACTTTGGCTACGCCCGCGCTCGACCGGGCAATGGTGCCGATTTTCGCGGTGCCGACCACAGCGGGCACCGGCTCGGAAGTCGGCCGTGCCTCGGTGATCACCGACGAAGCGGCGGCGCGCAAGGTCATTCTGCTCCACCCCGCCATGCTGCCCCGCCTTGTCGTGCTCGATCCCGAACTCACTTTCGGTCTGCCCGCGAAACTGACCGCCTGGACCGGGATGGACGCGCTCGCCCATAATCTCGAAGCCTATTGCGTCGATGCCTGGCACCCGATGGCCGACGGCATCGCGATCGAGGGGATGCGCCTGATCCGCGCGGCGCTGCCGGCGGCGACCCAGACCGGAACCGATCTCGCCGCGCGGGGCCAAATGCTCGCCGCCGCCTCGATGGGCGCCACCGCGTTCCAGAAAGGCCTCGGCGCGATCCATTCGCTGAGCCACCCGATCGGCGCGCATTGCCACGCCCATCACGGCCTGACCAACGCGGTGCTGATGCCCTATGTGCTGGAGTTCAACCGCCCCGCCATCGAGGATCGCATCGCCCATGTCGCGCGGTGTCTCGGCATCGCTGGCGGGTTCGACGGATTCCGCGGCTGGGTGATCGCGCTACGCGCGCGGCTCGGCATCCCCGACACCATCGCAGCACTCGGCGTCACCGAAGCCATGCTCGACCGGCTCGCCGATGAAGCCTTTCGCGACCCGAACACGCCGGACAATCCGCGCAAGGCGGATGCCGGCGCGATGCGCCGCATTCTGGTCGCGGCGCTTTCCGGCCGGCTCGACGGGCTGGCGCGATAGGGGCATTCGCGGCATCCTGCATGACCGATCCTCAAGCCGATATCGACGCGACGATCGCCAGTCTGCCCTGCTGGACCGGCAGAATCGCGATTGCGCCGCTCGAAGGTGGGATCACCAACCGTAATTATTTGGTCACCGCGCGCGGCGAACGCTTCGTCGTCCGTTTCGGCACCGACAACCCGACGCACGGCATCTGGCGCGTCAACGAGCTTGCTGCCGCGCGCGCGGGTTTTGCCGCCGGCATTTCCCCGGAAGTGGTTCATGCGGCACCGGGCGTCATGGTCTCGCGCTTCATTGCGGGGCGCACGCTGGCGGCAGCGGATTTCACCGACCCCGCGATGCTGCGCGCGGCCATCGCCCTGCTCCGGCGCTGCCACGCGGCGATGGCGGCGCATCTCGACATTCCCGCCGTGCTGTTCTGGGTGTTCCACGTCAACCGCGCCTATCTGCGCCGGCTGCGGAGCGGCGCCTGCCGGATCGCGGACCGGCTCGATGGGTTCGCCGCGCTGAACACCGAACTCGAACGCCGCACCGGCCCGGTGACACTCGCCTTCTGCCACAACGATCTGCTGGCGGCGAACTGGATCGACGATGGGGCGCGGCTCTGGCTGATCGACTGGGATTATGGCGGGTTCAACACGCCGCTGTTCGATCTCGCCAATCTCGCCGCCAATGCCAGTCTCGCACCGGATACGGTGCTTGCCGCCCTGGCCGATTACGACGGCGCGCAACCCGACAAGGCGCGATCCGACGCTTTCGCCGCGCTGATCGCCGCGTCGCTGCTGCGCGAATTGCTGTGGAGCGCGGTCTCCGAGCAGGACCCGCCGACCGACTTCGACTACGCGGCCTATACCGAAACCTATGCGCGGCGACTGGCCGAAGCCCTCGCCGGGCTCGGCATCGCCGAACCCGGCACGGTATGACGGAGCCCGGACGGCAATGAGCGAATTCCCCACGACGGCGCGCGCGGTCATCATCGGCGGCGGCATCGTCGGCACCTCGACGGCCTATCATCTGGCGCGGCTCGGCTGGCGGGATACCGTCCTGCTGGAACGCCACAAGCTCACCTCGGGCAGCACCTTCCACGCCGCCGGGCTGGTCGGCCAGTTGCGCAGCAACGCCAATATCACTCAGCTCCTTGGCCAATCCGTGGCGCTCTATGCCGGGCTCGAAGCGGAAACCGGGCTTGCCACCGGCTGGAAGCAGAATGGCGGCCTGCGCCTCGCCTGCACCGAGGCGCGCTGGACCGAACTGAAGCGCCAGGCGACCACCGCGCGCTCCTTTGGGCTCCCGATGCACCTCCTCGACCCCGCCGAAGCCAAAGCGCTCTGGCCGCTGATGGATGTTACCGACGTGATCGGTGCCGCCTTTCTGCCGAGCGACGGTCAGGCCAACCCATCGGACATCACCCAGTCGCTCGCCAAAGGCGCGCGGATGGCGGGAGCGCGCATCATCGAGAATACCGAAGCCACCGGGATCGATGTCGTCCAGGGCCGCGCCGTCGCGGTGCGAACCGCGCAGGGGCGCATCGCCTGCGAGACCGTCATCGTCTGCGCCGGTCAATGGACGCGCGATCTGTGCGAAACGATCGACGTCTCGGTGCCGCTGGTTTCGGTCCAGCATCAATACATCGTGACCGAGCAGATCGCCGGCGTCGCCCCGACCCTGCCGACGCTGCGCGACCCCGACCGGCTCACCTATTACAAGGAGGAGGTCGGTGGCCTGGTGATGGGCGGCTACGAGCCGAACCCGATTCCCTGGGCGGTCGACGGGATTCCCGAAGGCTTCAATTTTCAACTGCTGAATTCCGATTGGGACCATTTTCAGCCGATCATGGAACTGGCGATCGGGCGGGTGCCCGCGCTGGAAACCGCCGGGGTGAAAACGCTGCTGAACGGACCGGAGAGCTTTACCCCCGACGGGAATTTCATTCTCGGCGCGGCACCCGAACTCGCCGGGCTGTTCGTCGGCGCCGGGTTCAACGCATTCGGCATCGCGGCCGGCGGCGGGGCGGGCAAGGCGCTCGCCGAATGGGTCGCCGGCGGCGAGCCGCCCTATGATCTCTGGCCGGTCGATATCCGCCGGTTCGGCCGCCCGCATCGCGATGTCGGCTGGGTCCGCGCCCGCACCCTGGAGGCCTATGCGCGGCATTACGCGATCGCCTGGCCCCATGAGGAGTATCACTGCGCCCGCAAGCTGCGCCGCTCGCCACTCTACCCGATTTTGCGCGACGCCGGCGCGTGCTTCGGCGAGAAGCTCGGCTGGGAGCGGCCGAACTGGTTCGCCATTGCCGGCGAACCGCCCGAGGACGTACCGAGCTTCGGCCGGCCCAATTGGTTTTCCGCGGTCGCCAGCGAGCATCGCGCGACGCGGGAGGCAGTCGCGCTGTTCGACCAGTCCTCCTTCGCGAAATTCGAGATGACCGGGCGGGACGCCGAAGCTGCCTTGTCATATATTTGCGCCAACGATGTGCGTATCCCGCCGGGCCGGCTCGTCTATACCCAGATGCTGAACGCACACGGCGGCATCGAGTGCGACCTCACCGTCGCGCGGCTGGGACCGGAGCGGTTCTACATCGTCACCGGCACCGGCTTCGCGACCCGCGATTTCGACTGGATCGCCCGGCACATCCCGTCCGGCGCCGACGCGACGCTGCACGACGTGACCTCCGGCTTCACGACGCTCAGCCTGATGGGGCCGCGCGCGCGGGACGTGCTGTCGGCTATAACGCGCGATGACGTGTCGAATGACGCGTTTCGGTTCGGCGCCGCGCGCGTCCTTCATGTCGCCGGCGCTCCGGTGCGCGCCATGCGCGTCACCTATGTCGGCGAGCTGGGCTGGGAGATGCACGTCCCCACGGAATTCGCCGTGACGGTCTACGAGGCGCTCATGGCGGCCGGCGCGCGGTTCGGCATCGTCAACGCCGGCTATCGGACGATCGAATCGCTGCGGCTGGAAAAATTCTATCGCGCTTGGGGCGCGGATATCGGCCCGGATCACACGCCGCTCGAAGCCGGGCTCGGCTGGGCGGTGAAGGACCGCACTTGCGTCGCCTTCCTCGGCGACGCGGCGATCCGCGCGCAGCGCGCCGGTGTGCTCCGCAAGCGGCTGTGCGGCTTCACCGTGGACGATCCGTCGATCGTGCTGATCGGGCGGGAGACGATCTATCGCGATGGCGAGCCGGTCGGCTGGCTGTCGAGCGGCGGGTTCGGCCACACTGTCGGCGTGCCGATCGGCTATGGCTATGTCCGCCATCATGATGGCGTGACCGACCGAGTCCTGCACAACGGAACCTATGCGCTGGACATCGCGACGCAACAGGTGCCCTGCCGCCTGCATCTCGCGCCGCTCTACGACCCCGCGATGGCGCGAGTGAAAGCGTGATGCCGTAAGCCCGGCGGACGTCGGCGGCATCACGCACGGAGTTGATCAGCCGGTTAGCTTTTCAGCAGCTCCTTCAGCTTCCCGTCGATGAACTCGACATCTTTCGGGTTGGTGCCCGGCCCGCCGGCAAAATGCCCCCAGATTGACGGCACCGGCACGTAGGTCGCGTTCGGCATGTGCGCCACCTCGAACTGGCTGTCCTCCGGTGGGAAATAGAGATCTGTCTGGCCCGGCATGACATAGGCTTTTGCCTTGATCGAACCGAGCGTCTTGCGAAAATCGCCGTGGTAGATCTCGTTCGCGCTGATGTCGCCGTGCTGCCATGTCCACAGCATTGCCAGAAGATTATTCGCATCCTTCGGCAGGAAGAATCCTTCCCAGAACGCGATCAGGAAATCCTCCAGCGACGAGTAGCCCAGCGCCTTGAGATCGAGTTCTTCGCGATAGAAGGCCTGTGAAAACCCCCATCCGGCATAAACGCGCGCCATCGCCCGCAATCCCTTGGCCGGCTTTGCCGTGTACCAGCCATCGGCGAATGCCGCATCCGCCGTCAGGGCGGCCTTGACGCCTTCGAGAAAGACGAAATTATGGCGGGAGCATTTCGCCGAGCCGCAGAACGGCGCGATGCGCTCCACCATGTCGGGGTACATCGCGCCCCAATGGAAGGTCTGCAGCGCGCCCATCGACCAGCCCGTGACCAGACGGATGCGCTCGATGCCGAATCGCTCCGCCACCAGCCTGTGCTGCGCGCTCACATTGTCGTAGGCGGTCACTTGCGGAAAGCGCGGCCCGTCATACGGCTCGGGCATGTTGCTCGGCGACGAGGACAGTCCATTCCCCAGCATGTTGGGAATGACGATGAACTGGCGCGCCGGATCGAGCGCGCGGCCCGCGCCGATCAGCCACTCATTGGCGTCGTGCTGGGCGGAATACCAGGTCGGGTAGACGATCGCATTGTCCTTCGCGGCATTCAGCGTGCCGAAGGTCTTGTAGGCGAGCCGGCATCCCCGAAGCGTGGCGCCGCCCTGCAGCCGGAAATCGCCGAGTTCGAAAATCTCGTAATCCACGGACATGGTGAGTTCTCCCGTTCATCAACGCGGACGGCACGAACGGAAATCTGCCGTGCCTGCCCGCCGGATTCTGGTCAATGCGCGCCGGGCATGGCGCCGGTCAGCAGAAGATAGCCCGGAACCCAGCAGGTATAGATTCCCTGAAGCACGCAGATCACTCCTGTAGGTTTTGCAAGACTACTCCGTCCGAGCGCCAGGTTCAGGAAGAACAGAAACCAGAGCACGCACCACGAAAGCCAGCATAGCGAAAGCCAGTAATCCCAGATTGTCGCGGCCTGGACAAAACCCTGGATGAAGACCGGCACGGTGGTGATCGCGACGAAAAGGCAGAACCATCCGAGTCCGCGTCCGTCGGAGTTGTTCCAGCGATTCCACGCGACCCAGATATAGGTAAAGCTGAACAGGCAGATGAGAGCTGCAGATTTCACCGTTGCCGGATCGGCCCCCGGACCGAAAGCCGAATACAAGGCGACGGCGAGCGTCAGCAGACCGACAAACGTATTGATGATCGGGATCTCGCGATCCCCGATCCTGCCGAGCAGCCACAGGCCATTCAGGCACAGAACCGCGCCGACCCAAAACAATACCAAACCGAGTAGCATGTTATCCTCCCGTTAGTTTTTGCATTCAGTTACGTCGTCAGACGGACATAGAGAGCGGCTGCGCATTCAGGCAGTTTTTCGATCCGGTCGACATGCAGAACCCGGCGCGCGCCGAACATGCGATGAAGATAGTTCTCGCCCTCGCCATCGAGCCCGATGCAGAAAACGTCGATGCCGTCGCGCGCGAGCGCGTGCGCCGCGTGGCGCGCATCTTCCACCAGGTATTTGCGATCGGCGATGTCGATGTCGGAGGGTTCGCCATCGGTGATGACGAGAAGCAGTTTCCGGTAGGATTGCCTCAGGGCGAGTTCGGCGCCGGCATGGCGCAGGGCGGCGCCGATCCGGGTCGAATATTCACCGGCGAGGCCGGCGAGGCGTTGCTCCGCCAATGCGCCATGCGGTTCGGCAAAATCCTTGATCCGGTAATAGCGGACGTCGTCGCGCTTGTTCGAGCAGAAGGCGCGGATCGCGAACAGATCGCCGCTGCGCTCCAGTGCCCGCGCCAGCAGCGCCGCCGCCTCGATCTCGAGGTCGAGAACCCGCTGACCGCTCACCGGGCTTCGGTCGTTGGTCGAGCGGGAACCGTCGAGCAGGAGCAGCACGGAAAGATCGCGCATCCTCCGCTCGAATCTTGTATAGATCCTGGGGTCCGGCGTTAGCCCGGTCCGCTGATCGATGGTGGCCGTGAGTGCTGCATCGAGATCGAATTCCTCGCCGTCGGGCTGGCGGCGCAACCGGGTCGATCGGCTGATGCGCGCCGGCTGGATGACTCCGACCATGCGCTCCAGCAGCGCGTGATGCCGATGCAGCAGGAGGGCGAGCGGCCCGGCATCGCCGAGGGCCGGCTGGTACTCGACCAGAGTCGTCCAGTCGAGCCGTGCGGCGCCGATCAGATGATCCCATTCCGGATAGCGCGCGATCGGAATTCCGGCCTCCGGATCGATCGGTGTCAGGCGAACCTTGTCGGCGTCATCTGGCGGAGACCCGGACTGAGGCGGCTTGCCGTCATCCGGTTCCAGCCGTGCCGGCAGCGGCAGGGCGTCGTCGTCTGCGGCTTCATCGCCGGTGCGTTCGAAATGCCATAATCCCTTGTTGTCATCCCGATAAACCGGCTCGACGACGTGGCGAAGCCCATCGAATTGCAGCCGCATCTGGCCAAGATCGTTGCCGAGCAGGCCGCCGATCCGCCGGCTGTTCGCGGGATCGTGCCACTCCGGCTCGGCCTCGAAAAACAGGCGCCGGGCTTTCGCGATCCAGCCGTCCGGGTCGGCGTGATCCGGCGCGATCAAGGCACGCGCCAGCCGCGCCATCAGCGACGCGGCGGTCGGCGACGCGGTTGGTTCCGCCACGTGATAGGGCTGCCAGTAATGCCCGAGTCCGGGCAGGCCGCGCATCGCGAGATGCTCGACCCGCGCATCCTCGATCAGCGAGATCAGCGCGATCTGCATCGGCTTGAGGCTACCAGCCGGAAAGCGTCTTCCGCCATGGTGGAGATGCGCTTGCACATGCGCGAGTGCCGCGAGATAGAGATGTCTTCCCTGCGCGCCCGAATACCCCCGGAATGTCGCGGGTGCGAGGATGGTAGGCCCCGAGAAACTGGTGCGGCGCTGCCCGCCATCGGGATCGGCGGCAGCGACGCGCAGCAGTGGTGCCAGGCCCCAGAGCGCGGTTCCGAAATAGGCAAGCTGCCGCTCCAATGTATCGAATCTGTCGCCGCCGCCGAACCGCGCGAAACTGGAGACCTCCCATCTTCCGATGCCGCCGTGCGCGGGATTCGCCGCCGGGGCGGCGCCGTCTTCCGGCAAGCGGGTGTTGCGGAGTGCGTGCATCCGCTCAGACGCAGGCCGCGACCGCGGCGCAGAGCGCGCCGCGCAGATCGGTATCGTCGGTGATCGGCAGGATCAGGGCGATACGGCAGGCGGCTTCGAGCTGAATTCCATGCTTCAGCAATTGTCCAGCATGGATCAGCATCCTTGTGGACGCGCCCTCGGCGAGGCCGTGACCGCGCAGATTGCGCGAGCGCTCGCCGATCGTAACCAGGAGTGCTGCCGCGTCGGGGCCGATCCCGGCCTCGTGCGCGACAATCTCGGCTTCGACCTCGGCTTCGGGATAGCCGAACTCGATCGCGCAGAAGCGCTGCTTGGTCGATTCCTTCAAATCCTTGAGAATGCTCTGATAGCCCGGATTGTAGGAAATCACGAGATGAAAGCCGGCATGCGCGCGCACCAGCTCGCCTTTTTTCTCGAGCGGCAGGATCCGCCGTTCGTCGGTCAGCGGATGGATCACCACGGTCGTGTCCTGCCGCGCTTCGACGATTTCGTCGAGATAGCAGATCGCGCCATGGCGCACCGCGAGGCAGAGCGGTCCGTCATGCCAGATCGTGCCGTTGGCATCGAGCAGAAACCGGCCGACGAGATCGGAGGCGGTCATATCCTCGTGGCAGGCGACCGTCACGATCGGCTTGTTCAACTTCCAGGCCATGTGCTCGATGAATCGCGTCTTGCCGCACCCGGTCGGGCCTTTCAGCATGACCGGCAGGCGCATCGCATAGGCCGCTTCGAACAGGGTAATTTCATCGCCGACCGGGCGATAATACGGCTCGTCGGCAATATAGTGGTCAGACAGAATCATCTCGGCGAATATCCCACGGGAGAACCAGGATCGGGCCAGTGGGGCGGGCCGCGCGTACGGCCCGCCCGGCGGGTGCGTCAGCGATGCGCCGCCATCTCGTTCGGGATTCCATCGAGCGGACATTCGTCGGTGCCCACGGTAGGCCGGGTTATCGCTTCCACCATCTCGCGCGTTGCGTCCGGATCAGTAACCCATTTCTGATAGAAATCGTAGGGAATCTGGGCGACGCCACGCGGATCTTCGCGGGAATTGATCTTGCCGGTGTAGCCGCGATGCAGAAGCTTGAAGAGATGATTCTCGGACTGCATGGTCCGGCGCGCATCCCGGATCAGGGATTTGGAAAGTACGCCATACTGAATGCCGTTTTCCTCCTCGCCGCATTCGCCCAGGGTGCGGCCATCGAAACCGATGATGGCGGAATGGCCGAAATAAGAATACACACCGTCGAATCCAGCGGCATTCGCGACTGCGACATAGACGTTGTTGGCCCAGGCCATCGCCTTCGCCATCAGCACCTGCTGGTCCTTCGCCGGATACATGTAGCCCTGGCAGCGCACGATGAGTTCGGCACCCTTCATCGCGCAGTCGCGCCAGATCTCGGGATAATTGCCGTCATCGCAGATGATCAGGCTGATCTTGAGCCCCTTGGGTCCTTCCGACACATAGGTGCAGTTGCCGGGATACCATCCTTCGATCGGCACCCACGGCATGATCTTGCGATATTTCTGAACGATTTCACCCTTGTCGTTCATCAGGATGAGCGTGTTGTAGGGCGCCTTGTGCGGATGCTCCTCATGCTGCTCGCCGGTCAGCGAGAACACGCCCCACACCTTGGCGCTGCGGCACGCCTCGGCAAAAATCTCGGTTTCTTCGCCCGGCACGGCCGAAGCCGTTTCATACATCTCCTTCGAATCATACATGATTCCGTGCGTGCTGTATTCAGGAAACACGACCAGGTCCATGCCGGGCAGGCCGATTTTCATGCCCTTCACCATGTCCGCGATTTTGCGCGCGTTGGCCAGCACCTCCGCTCGGGTGTGCAGGCGCGGCATTTTGTAGTTCACGACAGCAACGCCGACCGTGTCCTTGCTGCTCGAGATATCGCCATGAAACATTGTTAGTCTCCTTCCCAAAATCTACGTTCATGCCCGTTTCGGGCGACCAGACCGCATCGTCAGTTCCGACGGGCCAATCTTCGTTGGTTCGCGGGTTTTGAGGCACTGCCGGCATATGGGATCGGGACATTGAAAATCCGTCTCGAAACGCGATCGCCCGCGCATCGGCAAAAGATTTCCCTTTGCCGCAGACCGGAATTTTTCCGATCATGCGACACATCACCATCCCGGATCACCGCAACAGCCTTACCGGCCTAAAGGCACCCCCGCGCGGCGGCGCCTGGATAGTCTCTAAAAGAACCAATCGACGAAACATTGTCCGCCGAAATGGAACGGTTTCCTGGATTTCCTACGGAAATCCGAAAAATCCGCCGCCATCGCGGCCCTCAAACCCTGCGCTCTGTTCCAAGAGAACCGTTTATCGAAGTTCATGTTTTCTCCGCATGGCCAAAACGAAAAACCCCCCACAGCGACCGTAACGGCCGTCATGGGGGGCAACATTGCCCTGATTTCAATTTTCGGCGACCCTGTTGTCGCCAGCGACAAAGCGCTTCGGGAGAAGATTTAACCCGCGGGTTCCCCGATGTCAACGATCTTTGTCGCAACCGCGCTGACGGAGAGTCTTTGTCGCATCGCCTGGGCACGCAGATAGCCGTAGGCTTCGTCTTCACCAATATTGCGCGCCTTCATCAGAATGGTTTTCGCGCGCTCGATGCTGCGCATCGCACGCAGTGTCCCGTCGAGCTTTTCAAGCCGTCCGCGCAACCGCCGCTCATAGGTGAAGCGGCTGCGTGCCAGCAACAGGCAGGACAGAATCGCCGGGGAGGAAAAAGGCCGGTGCAGGATCGCTTCCGGCGCCGTCTTGCGCAACAGGTCAAGGTCGATTCGCATGCCGGGGGAGATCAATGCGACGAGAGCAGCTTTCGGCGCTCCCGGCAGCCATGGCAGCCGCGCCGCGAGGCTGGGCACAAGGTCGCAGAAGATCACATCCGTATCGGCAGGCAGCATCTCGGGTATCGGCCAGATATGCCTGATCCGGTTGCGCGTGCGCTGCAGGTCCCGGATCAGCGCTTCGCCGGAACCATCCCGCTCCGTCGCAACCACGATGTCGATATCGGTCATTTCAGGAGGCAGCGCGGCCGGTACCGTCGTCATTGGTCTGGTTTTCCTAATAGGCCGTCAGAAACGGGTCGGCCTGGACCGGGGCGAAGGATTGATGGACCAGGTCGAATTGTCCAAGGCGGTTCGCCCGTCCGATCCTGGTCCACAGATCCGTGTGGTTACTCAGCGGATTGATGCTGATCCTGCCTTGTGGCGCGTCGAAGTTCGAGCCGAGGACCATCGGCCGCAGGATGTCCGGGTCCATGGAATTCGTCGCTTCCAGGGCCTTGGCGAAGATATGCATTTGAAAATAGGCGGCTTCGGCGCACATGTTCGTCGGTTCGTCGTCGCCGTATTTCTTCTTGTAGCTATTTACGAAAATTCTGTTCGAATCGCTTTCGAGATTCTGAAAATACGGTGCGGCGGTAATGTGATGCTCACCGACATCGAAACCCATCGCGCGAATTTCAGTCTCCGTGGTGGTCAGGCTGGCGATCGGCGTCGTCTTCGGATTCAAATTCGCGTCCGCAAAACTCTGATACAGATAGATCGTGGCATCGCCGACCACGGTCGAGAAAATGGCGTCCGGCTGCAATTCGCGAATCTCGCGCATGACCGGCAGGAAATCGCGCCGGCGTGCGTGCAGGCTCAGATAGGTTTCTCCAACTACATCGCCGCCGTGCTTCTGAATCGCCTCGCGCATGATTCGGTTGGACTCATGTGGGTAGATATAATCCGAGCCGATGAAATAAAAACGGCGGCCATAGGATTTTATAAGATGTTGGCAGAGTGCAACGCTATTCTGATTGGGCGCCGCGCCAGTATAAATCACATTGGGCGAAAATTCGAACCCTTCGTACAAGGTCGGGTACCATAACAAGCCGTTGAGCCGTTCCACGACGGGCAAGACCGCCTTGCGGCTGCTCGATGTGTAGCACCCGAAGATCATTGTCACGTCGTCGGCGATCAACAATTGCTTGGCATAACGGCCAAAGGAGGACAGCTCGGACGCGGGATCATAGAAAACTGGAACGATCTCGCGGCCGTTCACGCCGCCTCGCTCGTTCACTTCCTCGATCGCCAGCAACGTGCCGCGGCGCTGCGTTTCCTCGATCACGGCCATGACCCCGGTTCGGGAGAACAGACCTCCCACTCGCCAAGGAGCGTCGGTTTTGGTCTCGTTCCTGGACTTCGACATAGTCCCCCCATGTCAGGAGCATCGCGGCGGCCGGTCGTTCCGAATTGATCGGCCGAAGCGAATCCTGTCTGCGGATGGCGGTTCCGCAAAGAGCCCGCCAGCCGCGATGGCGCGATATTTTCTTTGGCCGCGCCGCCATGCCTGCACCCGGTTTCCGGGCATCATCATATCGGCGGCGCCGCCGGATTGTAACAGCCTTTCCCGTCAAGACAACGTTATTCCCAATCATGAATTTTTCTCCGTGAATTCAAGGGCTCAAAACATGTGCTGGCTGAACCGCGCGGATGGTACTGCTGCACGCGCTCGCGACGATGTATTCTCCTGGTTATCTCACCGAAAACGCGGCGAGTTCCGGGCGGATTTTCCCTGTGTCACCCCTTCCACCGGCCTATCCGGGTCGAGCAGAGCGGCGATTTGCGCGCCGAGTGCGGCGGAACGGTGGAAGGGGTGACACAGGGAAAATCCGCCCGGAACTCGCCGCCATCGCGGTGCCGCAAGGGCAGGATTTCGCGCTCACCGCCGGCTGGGGCAACCGGACCGACAAGGGCGTCACCATGCCGGGCAAGGGCAGCGTCAAATCCCGCCTTTATGCCGGGACCGAAGCGGCAACCGCGACACAGGCTGCCCTGCTCGGCGAGGCGACACGCGATATCCATCTCAACTCCTCGACCTACTGGGCCAACATCCTCGAACGCGTCTGGGAAACCCATATCGGCGGCGATCAGGTGATCAAGAAATGGCTCTCCTATCGCGAGCGCAGAATCATCGGCCGTGCGCTCACGCCCGATGAAGTGCGCCCTGTGATGGAAACCGCCCGCCACCTCGCCGCCATCCTGCTGCTCGGCCCCGAACTCGATGACAGCTTCCGCGCCTGCGCCGCCGCGCATGTTCCGCTCGCCATCCACCAGCCGATCGCGGCCGATTAGCCCCGCGCGCATAGGGCGTGCCAAGGCGCTGGCGCTGCGCGTCCTCGCCGAGCGGATCGAACACGGCGAACCCCTGCCGGCAGAAGCCACCCCGCTCTTCGCCGCCGCGTGAGCGCATGGCCGGCGGCCAAGGCGCGGCGCGTTCTGGCGGCCCTTGAACGGATCGGCTGGCGGATCGAGCGCACGACCGGATCGCACGTCATGCTGAGTCGCGCCGGCTGGCCCGATTACGTGTTCGCTTTCCCTGACGGCGATGAGATCGGCCAGCGTATGATGGCGCGGATCGCGAAGCATACCGGCTTGCAGCCGCGCGACCTGTAACGCGATGTCGCCCGGCGGATCAGGCTGACCGCCCGCCGCCGATGCCCCAGTGATACCCCACTACTGGAATCGCCTGCCGGATCGACAAGAAACCGGACGCTAAGTCATTGATTTGGAATGGTGGGCGCACAAGGATTCGAACCTTGGACCCGCTGATTAAGAGTCAGCTGCTCTACCAACTGAGCTATGCGCCCATTCCCGATGCGATGCGGTCAGGCGACCGGATCGCCGAAGCGCGTCTAGCAAGATCATCCGCCCCTGTGAAGAGCCGCGTTGCCGTTGGCCGGCGGCGTGCCTCTTGATCAAGCGGCAAAATTGGCGAATTAAGCCTTTGCAACGGCGCGATTGCGCCGCGTTCACCGTTTGCCCGAAGGTCGATGATGTCGAACTCCCCGCCGCCCGCGCCGAACCACGCTGGATCGAGGCTGTCGAAGCTGAAGCGACCGATCTGGGGTGCGGCGGCACTCGTTTCCCTGTTCGGGGTGGTGATCGGGGCCAATTTCGCGTTCGGAGATGCGTCATCGGCCTATCTGCCGGCGCCGATCGCAGCCTCGCCGGGCGCCTATCCGATGATGCCCAAGCCCGACATCAAGGGGATGAGCCCGCAACAGGCGGCGGTGGTTCAGCGCGGCGAATATCTCGCCACGGCGGCGGACTGCATGCCCTGCCACACCGCGCCGGGCGCCAAATCCTTCACCGGCGGGCTTTCGGTGGTAACCCCATTCGGCACCCTGTATTCGCCGAACATCACGCCGGACAAAGCCACCGGCATCGGCAAATGGACCGGCAAGCAGTTCTGGAACGCGCTGCATTACGGCACGGCCCCCGGCCATTCGCTGCTGGTGTTCCCGAAATTCCTATACCCGGCGATGCCCTACACGTCCTATTCCAAGCTCTCGAAGCCGGATGTGCTGGCGATCAAGGCGTATCTCGACGCCATCCCGGCGATCGACGCGCCGCACGTTCCCAACAAGCTGATGTTCCCGTTCAACATCCGGGCCATGCTGCTCGGCTGGCGCATCCTGTTCTTCCGCGCGCATCCGGTGCACTACGCGAAGGGCTGGAGCCCGGCGGTGCGCAATGGTGCCTATATCGCCCAGGCGCTGGCGCATTGCACCGAGTGCCATTCGCCGCGCAACCTGCTGTTCGCGGTCAAGTCGGACGAGACGCTCGCGGGCGGGCAGATCGTCGGCGAAAGCTGGTTCGCGCCGAACATTTCCTCGTCGAAGCGCTATGGCATCGGCGGCTGGAATCGCGCCGATCTGGTCGCCTATCTGCACAATAGCGGCAATATGCGCCGGGGTTCGGCGTTCGGCCCGATGAAGGCGGTGGTGGATTACAGCCTGAGCCAGTTGCCGAAATCCGATATCGAAGATCTCGCCGCCTATCTGCAGACCGCGACCCCGCCGCGCCGCACGGCGTTCAAGGCATCGGCCAAGAACGCGACGATCGCGCAGGGTGCCGCTCTCTATGCCCGGAATTGCGCCGCCTGCCATCAGCCGGGCGGCGAAGGCGTCATGGGCGTGTTCCCGAACCTCAAGGGCAATCAGGCCGCCTGGGGCGGACCGCCGGACGACGTGATCAGCGCGGTTCTCGCGGGGCTGCCGCCCTGGCACGCCAATGGCCCGGCGATGCCCGCCTTCGGTTCGATATTGGACGACCACCGGATCGCCGCCGTGACCAACTACGTGCGCACCGCCTGGAGCAATCCGGGTGCCGCGGACGCCACCGCAGCCAAGGTTCTGGCCCTGCGCGCGACCGCGCCGCCGCATGATGTCGCCGTCGCGGATGCGGACTTCCTCGACCCGCCGCCGGTCGCCTCGGCCGCCGCGCGCCGCCTGCAATGCCCGCTGCTGACCGATACGCTGATCGGCCCCGGCTCCGGCTGGATGCAGATCATGCGCGGCGCGACCCCGGCCACCTTGCCGAACCGGGCACGCATGCTGGTGGCGGCGCTGCGCAAGACCGATCCGGCGATTTCCGACAACCAGGCGTCGAACTATCTGCTCACCGCCTATTGCCCGGTGGTCGCCGAGCAATCCGGCATGTCGCTCGCCGCGAAGAAGGCCGCACTCGCGCGCTTCATGCAAAGCGCCCGGTCGATGCTCGCGCAGACCCAGGCCGGCGCGAAGCAGGGCAGTTGAGCGCCACGCCCCTGCGGATCGAGACGCTGCGCGGCGGCGCCATTCTGCCGCATCTCGACACGCTGGTGGCGCTGCGCATCGCGGTATTCCGCGACTGGCCGTATCTTTACGCCGGCGACGCGGCCTATGAGCGCAACTATGTCGCGACCTATGCGGCGAGTGCGCGGGCGGCGATCATCGTGGCGCGGGACGGCGATGCGATCGTCGGCGCCTCGACCTGCCTGCCGCTCGTGGATGAAACCGAGGCGATGCAGGCGCCGTTCAGGAATGCCGGGATCGATCCCGGCTCGGTGTTCTATTTCGGCGAATCGGTGCTGCTGCCGGCCTGGCGCGGGCATGGCGCCGGGGTCGCGTTTTTCGCGGCGCGCGAGGCCCATGCGATGGCGGTGTCCGACGCCGGTTTCGCTGCGTTCTGCGGGGTGATCCGCGATCCGGCCGATCCGCGCCGGCCGGCGGGAGCGGTGCCGCTCGACGCGTTCTGGGGCAAACGCGGTTTTGCGCCGCGACCCGGCCTGATCTGCCGGATGCGCTGGCGGGAAATCGGCCAGGATCGCGAGGCCGAAAACGCGCTCCAGGTCTGGATGAAGCGGCTGCGGGAGACCCCATCTTGACCGCCTTGCGCCTGGCGCTGGCGCCCTATCGGATCGGCCGGCCGCGCGGCCTTGATGATTTCCTCGCCGGGATCGAGGCGCTGCTGGCCGAGGCCAAGGCGGGCGGCGCCGATCTTCTGGTCCTGCCGGAATATACCAGCATGGCCCTGGCCGGCGGGTTCGTCGCCGAGCCCGATATCGCCGCCGAACTCGAAGCCGTGGTCGGCCGGGCGGATGCGCTGATCGCCGGGTTCCGCGCCCTCGCGCACCGCTTTGGGCTTCTGCTTCTCGCCGGCACGGTGCCGATGCGCGACGACAATGGCCGCATCCGCAACCGTGCGCCGCTGATCGACGGTGACGGAAAGATCGGCTTTCAGGACAAGCGGGTGATGACCCGGTTCGAGAGCGAGCAATGGGGCATCGCGGCCGGCGCGCCGCCTCGTGTGTTCGAGACCGATTTCGGGCGGATCGGCGTCGCGATCTGCTACGATTCGGAGTTTCCCTGGCTGGTGCGTGCGCAAGCGCTCGCTGGGGCGGATCTTATTCTGGTCCCCTCCTGTACCGACACGCTGCACGGGTTCAACCGGGTGTTCTGCTCCGCCCGCGCGCGCGCCCTGGAAAACCAGTGCTATACCGCCGTCGCGCCCACCACCGGCGCCGCGCCATGGTCCGCCACGGTCGATGAGAACCGGGGCTTCGCCGGCGCCTTCGGCCCGATCGATCGCGGTTTCCCGGCGGACGGGGTGATCGCGAGCGGCGTTCTCGACGCGCCAGATCTGGTTTTTGCCACGATCGACCGTGACCGGCTCGTCGCGACTCGGGCCGACCCGGCCGTGCGCAACCGCACCGACTGGCCGGACAATCCCGCACCCGCCGATGTGGCAGCGCTTCGGTGAGATTGGTCTATCTCGTCGCCGGCGAGGCGAGCGGCGACGTTCTGGGTGGCCGGCTGATCGCGGCGCTGCGGCGCCTTCGTCCGCGTATCGACATCGCCGGAATCGGCGGCGCGCGGATGGCGGAACAGGGACTCGAAACCCTGTTCCCGATGCAGGATCTGGCGGTGATGGGGCTCGCAGAAATCCTGCCGCGCGTGCTGAAACTGCGGGCGCGGCTCGATCAGGCGGTCGCGGACATCACGATGCGACGCCCCGATCTGGTCATCACCATCGACAGCCCCGGCTTCACCCTCCGGCTGCTGCGCCGGATCGGCGGGCTCGGGATCAGGCGCGTGCATTACGTGGCACCCCAGGTCTGGGCGTGGCGGCCGGGCCGGGTGAGGCATTTTCCCGGCCTGTGGGACCGGCTTCTGTGCCTGTTGCCGTTCGAGCCAGCGTTTTTCGCGCCGCACGGGCTGAACCCCCAATTTGTCGGCCATCCGGTGCTGGACTCGGGTGCCGGATCGGGCGATGCGGCGCGGTTCCGCGCGCGGTTCGGGCTCGACGCTTCGGCTCGCCCGCTCATCCTGATGCCGGGCAGCCGGCTGACCGAAACGCGCCGGCTGATGCCGGTGTTCCGCGAAACCGTGGCAAGACTCGCGCCCGCGCATCCAGACCTGGTGCCGGTACTCGCCGCCGCACCGGCGATCGCTCCGGAACTCTCCGCCGTGGCCGATTCCTGGCCGATCAAGCCGGTGATCGTGACCGATCCCGCCACCCGTTACGACGCTTTCGCGGGGGCTTCGGCGGCGCTGACCAAATCCGGCACCTCGACTCTGGAACTGGCGCTGGCCGGCGTGCCGATGGCGGTGACCTACCGGGTCAACCCGATCAGCGCGGCGCTGGCGCGGCGGCTGATTACCGTGCCGCACGTGGCGATGGTCAATCTTCTGGCCGGGCGCGCGCTGGTTCCCGAACTGCTGCAACGCGATTGCGCGCCGGATACCCTCGCCGCCACCATCAACACGCTATTGGCTGATCCGGCGAGCGCATCAGCGCAGCGCGCCGGCTTTGCCGAGGCACTGGCGCTGCTCGCCGCACCGAATGGCGCGACCCCGAGCGAGGCGGCGGCAGGTGCTGCGCTGGCGGTTCTGACCGATGATCGAAAAGAGCAACGCGACCCGTAGCATTGCCGCGGACGCGCCCCCATGTCGCGTCCATGCGCTACGAATTATACTATTGGCCGACGATCCAGGGGCGCGGCGAGTTCGTACGGCTGGCGCTTGAGGAAATTGGGGCCGACTACGACGATGTCGCGCGCGGTGACGGTGGGATGGCGGCGATGCAGCGCCTGCTGGACGGCAGGACAACGCCCCACGCCTCGTTCGCGCCGCCGTTCCTGAAGGCCGGGCGGCTGCTGATCGGCCAGACCGCCAACATCCTGCTGTATCTCGGTGAGCAGCACGGCCTTGCGCCGGCAACCGCCTCCGGCCGGCTCTGGGTGCATCAGCTCCAGCTCACCATCGCGGATCTGGTTGCCGAGATCCACGACACCCACCACCCGGTGGCGAGCGGCCTGTATTATCACGATCAGCGCGACGAAGCGGCCCGGCGCAGCGCCGATTTCCTGGCCAGCCGCGCGCCGAAATTTCTCGCCTATTTCGAGCGGATTCTGGAAAATCGCGACAATCCCCGGCATTATCTGACCGGTGCGGCGATCTCCTATGCTGATCTTTCGCTGTTCCAGGTCGTTGTCGGCCTGCAATACGCGTTCCCGCGCACAATGGGAAAAATCCTGCCGAAATACCGGCTGGTCGCCTCACTCGCCGAGCGGGTGAGCGCGCGGCCCCGGATCGTGGCCTATCTGGCCTCCGAGCGGCGGATTCCCTTCAACCAGGACGGGATTTTCCGCCATTACGATGAGCTGGATCACGCTTTCCCGTAGTTGCACCCAGAGCCTGTTTGGAAATTCGCTCCGGTGAGTGAGGCGGCGGTGTTTCGCGAGCACCGGGGCGGAGCGCACGTGCGGTGCGTGAGCACCGGAGTGCAGCAAAACGCCGCCGGATCGCCGCCGGAGTAGAATTTCCAGGCGGGCTCTCAACACTCGATGAAATTCGCCGCCAGCCCGCCCTGCGAGGTTTCCTTGTATTTCGTGTTCATGTCGGCGCCGGTCTGGCGCATCGTCGCGATCACCTGATCGAGCGACACACGGTGCGAACCGTCGCCGCGCGCGGCGAGCGAGGCCGCGCTGATCGCCTTGATCGCGCCGAACGCGTTGCGCTCGATGCACGGAATCTGCACCAGCCCGGCGACCGGGTCGCAGGTCATGCCGAGATGGTGCTCCATCGCGATTTCCGCCGCGTTTTCGACCTGCGCGTTGGAAGCGCCCCGCGCCGCCGCGAGCCCCGCCGCCGCCATCGAGGCGGCAACGCCAACCTCGCCCTGGCAGCCGACCTCGGCGCCGGAAATCGAGGCATTGGTCTTGAACAGCCCGCCGATCGCGGTCGCGGTGAGCAGGAAGGTTCGCATCCCGTCATGCGTCGCATCAGGGCAGAAATCGCGGTAGTAGCGCAGCACCGCCGGGATCACCCCGGCCGCGCCGTTGGTCGGCGCGGTGACAACCCGGCCGCCGGCGGCGTTCTCCTCGTTCACCGCCATCGCGAACAGGCTGACCCAGTCCATTTTTTCGTGCGGCGCGAGATCGTTGCGGCTGGTATCGCTGTCGAGCTGGACCCGGAGCGCCTTGGCGCGGCGCTTCACCTTGAGGCCGCCCGGCAATTCGCCGTCGTTGCGCATTCCGCGATCGATCCCCGCCATCATCGTCTCGATGACCCGGTCGACATGAGCCAACACCTCGGCCTCGGGGCGGAGGGAAAATTCGTTCGCCCGCACGATTGCCGCGATTGACAGGCCGGTGTCGCCACCGAGCCGGAGCAGATCGACGGCATTGGCGAAGGGGTAGGGCACCGGATCGGTGATCGCGCCGAGATCGGCCGGCGCATCCTCGCGCACCACGAACCCGCCGCCGACCGAGCACCAGCGCTCGGCGGCGAGCACCGCGCCCGCCGCGTCGAAGGCGGTGAAAGCCAGCGTGTTCGGATGGCGCGGCGTCGGCGATTCCCGGTCGAAGACGATATCGCTCGCCGGCGCGAAGGCGAGGTCGTGCCGTCCCGCGAGGGCGAACCGCCCCTGCGTCGCGACCTCGGCGACGATCCGGTCGGCCTGATCGGGATCGACGGTTTCGGGCGCCTCGCCGGCGAGCCCGAGGATCACCGCCTTGTCGGTGCCGTGGCCCTTGCCGGTCCAGGCCAGCGAGCCGAACAGGTCGACACGGATTTGGGTTACTCGGTCGGCGGAGCCATCCTTGGTCAGCCGCGCGGCGAACAGCCAAGCCGCCCGCATCGGCCCAATGGTATGCGAGGAGGACGGCCCGATGCCGATCTTGAACAGGTCGAATATGCTGATCATCATGTCAGGGTGTATTCTCCATGACCGGATACTCCCGGCCGATCTCCTTGAGAAGCGCCCAGACATAGGGCGCGAAGGAGCCCCAGACCTCGATGTGGAACCGCGTGGGTGCGGTTCGCCATAGCACGATTTCGGCCTTGGCGAATATGGTGCGCGTCGCCATGCCGACCGGGAAGGCGGCAAGGTCGAGATCGAGCGGGCAGCCGGCGCTGAGCATATCGGCCGCGTCCGCGCCGTCGAGCACGATTCCGGTCTGGCGGTGGCCGATATCGACCAGCGAAAACCGCCGGTCCGGCATTCCCCGATCGAGCGCCGCGGCGATCGCGGCGGAGTCGGCATCGTTGGCGAGCACCAGCCATTCGTCGGGGCCAAGCCTGAGGATCGCGCAACCCTCCCGCTCGGCGACATTATTGATCGGCCCCGCGAGATCGAGCCCGAGCGATGCGGACGCGGCGCCGATCGCCGCCTCGGGCAGGCGGAGCGAAAAGCGTGCCATCGGCACCGCCCAGCGCGCGCGGGGATCGCCGGCAAGGCCGTCGAGCGGCGCACGGCGCACCGGCGTCATCGTCATCGCGACATCAGCCATCGAGACGGCTCCCTTCGGGGTCGTAGAACACGGGTTCGGTGAGCGTCACCCGGACGGTGCGATCGGCCAGCGGAACGTGCAGCGTCTCGCCGAGCCGGTCGCGGCCGCTTCGCACCATCGCCAGCGCGATCGAGCGGTTGAGCTTCGCGCTCCAATAGGAGGAGGTGACGTGGCCGAGCATGGTCATCGGCGGCTTCTGGGCCGGATCGGCCACCAGATGCGCGCCCTCCTCCAGCACGAAACCGGGCTCCTCGGTCAGCACGCCGACCAGTTGCTTGCGGTCGTCCTGTGCGGCCATGCCGGCGCGGGCGAGCGCGCGCTTGCCGACGAAATCCGGCTTCGCCTTGCCGATCGCCCAGCCGAGCCCGACATCCTCCGGCGTCGCCGTGCCGTCGGTCTCCTGGCCGACGATAATGTAGCCCTTCTCGGCGCGCAGCACGTGCATCGTTTCAGTGCCGTAGGGAACCACGCCGTGCGGCTGGCCCGCCGCGAAAATGGTTTCCCACACCGCGCGGCCATACTCGGCGGGCACATTGACCTCGAAGCCAAGTTCGCCGGTGAAGCTGACCCGGAACAGCCGCGCCGGGACGCCGGCAACCCGGCATTCGGCGACGCTCATATGCGGCATCGAAGCCGCCGAGATATCCGCGCCCTCGACCAGGGGCGCCAGCACGTCGCGCGCTTTCGGCCCCTGCACCGCGATCACCGCCCATTGCTCGGTGGTCGAGGTGAGCCAGACGTTGAGGTCCGGCCACTCGGTCTGCAGATAATCCTCCATCGTCGCCAGCACGCGCGGCGCACCGCCGGTCGTGGTGGTGACGTGGAACCGATCCTCGGCGATCCGCCCGACCACGCCATCATCGACGATGAAGCCGTCCTCGCGCAGCAGCACGCCATAGCGCAACCTTCCGGGCTTCAGCTTGGTCCAGGCATTGACGTACAGGCGATTGAGAAACTCGGCGGCATCCGGCCCGACGATTTCGATTTTGCCCAAGGTGGACGCATCGAAAATGCCCACCGCTTCGCGCACCGCCCGGCATTCGCGGGCGACCGCCGCGCGCATATCCTCGCCCGGCTCAGGAAAATAGCGCGCCCGCTTCCACTGGCCGACATCCTCGAACACCGCACCCCGTTCGGCGGCCCAGCCATGGATCGGCGTTTCGCGCACCGGCTCGAATAATTCGCCGCGCGCATAGCCGGCGAAATAGCCGAACGGCACCGGCGTGTAGGGCATGCGAAACGTCGTCGTGCCGATCTCGGGAATCGGCCGGCCAAGGGTTTCCGACACGATGCCGAGCGCGTTCATGTTCGAGGTCTTGCCCTGATCGGTCGCCATGCCGGTCGTGGTGTAGCGCTTGACGTGCTCGATCGAGCGGAATCCTTCAGCGAGTGCGAGCTTGATGTCCTTCGCGGTGACGTCGTTCTGGAAATCGACGAAGGCGCGCACCGAAGCCGGATCGCGCCCATGCGGCACGGCGCCCAGAAATCCGCCGCGCGAGAGCGGCGCGGCTTCGACCGCGAAGTGGCGCACCTGCGCCGTCCCGCTCACGCCCGCCGCCTGATCGCCGGCATCGTATCCTGTCGCGAGCGTTGCTTCGAGCGTCTGTGCCCCGGCCGACGCGCCCGCCATGAGCGACGCTTCCGCCGGCGCACCGGGCACGAAAGCCTCGAGCGCGGGATCGAAGCGCAATTTGCCCCGGCTTTGCGAAAACAGGTGCACGCTCGGGGTGAACCCGCCCGACATCAGCACGAGATCGCACTCGATCCGCTCGGCGCGGCCAACCTTGCCGTCGGCGATGGGCGCCAGATGAGCCGCGCTGACCCGGAGCTGGCCGTCGGTGCCGCTGATCGTCGTCGCTGGCCGGACCGGCAATCCGGCGGCACGCGCCGCATCGATCCACGCACCCTCCGGCGCCCCCCGGAGATCGGCGATCGCCGCGATCTCGACTCCCGCCCGATGCAGCGCCAGCGCCGCGCGATAGGCTTCGTCATGCGCGGTGAAAATCACCGCGCGGCGGCCCGGTTTCACCGCATAGCGCTCGACATAAATCCGCGCAGAGTCGGCGAGCATGATTCCCGGCCGGTCATTGTCCGGGAACACCAGCGGCCGCTCGATCGCACCGGCCGCGATCACCACCTGCTTCGCCCGCACCTGCCAGAGCCGGCCGCGCGGCGCCGCGTCGTCCGGTTCGCCCTGATAGCCGGTCAAATCCTGCGCGAGCCCGACCATGTTGTGCGGAAAATAGCCGAATGCGATGGTGCGCGGCAGAACCGTCACCCGATCGAACGCGCCGAGCCGCGCGAGAGTCGCCGCCAGCCAGTCCTGCGCCGCGAGCCCGTCGATCCGCGCCTCGGTTTCGGCGAGCAGCGAGCCGCCAAGCTCGGATTGTTCGTCGCAGATAATGACCCGCGCGCCGGCTTCCGCGGCGGCGAGCGCCGAGGCGAGGCCCGCTGGTCCCGCGCCGATCACCAGCACGTCGCAATGCGCGTAGCGCTGCGCATAGCGCGCCGCGTCGGGCGCTTTCGGCGCGCGCCCGAGCCCCGCCATCGCCCGGATGCGCGGCTCGAACACCCGCGTCCAGGCGCGGCGCGGCCACATGAAGGTCTTGTAGTAGAAACCGGCCGGGAAGAAGCGCCAGAGCCGGTCGTTGATGCTGCCGGCATCGCGTTCGAGCGAGGGCGAACGATTCTGACTAACAGCGCTCAGGCCATCGTAAAGCGAAATCTGGGTCGCGACCAGATTCGGCGTGTAATGCGCCTCGTCCCGCCCGACACCGACCAGCGCGTTCGGCTCCTCCGCGCCCGCCGAAACGATACCGCGCGGCCGGTGGTACTTGAACGAGCGGCCGACCAGATGAACGCCGTTCGCGAGCAAAGCCGAGGCAATCGTATCGCCCGCGAGCCCGCCATAGCGCCTGCCGTCGAAGGTGAAGGAGAGCGGCTGCGCGCGATCGACGCGCCCGCCATCCGGCAGCCGGAACGCCTCACTCATGGCTGTTTTCCTTCGGTCCGGTCGGGCCGCGCCTCACCCATTTTGTAGGTGGCGACGAAATGATCGGTCACGGTGTCGCGCAGCGCGTTGAAGAACCGCCCGCAGCCGCGGATATGCCGCCAGCGTTCGGCGTGCAGGCCACGGGCATTGCCGCGAACGTAGAGATACTCGGTCCAGGCCTCATCGGAGGTGGCGCGCGGATCGGCCGCCCGCGCGATATGCGCTTCGCCGCCATAGGCGAACTCGATCTCGGGGCGTTGACCGCAGAACGGGCAGGTGATCAGCAGCATGGCGGGCAACCTTTGGCGTTAGTGGGCGACGGCGGCGGCGGCGGCTTCATCGATCAGCCGGCCGGACTGGAAGCGCCCGAGATTGAACGGCGCGTTGATCCGGTGCGGCTCGTCCTTCGCCAGGGTCCAGGCGAACAGATGGGCCGAGCCGGGTGTGGCCTTGAAGCCGCCGGTGCCCCAGCCGCAATTGACGTAGAGCCCCGACACCTCGGTCTTCGCGATGATCGGCGAGCGGTCCGGCGTGACATCGACGATGCCGCCCCAGTTGCGCAGCATCCGCATCCGCCGGAACATCGGGAACAACTCGCAGATCGCTTCCAGCGTATGCGCCGAAATATGCATCGCACCGCGCTGGCTGTAGGAAATATATGCATCCGTGCCGGCGCCGATAACGAGTTCGCCCTTGTCGGACTGGCTGATATAGGCGTGGATCGTGTTTGACATGATAACGCACGGCACGATCGGCTTCACCGGCTCGGAGACCAGCGCCTGCAACGGGTAGCTCTCCAGCGGCATGCGCTGCCCGGCCATCGCCATCAGCACCGAGGTATTGCCGGCGGCGACGATGCCGAGTCGATTCGTGCGGATCGCGCCGCGCGAGGTCTGCACTCCGGTCACCTTGCCGGCCGCGTCGCGATCAATGCCGGTGACCTCGCAATTCTGGATGATATCGACACCGAGCGCATCCGCGGCACGGGCATAGCCCCAGGCAACCGCATCGTGCCGCGCGGTTCCGGCGCGCCGCTGCAATGCCGCCCCGAGCACCGGATAGCGCATTCCCGGCGCGATGTTCAGCGGCGGGCAGAACGCCTTGGCCTCGGCGGCCGACAGCCATTCGTTATCAACCCCGTTCAGCCGGTTGGAATGGACATGACGCTTGAACACCTGCTCGTCATGCACATTGTGCGCGAGCATCAGCACGCCGCGCTGCGAGAACATGACGTTGTAGTTCAGGTCCTGGGACATGCGCTCCCAAAGCTTCAGGGCGTGATCGTAGAGCGCGGCGCTTTCGTCGAACAGATAGTTCGAGCGGATGATCGTGGTGTTGCGCCCGGTATTGCCGCCGCCGATCCAGCCCTTTTCCAGCACCGCGACGTTGCGGATGCCGTGCTCCCTGGCAAGGTAATAGGCGGTGCCGAGACCGTGTGCGCCGCCGCCGACGATGATCGCGTCGTAGGCAGGCTTGGGTTCGGGGTCGCGCCATTGCCGATCCCAGCCCTTCTGACCGTTGAGCGCTTGCCGGATCAGCGCGAAAGCAGAAAACCGCTGCATCTGGGGATTCCTCCAATTGATCGGATGATGCCACCGGCGCGGATTTGCCGCACGCACGCACCCGGCGCACGGCTTGAATATTTCCGACAGGTCAGCGCTGCGCTATCGCCCAATCCGCTGCCGTATAAAACGGCGCATTGCTCGGTGGCAGCAACGGCCCGCCCAGGATATGATCCGCCGCCTTTTCGCCGATCATGATGGTCGGGGCATTGAGATTGCCGTTGGTGATCCGCGGCATGATCGAGGAATCCGCGACCCTCAGACGATCGACCCCGATCACGAGCGTATCCGGCGCAACCACGGTCATAGGATCGTCGGGATCGCCCATTTTGCAGGTGCCGCATGGATGATAAGCGCTTTCCACGCTCCGGCGGATGAACGCGTCGATCGCGTCGTCGCTAGTCACCGAAGCGCCGGGCGCGATTTCCTCACCGCGATACGGCGCGAAGGCGGGCTGCGCGAAAATTTCGCGGGTCAGCCGCACGCAGGCGCGCATATCCGCCCAGTCGTCGGGATCGCTCATGTAGTTGAACGAAATTTTCGGCGCCGCCACGGGATCGGCCGAAGCGAGGCGCACGAAGCCGCGGCTTTTCGACCGCATCGGCCCGACATGGGCCTGAAACCCGTGTTGGGAGGCGATGGATTTGCCATCGTAGCGGATCGCGATCGGCAGGAAATGGTACTGGATGTCGGGATATTCGACACCCGGCCGCGAACGGATGAAACCGCAGCTCTCGAAATGGTTGGTGGCGCCGAGGCCATCATGGGCGAGCAGCCAGCGCAACCCGATCCGAGCCTTCGAGACCGGGTCCATCTTGGAATACAGCGTGATCGGCTGGGTGCAGCCGACCTGGAAATAGAATTCGAGATGATCCTGCAGATTGGCGCCGACGCCTTGCCGGTCGGCCACCACATCGATCCCGAGCGCACGCAGTTCTTCGCATGGCCCGACCCCCGACAATTTCAGCAGTTTCGGCGAATTGATCGCCCCGGCGGCGAGAATCACCTCGCGGCGCGCGCGCGCGTTAACGTCGCGCCCACCCCGGCGATACGCGACACCCACCGCCGTCCTGTCCTCGAACACGACGCGCGACACTAGGCTGTTGGTGTGAACCGTGAGATTTCGCCGCGCGAGTGCCGGTTTCAGATAGGCGTTCGCCGCGCTCCAGCGCCGGCCGCGATGAACCGTCATGTCCATCCGGCCGAAACCTTCCTGTTGATAGCCGTTCACGTCCGAGGTGACCGGATAGCCCGCCTGCTTTCCGGCTTCGATGAAGGCATGGTAAAGCGGGTTGCCGAGTGTGCCGTAGCGCGTATGCAACGGGCCGTCGGCGCCGCGATAGAGATCGCCGCCTTCGTCCCGTGTCTCGGCGCGCTTGAAATAAGGCAGCACGTCGCGATAGGCCCAGCCGCGCGCGCCCAACTCGGCCCAGTGCTCGAAATCGAAGGCGTTGCCGCGAATATAGACAAGCCCGTTGATCGAGGATGACCCGCCGAGCACCTTGCCGCGCGGTGTGTGCATCCGCCGATTGTCGAGATGCGGCTCGGGCTCGCTGTGATAGCCCCAGTCATAGCGAGGCATGTTCATCGGAATCGACAGCGCGCTCGGCATCTGGATGAACACCGACCGATCCGAGCCGCCGAATTCGAGCAGCAGCACCGAACTGCGCCCATCCTCGGTCAGTCGGTTCGCGAGAACGCACCCCGCCGATCCCGCGCCGACGATGACGTAGTCAAATTCCATCTCGCTCATGTCCAATGCTCCGAAGCCGGCGTTCACCCGCCGTTAGTACGGCGATTCGACGGGTGCCAACGCCACGTAGACGCTCTTGACGTCGGTATAGTGCTCGATCGCCGCCCTGCCATTTTCCCGGCCGTAACCCGACTGCTTCATGCCACCGAAGGGAAGCTCGATCGGCGTGACATTGTAGTGATTGATCCAGCAGGTTCCCGCTTCCAGGCGTGCGATCATGCGATGCGCGCGGGCGAGATCTCTGGTGAACACGGCGGCGGACAAGCCATACGGCGTCGCGTTGGCGCGGGCGATCACCTCGTCCTCGGTGTCGAATTCGAAAACCGCCATCACCGGCCCGAAAATCTCTTCCTGCGCAATCGGCATCGCATCCGAACATTGCGCGAAGATCGTCGGCTCCACGAAACAGCCGCGCCCGAGAGCACCGTCCATCCGGCGATTGCCGCCCGCGACAAGTTCGGCGCCCCCCATTTTTCCCGCTTCGATATGAGAGAGCACTTTGTCCATATGCTCAGGCGAAATCAGCGACCCGATCTGGGTTCGCGGATCGAGCGGATCGCCGATCGTAAGGCGCTGCGTCCGGGTTTTCACCGCATCGAGAAATCGGTCATAAACCCGGCGATGCACGAATACCCGCGTGCCGTTCGAGCAGATCTCGCCGGCGGAGTAGAAATTGCCGAGCATCGCGCCGGAAACCGCACTGTCGATATCCGCATCCTCGCAGACAATCAATGGCGACTTGCCGCCGAGTTCGAGGCTGACGCGTTTGAGCGTCGCCGCCGCCGCCATCGCCACCGCCTTTCCGGTCGGCACCGATCCGGTCAGCGAAATTTTTCGAATTTTCGGATGCAGGACCAGCAACCGCCCGGTTTCGGTGAAACCGTTGACCACGTTGAACAGGCCGTCAGGAAGACCCGCTTCCTTGAAAATGGCCGCGAGTTCCAGCGCGGTGAGCGGCGTTTGCGGCGCCGGCTTGAAGATGATCGCATTGCCGCAGGCGAGCGCGGGCGCCGCCTTCCAGCAAGCGATCTGCAGCGGATAGTTCCAGGCGCCGATCGCGGCGACCACGCCGATCGGCTCCCGGCGCGTGTAGCCGAAAGCGGTTTTACCGAGATCGACGAACTCGCCGGCGATCGTCGCCGCCAATCCGCCGAAATATTCCAGGCATTCGGCTCCCGAAACGATATCCACTGCTTCGGTTTCCTGAATCGGCCGGCCGGTATCGAGCGTCTCGATCCGTGCGAGATCCTTGAGGCGCGCTCTGAGCAAAGCCGCGGCGCGCAGCAGCACGCGCCCGCGTTCAGCACCGGTCGCCGCCGCCCAGGACGCCTGGGCTTCGCCCGCCGCTTCGACGGCGCGATCGACAATGTCCGAGTTCGCAACCTCGACGACCGCCAGCACGTCGCCGGTCGCCGGGTTACGATCCTCGAAGGTCTCGGCGCCAGCTTGCGGCCACGCCGTGCCGGCGATGAAAGCGGCACGCCTCGCGATCATGCCGCTTCACTCCGCCACGCCGCAAGATCCCCCGCCTTTTGTCGGATCGGGATCAAAACAGAAAACCCGCTTCCAGAATACCCGCGAACATGCCGGATTTGTTCCCGCTCGTGCCGTAGCCGAAGCCGGGCAGATAGCTCGAGAGATGGGCGTAAGCGAGGGTCGTGCGCACGA
>NZ_JAKGBZ010000027.1 GCF_021556475.1 Acidiphilium iwatense | reverse complement strand
CCAGACGTGATTCGCTGCCTTGCGTGTTCGATTCGAGACCCACCACCCGCCTCCACGAGTCAGAATCTCTACCCACTCACACGCGTCAACGAATCGCTGCAAGAATTTTGTGACACAGTAAGATTAGAACCTGGACACTGATCGTTCCACCCGCAGCAATGGACGCCTCCGCCCGGTCCGCCTTCACGGCATCGCCCGAAGCGATATATACGAGTACGTTGGTGTCGAAAAAGCTACCGGGCATTCGCCTCGTCTCGGTCAAACTTGAAGTCGGCGGGAAGCCGGCCGCGGAAGGCACGGAGACGCTTCAAAAGCTCTTCGCGCCCAGGTTTTCGCACGACGCCAAGCTGCCGGATGTCTGCGACATGGATCTCGATTTCGTCGCCTTCCCTCAATTCGAGGGCTTCAACAACAGCCGCAGGAAGGCGAACGGCTAGGCTATTGCCCCATTTGGCTACCTGCATGCGGCCCTCAAAAGATACACATCTAGTTAGATGTATATCCATTACCGTACCCGGTCAAGATAATGCGAGCCGGGCTGGGATGACTACCGCCCGATCGGGCCGGCAGGTCGTAAATAAGGTGCAAGGGCGCAAATGAGGCTCATATCGTTTTGGCGGGCTCCTCTGCTATTCTCCGCTGTCGAGCACATGAGCGGACTGACGTGGTCATGCTGCAAGTCCCAGATGTGTCGCGGCTTCAAGGATCAGACGAAACGAGGATCTTGGCACGATGCACTTGGTTCGATAATCATCCACGAAGGGCAGCCATATCTCGTATTTTGCAAATTCCATCCCTTCGGCCGCTTCGAGATGGGTGGCCTTGGCGATGATTTCTGCAAGGATATCAAAGAGTTCTTTGAACTCGACGGTGAGCGCGCCGTGCTTTCAGGTGCAGTTCGAAAGTAGGAAATTCAGAGGCTCCGTTTCTCTTTCGCGAGCTGGACCGCGAACAACCGGTGCGCGTTCTGAGCCCGATTGAGGATCTGGATGCCCTGGTCCATGTAGGAATCGTCGGCGATGCGCTCGCGAAGCGCGCTGATCACGGCATAACCATGCAGCGGCCCTCCTCTGAGGACCGACAACACTTGCGGCCAACCCGTCGCGATTCCCCGCTCCATCCCGGAGACGGGCGCGAGCCGGTCATGCGTCAGTGCGGAAAACGCCGCGCAGGATCAGCCCGCGGCGGCATCCTTCAGCGCCTGCACGTCGATCTTCGTCATCGCCATCATCGCGCCCATCACCCGCTCGGCTTTTCCGGGATCGCCGGTCAGCAGTGCGGGCAGCCCGGCATAATTGATCTGCCAGGACAGGCCGAACCTGTCCTTCAGCCAGCCGCACACATTGTACGACCCGCCTTCGCCCAGCGCGGTCCATAGCCGGTCGATATCCGCCTGCTCGGTGCAATCGACCAGCAGTGAAAAGGCTTCGCTCAGCTTGAAGGCCGGACCGCCGTTGAGCGCGGTGAAACGCTGCCCTTCGAGCTCGAAGCCGACCACCATCACGCTGCCTTTCGGGCCGGCCCCGGCATCGCCGTAGCGCGAGAGATGGGTGATGCGGGAATTGCCGAAGATCGAAACGTAGAATCTCGCGGCGTCCTCGGCATCGGCATCGTACCACAGGAACGGGGTGATCGTCTGAATGGTCATGGTTGTCTCCGGTTTCAAATGGTTCCAGCGAGTGTGACGAGCTGATCGGCGCACTGGCTCCAGCCTCGATGAAAGCCCATCTCCTCGTGGGTCTTCTGTCCTCGGCATTCCAGTGCCGCACCCGCGCGGTGTAGCGCGTCTTGCCGTTCTCGTCGTCGAAGGTGACGATCGCGGTCATGAACGGCTTGCATGAGGTTTTCGGCATCCAGTCGCCGGTATAGGCATCGGTGAACACCAGTCTCTGCCCCGGCACGATGTCCAGGTAGGTGCCGGAGCAATCGATGTCCTGGCCATCGGGCCCTCACATCACGATGCGGTTCACTCCGCCGACCCGCAAATCCACCTCGGCCACTGGGGTGGTGTAGGGCGCGGGCGCAAACCACTGCCTCAGCAGGCCGGGTTCGGTCGCGCGGCCATTCGCTGAAGGAACCCGTCGCGTTCAGCATGATGCTGCCGGTCGCGGATGTCGATGCCGCTTATGGCCGCGCGACCGAAACCGGCTGCACTGCGAGCATGCCGGCCGCCGATATGTTCTGGGACGATCGCTACGGCCAGACCAAGGACCCGTTCGGCGTGATCTGGGCGTTCAACGGGCCGATCAAGCCGCAATTCCGCCCGCATGACAATGGCGCGGCGGCGAGCGCCCAGCCGCCGCGCCAGACCGCAACCGCGAGTTCGGCAACCCCCTCCCTTTTCATCGGCCCCCATTTCCACTGGTTGACAGGATCTGTCTGGTCCTATATCCGCATTCCTAACAATTAATAATAGTTCTCATTCTCATTTGATCGAGCATGAAAGGATTTTCCATGGGTTTGCTTCGGCTGCGGCGTTCCGGTCGATCCGATCGCCTGGTTCAGTTCGTTCTGACGGGTCTGATCGGCGCTGGCATATCGGCGGGGAGCGCGGTCCCTGCCCAGGCCAAAGTCGCGCTGATTCTCTACAGCGCACAGCATCCGCAAGTAGTGGCGATGCTGACCGGGGCGTTCGAGGCAAAAACCGGAATCGCAATCCGGGTCCATAGCGGCGAGGGGCCGGAAGTCGCCAACCAGATTCTGCGCGAGGGAAAAAACTCGTCGGCCGATCTGGTGTTCGTCGAGAATTCGCCGGAACTCACGTTGCTCGATCAGAAGCATTTTCTCGCGCCGATCGCCAAGGCAACGCTCGCGCTCGTCCCGCGCGCCGACAGCGCGGCGGATGGCAGCTGGCTCGGCGTGCTGGAACGGCAGAACGTGCTGGCCTGGAATCCGAAACTGATCCAGCACGCAACCCTGCCCAAGCATCTGCTCGATCTTGCCGCGCCGGCCTGGAAGGGCAAGGTCGCGATCGCGCCGGGCGATGCCGATTTCCTGCCCCTGGTCGGCGCGGTGATCCATGCCGACGGCAAGACGAAAGCGCTGGCCTGGCTCAAGGGCCTCAAGCGCAACGCGAAAATCTACCAGGACGACGAATCGGTGGTCGCCGCGGTGAATCGCGGCAGTGTCGCGACCGGCATCATCAACAACTACTACTGGGCGCGGCTGCGCACCGAGATGGGCCCGGCGCATACCCCGAGCCGGATCGCACATTTCGCGCCAGGCGATGTCGGCAACCTGATCAACGTATCGGGCGCCGGCATTCTGGCATCGTCGCATCACCGGAAGGAAGCGCAGCAATTCCTGGCATTTCTGGTGAGCGCCGAGGCGCAGTCGATGTTCGCGAAAAGCTCGGTGGATTACGAATACCCGCTGCGTCCCGGCATCGCGCCGAACAAGCTGCTCGCACCGATGGACACGTTGCATCCGCCGGCGATCGCGCCCGCGCAACTGGGCAACGACCGCGAGGCGGCGCGGCTGGTGCAACAAGCCGGACTGATCTGATCGCCAGGAGGACCGGGGCGGTGACGTCATTCCGCGCATTATCCGCTGTTCCGCGCCCGCCGCTCGGGCTGGTGCTGATCAGCGCGATTCCGGCAGCGCTGGTTCTGCTGCCGATCGGGATCACCCTGGCGGATGCAGCGGCGGCCGGTGGCCGCCAGGTGATCGATCTGGTCTGGCGGCCGTTGGTGGGCGTTCTTCTGCTCAACACCGTGATGCTGACCGTCACCGCCGCGACATGCTGCATCGCGCTCGGCACGATCGCCGCATTCCTGATCGAACGCACCGATCTGCCGGGACGTTCGGTCTGGGCGGTGCTGGCCGTAGCACCATTGGCGGTACCGGCCTTCGTCGCGAGCTATGCCTGGGTGTCGATCAGCCCCGATCTTGAAGGATTCGGCGGCGCGCTGATCGTCACCGTGTTCGCCTACACGCCGCTGGTCTATCTGCCGGTCGCCGCCGCCTTGCGCGGGCTCGATCCGGCGCTGGAGGATTCCGCGCGGGCGCTGGGCGACACGCCATGGCGCTGCATCCGACGGATCATCCTGCCGCAATTGCGCCCGGCGATACTGGGCGGCGCGCTGCTGGTCGCGCTGAACGCCCTGATCGAATTCGGCGCGTTCGCCCTGATGCGCTTCCGCACCTTCACCACCGAAATCTACGCCGCCTATCGCTCGGGGTTCGACGGCGCGGAAGCCGCCGCACTTGCGATCATCCTGCTGATCTTCTGCCTCGCCTGCCTCGCCGCCGAAGCGGCGCTGCGCCGCGATGCCCATTATGCCCGGATCGGCAAAGGAACGCGGCGACAGGCGGCGCCCTATCGGTTTGGACGCTGGCGATGGGCCGCGATACCGGGTTTCGCCCTGTTCGCCTTCCTGTCGCTCTGCGTGCCGATTCTCACTGTACTGTTCTGGCTGACCCAGCATGGTGCCGCGGCGATCACGCCGGACGAAGCCTCGCCGCGCGCCTTGCTGATGGCGACGCTCAGCACGGTGGAACTCGGGGCAGGCGCCGCCCTGCTCACCCTGATTCTGGCATTGCCCCTCGCCGTCCTGTCCGCCCGCTGGCCGCGTTTCAGGCTGACCGCTCCACTCGAACGCGGCGCCTGGCTGGCCCAGGGCGTGCCGGGCATCGTCATCGCGCTCGCGCTGATCACCGCGACCGTGCGCGCGGTGCCGGCGCTCTACGAAAGCACGCTGCTGCTCCTGATCGCCTATGCCATCCTGTTCATGCCGTATGCGCTGGTCGGCATCCGCGCTGCCTTGCTGCAGGCCGACCGGCGGCTGGAGGAAGCCGCGCGCTCGCTGGGTTCGAACTGGTTCCAGGTGCTGTGGCAGGTTACCGTGCCGCTCGCGGCACCCGGTTTCGGCGCCGCCGCGGCGCTGGTGTTCATCGCGGTGTCGACCGAACTGACCGCGACCCTCCTGCTCGCGCCGATCGGCACCGAAACCCTGGCGATCCGCATCTGGGGCGATACCTCGACCCTCGCCTTCGCCGCCGCCGCACCCTATGCGGCGGTGCTGATCGCCCTGTCGATGACCGCGAGCTGGCTGCTCGCGCGGCGCTTCGGCTTTACGTCCCTACGCGTCGATTTCGGAGACTGACGATGGCCGCTCTCGATATCGGCGGCGTGGTCAAGCGGTTCGGCGCCGGCACGGTGCTCGACCGGGTCGACCTCGCCGTTCGGTCCGGCGACGTGCTGGCGATTCTCGGCGCATCGGGCAGCGGCAAGACCACCTTGCTCCGCCTGATCGCCGGGTTCGACCGGGTCGATGCCGGGTCGATCGCCATCGACGGCGTCGCCGTGGCCAACCCCTCTCTTCATGTACCGCCGGAGCGGCGGCGGATCGGCTATCTTGCCCAGGAAGGTGCCTTGTTTCCGCATCTCTCGGTGGGGCGGAACATCGCCTTCGGCCTCGGGCGCGGCCGGCACGACGCGCGGATCGTCGAATTGCTCGCCATGGTCGGGCTGCCGGCCGATTTCGCCGCGCGCAGCCCGCATCAATTGTCCGGCGGCGAGCAGCAGCGGGTCGCTCTGGCGCGGGCGCTGGCGGCGTCGCCACGGCTGGTTATGCTCGATGAACCGTTCTCGGCGCTCGATGCCACCTTGCGCCAGGATGTGCGCCAGACCGTTGCCACCGCCCTGAAAGCCACCGGAGCGACCGCCATTCTGGTCACCCACGATCAGGCGGAAGCCTTGTCGATGGGCGATCGGGTCGCGGTGCTGCGCGACGGGCGGATCGTCCAGCACACCGATCCTGCGTCGCTCTATCATCGGCCGCGCGACGCGGCCCTGGCCCAGTTCGTCGGCGAGGCGGTGCTGCTACCCGCCATGGCGCACGGCGCGGAGGCCGATTGCGCGCTCGGCACGCTCGCCCTCGCCGAACCGATGCAGGGCGCGGTGACGATCATGATCCGCCCCGAACAGATCCGCCCGGTTCCCGAGGCGACCGCCGGCAGCACGGCGGCACTGATCGAAGCCACGCATTATTTCGGGCATGACGCGCTGATCGAACTGCGCCTCGCCGATGCTGCGGCGCCGATGCTGCTGTCCCGCGTGTTCAGCCACACCTTGCCGCATTCCTCCGGCCGCATCGGCCTTCTGGTCGAGGGCACGGTCGCCGCCTTTCCTGACGCCATCGCAGCGGATTGACCTGGAATCTCGCATGACACAGTCGCACGGTCGTATTTTGCGAATGAGAACTATTGTTAAATACAACTCAAGGAGCGCTCGATGATCCGATTGCCGACCCGCCCTCTGACCATCGCCTGCCTGCTCGCCGGCGCGATCGGCCTCGGCGCCGCCGCGCCGCGAGACCCGTCCTACCTCGCGGGACTCCGCAAGCACGCGCTTCTGACCTCGTCGATTCCGGCGAACGGCGACGAGAATCCCTATTCGCTGGTGGTCGCGCCCGTCTCGGCCGGCGCGATCAAACAGGGCGACGTGCTGTTCGACAATTTCAACAACCGGAAGAATTTGCAGGGAACCGGAACCACGATCATGCAATACGACCCGACCGCCAAAACGACCCGGCTGTTCGCCGACGTGCCGGCCAATCTCGCCGCCTGCCCCGGCGGCATCGGCCTGACCACGGCGATGACCATGCTGAAATCGGGCTGGGTGATCGTCGGCAGCATGCCGAGCAAGGACGGGACCACCAGAACCCTGGGGCGCGGCTGCCTGATCGTGCTCGATTCCAGCGGCAAGGTCGTGAAAACGATCACCAGCCCAGAAATCGACGGCCCCTGGGGCAATATGGCGGTGATCGACCGCGGTACGGCGGCGACGCTGTTCGTCAGCAATATCGGTTTCGGCATGGGCGCGCCGGGGCAGCCGGTCCGGCACAAGGCAACGATCCTGCTGCTCGATCTGGCGATTCCGGCCGGCCAGCCGCCATCGGTCGTATCCTCGACGGTGATCGGCGGTGGTTTCGGCGCGGTCTCCGATGCCGGCGCCTTCGCGATCGGCCCGACCGGGCTGGCGCTTGGCCAAGATGGCACGCTCTATGTTTCCGACGCCGTGGCCAACCGGGTCGTCGCGATCAAGGACGCAGCGATCCGCACCGCCGGCACTGGCACCGGCACCGGCACCGGCACCGGCACAATCGTCACCTCCGGCGGAATGCTGAAACGCCCGCTGGCGCTGGCGATGGCGCCGAACGGCGACCTACTCGCGACCAACGCGCTGAACGGCCAGGTCGTGGAAATCGACCCGCGATCCGGCACCCAGCGCGGCGCGCGATGGATCGACGCCGATGCGGCGCAGACCCCGCCCGGTAACGGCGATCTCTTCGGCATCGCGATGAAGCCGGACGGGTCAGGGTTCTATTACGCGCAGGACGACACCAATACGCTGATGGAGGCGCGCCGATGACCGGGGCGGACGCCCAGCCCGCCGGATCGCGCCGCCGCTTCATCGCCGCCGGCGGCGGCATCGCTGGTGCCGCGCTGGGCGCGAACACGGCGTTCGCGGGCGGCGAGACAAGCGCGCCACGCGCCACGCCGGACGATGCGGCCGAGCCGTTTTTCGGCCCGCATCAGAACGGCATCGCAACGCCGAACCCCATGCAGGGCAGCACCTATTTCGCCGCGCTCGATCTCGCCGCGCTCGATCTCGCCGCCGCCGATCGCAAGCCGGTGATCGCGATGCTCCAAGCCTGGACCGACGCCGCCGAACGCATGACCACGGGCCGCATCGCAGCACCTCCGGCCAGCCCAAACCGCCCGTTCGACAACCTTGATGCGCTCGGTCTCGGCTCGGCACGCCTGACCCTGACCTTCGGGTTCGGCCCCGATCTGTTCATGCTGAACGGCAAGGATCGCTTCGGCCTGGCCGGGCAGCGTCCCGCCGCCCTGGTCGATCTGCCGGTGTTTCCGGGCGACCAGTTGGAAAAACGCCATTGCGGCGGTGCCGTTTCGGTTCAGGCCAGCGCCGATGACCCGCAGGTCGCGTTTCACGCCGTTCGCGAGTTGGTCCGGCTGGCGCGGGATACCGCCATCGTGCGCTGGACCCAGGCCGGGTTCTCCACCGCGCATCGGGTCAATGGCACGGCGCGCAACCTGATGGGATTCAAGGACGGGACGATGAATCCCTCGATCCGCGACGCGAAAACGATGAACGATCACCTCTGGGCGGGTGCCGAGGCGCCGCGCTGGATGCAGGGCGGCAGCTACGCCGTGTTTCGCCGCATCCGCATCGCGCTGGAGCATTGGGACCAGATGACGCTCGGGTTTCAGGAACGCACGATCGGCCGGCACAAGCTCAGCGGCGCGCCGCTCGGCCGTGCCCGCGAATTCGACCCGCTCGACCTGAACGCACAGGACAAGGGGGGCAATCCGGTCATCCCCGCCACCGCCCATGCACGTCTCGGCGCGCCGGAGCAGAACGCCGGCGCGCAAATCCTGCGCCGCGCCTATAATTACAGCGACGGCGCCTCCTTCGTCGCCGAACGATGGCCACCCTGGAAACAGGTGATGGAATATGATGCGGGGCTGATGTTCGTCGCCTATCAGAAGGACCCGCGCCTCGGTTTCATCCCGATGTTCGAGAAAATGTCGCGGCTCGACGCGCTCAATCAATTCACCACCCATGTCGGCAGCGCGATCTTCGCCTGCCCTGGCGGAATTCGCAAAGGCTTGTATATCGGCCAGGCGCTGTTCGAAACCTGACTCGATCTTCCAACATCTCGATAGCAGGAGCGACTGCAATGGGAACACCGTCGTTCGGGCGGTCACGGGCTGATGCGCGCCGGTTCCGCCGCCCCGGCCTCATGGCAGGCGTCACACTCGGCGTTCTGTTCGCCGCCACGGCCCCGGCCGAGGCACAGTCGAATGACGACATCTGGTCGCGCGACACGATGCTGGGTTCGATCGGCGGGCTGCGCACCAAACCCGGCGATTCCGGCATCGTCCTCGGCGGCACCGATACCGAAACCCTGCTCGGCAATGTTTCGGGCGGGGTCAAACGCGGTGCGACGATGCAGGGACTAACGACCGTCACGCTGCGGATCGACACCGCCAAGGCGTTCGGCATCCCGGACGGCATCCCGGACGGCATGGTCAATGTCAGCGCGCTGCAGGTCCACGGCCGCAGCCTCAGCCCCTTCTATCTCGACGATCTGCAGACCGCGAGCGGTACGGAGGCCGACAATTCCACCCGGCTCTGGGAACTCTGGTACGATCAGGGTTTCGATCGCGGCCGGGTCGACGTGAAGATCGGCCAGCAGAGCATCGATCAGGAATTCATCGTCAGCAAATATTCCGGCCTGTTCGTCAACACCATGGCGGGCTGGCCGCTGGTCCCGTCGGACGATCTCTATGCCGGCGGTCCCGCCTATCCGCTGTCCTCGCTCGGCGCGCGGCTGCAATACAAGCCCGCCGACGACGAAACCATCCTGATCGGCGTGTTCGACGACAATCCGCCCGGCGGTCCGTTCAACGACGACCCGCAATCGCGCGATGCCGGCGGGGCCCGCTTCAATACCGGCACCGGCGCGCTGTTCATCGCCGAATTCCAGTATAGTGCCCGGTTGGCGCCAACCCTGCCCGGCACCTACAAGCTCGGCTTCTGGTACGACACCGCGCGCTTCCCCGACCAGGCGGTCGACACTGCCGGCCGCTCCCTCGCCAACCCCGCAGGCACCGGCATTCCGGCGCAGCGCGGGCACGATTACAGCCTCTACGCGGTGGCGGATCAGACGGTCTGGCAATCCAAGGCCAACAAGGCCCGCACGCTCAACGTCTTCGCCCGCGCGATGGGCGCGCCGGGCGATCGCAACCTGATCCAGTATTTCTTCAATGGCGGCGTCACCCTGACCGATCCGCTGCCCGGCCGCGACGACGATGCCGCCGGCATCGATCTCGGCATCGGCAAGGTAAGCAGCGCCGCCGCTGCCTATGACCGTGCCGTCGGCTTCTACACCGGCACACCTTACCCGGTTCGGGGTATCGAGACTCTGATCGAAGCGACCTACCAGATCCAGGTCGCACCCTGGTGGCAGATTCAGCCGGATATCCAGTATGTCGCAAATCCCGGCGGCGGCATCCCCGACCCGGCCGATCCGGCCCGCAAGCTGCGCAACGAGCTGATCGTCGGCGTCAGAACCAATGTGACGTTCTGAACGATCGGATCGTCAGTGAGTGCCGTCGCGCCGGACCAGATCGTCCATATCGGTCGCATGATCCTCCTCGTCCTGGAGGATTCGTTCGAGCATCGTGCTGGTCACCGGATCGCTGTCCCGGAAATACAAGATCAGGTCGCGGTAATATTCGACCACGGACTGCTCGGCAGCCAGGTTCTGGGCGATCATGCCGTCGAGATCGGTGTCGCTCCCATAATCCATGGCCAGATGCGATCTCAGCCCTTTCGGGGCGAAATCCGGCGTTCCGCCCAGTTGCCCAATCCGTTCGGCGACCATCCTGACATGCCTGCGCTCGTCATTGGCCTGTTCCTGGAATTCCGCCCCGACCGGCTCGTCCCGCAACCCCGTCACCGAGACCGACATCATCGTGTAGCGCCAGACGCAGACGATTTCGATCGCGAGCGCCGCCTGCAACAGGCCGATCGCGGCAGCGGAGTTCATACCGCCATTGGCCGCCTTGCGGCCGCCCGCCAGATAATCCTGGGTTCGCGATCGCATCGCCGCGACATCCTTGAGGAAGAGATTATCCGCCGACATGAGGTTTCCGGTCATGGCCATGACTTTCACTGTAACGTCCCGGCAACCGCCTTCGCAATGGGATCGGGACCCAATTCATTATATCGGCAGAAACGGCCCGCTTACAAATGACCCGGCCGGAAGACAATGTCTTGGTTTGAATTTCGGCATGCGTTCCAATCTGGACGCTCGATGACTGATCAGAAAATCAGCGAGCGGTGCACAGCCATGCCGACCGTGACGCCATCGGCGCTTGCCCACGTCACGTTGTGGGCGCCGCGGGTGATGTCGCCGGCCGCATAGACGCCAGGTACTGTGGTCAACTTTGCGGCATCGGTTCGGATGATGGGGCCGAACGGGCTCTCGTCCGTCGCACAGCCGAGTTGTCGCGCGATATCGCTGTTGAAGCGCGTGCGCGTGCCGATAAAGAGCGCGTCCACGCCCGACATTCGCCCGTCGCCAAGTTCGATCGCGGATAGCTGCGAGCCATCGCCGTGCAATCCGCACACCGATGCCGGCTCGATGGCGACGCCGCGCGTCCGCAGCTGGACAAGCGATTCATCGTCGGGATCGGCAGCCCCGTTCAAATAGAGCGTTGTCGGTCCCCATTCGGCAACCAGCATCGCTTGATGGGCCGACATGGGCGAGACATTCAGCACGCCCAATCGCTGTCCGCCGAACTCATAGCCATGGCAGTAGGGACAATGGAGCACGCTGCTGCCCCAGCGTTCGGCCAGCCCGGGAATGGCAGGCAATTCGTCCCGGATGCCGAAGGCGAGCACCAACCTGCTGCTTTCCAGCTTGTGACCGGCTGCTAATTCGACGGAGAAGCCGTCCGGCGTCTTGGCGGCGCTGATTGCTTCTCCGCCGACGAAGGTTGTCGTGGGATAGGCCGCAACTTGCGAGCGCGCGGTGGCGAGCATAGTGCCCGGTGCACTGCCATCCTGCGCAAAGAAGCCATGGGAATGTGCCGCGAAGCGGTTGCGGGGCGATCCTGTGTCGATGACGCAGACCGAACGCCGCGCGCGGGCGATATACATAGCTGCCGACAGCCCGGCGAAGCTCCCGCCGATGATGATCGCGTCATGACGCATGTACAGTCTCCAGATCATGAGAGCCGCCACGGGTAACGAGGCGGCGGTGAAAGTCCGCGCTCAGCATGGCCAGAGTCACTTCGCCAAGGCGCGAAACCAGCAGCGCTTCCGCATCGCGGAAGGTCTGATCGAGGGCGGCATTCACCGCCTGTTCAACGAGGCAGCCGGGCGACTCCGTCCGGTTGCCGATGGCGAAAAGCGATGGGCTGCCGAGTGCTGTGTAGATGTCGCGCAACGTGACCGCTGACAGATCGCAGGTCAGGGTCCACCCGCCGCCATGCCCCTTTTCCGACCGGACATATCCCTGGTCCCGAAGGTCAGCCATGATCCGCCGGATCACCACCGGATTGGTGGCCATCGCCCTGGCCAGGACCTCGGACGTCACGGGACCATTTTGCTCGGCCAGGTGCAGCAGGATGTGGAGCACACCCGACAATCGACTATCGCGTTTCACGCAACTTCATATGTTGCATGAATGCGTAAACGTCAAGGCTTTTGCACAAGAGGCGACAAGAGGCGGATTGATCGGGAGTCAGACCGCGGGCTGCATCGGGGTCGGCGGCACGATATGCCGCACCGACAGACCGGCGATGATGGCTTTCCGCAAACCATCCTCCATCTGCCGTCCGCATCGGCTGAATTCGCCTGAATGCCAGCCGGCCCGATCAGACCTTCGCGCCCCCGATCCGCCGCATCAGGGTGCGGAACAGGCCCGATTTCCAGGTATCCAGCGTGACCGCGAGCAGGATGACCACGCCGATGACCAGAGGCTGCCAGTAGGTATTGAGGTCGAGCACGTCCATCCCCTCGGTGAGGGTGCCGATCACGATCGCGCCGAGCAGCGCCCCGGCCACGCTGCCCGAGCCGCCGAACAGGCTCACCCCGCCCACCACGGCGGAGGCGATGCCGTCGAACAGCGAGGCGCCGGAGCCGGCGGTGGGATAGCCGGAGGCAAGGCGGGCGGCGAGGATGACGCCGGCAAACCCCGCGATGGTGCCCGACAGGGTGAAGCAGAGAATGTCGATGCGCGCGAGATTGACGCCGGCGAGATAGGCGGAGTGCCGGTTGCCGCCCACCGCGTAGACCTTCACCCCGAACGCGGTGCGGCTCAGCACGACATGGGCGATCGCCGCGATCAGCAGCATGATCAGCACGCCGATCGGGATGATTTTCAGCACGTAGCCCTGGCCGAGCGCGTTGAAGGTATTGTCGAAAATCGGGATCGGGTTGGCCTGGGTGACGATCAGCGGAATCGAGGCGGCAACGCCGAGAGTCGCAAAAGTCGTGATGAAGGAGGGAACGTTGACGTAATGGGTGATCGCTCCGTTGATGAAGCCGATCGCCGCCCCGGCGAGAATTCCGGCGAGAATTGCCCCCGGCCAGCCGAGCGGCGTGTGGTTGATCACCACCGCCGCCGCAACCCCCGACAGCGCCTGCACCGCCCCCACCGAGAGATCGATGCCGCCGATCAGGAGGACGAAGGTTTCGCTGACCGCGAGCAGGCCGATGGTGATGGTGTTGACCAGCAGGGTCGAGATATTGCCCACCGTGAGAAAATTGCCGGTGAGCAGTTCCATCCCGCCCATGATGAGGGCGAGGATGATGAAAATGCCGGTCTCCGGCGGCAGGCGGAAGGATTTGCGCGGCGCGGCGGCGCTTGGCGTCGCGGGTGGGGTCGGCGTGGTTTCGGTTCTGGCCATTCCGGTCACCGTTTCAGAGGGACAGGGCGAGAAGCGACTTCGCTTCCGCCTCGGCGCGGGGAATCCCCTGCCCCGCACAGACGCCGTGGCGGAAGACGTGAACGACATCGGCGATTTCCAGAATCTCCTCGATCTCGGAGGAGCAGACCAGCAGCGTATCGCCGGAGGCGGCAAGCTCGCGGATCAAGCCGTGGATTTCCGCCTTGGCGCCGATATCCACCCCCTTGGTCGGCTCGGCGAGCAGCAGGATCCTGCTCTTGGCGGTAACCCATTTGGCAAAAATGACTTTCTGCTGATTGCCGCCGGAAAGCCGCCGGACATGCATCGTAAGTGGCGAGCGGATGGCGAGCCGCGAGGCCATCGCTTTCGCCTGGATGTCGCAGGCATCGGCATCGAACCAGGGACCGCGCGCGAAGCGCCTGATGCTGGCGAGAACGATGTTTTTGCTGATCGTCATGTCCGGGATGAAGCCGTTGCGCTTGCGATCGTCGGTGAGAAAGCCGAAACCGCGCGCCAAGGCCGCGCGCGGCGTGCTGGGGATGTATGGCGTGCCGTTCAGCGTGATCCGCCCGCCGCGCAGCTTGCGAACGCCGAACAGCGCTTCGAGCAGATCGACCTGCCCGGCGCCGGCGACGCCGTAGAGGCCGACCACCCGCCCGGCATGAATCTCCAAGCTCGCGTCAAGGCAATTGCCGGCGGAGAGGTCGCGAATGTCGAGCATTGTGTCGCCGCCGAAGGCCGAGCGCGGCGCGGCTTCGGCAAGAGGCGTCGCCTCGCGGCGATGGCCGGTGATGTAATAGGCGAGATCAGCTTCCGAAAGTTCGCCTCGCTCGGCGTCCAGCGCGATGTCGCCGTCTTTCATCACCACGACATGATCGGCGACCGCCAGCGCCTCGCCGAGCTTGTGGGTGACGATGACCACGCAGGTTCCGGCGGCGGCGAGACGGCGCACGGTTTCCAGCAGGCGGGTGATTTCGCTCGCATTGAGCGCCGATGTCGGTTCGTCGAGCAGCAGGAACCGGCTGCCCTTGTCGAGTGCGATGATGATTTCCAGCATCTGCCGGTCGCCCGGCGACAAGTCGCCGGCCGGCGCATCGGGGTCGGCGTCGAGACCGTGGGCGGCGAGCGCGCGCACCACATGGGCGCGCATCGCCGCACGATCGACCAGCCCCGCCCTGGTGATTTCGCGGTTGAGAAAAAAATTCCGCACCAGCGTCAGGTTTTCGATGATGCGAAGTTCCTGCCAGACCACGGCGATGCCGTGCGCCTCGGCCTCGCGCGGGGTCGCGAAGCCGACCGGCGCGCCGTCGAGCAGAATGGTGCCGCCGGTGGGCCGTTCGGCGCCGCCGAGGATTTTCAGCACGGTCGATTTTCCGGCACCGTTATGTCCGAGCAGGGCGGTGACCCGTCCGGCCCGCAGCGTGAAGCCGATGCCGCGCACCACCGGGGCGGCATCGTAGCGCTTGACGATGCCGGACAGAGCGAGGCTGCCGCCCCGCTCCGCCAGAACCGCGCTCATCAGGGCGTTCTCACGGATAGGCGATTTTCAGCATGTCGTGACAATTCGCCTTGGTGACGCTGTAGGTCTTGGTCAGAACCAGCTTCGGCACGCTCTCGTGATGGAGATATTTGACGATGTTGGCGACCTCGATTTTCGATTCGAGCGAGGGGTCCTGCAGCGCGCCGGCCTTGTAGACCGAATTGTCGCAGATCGCCTGCACCGCCTGCTGGCTGCCGGACAGGCCGATCACCGCGACCTTGCCCGTTTTGTTGGCGGCGCGAATCGCATCGACGGCGCCGAGGCCGCTCGGCGCGTTGATATCGAAAATCACGTTGACGTTCGGGTGCGCGGACAGCATGGCGGCTGTGGCCGACAGGCCGCCCGGCGTAGTGCCCTTGCCGTTCAGGCGGGAGACGACATGAATGGCCTTGTCGCCGTCGATGACCGTCTTGAACCCTTTGTCGCGGTCCTGCACCGAGGTCGCGAACGGATAATCGACCCAGCCGAGCTCGACCGGCGCGCCGTGCAGCGCGGATTTGTCATAGGCGATCACTTCCTTCGCCGCGGTTTCGCCGAGTTCGACATTGTTCGACTGGACGAATTCGACGATATGCCCGCCGGCGCGCTTGAGCGATTTCATGTCGACATTGGTGTCGATGGTGAAGACCGGGATATGCGCATGGTTGGCGGCGAGCACGGCGGAAGACGCCGCGGCGGCGTCCGCCGGCGCGAACATGATGGCGTTGACATGGCGCTGGATGAACGCCTCGATCTGGTTGAGCTGCTGCGCCTCGCTCATATTGCCGCCGTAATAGACCAGCTTGGCGCAATCGGCGGCGGCGTAGAGTTCGGCACTCTTCGCCATGGTCTCGAAATACGGGTTGGTCAGCGTCATCAGCGACATGCCGATGACGTATTTCGGTTTGGCGCAACTTTGCGCGGCTTCAGCGCGCGGTGCGGCGATGCCGAGCGCACCGGCGGCAAGTGCGGCCGCCAGCAACCAGGATTTCGTTGATTTCATGACTGTCTTCCCAGGGTTTATGATCGGAATGGCTTTGAACGCGACATAAGCATGGCCGCGATGTGCCGGGCAACGGCCAAAATAGAACAAAAAATCGTTTGAACCGTTTTTTCAAAAAATCAGTTCTCTTTTGCCGCCGAATTTAGTCGCACCGCGTGCCGTTGCGCAGACGCTCGAGCATCGCGGCCTGCGCGGCCTCCGAATCAATCCCGGCGAGCGACCATGGCTCCGCGCATGACGGCGCGCCGGTCCATGTCTTCGGCCTGTCGCACGGCATCGCCTATGTCGAGCTGCTGACCGGGCTCGAACGCCTGCCGGTGCGTGGCGCGCGCTTCCTGTTCCTGCCGATCAAGGTCAAGGGCTCGTCGGGCGGTCCGGCCGCGCAATCGCCCTGCTCGACGAACCCTGCCGCCGCCGTCAAAATGCACACGACATAACCCATTCGGAGACCATCCACGCCCATGCATATCCTTATCATCGGCGCCGCCGGCATGATCGGCCGCAAACTGACCCACCGGATTCTCGCCGATCGGCGGGTCAGCGATCGCGAAATCACCCGCCTCACCCTCGCCGACGTGGTCGATCCCGCGGTACCGCCCGGCGCGGCAACGGCGATCGAGACGCGCGCCGCCGATCTCTCCTTACCCGGCGTTGCCGAAAGCCTCGTCGCCGCGCGGCCCGACCTGATCTTCCATCTCGCCGGCATCGTCTCCGGCGAGGCGGAGGCCAATTTCGCCAAGGGCTACCGCGTCAATCTCGACGGCACCCACCTCCTGTTCGAGGCGATCCGCGCGGAAGCCGCCCGCGCGCCGTACCGCCCGCGCCTCGTCTTCACCTCCTCGATCGCGGTGTTCGGCGCGCCCTTTCCCGCGCGGATCGGCGACGAATTCTTCACCACGCCGCTCACCAGCTACGGCACCCAGAAAGCGATCGGCGAACTCCTGCTCGCCGATTACAGCCGGCGCGGCTTCTTCGACGGGCTTGGCATCCGCCTGCCGACCATCTGCATCCGCCCCGGCAAGCCGAACGCCGCCGCCTCCGGCTTCTTCTCGAACATCCTGCGCGAGCCGCTGATCGGCCGGGAAGCGGTGCTGCCGGTTTCAGAGTCGGTGCGCCACTGGTTCGCGAGCCCGCGCGCCGCAATCGGCTTCCTGATCCATGCCGCGACCCTCGATCTCGGCCGCGTCGGCCCGCGCCGCAATCTGAATCTTCCCGGCCTGTCAGCAACGGTCGGCGAAGAGATCGAAGCGCTCCGTCGCGTCGCCGGTGACAAGGCCGCTTCCCTCATCCGCCGCGAAGCCGATCCGGTGATCGAGCGCATCGTCTCCGGCTGGGCGACGGATTTCGACGCGCGACGCGCGCTCGCGCTCGGCTTTCGCGCCGAAACCTCGTTCGATGAGATCATTCGCGCGCATATCGAGGACGAGCTTGGCGAAAACATCTGACAGGGCCCGCCGGTTCGTATATTACGAAATAAATTGACATCGATAATTTTTGTAATATAACTCGCTCCCGACACCGGGAACCTCGCCATGTATACCCAAGGCCTCAACGCGGCGGACAAGGCGCCGCCCGCCATCGAAGACGCCGGCCGTCTCGGCGCTTTCCAGGCGCGGATCGACGCCGAGCAGAAAATCGAGCCGAACGACTGGATGCCGGAGGCCTATCGCCGCACCCTGATCCGCCAGATCGCCCAGCACGCGCATTCGGAAATCGTCGGCATGCTGCCCGAGGGCAACTGGATCACCCGCGCGCCCAGCCTGCGCCGCAAGGCCGCGCTGCTCGCCAAGGTGCAGGACGAAGGCGGCCATGGCCTCTATCTCTACGCCGCCGCTGAAACCCTCGGCGTCGCGCGCGAAACCCTGGTCGAGCAATTGCTGAGCGGCGGCGCCAAATATTCCTCGATCTTCAACTATCCCACCCTCACCTGGGCGGATATCGGCGCGATCGGCTGGCTGGTCGATGGTGCCGCGATCATGAACCAGATTCCGCTCTGCCGCTGCTCCTACGGCCCCTATGCGCGCGCGATGATCCGCGTCTGCAAGGAGGAAAGCTTCCACCAGCGCCAAGGCTACGAGATCATGACCGTGCTGGCGCGCGGCACCACGGCGCAGCGCGCCATGGCGCAGGACGCGCTGGATCGCTGGTGGTGGCCCTGCCTGATGATGTTCGGCCCGCCGGACGGCGAAAGCCAGCATTCGGACGCATCGACACGCTGGAAGATCAAGCGGTTTTCCAACGACGAGCTGCGCCAGAAATTCGTCGACGCCACGGTGCCGCAAGGCCATTATCTCGGCCTGAGCTTCCCCGACCCCGCGCTCCGGTTCGACGAAGCGACCAGCCATTGGCATTACGGCGCGATCGACTGGGATGAATTCCGTGCCGTGCTGCGCGGCGACGGCCCGTGCAACCGCGACCGCCTCGCCGCGCGGAACCGCGCCCATGAAAATGGCGCCTGGGTGCGCGAGGCGGCACTCGCCTTCGCCGAAAAGCGCCGGCGCAAGGCGGCGGCATGACCCTCACGCCACTCTGGGAAGTGTTCGTGCGCAGCCGCAACGGGCTCGCGCACAAGCATGTCGGCTCGCTGCACGCCGCCGACGCCACCCTCGCCCTCGCCGCCGCGCGCGATCTGTTCACAAGACGCAACGAGGCGATGTCGGTCTGGGTGGTTCCCTCGAACGCCATCACCGCCTCCGACCCCGACGATGCGGCGATGCTGTTCGAGCCGGCGGAAAGCAAAATCTACCGTCACCCTTCCTTCTACGAGGTGCCCGACGATGTCGGGCATATGTAAGGCCCGATGGCCACCACAAGCATCGCCGTCGTCGATGACAGGCTGTTTGCCGCCGTTCTCGCCCGTGCGGACGATGCGCTGATCCTCGGCCATCGCCTGTCGGAATGGTGCGGCCATGCGCCGATGCTGGAAGAGGATCTGGCGCTGGCCAATATCGCGCTCGACCTCATCGGTCAGGCGCGCTTACTCTATGAGTATGCCGCCACCATCGAGAACGCCGGTCATACGGAAGACGATTACGCCTACCGGCGCGATCCGCACCAGTTCCGCAATATTCTGTTAGTCGAACAGCCGAACGGCGATTTCGCGCACACCATTATCCGGCAATATCTCTACTCCGCTTTCGCCCATGCATTCTGGCAGGCAATGACAAGCTCGGCCGATGCCGCGCTCGCCGCCATCGCCGCGAAATCGGTCCCCGAATCCGCCTATCATCTGCGCCACGCCGCCGAATGGACGATCAGACTCGGCGACGGCACCGAGGAAAGCCATCGCCGCGCGCAGGACGCGCTGGATGCGCTGTTTCCCTATACCGGCGAGATGTTCGCGATTCCCGAAACCGAAACGGACCTCATCGTCGGCGGCATCCTGGCCGATCCCGCAACCATCCGTCCCGCCTGGACCGCATCGCTCGATCGGATTCTCGCCGAAGCCGGACTCGCGAAACCACAATCCACCTGGATGCAGAGCGGTGGGCGGCGCGGGCGGCATTCCGAACATCTCGGCCATTTACTTGCGGAAATGCAAATCCTGCCGCGCTCCTATCCCGGAGCGATCTGGTGAGCACGCCGCAACCAACCCTGCGCGATCGCGCCTGGAGTGCCGCCGCCGCGGTGCCCGATCCCGAACTCCCGATGCTCACCATTGCCGAACTCGGGATCTTGCGCGGCGTGGAACTGGTGGATCGGTTCGTCGAAGTGACCATCACCCCCACCTATTCCGGCTGCCCCGCGATGGCGGCGATCGCGCTGGATATCGAACGCGCCTTGCACGAAGCGGGCATCGAAAACACCCGCATCCGGCTCGTGCTGGCGCCGGCCTGGACCACCGACTGGCTGACCGACGAAGCCCGCGCCAAGCTCGCCCGTAACGGTATCGCCCCGCCTGGTGCGCGCGGCTCTAACTGCCTGTTCGACAATACCCCCGTCCCATGCCCGCGCTGCGAGTCCAATGCCACCGAACGCATTGCCGAATTCGGCGCCACCGCCTGCAAATCCATCTGGCGCTGCACCGCCTGCCGCGAGCCCTTCGACCACTTCAAATGTCACTAACCTTCTGACAATGACCGCCCCGCGCTTTCATCCGCTCACCGTCGCCGATATCCGGCACGAAACCCCGGACGCCGTCTCCGTTGCCTTCCGCATCCCCGATCATCTCAAAGCCGATTATCGTTTCGCTCCGGGCCAATACCTCACCCTGCGCGCGATAATCGACGGCGCGGAACAGCGCCGCGCCTATTCCATCTGCTCCACGCCGGAGGACGGCGAATTGCGCATCGCCGCCCGCGAAATCGCGGAAGGCTCGATGTCGCGCCGGATCAACCGCGATGTCGCCGCCGGCGATATCATCGAGGTGATGACCCCGACCGGCCGGTTCGGCGCGATCCCGCCCGCGACCGGCCCGCGCAATGTCGCCGCCTTCGCCGCCGGTTCGGGCATCACGCCGGTCATCGCGATCATCCGCGCAATCCTCGCGCGCGAACCCGAAAGCAGCGTCTTCCTCGCCTACGGCAACCGCTCGGCCGATTCGATCCTGTTCCGCGACGCGCTGTCCGCCCTGAAAGACCGCTATACCGGCCGGTTTTCGGTGGTCCATATCCTTTCGCGCGAGGAGCAGGACATCCCGATCCTGAACGGACGGCTCGACCGTGCCAAGGCCGCGCGCCTCCTCGGCCATATGGCCGGCACCCCGGTCGATCATGTCTTCATCTGCGGTCCCGAGGGCATGATCGCCGAGGTCGAGGTGGCGGCCCTCGATCACGGCATCGCGTCCGAGGCCATCCATGTCGAGCGTTTCGTCTCCGCGCTCGGCGGCGCGCCGCGCGCGGCACCCAAGCGCGCCGAAACCGCCATGCCGGGCATGCAGGTCACGATCATTTCGGACGGCAAGCGCCGGAGCATCGATGTCGCGCACGGCGAAGCAGTGCTGGACGCCGCCCTGCGCGCCGGGCTCGACCTGCCCTATGCCTGCAAGGGCGGCATGTGCTGCACCTGCCGCGCCCGCGTGGTCGCGGGGGCGGCCGCCATGGCGGTGAATTATTCGCTGGAACCGTGGGAATCGGCCGCCGGATTCGTTCTGACCTGTCAGGCCAGGCCGATATCCGACGGCACGGTTATCGACTTCGATCAGGTCTGATCAAGCCGGCCGGCGCCACCAGCCGCGCTTGCGCTCCGCCTGCGGCGCCTCTGCCGCACCGATCACCACGGGCTGCACCGCGGGTGAAGGCGCGGGTTCGGGCTCATGTGCGGGCTCCGGCGTTTGCGCCTCGGCCGCTTCGGCAACCGGAACCGGCTCGGGCACGCGCTCCGGCTCGGATTCCGGCGCGGGAGCGGCCTCGGCAACCGTCGCGGGCGCCTGCGCCGCCGCCGCGGCGCGCGACGCGCGGCGCGGCTTCGGTGTGCGCGCCTCGGCCTGTTCGGCCGCCTCGAAGATGTCCGCGATATCGGTAAAGACCGGCAGAACCGGCTCCTGCACCGGCGACGCTTCGGCATCCGAACCGGCGCGGCGGCGACGCACCGGGCTGCGCGACGCACGCCGCTTCGGCTTGGCATCTTCCGGCTTGGCCTCCTCGGATGCCACATCGACGGCCGATTGCGGCGCGGCCTCGACAATCTCGGCCGCAGGTGCGACGTCCGGCGTCACCGCCGCCGCGCTCGCCGGCTCGGAGCGCACCGCCACCGGCTGACCCAGCCGTGCCGCGAATTCCGCCGGAATTTCCGGCACATCCGGCTGATCGGCGCCCGGCGCGGGTGCGGCATCCTCGCGCCGTCCGCCGCGCCGCCGCCGCCGCCGCCGACGTCGGCCGCGCTCACCCTCATCCGCCTTGCCGCCGGCCCGCGAATCGGCGGCCTCGCCGGCAACACCTTCCTCGTCCGGCTCCTCATCCTCGTCGGCAACATCCGCCACCGGTTCGGCCGCGTGTGCGTCAATCGCCACCGGCGCCTCGGCCTGGCGCGGCGGCGCGGTCTGCGCCCGCAGTTTCTCGATACGGAATTCGGACGGCACCGCGCCATCGGCTGCGAAACGCACCTGCATCCCGAACCGCGCCTCGGTCGCCGCCAACTGGGTGCGCTTATGGTTGAAAATATACAGCGCCACGTCCGGCGCCAGATGCACCGCGATTTCGGCGGCCTGCCGCGCCGCCTCATCCTCGATACCGCGCAGAACCGCGAGCGCGGTACTCGCCGTGCTGCGCACATGGCCCAGCCCGGCGCAATGCGGGCACGGGATCAGCATGGTCTCGGCCAGCGACGGGCGCAGCCTTTGCCGGCTCATTTCCAGCAGCCCGAAATGGCTGATGCTGCCCACCTGGATGCGCGCGCGATCGGTCTTCAGCGCGTCCTTCAGCTTGCGCTCGACCATGCTGTTATGCTTGCGCGCCTCCATGTCGATGAAATCGACCACGATCAACCCGGCCAGATCGCGCAGCCGCAACTGCCGCGCCACCTCCTCGGCGGCTTCCATGTTGGTGCGCAGCGCGGTGTCCTCGATATTGCGCTCGCGCGTCGAGCGCCCCGAGTTCACGTCGATCGCCACCAGCGCCTCGGTCTGGTTGATCACCAGATACCCGCCGGAGCGCAACTGCACGGTCGGCTGGAACATCTGGTCAAGCATCTGCTCGACATTGTACTTGGCGAACAGCGGCTGGCGGTCCTGCCACTGGAGCACCTTCTTCACATGGGTCGGCATCAGCATGCGCATGAACTCGCGCGCGGTGCGGAACCCCTCGTCCCCCTCGATCAGCAGCGTATCGACATCGCGGGTATAGACATCGCGGATCGTCCGCTTGATCAGCGTCGCTTCCTCGTACACCAGCGTCGGCGCGACCGAGGCAAGCGTCCGCTCGCGGATATCGTCCCACAGCCGCAGCAGATATTCGCAATCGCGCTTGATCTCGGGCTTCGGCCGGTTGGCGCCGGCGGTGCGCACGATCATGCCCATCCCGTCCGGGATGTCGAGTTCCGCCATCACCTCCTTGAGCCGCTTGCGATCGGCCGCCGAGGTGATCTTGCGCGACACCCCGCCGCCATTGGGCGAATTCGGCATCAGCACGGAAAACCGGCCCGCGAGCGAGATATAGGTGGTCAGCGCCGCCCCCTTGCTGCCGCGCTCCTCCTTGACCACCTGCACCAGAATGATCTGGCGCCGATGGATCACCTCCTGGATCTTGTAGGACCGCAGCGTGCGCATCCGCCGCCGCTCGCGCGCCTCGTCCGCCGCGTCCTCGCCGCCCACCTGCTCGGGCGGCTCGGCCCGTTCGACTTCTGCTCCGTCATCCGCCGACGCTTCGGCCGCCGGCTCGGCCTCCCCCGCCGCACCCGAGACACGGTCGGGTTCAGTCTGCCCGGATATCTGCTCGCCGCCACGCTCGACGTCGTGATCCGCGGCATGATCGGCCTGCGGCGGCGCGTCCTCGATCGCGATTTCGGTTACCGTCGGCGCGGTTGCCGCGTGCAGCGGGGCCGTGCGCGGTTGCGCGTCCTCGGCATCCTCGGCCTCGATCCGGCGGCGCGCTTCCTCGGCCTCCATTTCCAGCAGCTTCTGCCGGTCGGCGACCGGAATCTGGTAATAATCCGGGTGAATTTCCGCGAACGCGAGAAACCCGTGCCGGTTCCCGCCATATTCCACGAAAGCCGCCTGAAGGCTCGGCTCCACGCGGATCACCTTGGCGAGATAGATATTGCCCTTGATCTGTTTCTTGTCGGCGGTCTCGATGTCGAAATCGTCGAGCCGGCTACCGTCCAGCACGACCACGCGGGTTTCTTCCGCGTGGCTCGCATCGATGAGCATGGTCTTGGTCATTGAAGGAAAAACTCCTGCGCGCCGGCAGCGGGACCGGAGGGTCGCCAGGGTACGGGCGCGGGTGATGGGTTGTGAAAAGAGTCGGGCTGAAGAGCCGGGGCGCCTGGTCGCGACCGGCGCCGGATGGGTGGGCGCCAGCTTGAATGGGTGCGACAAAAAGCGCGATCATCGGTCCTTATCTCGTGGGGCGGCACATACCCGATCCGGCAGCGCTGCCCAGGGTGGTTTGCCCCGTTCGGCCGAAATCGACGCGCACGGTGCGGAAAGGATCAAAAGGCCGCGCCGGTCGGATTGAACTCTGGCGCCGAACCTCTTGAATATCGATGTAATGGCGCAAACGCCCGCGCGGCGCAAGGCCGCCGCACCCCGCCGCCGCGCTTTGCCGGATCGCGCGGCTGGCCTTATAGGGGGACTGGCTCTAGTATCCCGGTTTGGAAGTTCGTCGGTGCCGGCAAAGGCGTTCTACGACCTTCCAAATCGGGAGGACCACTAGCAAACATATGATTCCAGTGTGGTTTTTGGTTCTGAAGTTCCTAAAATCGCCACCGCGAGTACACAGGAACTTCAGAACCACCACACTGGCGTAGAGGCTTCACGATGCCGGATACCGACTCCTATTTCCGCGCGGCGCGCGCCCTGATGGTCGACAGCCAGGTGCGCCCCAACAATATCATCGACGACCGCATCGTCACCGCGATGCGCACGCTGCGCCGCGAGCGGTTCGTCCCGGCTTCGCTCGCCTCCCGCGCCTATGCGGACACCGAATTGCCGCTCGGCGGCGGACGGGTGCTGCCGCCGCCGCTGACCATCGGCAAGCTCGCCCATTTCGCCGCCATCCGCCCCGGCGAGCGCGTGCTGGTGATCGGCGCCGGCACCGGCTATGGCGCAGCGGTGATCGCCTCCTGCGGCGGCGCGGTGTTCGCCTTGGAAGACGATGCTGCATTGCGCGCCATCGCCGAACAGGCGTTGTCCGCCGAAGCGCCGGAGGTGCGGCTCGTCGCGGGTCCGCTGGCCGGGGGGGATACGAAACACGCCCCGTTCGACCTCATCGTGATCGAGGGCGGTGTCGAATTCCTGCCCGACACCCTGACCACCCAGCTCGCCCCCGGCGGCCGGCTGATCGCGATCCTGTACGAACGCGGGATCGGCCGGATCGTGCGTGCCGAGCCGAGCGGCGATGGTTTCGCCCATCGCGCCGTCGCCGATTGCCATGCCAGCCCGCTCACCGCCTTCCGGCGCAAGCCCGAATTCGTATTCTGATGATCCGTCATTCCGATCCGACGACATTCTCTGCGAGGAAGCCCATGCGCCGCCGATCGACCGCTCTCTGCGCCGTAATCCCCGTCGCCGCGCTCATCGCACAGCCCATGGCACTGGCCGCAGGCAACGCGCCGCGCTCCGCCCGCCCTGCCACGCTCACCCAGGCGCTCTCCGAGGCCTATGCCGACAACCCGACGCTGCAGCAGCAGCGCGCCAATCTGCGCGCGACCGACGAAACCGTGCCAGCCGCCCTCGCCGGCTGGCGCCCGACCGTGGAAATCCAGGGCACCGCCGGGCGGATCACCGGCACCAGCCAAGAAGCCTTTCCCGGCACGAATCCGTTCACCGGCCAGTCCACTCTCACCCGCGCCACCCTGCCGCAGTCGCGCAACGAGGCGATCGGCCAGATCACCGTCACCCAGCCGATCTTCAAGGGCGGCGCCACCGTCGCCAAGACCCATCAGGCGAAGAACGACGTCTATGCCGCCCGCGCCCAGTTGCTGGCGACCGAGCAGAGCGTGTTCACCAAGGTGGTGCAGGCCTTCGTGACCGTCATCACCGACCGGCAGTTGCTCTCGCTCGACATCAACAACCGCAAGGTCCTCGGCCAGCAGCTTCGCGCGGTGCAGGATCAGTTCAATGTCGGCGAAATCACCGAAACCTCGGTCGCCCAGGCCAAGGCGGCACTCGCCGGCGCGCAGGAACAGGTCGAGGTCGCGCGCGGCAATCTCCACATCGCCGACGAAACCTTCCGCCAACTGGTCGGCGCCTATCCGGCGCGCCATCTGGTACCGCCGCAGCCGCTCGTCCTGCCGATCAAGGACAAGGCCGACCTGGTCCGGCAGGCGATGCTGAACAACCCGAGCGTGGTCGCCGCCCTGTTCACCCAGGCGGCGAACCAGGACGCGGTGGATGTCGCGGTCGCGGCCCTCGCGCCGCAAATCTCGGTGTCCGCCTCCGCCTTCGACGAATCGAACCCGAGCGGCCCGCATTCGCGCACCACCGGCGGCCAGGTGCTCGCCAACCTCACCGTGCCGCTCTACCAGGGCGGCTCGGAATACGCGGCGATCCGCCAGGCGCGCGACAAGGTGCAATTTGCCATCGCCGGGGTGATCGACGCGCGCCGCACCGCCGTGCAATCGGCAACCCAGGCCTATGAAGGATTGATCGCCTCGAAAGCGGCGGTGCGCAGCACCGACGCCCAGATCCGCTCCGACGCGATCGCGCTCGACGGCACCGAACGCCAGGAAATCGTCGGCACCCGCACCACGCTCGACGTACTGAACGCCCAGCAATTGCTGCTCAACGCGCAGACCACGCAAATCCAGAACATCGCCAACGTGGTCGACGAATCCTACGCCATCGCGGCGGCGATCGGCCGGCTGACCGCGACCGACCTCGCTTTGCCGGTCACCCATTACGACGATCTGAAATACTACCGCTCGGTGAAAGATGCCTTGTTCGGCAACGGCAACGCGGCGTATCAGGAAGCCGGGATCACGCCGGACGGCCGCCTGCTGAACGAGCCGGCGGCAACGGCGGCGATGGCCCCAGCCGCGACCAAATAGGAGCCGACCCGATGAGCGTCTCGAACCAGCCTCTAGGCAACGAGCCGTCGATGGACGAGATTCTCGCCTCGATCCGCCGCATCATCAGGAATGACGAACCGCCGGTCCAGGTTCCGCCGGCCGCGCCGGAGGCGACCCAAGCGCCCGAATCGGTGATCATGCTCGACGCCTCGATGATGGTGCCGGACGACGAACCGCCCGCCGAAGCGCCCTCCGCCCGCGCACCGCTTCGTACCCCGGCGCGGGAGGCGTTCGCGTCGTCTTCCACCTTGTCCACAGCGCCCCCTCCGTTGCCGTTCCAACAATCCGTCGAATTGTCGGACCCTTCGGCAACTCCGCCCGACAACGCAGGCACCGACCAGCCCTACGAACCGTCCGCCGAGCCGGAGCAAAAATCCGGCACGGTGGAAGCACCGCAGCCGATCATCGGCGCCCGCACCGCCGAAGCGGTCTCGGCCCAGTTCGGCGCGCTGGTTCGCACCATCTCGGCGGATCGCTCGCTCGCGGTCACCAGGGGCGGCCCCACGGTCGAGGAGATCGTGCGCGAGGAAATCCGCCCGATGCTGAAATCCTGGATGGATTCCCACCTGCCCAGCCTGGTCGAGCGCATGGTCCGCGCCGAGATCGAACGCGTCGTCGGCCGCGACGGAGGGTGATTTGATTGATCCTCAAACGCCGGGCGGAGTTGCGCAAGGTTCCGGCGACCCGAAGGATCGCTGGAAGCGCAACGAAGGGGGGCGCATCCGCGCCCTTGGCTTTCGCGGCTAAAGCCGCGCCCTCGCATTCGCGAGGGGCAGCGAAACGAGCTGCGCTACGTTTCGCTGTTTATTTGCAAGAGTCCGCTACTTTCACGGCGCGATCATTTCGCGCATAATTGATCCATGCTGGACAAGAATTTCGATCCCGCCGCTTTCGAAACGCGGCTTTACGAGACATGGGAACAGGAAGGCGCCTTCGCCGCCGATCCGTCGCGCAACGCGAAACCCTTCACCGTCATGATCCCGCCGCCCAACGTCACGGGCAGCCTGCATGTCGGCCACGCGCTCACCATGACATTGCAGGACGTACTGATCCGCTTCCGCCGGATGCAGGGCCGCGACGCACTTTGGCAGCCGGGCACCGACCATGCCGGTATCGCCACGCAATTGATGGTCGAGCGCGAATTGCAGCGCGAGGGCACCACCCGCCAGGCGATCGGGCGCGAGGCGTTTCTCGACCGGGTCTGGCAGTGGAAGGCCGAACAGGGCAGCGCGATCACCCGTCAGCTGCGCCGGCTCGGCGCCTCGCCGGACTGGTCGCGCGAGCGCTTCACCATGGATGACGGCTTGTCGGGCGCGGTGCGTACCATCTTCGTCCGCCTGTTCAACGACGGGCTGATCTACCGCGCCAAGCGGCTGGTCAACTGGGACCCGGAATTCCGCTCGGCGCTGTCCGATCTCGAGGTCGAGATGCGCGAGGTCAAGGGTAATCTCTGGCACCTGCGCTACCCGATCGAAGGCACCGATCAGGCAATCATCGTCGCGACCACGCGGCCCGAGACGATGCTGGGCGATACCGCCGTCGCGGTGCACCCCGACGACGCGCGCTATCGCGACCTGATCGGCAAAACCGTGGTCCAGCCGATCACCGGGCGGAAAATCCCGATCGTCGCCGACGCGCACTCCGACCCCGAAAAGGGCACCGGGGCAGTGAAAATCACCCCCGCGCACGATTTCAACGATTTCGCGGTGGGCCAGCGCCACAACCTCGCCGCACCCTCGATTCTCGATCGTTCCGCGCGCATCGCCCTCGCCGAAATCCGCGCCGATTGTCACCCGGCCGATCCGTCCTTCCTCGACAGCCTGGAGGGGCTGGACCGCTTCGCCGCCCGCGCGGAAATCGTCGCCCATCTGGATGCCATCGGCGCGCTCGACCGCGTCGAGCCGCATACCCATACCGTGCCGCACGCCGACCGCTCCGGCGCGGTGATCGAACCGCTGCTGACCGAGCAATGGTTCTGCAACGCCGCCGAACTCGCGGGGCCCGCGATCACTGCGGTCGAGGACGGCCGCATCGAATTCGTGCCCAAATCCTGGGAAAACACCTATTTCGCCTGGATGCGCAACATCGAGCCCTGGTGCATATCCCGCCAGCTCTGGTGGGGCCATCGCATCCCCGCCTGGTATGGGCCGGACCGCACCATTTTCGTCGCCGAAACCGAGGCGGACGCGAAGCTCCAGGCAGAGGAGCATTACGGCCACGCCGCAGCGCTCATCCAGGACGAGGATGTGCTCGATACCTGGTTCAGCTCCGCCCTCTGGCCGTTCTCCACCCTCGGCTGGCCGGACAATACGCCGGAACTCGCGCGCTATTATCCGGGCGACGTTCTGGTTACCGGCTTTGACATCATCTTCTTCTGGGTCGCCCGGATGGTGATGATGGGGCTCTACGTGATGGGCGACGTGCCGTTCCGCACCGTGATGATGAACGGGCTGGTGCGCGACGAGCGCGGCCAGAAAATGAGCAAGACCAAGGGCAACGTGGTCGATCCGCTCGCGCTCATCGAGAGCTACGGCGCGGATGCGCTGCGCTACACCGTCACCGCGCAGAGCGGTGCCGGGCGCAACATCAAGCTTGGTCCGGCCATGGTCGAAACCAATCGCAGCTTCGTCACCAAATTGTGGAACGCGGCGCGCTTCTGCGCAATGAACGACTGCCGGCCCGATCCGGCGTTCCAGTCCGGCCATGCGAAACTGCCGCTGTCGCGCTGGATTCTCGACGCCGCGAACCGCGCCGTCGCGGAAGCGACCGAGGCGCTGGACGCCTATCGCCTGTCGGATTACGCGCTGGCCTGCTACCGCTTCACCTGGGGCGATTTCTGCGACTGGTTCCTCGAACTCGCCAAACCCGGCCTCTCCGGTGAAACCGGCGAAGCCCGCGAATTGCGCGCGGTCGCCGCCGATGTGCTCGGCACCATCCTGCGGCTGCTGCATCCGGTGATCCCGTTCGTGACCGAAGCCCTGTGGGACGATTTCGGCTATGGCGAGGCCGGCTCGCTGATCCGGGCGCCGTGGCCGGATCGGGTCGCCGTCGCCGGCGCCGAAGTTGCGCACGACGAAGTCTCCTGGGTGATCCGCCTGATCTCGGAAATCCGCGCGGTGCGCGGCGAGATGAACGTGCCGGCGGCGAGCCGCATCCCCATTCTGCTCCGCGACGCCGATCCCGGCACGATCGCCCGCGCGGGGCGCTGGCACGCCGAAATCGCCCGGCTCGCCCGGATCGCCAGCCTGGAACCACTTACGAGCGACATGCCGAAGGGCGCCGCGCAGGCGATCATCGACGAAGCGACGATCATCCTGCCGCTCGCCGATGTGATCGACCTTGCCGCCGAGCGCAGGCGCCTCGCCAGCACGCGGGAAAAAACCGCGTCCGAGGCCGAGAAAATCGCCCGCAAGCTCGCCAATCAGGATTTCGTCGCCCGCGCGCCGGAGGATGTAGTCGCCGAGAACCGCGACCGGCTGGACGCGGCACAGGCCGAACTCGCCCGGCTCGACGCCGCATTGTCGCGAATCGCCTGATGACGGTCACCATGTCCGGGGAGCGCGTCATCGTCAGCCGAAGGCGACGCGATCTATTGCGGAACTGACAAGGCCAGCACCCGAGGGCATTGAAAAGGACACGATCATGAACCGATCCGCCAGCATCATCGCCGTCATCATCATCGCCGTCGGCGCCGCACTCATCGGATTGTTAAAGCTGATCGTCCCCGGTGCGATCGTCGTCGTCATCGGCATCGCCGTCGCCTTGTCGCTGCGCATGGCGAATGAATGGGAACGCGCCGTGGTGCTGCGCCTCGGCCGGTTCGCCGGAATTCGCGGGCCGGGCGCGTTTTTCATCATTCCGGTGATCGAGACGATCTATGTCGCCGTCGACACAAGAAAGCAGAGCACCGTCATCAGCGCCGAGAACACCCTCACGCTCGATGGCGTCAGCGTCGCCGTCGATTCCATCCTGTTCTGGAAGGTGGAGGACGTGAAGCGGGTTGCGACCGAACTGCTCGACTATCGCGCGATGATCGGCCAGGTCGCCCAGACCTCGCTGCGCGAAACCATCAGCTTCATGTCGCTCGCGGAAATCCTCGGCAATCGCGAACAGATGGACCAGCATATCCGCAACGCGATCCAGACGAAATCGGCCGATTGGGGGATCGGCGGCATCGCGGTGGAAATCCGCGACGTGCGCATCCCCGCCGAGCTGAACGACGCGATGAGCCGCAACGCCCAGGCGGAAAAAGAGAAACAGGCGCGCGTCACGCTCGCGAGTTCCGAGGTCGCGATCGCCGAGCAGATCGTCCGCGCCGGCGAGATCTATCTCGCCAACCCCGCAGCGCTGAAAATCCGGCAGATGAACCTGATTTATGAGATGAACAAGAACAAGGGCGCGACCATCCTGTTACCCACCGAGCTCGCCAGCGCGATGGCCGGCGTCATGCCCGTCATGGCATCACGCCCCGAAACCTGACTCCAGTCCCGCCGCCGACAAACCCTCGGTCGGGCGCAGAACATAATCCACCGTTCCGACCACATGAACGTCCAGGGTCGAACAGCTTGGTAATTCGGCGCGCCCCGAGGTCCAGCGCCAGCCGCCTTCATCGGCACGCCAGCCCCGAACCAGTGCCGAAGCCCGCAGCGCTTCCCTGCCATCGAGACACAGGCGGTCGATCGCAACGCCGAGAGGGCGCCGATCGGGGGAACCGAGCGCGAATCCCTTGCGCGAAACCAAAAAAATATTCCGCCCGCCGGGCGGAACCGTAAAACGATAGTTCTTGTCGCCACGTTCCGGCTCGATGCGAATCCCGTCGACCTCCAGATGCAGATCGGGCTCCTTGGTCAAAAGGCTCGCGGCATCTTCGCCGGACCGAAGCGCTCTCTCCGTCTGCGCCTTATAGGTCAGGCTATACATATACTCGTTGCGCTTGTGCATATCGTAATGCGGGTAGTCGTAGATGTTCATCAGGGAAAGATGCCGATGCCGCACTTCGGTGCTGATGCCGGTCGTATAGCCCAGTTCGAACAACCGCTCGTGGAGATCGAAATCGCTCGCCGCCCCGGCGCGCAGCACCGCATCGGTTTTCAGAATCAGCAAGCGCCCGGCCGGATTATGCGGAGAAAAAATCGGCTGATCGGGATTGACGGGCCGATGCCGCTGGCGTTCGGGGTCTTCGTGATGGGTGAGATCGCGAATTTCATATTCCGACAGATGCGGCGCGATCCTGCGTGCGACATCCAGCGGCACGAAATCGTCGGCATCAACCAGCGAACCGAGCATCGCAAGCTTGGCATCAAGCTCGATGAGTTGCCGCATCCGTTCGAGCCAGCATTCATACGGACCAGGCAGAAGCAAAACGTCGGATTCGATGAATCCGAAGAGACGGTCTTCTTCCCTCAGGAAATCGAGAATCGTCGAACGGACCAGGCCAGCGTCGTTGCGCTTCAGCCAGACGACGGACTCGAACATCCCGCGCCGCTCGAATCCTTCGATAACCGGCCGGACCAGCGGATCGTCCGATGCGGAGTCGATCAGGATGAATCGGCACGCGGTTCGGGTCAGCCTGAACAGGCTGTCGAGACAGGCCCAGAGATAGATCGGGCGATTCCGGCACAAAATGAAAATTTTCATTCTTTTATCTGCCGAATTCCATTGACGGAACCCTGTGCACGAACGTCATCGCGAGCCGATGGCGAAGCGATCCATCGGCGTTTGCGCAACGCCGCGAGGCTGACGTCCCGCGCGGGATTTCCTGCAACCTTCGTGCCGGGCGGAACCGATTTCGTGACCACCGCGCCCGCGCATACATAGGCGCCGCGCCCGATTCGGATCGGCCGCGCCTCGGTTCCGTGGACGATGGCAACGCCGATGCCGATGAAAACCTCTTCCTCGATGATCACCCAGCCGGCGATATTGGAGGAACAGATGGTGGTAAAATCGCCCACTTTGGAATCGTGCCCCAGCGCCGCCATCGGCTGCACCTGGACATGCTGCCCAATTCTGACATTCGGCCCGATATAATTCGGGCCGCCGGTGAAACAGCCCTCGCCGTGCCGGAAATCACCCGCGATCGATGGCCAGTCGCCGACCATCGATGCGAAAATGCCGCCCGCCGCCTCGATTTTTGCCGCGAGCTTCCGGCGCGAGCGCGGATCTCCGACCGTGATGATAACCGGAATGTCGCGGAATTCGTCGCGCCATTGCTCGAAACCGATCACCGGAACACCATCGACACGGGCATTTTCGGTCGCGCGATAATCATCGATATACGCGACGATATCGTGCCCGCGATGCGCGAAAACCCGGTTGATCTGTTCGCGCACGGCAAGCGCGTGTCCGGTCGAGCCGTAGAGAATGATCTTGTTCGTCATATCAGGCCGCATATTGATGATTCGGCACCGGCTGCCGCCCGATTATCCCGGCGAGAACGCCGACGATGCGGCTGATCGTCTCGGGTTCGATGTCGGGATACATGGGAATCCCGATCAGACGCGACGCGATCCTCGCTGTCCCCGGCAGCAGGCAACGCTTCCGCCGCGCGAAATAGGGTTCGGCATGAACGCCCCGGCCGTACCAGAAGCGATGCTCGATTCCGGCCCGACCCAGCGAGGCCGTTACCTGATCGGCCTCCGCCTGGGTTTCCACCTTGAACAAGGCATAATTCGAGGCAACGAACGGCGCGGTCAGGATCCGGTCCTCCAGCCCGGCCCGCGCCGCGACGCGCCGGTACGCATGAACGGCATTTTGGACGGACTCCGCCGTCGCCTTCCATTGGTCGAGGCAGGCAAGCCCGACCGCCGCATGATATTCGCTCATTTTGCCGTTGAACCCGGCCGAACGGCTTTGCCGGCTGCGCAAAAAGCCGAAATTGAGCGCCTGAGCGACCCTGGCCAGTCCATCCTTGTCGGACCAGATCACGGCGCCACCCTCGCCAGTGCTGAAGGATTTGGTGGCATGGAAGCTGACGGCGACCGGAATCTCGCCGGTCAGCCCGGCGGGATCGGCAAGCAGCGCCTCGAACGACGCCGCGGCGTCGATCGCCACCGTCACGCCGGATCGGCGCGCGAACCGGACCCACTCCTCCTGCGAATGCGCCCGCCCGTAGGGAGCCACCGGTACGACAACGCCGCATTTCGCCAGGGCGGGATGATCGAGCAGCGCTGCCGCCTGCACCGCCCAGCTTTCAGCGTCGATATCGGCGAAAACCGGAACGTAGCCGCACGCTTCCGCCGCCATCGCGGTCGCGACGAAGGTATAGCTCGGGATCAGCGCATAGGGCCGGTCTTTTGTCGCACGCCCGGCGGTTGCGAGAATCGCCGCCTGAAGCGCCGCCGTGCCGGAAGCGGCAGCGATCACGTCGCAATCCGGCGCCGCGATGATCGCGCGCAGCCGCTGTTCCAGCAAAAATACCAGTTCGCCGTAATTCGTATAGTTCCGGCTGCCGTCGATGATTTCCAGATAAGGCAGAATCTGCGCCGCCGCGGGAAGCTTCGCGCGATAGACCGGCACGCGCCCGACGGACATGCGCCTCGTGTCTTCCTTCGCGCTTTTCAGCGACGAAAGGCTCCTCAGAGTCGATATCTGCATTTGTCCAGGCGCTTTCAGTGTTCCGAGTCACGTGGACGGTTCGAACGAAACAAGCCCGCGACCCGGACGCGCTGCCAGCCGGATTCGTCGGGATATGATCGCAAACCAGCCACTCAAGGATCGCCGGAGCGCTTAATTCTCAAAATCAATTAAATCAAGTCTTAAAATAGAGATAAATTTATGCGGTTTTTGTGGAATGTTTTGACCACGAACCCGTCCGGTTTGATCGTAATCGCGCAATAAATGACATCGTTCACGGTTTCGCCTCCCGCCATTCCGCACCGCCCGGAATCCGCTATACCAGGGTCGGAAAAGGAATGATCGCATGAGTTATGATTTCGACCTGTTCGTCATCGGCGGCGGCTCGGCCGGGGTCCGGCTGGCGCGCATCGCGGCGGGGCATGGCGCGCGCGTCGGTATCGCCGAGGAACGGTTCTGGGGCGGCACCTGCGTCAATGTTGGCTGCGTGCCGAAGAAACTCATGGTGATGGCCGCCGAATACGGCTTCGCCGCCGAATACGCGGCGGGCTTCGGCTGGAACATCATACGCGGCGCCCATGACTGGCCGCGCTTCATCGCCGCCAAGGATCGCGAGATCGAGCGGCTCAACGGCGTCTATACCGGGCTGCTCGACCGCGCGGGAGCGCAAATCTTCAATGCGCGCGCCCGCTTCCTCGACTCCCATACGATCATGGTCGGGGAGGAGACAAAAACCGCCGAACGCATCGCCATCGCGACCGGCGGCCACCCGATCCGCCCGGATATTCCGGGTGCGGACCTCGCCATCGTCTCCGACGACGCATTCCACCTGCCCGAACGCCCGGAGCGCGTGGTGCTGATCGGCGGCGGCTATATCGCGGTCGAGTTCGCCGGAATTTTCGCCGGCATGGGCGCGCACGTCGATCTCGTCTATCGCCAGCCGCTGCCGCTGCGCGGTTTCGATGCGGATTTGCGCGCCGCCGTGGCCGAGGCGCTCGAAGCCAGCGGCGTGCATCTCCACCCCGGCCATTCGCCTTTGCATATCGACGCGCATGACGCGGCGAAGCGGCTTGTCACATCCCATGGCGACGCGATCGAGGGGGATTGCGTGTTCCTCGCCACCGGCCGCAAACCCAATACTGCCGGGCTCGGGCTGGAGCACGCCGGGGTCGAGGTCGCCCCCAGCGGCGCGATCCCGATCGACGAGGGTTTTTGCACCAGCAGCCCGCATATTTTCGCGATCGGCGACGTGACCGACCGGCTGAACCTCACCCCGGTCGCGACCGCCGAGGGCCATACCCTTGCCGACTCGCTGTTCGGCGGCAAATCGCGCGGCGTATCCCTGAAAAACGTGCCCAGCGCGGTGTTCTCGATCCCGCCTCTCGCCACCGTGGGGATCACTGAGGACGAAGCGCCGAGGGGCGCCAGAATATTCCTCACCCGTTTCACCCCGATGCGCCACGCGCTGACTGGGCGGCCGCGCAGGAGCATGATGAAGCTAGTGGTCGACGGCGCGAGCGACCGGGTGATCGGCGCCCATATGCTGGGCGAGGACGCGCCGGAAATCATCCAGGGGCTCGCGGTGGCGATCACCGCCGGCGCGACCAAGGCGGATTTCGACCGCACCATCGGCATCCACCCCACCGCGGCGGAGGAATTCGTCACCTTGCGCGGCGAGACCCGCCGGATCGGCGCAGCCGATGCGAAAGCGGCGGAGTAGCGCGACACCCTGATTCGGGGGTATAGCGGGCCCTTCAAGGAGCTTTGCATGACGACAACCGCCCTGCCCGACCGCGACACCGCAAGCTGGACGCCCGATTCCTGGCGTTCGCGGCCGATCCGTCAGGTGCCGGCCTATCCCGACGCGGACAGGCTCGCGGCGATGGAAGCGCGGCTGCACCGCTTCCCGCCTCTGGTTTTCGCCGGCGAGGCGCGGCGGCTGAAAGCGTCGTTGGCCCTGGCCGCCGAAGGCCGCGCCTTCGTTCTGCATGGCGGCGATTGCGCGGAAAGCTTCGGCGATTTCACCGCGAACATCATCCGCGATACGTTCCGCGTCCTGCTGCAAATGGCGGTGGTCCTCACATTTGGCGGCGCTTTACCTGTGGTAAAGCTTGGCAGAATGGCCGGCCAGTTCGCCAAGCCGCGCAGTTCGGATACCGAAACCATCGGCGGCGTCACCCTGCCCTCCTATCGCGGCGACATCGTCAACGGCCCGGAATTTTCCGCCGAATCCCGCATCCCCGACCCCGCGCGCATGGAATTCGGCTATTTCCAGTCCGCCGGCACGCTCAACCTGCTGCGCGCCTTCGCCTCCGGCGGCTATGCCGACCTGCACGAGGTGCATCGCTGGAACCTCGATTTCGTGCGCCGCTCGCCGCTGGCCGAGCGCTATCACGACCTGTCGGCGCGGATCGACGAAACCCTGCAATTCATGGCCGCCTGCGGCATGACCAGCCAATCGACCCCGCAAATCCACGAAACCGAATTCTACACCAGCCATGAAGCGCTTCTGCTTCCCTATGAACAGGCGCTCACCCGCGTCGATTCCACCAGCGGCGATCACTACGCCTGTTCGGCGCATTTCCTCTGGATCGGCGACCGCACCCGCCAGCTCGACGGCGCGCATGTCGAATTCATGCGCGGCGTGAAAAACCCGATCGGCATGAAAGTCGGCCCCAGCATGGAGGAAGACGACATGCTGCGCCTGATCGAGCGGCTCGATCCGGCCAACGAACCGGGCCGCCTGACCCTCATTGCCCGCATGGGGGCCGAACACGTCGCCGCCAAACTGCCGAAACTGCTGCGCGCGACCAGGCGCGAGGGCCGCCGCATCGCCTGGGTGTGCGACCCGATGCACGGCAACACGATCACCACCGCGGGCCGGGTCAAGACCAGGCGGTTCGACGCGATCCTGTCCGAGGTGCGCTGCTTCTTCGATATCAGCGAGGCCGAAGCGACCGCCCCCGGCGGCGTCCATGTCGAGATGACCGGCCAGGACGTGACCGAGTGCATCGGCGGCGCGCGGCAGCTTTCCGAAGCCGATCTCGGCGCGCGCTACGAAACCTTCTGCGATCCGCGCCTGAACGCGGAGCAATCGCTCGAACTCGCTTTCCTGATCGCGGCGGAGCTGAAATCCCGCCGCGCGCCCAACCGCACCGATATTGCGGCACAGTAAGCGAGGCAGCGCCATGTCCCTCCAGCGGCGGCGTCTCGCCGAGCGCGCCTCCGATCTCGATGCTGGCATCGCCGCGCGGACCGACGCCTATTTCAACCGCACCAAGTCGATCGTCGCCCGCTTCGGCGACAGCCGCGTCACCTATGCGCTGTTCCTGCGCCGCCCGGTGGTATCCGCGCCGTCGCTGATGCTGCGCTGGCTGCGCGAAGTCGCCGCCGCGCGCGGCGAGACGGTGGATATCGAGCTGCCGAACCCGGAAGGCTCCTGGGTCGGCGCCGGCGAGCCGATCGCCTATATCACCGGCAGTTTTCTGCTCCTGGTCGATCTCGAAACCATCCTGCTCCAGAAGCTCGGCCCCCCCTGCGTCGCCGCGCACAACGCCTATCAGATGTGCGCCGCTTTGCCGAAGGCTGGCTTCCTCGCGATGGAGGCGCGGCACTGCGCGGGTGCCGAAATGCAGGAAATGATGGCCTATGCCGCCTCGGTCGGCTCGCGCGCGGCGCAGGCCGAGGGCGCGCGCGGCTTCATCGGCAACGCCAACGACTCGACCGCGCATTATTTCGGCGCGCCGCACGGTTACGGCACCATGCCACATGGTTTGATCGGTTACGCGGGATCGACGGTGCGCGCCGCCGAGATGTTCCGCGAAACCTTCCCGGACGACGACATCACCGTGCTGACCGATTTTTTCGGCCGTGAAGTCACCGACGCGCTCGCCGTCTGCCACCGCTTCCCCGATCTCGCCGAAGCCGGGCGTCTGGCGGTCCGGCTCGACACCCATGGCGGGCGATTCATGGAAGGGCTCGACCCGCAGGAGAGCTACGCGGTGCTGGAGCGCCACGCCCCTGGCGCGATCCGCCGCTATCGCAGCCAGAGCGAGCTGCGCTACCTGATCGGCACCGGGGTTTCCGCCGCCGCCATCTGGAAACTGCGCGAGGCGCTGGACGAGACCGGCTTCATCCGGGTGCGCATCGTCGTATCGTCCGGATTCGGCGTGGAAAAATGCAGCGTGATGGCCGACGCCCACGCCCCGATCGACGTGGTGGGCACCGGCAGCTTCATCCCGGAAAACTGGCCCGAAACCTACGCCACCGCCGATATCGTCGCCTATGACGGCGAACCGCGGGTCAAGATCGGCCGCGAATTTTTGCTCCGCGACCGGGGATGACTGTCTGCTCCCTCCGCAAGCCCGCTCTCGCCGATCTGGCGGAATTCCGCGCGGCGCTGGAAGCTGGCTATTCGACCAGCACCGCCCTGGGCGACGCGCGCCGTCGCTCTCATGTTACCCGAAGCCGCCGCGCAGGGCCTCCATTTCGTCGAAATTAGCACCGATCCCGATAACATTGCCTCGCAGCGCGTCATTTTGAACAATGGCGGCGTGCTGGTGGAGCGGTTCCGCAAGCCCGACTCCCATGGCGGCGCCGAAGGGCTCCGCTTTCGCATCGATTTATGATATCATGGCGGTCTCTCGCGAAAGGAGACCGCCATGGCGCGCAAACGCAATCCCATGGCGCGCGACCTCCTGACCAATCCGCTCTATCGCGCCAGGCACACGAAATCTCGTGCCGAACGCGCGCGAAAGGCGGATCGCTGGGATCGCCGCGCCAAACATAAACTGCCGCTGAAATCGCCCGAACCGAAGCCCGGTTCGGGCGATCTTTTTGGATCAGCTACGCAACCGCATCGCCCAATCCCGCAGCCCCGCGAGCTGCTGGCCGATGAGCTGGCGCGTCGCCGCGTCGGTCAGCACCCCTGCGCCGTCGAAACGCTGCCCCGCCGCGCTGATCATGATCTCCGGCTTGTTCATCACATGAGCATCCAGAAACACGAACACCTTGCGCAGATCGTATTGGGCGCGCGCCGTGCCGATCGCGCCGGGGCTCGCGCCCATGATCGCCACCGCCTTGTCGCGAAACGGCTGCGGATCGCAGCGCGACACCCAGTCGATCGCGTTTTTCAGCACGCCGGGGATCGAATAATTATACTCCGGCGTGGCGATCAGCACCGCATCCGCCGCCACGATCCGCCCCGCCAGTTCGATGACCGGCGCCGGAATGCCGACGGCGCGGACATCGTCGTTGAACAGCGGAATCTCGCCGATCAAGGCGATCTCGAGCGAAATCCCCTCGGGCGCCAGATCAACCGCCGCGCGCAGCGCCGCCAGATTGAACGACCCACGGCGCAGGCTGCCGCAGATACCGAGAATTCTGAACCCCGTCACGGATTTACGACGCGTCCGCCACGGCGCCGCCCGGCGTCGCCTGATCCACCGCCGCCGGCAGATGCTGCGCGATGAGCTGCGCCGCCGTCTGCGGATCGACGCCGAATTTCTGCGCGATCGAGGCGATCACCGGGCTGCCGAGCACCTGCTGGACCTGATCGGCCGAAATCGGCAGATTCTCTCCGCTGCCCACCCAGGACGCGACATGCGCACCCAGGCCGTTCTGCTCGAATTGCTGCACCAGCCCTGAAACACCGGAAATCCCGTTCTGCTGGAGCACGCCCATCAACTGACCGGCGACACCGCCCGAGCCGCCGCCGAGCGCGCCGCTGACCATTCCGGAAACCTGATCGAACAAGCCCATCCCAGCCTCCATGTTTGTGTCGGCGGGCTCGCAACGGACCCGCGGCCGGAATGAAGAAGCGATTCCGGCCGCGAGTCAAACAGGATTAATCGCGCGTTCGGTTAATTTTTCGCTTCGTGCAGATGGTCGGCCAGCGCCGCCTTCTCGCAGACATAGGCGCCGTGCTTGGTCTTGCCGAAATACTTCGACTTCGGACCGTGGAACGCCTTGCTGCCGGTCGCGTGCCACACCACGCCGCCCATGCCGCAGGCCGCCTTCGCTGCGGCCTCGGTCTTGTAGCCGGGCAGCTTCGCGTGGCTCATCGTGGCGTGGCTCGTGGCGGTCTCGGCCTTCTTCTTCTTGCTGGTGGCATGCGCCGTGCCGACGGCGCCGACGGCGAAGGTCAGCGCCAGGGCGGGAATCGTCGCGCGAAGGATCGTACGGATGGTCATAGGGAATCTCCGTTGGTTAAGTGAAGTCTCGCGCCCAGGCCGTCCGGTTCGGAATCCGGCTTCACGGGCGCGTGAGGCTCTAACGGCGAGTTGCGGCCAAAACAAGGCAGGATGAGCGGGAGGGAATGACGACGGAGCACGATCCAGGCTATCATGCCCCATGACCGAAACGCTGAAGCTCGCGATCGCCCAGCTCGACCTGCATGTCGGCGCCATCGAGAAAAACCTCGCCTCGATCCGCGCCGCCCGCGCCGAGGCCGCACGGCTCGGCGCCGATTTGCTGATCACCCCGGAACTCGGCATCGCCGGCTATCCGCCCGAAGACCTCGTGCTGAAACCCGCCTTCGTCGCCGCCTGCGAACAGGCCGCCGAAGCCCTCGCCGCCGACACCGCGGATGGCGGGCCGGGCATCGTCGCCGGCCTGCCCTGGCGGGCGAACGGCGCGCTGCACAACGCGGCCTTCGTGATGGATGGCGGCTCGGTCATCGCCCGCCGCGCCAAGCACGAGCTGCCGAATTACGGCGTGTTCGACGAAAAGCGCGTGTTCGATCCCGGCCCCGCGCCCGGCCCGGTGGCCTTTCGCGGCTTTCGGCTCGGCATGCTGGTCTGCGAGGATTGGTGGCTCCCCTCGGTGCCCGAAACCCTCGCCGAAACCGGTGCCGAAATCCTGATCTCGATCAACGGTTCGCCCTTCGAGGACGGCAAGCAGGGCACCCGCCTCCAGCTCGCGCTGAACCGCGTGGTCGAAACCGGCCTGCCTTTCATCTTCGCCGCCCTCACCGGCGGCCAGGACGAAATCGTGTTCGACGGCGCGTCCTTCGCCCTCAACGCCGATCGCAGCCTCGCGCTGCGGATGCCGCATTTCGAACCGGCGATCTCCCTCACCGAATGGCGGCGCACCAATAGCGGACTGGTCTGCACGCCCCACCCTTTGCCGCCCGAGCCCGACCGGCTCGACCTGATCTACCGCTCGATGGTGATGGGCCTCGCCGACTACGTGAACAAGAACGGCTTTCCCGGCGTGATTCTCGGCCTCTCCGGCGGGATCGACAGCGCGCTCTCCGCCGCCGTCGCGGTTGATGCGCTGGGTGCGAAGCGGGTGCGCGCGGTGATGATGCCGAGCCGCTACACCAGCGCGCACAGCCTGGAGGATGCGGCGGAATGCGCCCGCCTGCTCGGCATCCGCTGCGACACCGTGCCGATCGGCGCGGCCACCGACGCCTTCGAGGCCGGCCTCGCCCCGCTGTTCGAACACCGTGCGCCCGACATCACCGAGGAGAACATCCAGTCCCGCTCGCGCGGCCTGATCCTGATGGCCCTGTCCAACAAACTGGGCGCGATGGTGCTCACCACCGGCAACAAATCCGAAATGTCGGTCGGCTATGCCACCCTCTACGGCGACATGTGCGGCGGCTATTCGGTGCTCAAGGATGTCTACAAAACCACCGTGTTCGAACTGTCGCGCTGGCGCAACGCTCACCGCCCCGCGCACGCCCGCGGCCCTTCCGGGTCGGTGATGCCGGAGCGGGTCATCACCAAGCCGCCCACCGCCGAATTGCGTGAGAACCAGACCGATCAGGACAGCCTGCCGCCCTACGAGGTGCTGGACGCGATCCTCGCCGGGCTGATCGAGGGCGATTCCTCGATCGACGAGCTCACCGCGGCCGGCCATGACCGGGCGACCGTGGCACGGGTCTGGCGCCTGCTGGATCGCGCCGAATACAAGCGCCGCCAGGCGCCGCCGGGGGTGAAAATCACCGCCCGCGCCTTCGGCCGCGACCGCCGCTACCCGATCACCAACGGCTTCACCAATCTGGTGAAGTGACCCTGCTCCGTCATTGCGAGGTCGCTCAGCAACCGAAGCAATCCATTGGCGATTTACCCTCCGTCATTGCTCCGCAAGCAATCGCCAACAAAAAAGACGCGGCCGGAATACCGGCCGCGCCGCAACGATTCGTCAGCCTCCGCGCTTACGACGCGGTTAAATGATGGGTCGAGACCGGCTTCGCCGGCCTCGCGGCGCCGCTCCCGGCCTCGACCGGATAGGATGCCAGGGCCTGCAGCCGGACGATCAGCGCCGTCGCATCGCCGAGCAGGGACGCGGGAATCACGCCTAGCCCATCGGTCCAGCGATGCGTCCCCTCGGTCGCATGCCAGCCCGTGCTCAGCGCGGGATCGTCGAGCGCGATCGCGCCGATCGCCCCGGCGCTTTCGACCGCGAGCTCGCCGACATCGAGGCCGAGCCGCCGGCGATCCTCGACGCTCGCATCCTGCTCGGCCGGCACCATGCTGCGCGACGCGAGAACCACGTCCGCCCCTTCTTCGGGCAGCGCAATCCAGTAGGTGAGCGGATCGATGCAGGTGACCCGAAGTGCCGCGCCGCCCGCCATCGCCCGCAGCCCGCAATCGCTGGTGCGCGCCGGCGCCGGCAGCCGGGCCATGATCCGCGCGCGGATCGCGGCAACTTCTTTGCCGGTCTCGGCGAAAGGCGCGCAGCCTTTGGCCTCGCGCATCGCCTGCGCCATGTTCGGGTGCAGCACCATGGCGCCGCCGCCATTCTCGAAGAAATTGCGGTTGCCGGTCTCGAGATAGGATTCCACCGGCAGCGATTCGGCGAGCAGAATGTCGTGGGTCTCGAGCTCGACATGATAATAGGCGATGTGGCGGCGCTTCTCCTGCACGATCGAACGGCCGTTCACCAGCGCCTTGGCCGGGATCAGCCTGCCGTCGAGATAGAGCGCGTGGTCGGGCGACAGGTACAGGGTGCGCTCCGGCAGCCCATGGTCGATCGCCCCCGCCTCGATGCGGATCGGCCAGACCGTCTCCGGGCGCGGATGCCGCTCGGCGTCGATCACCCGCTTGCCGACCCAGCGCACCGGCCGCATCGCGCCGCTATTGGTGATCAGCCGGTCGCCCGGTTCCATGTCCTCCACCGCGATATCGCCGTGCAGCCCGAGCAGCCTTGTGCCTTCGAGGAAGCAGACGGTGAGGTCGACGCCGCCATTCGGGTCCGGCGTCACCTGGAATTCGTTGGGGGAATAGCTGCCGTTGGAGAGAACAATATTGCCTACATCAGTTCCGCCCGCATTCAACAATTCGACCGTGCCGCCGCCCAACAGACCCGGCACAAACGTCGCGTGGGTCGCTGTCGATATACCTTTCAGTTCGATCGTGTCGCCAGCGGCAAAATTATGCAGCGAATCGAGCAACTGAATGTTCAGGCCGGGGTCGAGAATCAGCTTGTTGTCGGTCCCGAAGAAATTGATGTCCTGCGCGAGAGTGACACCGAGCAGCTTCGACCCGAGTTCGAGCGTGCCGTCACCCAGGATCGACCCGCTGGCATTCTCGCCGATATTGAAATTGTCGATCAGCGACAGACCGGCGACGGGATTGAGAATTTCGCTGGCGCCGTTGCTGATATCGGTGGTGAAGACGAGACCTGCCCCCAGCAACCCGACGACCGCGACGCTGATCGGCGTGCCCGTCGTCCCCGGCCCTTGGATATTCGCGGTCCCGATGCCGGTGACATCCAGTTCATAAGTCCCCGAGGTCGTAATGTTACTCGTGCCCCCCAGCCCGATCGTAACAATCGTCGTCCCGCTCATGATCCGCTCCCAAAAATTAAATTTCTCTCTAAAAATTACCTAACCGAAACGCGTATCAATTTCAATCTTTTTTTGATTTCTTCACATCCTTAATGACGATGAACGCCGGCTTGATAACATTTTCTGACCGGACGGTAAGGTCCTGAGTCATAACGACAATCTAGGGTAAACAGAATCATGGCACGAGTCATCTGGAGATTTTGTCGAATCCATGCAAAAATTGCAACAAAACATGTCTGAATTGTGGATGTTTTTTAATTTACACAATCCGAACGCTTGCCCCGAAGCATCCTGCCGGTCCGGCCGGCATGACGAACGGGTCATGACAGATAAGTTATTGCGAATTGATTATGAAACGTCATTGCGACGCCGCGCGTCACGCGCGGCGGAAGCAATCCATCGCGCCGCAAACCCCGGCGCCGGAACGCCGTCACCCGATTGCCATCATGCCCGAGTCGCCAATGCCGGCGCGGCTGTCGGCACCAATCCGTATCGACCGAAAATCCCATGATATTTCCTGAATTTTTTCAAATCGATCGCATCCGGTCTGCAGTCCGTTGTTGACGCGCGGATGCGCGCGACGCTACGTGCTGATCGTGTCAAACACTACGCTCCCTCTTCCGGCAATCAGGATTCGCGGCCGGTCCTTCATGGCGCTGATCGTGGCGCCGGAACCGCCATTCGATGCCTGGCTCGTCGCACTCGATCAGCAGATGCAGCGCTCCGCCGGGTTCTTCGCCGGCCGTCCGGTGGTGGTCAATCTCGCCGCCCTCGCCGAGACCGAGGATGACGATCCCGCCGCCGTGCTCGAAGCGCTCGACGCGCGGGATTTGCGCATCATCGGTGTCGAAGGCGCCGACACCGCACTCCTGCGCGGCACCAGATGGGCGAATACGCTGGCCATCGCTCCCGCCCGCGAAGGCCGCGCGGATCGCGCGGTCGATATCCCGGAACCGCAGGCCGAGGCGCCCTCGCCCGCGCCGAAACCCGAGGCGCCGCCGCGCGCCGCGCTGCTGATCGATCGGGCCGTCCGCTCGGGCCAGTCGATCGTGTTCGAGGAGGGCGACGTCACCGTGATCGGCCCGGTCGCCTCGGGGGCGGAAATCATCGCCGGCGGCTCGATCCACATCTACGGCACGCTGCGCGGCCGGGCGATCGCCGGGCTGCTCGGCCGCCCGGACGCACGGATTTTCTGCCGCAAGCTCGCGGCGGAACTGCTCGCGATCGACGGGCTCTACCGCACCGCCGATCATTGGGGCGACGGGCTGCACGGCAAGGCGGTGCAGATCTGGCTGGACGACAAGACGCTGCGCCTCGCGGCGCTCGATTGAAGGATAGTGGCATGGCGAAGGTTCTGGTCGTTACATCGGGCAAGGGCGGAGTCGGCAAGACCACCTCGTCGGCGGCATTGGGTGCCGCACTGGCGCAGACCGGGCAAAACGTGGTCGTCGTCGATTTCGATGTCGGCTTGCGCAATCTCGACCTCATCATGGGCGCCGAGCGCCGCGTGGTGTTCGACCTGGTCAACGTGGTGCAAGGCGATGCCAAGCTCGCCCAGGCGCTGATCCGCGACAAGCGGGTCGAAACCCTGTCGCTGCTGCCCGCCTCGCAAACCCGCGACAAGGACGCCCTCACCCCCGAAGGCGTGGAACGGGTAATCGACGAGCTGCGCGCGAAATTCGACTGGATCGTCTGCGACAGCCCGGCCGGCATCGAGCGCGGCGCGACGCTCGCGATGCGCCATGCCGACATGGCGGTGGTGGTCACCAACCCCGAGGTCTCCTCGGTGCGCGACTCGGACCGGATCATCGGCCTGCTCGATTCGAAGACAGCGAAAGCCGAGGCGGGCGAAAAGGTCGAGAAGCATCTGCTGCTGACCCGCTACGATGCGATGCGGGCCGCGCGCGGCGAGATGCTCAAGGTCGAGGATGTGCTTGAAATTCTCGCGATTCCGCTGCTCGGCATCATCCCCGACAGCGAGGAGGTGCTGCGCGCCTCGAATGTCGGCTGTCCGGTCACGCTGCACAACCCGATTTCCGCTCCCGCCCGCGCCTATGCCGACGCTGCCCGCCGGCTGATGGGCGAGATCATCGAGGTCGTCACCCCGATCGAGCGGAAGGGACTGATGAGCCGGCTGTTCGGCCGGAAAGTCGCATGATGAACCTGTTCAATTTCTTTTCCCGCCCGCGCACCGCGCCGGTCGCGCGCGAACGCCTGCAGTTGCTGCTCGCGCATGAGCGGGCACTGTCGGGCAAATCCGATCTCGCGGCGATCCTGCAGGAGGAAATCCTGGCGGTGATCGCGAAGCACATCGCGATCGACCGCGAGAAGGTCAACGTCAAGCTTGAGCGCGATGGCACGATCTCGACGCTCGAAATCGACATCGAGATGCCCGAAGCGGTGCTGGTGAGGAACTGAACCGCCCGCTGCGATGACGGCTTGATGACCGCGCGCGGTTCGGCTAGATCCCTCTCGCGCCGTGATGAGCGGTCAGAGAGGCCCAGGTAGCTCAGTTGGTAGAGCATGCGACTGAAAATCGCAGTGTCGGTGGTTCGATTCCGCCCCTGGGCACCATTTTCCGGTAAAACGAACTCACTTTTCACCGCACGGATGCCGCCGTCATGGACGGAATCGAAACCGCGACCGACAGCCTGGAACGCCACAAGCACCTCAAGGAACACCCGGAGAACAAGCACGCGCGGCGCATGGCGCTGCTCATCGGCATTCTCGCCGCGGCCCTGGCGATTTGCGAAATGGGCGAGAAATCCGCCCAGAACGACTACATCGCCAAGCAGATCGCGGTGAACGACACCTGGGGGTTCTACCAGGCCAAGGCGATCAAGGCCGATGTCGCCGGCGCCGCCTCTGCAATTCTCGGCGGCCTCGCCGCGCATTCGAACGATCCGGCCCTCGAAGCCGCGGCGAAGGCGGCGGCGGCGCGGGCGGCGAAGGAAACCTCCGATCCGGCCGGGCGCGAGGGGAAGGCGCAGCTCAAGCAGCTCGCCTTGCGCCAGGCCGAGGCGCGCGACCGTCAGCTCGAACGCTACCATATGCTGGAAATCGTGGTCGGCGCCTTGCAGATCGCCATCGTGCTGGCGTCGGTCTCGGTGGTCACCGAAATCCTTGGTTTCGGCTTCGCCGCACTCGGTCTCGGCGGCCTCGCCTTTCTCGCCGGCGTCGCGGTCATGACGCTCGGATGATTTTCCGGCTGCCCGGCATCATTCCTCTGTTCAAACTCTTCGCGAATCGCTAGAAGAATCGTTGCCTGCCGATTCGTTGTTGGCCGGCGTGTGAGATTCCTCAACCCGCCGGCAACGCCGGCATCGGCCTGAGCGCCGATCAAGAACACGAAAGAGGCTTCGACCATGTCGAAAGCGTTTATCGCCGAAGTCATCCAGGGCTCTGCCGAGATCACCGGCGTTGCCGCCAATCGCGCCGCCACCGACCTGATCGAGGCGATCGTCAAGGAACTGAAAAAGAACGGCAAATTCACCCTGCCGAGCTTCGGAACCTTCACCGTGCGCAAGACCAAGGCACGCAAGGGCGTCAATCCGCGCACCGGCGCGGAAATCAAGGTGAAAGCCGGCAAGACCGTCCGCTTCAAGGCCTCGCCCTCGCTCAAGAAGCTGGTCTGACAGCCAAAACCCCGGTCAGCCGTGGCGCGGCAAAAACCGCGCCACGGCGTCCGTCACATCCCCAACGTGTCATCGCGAGGCCGCGCAGCGGCCGAAGCGATCCATCCTGTCGCAAACGTGAATTTCCGCACGGGCGTGATGAAAACGATCAGGCCGAATCGGATCGACGGCGTGGCGCCGGCGCAAGATCGGGTTCGCTGCCGCCGAGCGATGCGAGACTCCTATCGCCGGCGCGGCCGATCAGCCCCGAAGCCTCGGCCCGCACGCGCGGCTGGTGCGCTTGAAGGACGTTATTGATACCCGCCTTGTCCAAATTTCAAGACTTTCGAAATTTTCGTAAGATATAATCGTAACTTATAGGCAATGAAGAGCTAGTATCAGATGGTTAATCACCCAAGATCGGCGAACCAGTGGAGCGCTTTGGCCTGAGTACGCTCAA
>NZ_JAKGBZ010000026.1 GCF_021556475.1 Acidiphilium iwatense | reverse complement strand
CCATGGCTGTTCCTCGATGATGCTTGGGGCCGACCCATTCGGACCCCCGTTCAACACACCATCACTCTGGGGGACAGCCACCACGCCGCCTATAGCTCGGCCACAGGCCCATTACGGCATCTAATCTTTGACGGGAGAAAGCCCGGCGCTTGCGCGCCGGGTTGGAGCAAAATCAGCTCATTTTCATCGTCTTGAGGTCGAAGTTCACCACGCTCTGGGTGCCTTGCGTGCCGTCGTCCTTCATCGGGATGCTGACGAAGCTGATCGACGAATAGTTGAGCGAGAGGGATTCGCTCGGCTTATCACCGCCCGAGCTCATGCTCAGGCCCGACATGATGACGTCCTTCAGTTTCACTTCGAGATATTTATCGACGCCGGAGCCAGATTTGTTGGTACGGGTGAAGACGATATCGACATCCTTCGCACCGCCGCTCAGCCCTTCCTTCAGGAGGTCGGGGCTCGAAACGTCATAATCCTTGGTGACGGTCACTTCGGACAGACTCGGCAGGCTGGATTCGCGGCCTTCGCCGCTGCCCGACTGCATCGCGACACCACGGCCGACACCCCATTGCACGCTGTTCAGCTCGATATATTTCGAATATCCCTCGGTGGTCACATCGCCGTCGATCGATGCGTATTTCATATAGATAGCCATAGTCTCTCTCCTGCTGGGTTGTGAAAAGCCTAGCCAAGCTCGTAACGGAACGATCCCTGCGGATCGATGCCGACAGTCACGCGGGAAATCGTCTCGCCCTCCGCCAACCGGGCCAGCACCTCCGCCGACAGCTCCGGCAGCAGGCTGCGCGAGAGGATGTTTTCCACGTTGCGCGCGCCGGACGAGCTTTCCTTGCAGCGCGCCGCGATGGTCTCGACCAGTTCGGGAACGTAATCGAAGCTCGCCTTGTAGGATTCGCGCACCCGGCGCGCGATCCGGTTGAGCTGCAGCCCGACGATCTGGCGGATCACCGCGTCCGATAGCGGGAAATACGGCACGAGCGTCACCCGGCCGAGAAAGGCCGGCTTGAAATATTTCATCAGCTCCGGGCGCAGCGCCTCGGCCAGCCCCGCCGCGTCGGGCGCGGTTTCGGGATCGGCGAACAGCTTGTCGATCAACTCGGTGCCGGCGTTGGAGGTCATGATGATGACGGTGTTCTTGAAGTCGATGTCGCGCCCTTCGCCGTCCTTCATGTTGCCCTTGTCGAACACCTGGAAGAACACGTCCTGCACGCCGGGATGCGCCTTTTCCATCTCGTCGAGCAGAATGACCGAATAGGGCCGCCGCCGCACCGCCTCGGTCAGCACGCCGCCCTCGCCATAGCCGACATAGCCGGGCGGGCTGCCCATCAGGAGCGAAACCTTATGCTCCTCCTTGAACTCGGTCATGTTGATCGTGGTGACGTTCTGCTCGCCGCCATAGAGCAGGTCAGCGAGGGTCAGCGCGGTTTCGGTCTTGCCGGTGCCCGAGGTCCCGACCATCAGGAACACGCCGATCGGCTTGCGCGGATCGGTCAGGCGGGCGCGCGAGGTGCGGATCGCCTGGGCGACGGCTTCCAGCGCGTGCGGCTGGCCGACGATGCGGCGCTCCATCGCCGCGCGCAGGTTGAGCACCGTGTTGATCTCATCGGACTGCATTCGTCCCGCCGGAATCCCGGTCCAACTTTCGACGATTTCCGCGACCGCCTGGCCGTCGACCACCGGAAAGATCAGCGGTTCCTCGCCCTGCAGGGCCTTCAGCGCGGCGGTTCGCTCGGCAAGTTCGGCGCGCAGTGCGTCCTTGTCCTCGGCGGAATCAGGGGTTTCGAGCTTGCCGCGCAATTCGGCTATCTTGGCCGCGAGGGTCTTTTCCTCGGCAAAGCGCGCGGTGAGCGCGGCGAGTTCGTCGGTCAGTTTCGCGCGTTCCTCGGCGAGTTCGCCGCGCCGCGCCGCGTGGTCGCCGCCGCTCGCCATCTCGCGGTCGAGAATGCCGGTTTCGGTGTCGATCAGGGCAATGCGGCGCCGGCGATCCTCGATCGGCGCGGGCTCGGTCACCTGGCTCATCGCCACGCGCGCGCAGGCGGTGTCGATCAGGGAAATCGCCTTGTCCGGTAACTGGCGCGACGGGATGTAGCGTGCGGAAAGCCGCACCGCCTCGCTGACCGCTTCGTCGAGAATGCGCACTTTGTGGTGTTTTTCCAAAGTGCCGACCAGGCCGCGGATCATCGCGGTCGCCATCGGTTCGGCCGGCTCCTCGACCTTCACCACCTGAAAGCGGCGGGTGAGTGCCGCGTCGCGCTCGAAATATTTCTTGTATTCGGCCCAGGTCGTCGCCGCGATGGTGCGCAATTCGCCGCGCGCGAGGGCGGGTTTCAGGATATTGGCGGCGTCGTTCTGGCCGGCCGCTCCGCCGGCGCCGATCAGCGTATGTGCCTCGTCGATGAACAGGACGATCGGCTTGGGCGAGGCTTTCACCTCGTCGATCACCGATTTCAGCCGGTTCTCGAATTCGCCCTTCACCCCCGCGCCGGCCTGGAGCAGCGTCATGTCGAGCGTGCGGATGGTGACGGGCTTCAGCGCCTCCGGCACGTCGCCCTCGGCGATCTTCAGCGCCAAGCCTTCGACCACGGCGGTCTTGCCCACCCCGGCCTCGCCGGTGAAGATCGGATTGTTCTGGCGCCTGCGCGTGAGGATGTCGATCGCCTGGCGGATTTCGAAGTCGCGGCCGAGGATCGGGTCGATCTTGCCGACGCGCGCGCGGGCGGTCAGATCGTCGGTGAACTGGTCGAGCGCCGCCGAACCGCCGGGGCGCGCCGCGCCGTCCTCGCCGCCAGCGGCGGGCGCGCCGTCCGCCGCGAGGGTCGCGCTCTGCGCCTCGGCGGAATTGCCGGTAATCGCGGCGAAATCGCGTTTCAGCGCGTCGGGCTGGATTTTCAGCAACTGGCCCGATGCGTCGCGGGCGCGGCGGGCCAGCCCTTCATCGGCCAGCAGCGCCCAGAGCAGATGGCCGGAGCGGGTGCGCGACAGCCCGTGCTCGATGGAGGCGAGCAGCCAGCCCTGTTTCGCGAGATCGACGATGTCGGGCGACAAAGCGGGGGCGCGGGCATTGCCGGTTTTCATCCGGTCGAGCCCGCGGTTGAGATCGATCAGGAAGCGTCCGTGATCGATCTCGTAATGGCGCAGGATGAGCGGAATGTCGGTGTCGGTGCCGTCGGCGAGCTTGAGCAGCCAGTGCTCGATCTCGACATTGTAATGGCTGCGCGACAGGGTAAGCCCCGCAGCGGCCTCCAGGCTGCGACGGCAATGATCATCCAGCCGTGCGATCAACGATTTCAGATCAATCGCCGCCATGACCTCCCTCTCGAATTTTTGCAGACCGAAACCATCCCGCGTCGTTCCGGCGCAAGAATAGTCACGTTCGATGTTATGTGTTAATGGTCTGCTTGTCCAGATCGGATCGGAAAACTTCGCTTTCGTATGACCTGTGTTACCTTGGAGACGCGTGGGCATGGCGCTCGACCTTACCGTTTTGTTAGAACCGATCGAGGGCGATGCGCCCTGCGGCGCCGATCTGCGCGCGGATTACGCGCCTCAGTCGCTTTACTACCGGCTGCGCGACGCGCGCTCTGACGCGCGGGCCGCCGAACGTGCGGCGGACGCCGATCCGTCGCTGGAGCCGGATGCCGCGCAGCATTGGCGCACTGTCCTGCAAGTTTCACAATCGGTGCTCGGGAAAACCCGCGATCTCGAGGTCGCGGCGTGGCTGACCGAGGCGCTGCTGCGCGAGGAGGGGCTTGGCGGTCTCGCGCAGGGCGCGCGGCTCATCGAAGGGCTGGCGAGAGGCTTCTGGGACGGTTTGCATCCGCTGCCCGACGAGGACGGGATGGAGACGCGGCTTGCCCCGGTCGCCGGGCTGAACGGGGTGGGCGGCGACGGCACGCTGATGCAGCCCTTGCGCAAGCTGCCGCTGTTCGCGATGCCCGACGGGACGCCGGTGGCGCTGTTCCAGTTCCAGCAGGCGGAGGAAACCGCGGGGCTCGGCGACGAGAAGCGCAAGGCCGCGCGAATTGCCGCGGGCGTTCCCGAATTCGCCAAGCTGGAGGTTGCGGCGCGCGCCGCCGGTGCGGCGCATTTCGCCGGCCTCGCGCGCGCGGCGCAGGATGCGGCGACCGCATGGCGCGCCATGGCTGCGGCGCTCGACGAGGTGGCCGGCGCGGATTCGCCGCCGACCGGGCGGGTGAGCGAATTGCTCGACCAGATTGCCGCGATCGCCCGGCGTTACGCGCCGGCGGTCGTGCCCGAAGCGGCGGCGCCCACGGAAGCCGAGGCTGAAACGATGGCAATGCCCGATCAGGCCGGCGGTGTGCCGCAGGCGCGCGGCCCGGTGCGCTCGCGCGAGGACGCGCTGCGCCAGCTTAGCGAAATCGCCGAATTTTTCCGCCGCACCGAGCCGCAATCGCCGATCCCGCTCACCATCGACGAGGCGGTGCGCCGCGCGCGGCTATCCTGGCCGGAACTGATCGAGGATATCCTGGCCGATCCGGCGACCCGGCAGGCGATGCTGACGGCGCTCGGGATTAAGCCGGGGCAGTGAGGAAAATTTAGGATTTTATTAGATCGAAACTCGCTCTCACTGATCGGCTGTCGCGAGTTGGAAGTATTGCGAGCCGGAGGCGAAGCAATTTATCTTGCCAACCCCGGAATGGACCGCTTCGCTTTCAGCTCGCGATGACGCAACGCGGGGAAACGGCGGAAGGAGAGCATTTGTCATGAGAAAAATCCATTGGCCAAATGGTAACGCTATTATCAAATTTATTGATTCAGGGGGCGTTGAATCCATCATATTTGCATTTTCAACGTTGTCATTCTTTTTTGTGACATTCCGCTCAATAATTGTTCGTGGTGCTGTGTTTAACTATTTGGCCTACTCAATCAATTTTACAATAATCCTGTGGAGCGGCGCTTATGTATTAATTAAAAATGATATTACAGCCCAAAACAAATCAAAAATTTCTGAAAAACTACATCAATTAGAACTTCGTTTAGAAAAATTAGAAAAAACTAAAGAACAATAACAATCTTGGAATACCATTTCGGACTCGTCTCGTTCAAAAATATTGAACAAATCAACGAACGCGTCTTACCCAACGCCCGGAGCAGACAGTTCGGTGACCAGCCGGAACGAGGCGGCGATGTCGTCGAGCTGATAGTGCGGCTGCAACAGGATGGTGCAGCCGAACGAGCCGGGTTTCGCCGGCAGTTCGCGCACCTGGACCGACGCGTCGAGCAGCGGGTAGCGCGCCCTGGTTTCCGCCCCGGCATCGCGATTGGCATTGGTGTAGCGGCGCAGCCAGGCGGACAATTCGCGCTCGATCTCGGCGGCGGTGCGGAACGCGCCGGTCATGTCCCGGCCCATCACCTTGATGAAATGGGCGAAGCGGGCGACGCAGACGATGGTGTTGAACTGCGCGGAGAGGCGCGCATTCGCCTCGGCGGCCTCGCCGCGCGGACCGGCATAGCGGCGCGGGGTTTGCAGGCTGCGCGCGGCGCCCAGCACGGTCTGGCCGCCGAAGCCGAGGGATGACAGCGCCATCAGCCCGGCATCGACCAGGGCGCGCTCCTGCGCGTCGGTCAAGGCAAGCTCGGTCTCGAACCGATCGAGCCCTTCCGGCGGATCGGGCGAGAAATGCGGCGCGGTGCCGGCCTCGATCAGGCCGCTGCCCGGCCAGTCCTGGATGTAGCCGCGCATGTCGGCCGGCCACTCATAGGTCGTCATCGCGCGGGCGACGGCGAAGGCGATGGCGTAGCCGGCGGCGAACCAGACGATGTCGTCGCCCGTGTCCACCTGCTCGGCATAGCGAAAGCCGCGCTGCGCCGCCGGCGCCTCATCCCAGAGCGGGCGGGCGCGCAGGCGCGGCAGGGCGATGCCGACGAAGCGCATATCCTCCCGGTTGCCGAGATTGCGGAACCGCTGATAGTCGGGCCCGGCGAAAATCGCCGCCGGGTTGAGCACGCCGGACAGCTCGTCGATCCGGTCCACCCCTAACAGCGCGGGTGCCGCGCCGAACACCATGGGCGAGAACGCGGCGGCGGCGACCGCCGACAAGGCGGCGAGGGCGGCGACATCGTCGGTCGCGGCACCAGGGCCGGGACGGTGGCGGATATCGTAATCCATCACCATCAGCCCATAGGGCTCGCCGCCTGGGCTGCCGAACTCATCCTCGTAGATCCGGCGAAACAGGTTGCTCTGGTCGAATTCCGGCGCGCGTTCGAGGTCGCGGCAAAGCTCCGGCCAGGACGCGTGCAGAACGCGCAGCCGGACGCGCCCGTTCACCTCGATCCGCGATGCGAGCCAGTCGAGGCCGCGCCAGCTTCCTTCGAGCCGGGTGAGGCGCGGATGGTGCAGGATCGCGTCGATCTGGCGGTTCAGCATCGCGTCGATCGTCGCGATGTCGTGGTCGAGGATCGCGCCGAACCGGTCGGGATCGCGCAGGATGCCGGCGGTATCGGCGCCGAGCCAGAGCGACAGCGCCGCCGGGGCCGAGGCGGTGAGAAATCGCGCGAGATCACCGGCCGCCGCCTGATGCCGGTCGCCGAAATAGCGGCCGGACAAAACGGCCTCGCGCAGCATCTTGATTAGAGAGTGTTGGGGAATTCGCTCTGGCGAGTGAGCCGGCGGTGTTTTGCGAGCACCGGAGCGGAGCGTACGTCAGTACGTGAGCACCGGAGCGCGGCAAAACGCCGTCGGATCGCCGCCAGAGTAGGATTCATGCCTTTTGCGGGATGCGGGCGACCATCCGCATCGACGTGGTCAATTCCTCCATCTGCAGCCAGGGGCGCAGATAGGCGACCGCGTTGTAGGAGCCGGGCTTGCCGGGGATTTCCTTGACCTCGACCTTCGCCTCGCGCAGCGGATACTTGGCCTTCATTTCCGGCCCGGCATCGGGGTTGCCGTTGACATAGTTGCCGATCCAGCGATTCAGCCAGTTCTCGCAATCCTTGGCTTCCATGAACGAGCCGATCTTGTCGCGCGCCATGACCTTGAGGAAATGGGCGAACCGGCTGGACGCCATGATATAGGGCAGGCGGGCGGAAATCGCGGCGTTCGCGGTGGCGTCCGGCCGGTCGTATTTCTTGGGTTTCTGCGCCGACTGCGCGCCGAAGAACACGGCATAGTCGGTGTTCTTGTAGTGGCAGAGCGGCAGGAATCCGAGATTCGAAAGCTCGAACTCGCGCCGGTCGGTGATGCCGATTTCGGTCGGGCATTTGGCGTCCATGTCGCCATCGTCGGACTGGAAGACGTGGAACGGCAGGTTCTCGACCTTGCCGCCGCCCTCGGCGCCGCGGATCGCCACACAGAAGCCCGACGTGGCGAAGCTCGCGGTCAGCCGCTCGCCCATCATGTAGGCGGCGTTCATCCAGCAATAATCGTGATGCCCCATCGGCCGCGCCGCACCCGACGGGTCCTGCGGCGCTTCCTCGTAATTGAAGTCCTCGACCGGCGCGGTCGCGGCGCCGTAGGGCATCCGGGCGAGCACCCGTGGCATCACCAGCGAGACGAAGCGGGAATCCTCGGTGTCGCGGAAGCCGCGCCATTTCGCGTATTCCGCCGTGTCGAAGATCTTGGCGAGATCGCGCGGTTTCGACAGCTCGTTCCAGTCCGAGAAGCCGAACATGCCGGCGCCGGCGGCGGAGATGAACGGCGCGAAGGACGCGGCGGCGACGTTGGAGATCAGCCGTAGCGATTCGATGTCGTCCGGGTGGTTGGTCCATTCATAGTCGCCGATCAGCGCGCCATAGGGCTCACCGCCCGGCGTGCCGAATTCGTTCTCGTAGAGCTTCTTGAACAACTGGCTCTGGTCGAACTCGACCGCCTTGGTCAGGTCGCGGTTCAGCTCCCGCTTGGTCATATTCACGACCTTGATCTTGAGCGAGGTGCCGGTTTCCGAGTTCATCACCAGATGATGCAGGCCGCGCCAGCTTCCTTCGAGCTGAAGGAAGCGCGGATTGTGCATCACCTCGTTGAGCTGGACCGAAAGTTTGTGGTCGATCGCGGCGATCGCGCGGTCGATCGTGCGGGTCAGGTTCTTGTCGAAGGTGACGGTGCCGGTCAGCGCTTCCTGGACCAGCGTTCTCACCAATTCCTGCGCGCGATCGGGCTCGGTCTGCTTGGTCGCGCCCACCACCTGGTCGAGCAGGCTGACGGTTTCGGTCGTCGTCGTCGTGGCGGCGGCGGGGTCTGACTGGGTGCCGGACATCGATCAACCCTCCTGCTTGCCGAGGCCGAGTTCGCCGGACAGCGCCTTCAGCTCCGCATCGTTCTGCAGCACCTGTTCGAGCAGGGATTCGAGCTGCTCGGAACGGTCGGCCTTGCTCATCAGGTCGCGCAATTTGTTGCGCGTCTCCAGCAGCGCCTTGAGCGCCGGCACCTGCTGCACCACCCGCTCCGGGTCGAAATCCTCGATGCCGTTGAATTTGAGATCGACCGCCATCTGGCTGCCGTCGTCGGCGAGCTTGTTGTCGACCTTGAGCTTGAGGCCGGGCGTCATCCGCGCCATCACGTCGTTGAAATTGTCGCGGTCGATCTGGATGAATTTCCGGTCGGCCAGCGGCTTCAGCGGCTGGGTCGGATCGCCGGAGAAATCGCCCATGACGCCCATGACGAAGGGCAGTTCGCGTTCGATCTGCGCGCCTTCGGTTTCGACATCGTAGGTGATATGCACGCGCGGCTTGCGCACGCGTTTGAGTTTTTCATGAATACTGCCGCTCATCGTCCGGTCCCCCAAAAGGCGCCTGTGTCGCGAGCCGTCACTGTTTCGGGTGAAACATCGGCCATAAGTCGTGCCGGATCGCACGACCCGGCCGGTTCCGTTCTTTTGCCGGATCGTATGCCGCCGCCGCACGCAAGGTCAACCGTAATCGGCTCGGCTTCGATCGTCGCACGGTCCCGCCGGGATGTTAGCGCACCCTTGCGGGGCCGTAAACATCACGATTGCGATGGCATTGCGCCGGCGCCGGTGTTTCAATACGATCGTTCGTAACGTAACGGGCAGGGGCGTTGACAATGCAGGGCAACACGATACCGACGGAAGGCAGTGCGGGAGCCGCGTTCCGGGCCGGGCGTCTCGACGATGCGATCGCCGCCGCGACCGTTGCGGTGAAGGCGAAGCCCGCCGATGTCGCCGCACGGGTTCTGCTCGCGGAAATGCTGGTCTTCGCAGGCAATTTCGAACGCGCCGACGTACTGCTCGACGCCGCCGGCCAGCTCGATCCCGGCGCCGCGGTGGTGGTTGCCGAGTTCCGCCAGTTGCTGCGCGCCGAGATGGCGCGCCGCCAGCTTTATCGCGACGGGCGGGTGCCGGAGTTTCTGGACGAGCCGGGGCCGGTCGAACGCGCATTGCTGGAAGCGCTGGTCGCGCTCCGGGCCGGCGACGCGGCGGCGGCACGCAAGGCGGCCGATGCGGCCGAAGCCGGCCGCAAGACAATGACGGGCGAAGCCGACGGCGTTAAGTTCGAGGATTTCCGCGACGCGAGCGATATCACCTCCGGCATTCTCGAAGTTCTGACCACGACCGGGAAATATTTCTGGGTGCCGATCGCCCGCGTCGCCGAGATCACCTTCCATAAGCCCGTGCGGCCGCGCGACCTGATCTGGCGCCGGGCCAGCCTTGCCGTCGCGTCCGGGCCGGACGGCGATGTCTATATCCCGGTCACCTATGCGTCGGATGATCCGGCACTCGGCGCGGAATACCGCCTCGGCCGCGCCACGGTCTGGACCGAAGGCGACGGGCCGGTTGCCGGGGTCGGTCAGCGCGAGTTCCTGGTGGGTGACGAGGCGGTGCCGATCATGGAACTCGGCGCGCTGCGCTTCGCCGAATGATGAGCGCCGGATTTCCGTGAGCGGCAAGGCCGCCTTCAATGACCGGGTGCGCGATGCCGGGGCGCGGGTGCAGCTTTCGCCGCTCGACCGGCTGCTCGACGACGCGCCGGACCGCGACCGCGACCGGCCGATTTCGCCCGGCGAGGCGCTCGCCGTGCTGCGCCGCGCGGTGCGGCGCGATCTCGAAGCCCTGCTCAACGCCAAGCGCCGCTGGCGGTCGCTGCCGCCTCTGCTCGGCGAGTTGCAATCCTCGATCGCCGGCTACGGGTTGCCCGATTATACCTCGGGCAGCATGGCCGATCCGGGGGCGCGGGAGGCGTTCCGCGCCGAGGTCGAGCGCACGATCAAGCTGTTCGAGCCGCGTTTCGCGCAAGTGACGGTGCGGCTGGTGCCGGCGGAAAATCCGCTCGACCCGACACTGCATATGCGGATCGACGGGTTGCTGCACGCCGATCCGGCGCCCGAGCCGATCAGCTTCGATACCGTGGTGGACGCGACCTCTGCCGAGATCGAAGTGAAAGGCGAGCGTTTTGTCTGACGCGCTGCTGCCTTATTTCAACCGCGAACTGCTCGCGATCCGCAAGCTCGCGGCGGAGTTCGCCGAGACCCATCCCAAGATCGCCGGACGGCTGCGGCTGTCGCCGGATGCGGTGGACGATCCGCATGTCGCCCGCCTGCTCGACGGCGTCGCGTTCCTGTCGGCGCGGGTCCATAAACGTTTGGACGACGAGTTTCCCGAGCTGACCGACGCGCTGCTCGGCGCGCTCTATCCGGGATTTCTGGCGCCGATCCCCTCGGCGGCGATCGCACAGTTCGAATGCCGGCCCGATTTGCAGGCGAATGTTCATCTGAAAGCCGGTTTCGTGCTGGAGACCGAGCGGGTGCGCGGCCAGGCGTGCCGGTTCCAGACCGCCTATCCGGTTTCGCTCTGGCCGGTACGGATCGAGCAGGTCCGGCTCGCCGGCCAGCCTTTCGTGGCGCCGGTCAATCCGCTCGCGCCGGGTGCGGCGTCGGTGCTGCGCATCGTGCTCGGCACCATGGCGCCGGAGCTGAGCTTCGCAGCACTCGGGCTCGACCGGCTGCGGTTTTATCTGCGCGGCGGTCCGGCGATCGCGCCGCATCTGTACGAATTGCTTGCCGCCCATACGATCGGGGTGGCGCTGGCCGAGGCGCCGGGCGATCCGAACCCGGTGATCCTGGGGCGCGAGGCGGTGGTGCCGGTGGGTTTCGCCGAGGACGAGGCGCTGTTGCCCTGGCCCTCGCGCGGCTTCACCGGATTCCGGCTGCTCGCCGAGTATTTCGCGTTTTCCGAAAAATTCATGTTCTTCGATCTCGACGGGCTCGACCGCAAGACGCTCGCGCATTCGGGCAACCGGCTGGAGATTTTCATCTATCTCGACCGTTCGGCGATCGAGCTGGAGCGTGCGGTGAGCGCCGAGCACCTCGCCCTCGGCTGCACGCCGGTGGTGAACATCTTTTCCCAGCATTGCGAGCCGATCCGCCTGGATCACACCGATACCGAATATCGGGTGGTGCCGGACGCACGGCGTGCCACCGGCATGGAGGTCTGGGGCATTACCGGCGTGCGGGAGACCGATCGTGAAGGCAATGTGAAGCCGTGGCTGCCCTTCTATCGCGCCGGTCATGGCGAGGGCGCGGCGCCGGGCGGGTATTATCTCGAAGCGCGCCGCCCGGCGACGGCGGCGCTGGGGGGAACCGAGACGTTCCTCGCACCCTTCGCGCCGGAATTCGACCCGCAGACCAGCGCAGATACGGTGCTGTCGGTCGAGGCGCTGTGCGTCAATCGCGATCTGCCGGCGGCGCTGCCGTTCGGCGGCGGCCATCCACATCTGACGCCGCTATCGCCGCATGATGGGGTTTCGCGCATCGCCTGCCTGACGCCGCCGGGGGCGACGTTACGGCCGCGCCTTGCCGAGCGCGGCGCGTGGCGGCTGATTTCGCATCTCTCGCTCGGGCATTTGTCGGTGGTCGGCGGGGCGGAGGGTGCGGCGGCGCTGCGCGACGTGCTGCGCCTGTACGACCGGGCGGAGACGGCGGAAACACGGGCGGCGATCGAGGCGCTGATCGGCGTTTCGGCGAAGCCGGGCATCGCGCGGGTGCCGGGCGGGCGGCTCGGCAGCTTCTGCCGCGGGCTCGACGTGACGCTCGAATTCGACCCGAAACCCTACCAGGAAAACGGGCTGTTTCTGCTCGGCGCGGTGCTGGAACGGTTTCTCGCGCTGCACGGCACGATCAATTCCTTCGTCCGCACCACGCTGCGGCTGCGCGGCCGGACCGATCCAGCGATGCGGTTTCCGCCGCGCGCCGGGCATCGCACCCTGTTATGACGGAAGGGCCGTTCGCCCGGCTGGTGCGCGTGCCGGCGCGGTTTCGCTTCGGCGCGGCGGTGCGGCTGCTCTGGATCGCGTCGGGCAGGCGCGATGCGGGCGAGGCGATCGGCTTTTCGGCGCCGGTGTCGCTCGCGCATCCGGTTGCCGAAGTCGATGCGGCGGCACCGGGACGGCTTTCGACAAGGCTGATCGGGCTAATCGGCGCATCGGGGCCGCTGCCGCGCTGGTATACCGAGCTGGTCGCCCAGGCGAACCGGGCCCGCTCGCCGGCGATGGCGGATTTCCTCGCGCTGCTGGCGCAGCGGCTGGTTGCGGGCTTCGCCGTCGCGGGGGTGAAATATCGTCCGCATCTCGCGGCGGAGATCGGGCACCGGACGGTGATGCGCCACAACGGGGCGGCGGACGATCCGGCGGCAAGCGATCCCGCCGGGCGGATCCTGCTGGCGCTGACCGGGTTCGATACCAGGCACCTGATCGGGCGCCTGGCCGCCGGGGCGCCGGCGATCCAGCATTACGCGGGTTTCTTTGCGAGCCGGCCGCGCTCGGCGGACCGGCTGCGGGCGCTGGTGTCGGACTGGCTGGAACGGAAGGTGGAGATCGAGGAATTCGCCGGGAGCTGGCTCCGGCTCGATCCCGACGAGCAGAGCCGCATGCCGCGCGGCCGCTCGCCCGGCCAGTTCAACCGGCTGGGCGTGGATTGCGCGGCGGGCGCGCGCGCCTTCGACCAGCAGGCGCGATTTCTGCTGCGCATCGGTCCGCTGTCGCGGAGCGAATTCGAGGCGCTGCTGCCGGACAAGCCGGTGCTGCGGCGGCTGGTCTCGATGGTGCGCGCCTATGTGGGCATGGAGGCCGATTTCGCGGTGAACCTGATTCTCGACCCCGCCGAAATCCCGGTGATGAAGCTGGGCGGCGCTTCGGCGCCCAGACTGTCCTGGACCGGCTGGCTGCCCTCGCCCGCTTCGGCGCTGACCGGGCCGCCGCGCGCCGATCAGGCGACCTTCAGTGCGGCGACGATCGAATCCGCGAGGACGGCATGAGCTGGGGGGGCGGCTATGTGACCGATATCGCCTATGCGCCCGGATTTTATGCCGAGCAGTCGCCGCGCCAGATGGCGCTGACCGCGCTGGTCGCGGGATTCGCGGCGCCGATTCCGAACCGGGATGGGGCGTTCCATTTCGTCGATATCGGCTGCGGGCGCGGTTTCACCGCGCTGATCCTGGCGGCGGCGAATCCCGGCTGGCAGGTGACCGGGCTCGATTTCAACCCCGCCCATGTCGCGGCGGCACGCTCGCTCGCCGCGCGGGCGGGCATCGCCAATTGCCGGTTCGTCGAGGCCGATCTTGCGCGGTTCGCCGAAAGTCCCACCGCGATGGCGCTGCCCGAGATCGATGCCGCGAGTCTACACGGGGTCTGGACCTGGGTGGCGCCGCCGGTGCGGGACGGCGTGCTGCGGCTGCTCGATGCGAAGTTGAAGCCGGGCGGCCTGTGCCATGTCAGCTACGACGTGCTGCCGGCCTGGCGCGGGATGCTCGGGCTGCAGCGGCTGATGCGCGAAAGCGGGTCGCGCCTCGCGTTTCGCGCCGATCGTCAGGCCGAGCGCGGTTTCGGTCTGGTGCGGCGGCTGGCCGAAGCGGGGGACGACGTGGTCGAACCCTGGGCGCGGCGGATCATCGAACATATCGCCGACAAGCCCGCCGCCTATCTCGCCCATGAATTCATGAACGAGAACTGGGCGCCGTGCTTTCATATCGATGTCGCGGTGCGGTTCGCCGAAGCAAAACTGTCCTATGCCGGCTCGGCGCGGCTGCTGGAGAATTTCCCGGATCTGATCATCGGCGATGTCGCGCGCGCGATTGCCGCCGAGTTCGAGGACCCGGTGATGCTGGAGCTGATCAAGGATGTCTGCACCGGGCAGCCGCTGCGCCACGACGTGTTCATCCGCGGCGCGATGCGGCTGGAGCCGGCGCGGCGGGACGCGATGCTGAGCGGGATATGGCTCGGCCTCGCAGTGCCTCATGCGCGCCGGAAGCTGGAATTCAACACGTCGTCAGGCCGGGCGACGATGAACGAAGCCCTCTACGAGCCGGTTTTCGCGCGGCTTGCCCAGGGGCCGGCGAGCATCGGCGAGTTGCTCGATGTCGCGCGGCGCGGCGATCCGGCCAGGACGACCGTGACGCAGCCGGCGGAGCTTGCCGCCATGCTAGTCGGCACCGGGCAGGCGGTGGCCGTGGCCGATCCGGCGGCGCGGATGGACCCGGCCTCGGTGCGGCTGAATGCCGCGATGTTTGCCGAAATCGCGCAGGGCGGCAGCGTGATGCAGCCGGTCGGTTTGGCGGTGCCCGCGCTCGGCGGCGGGTTCACCCTGCCGGGCCTCGCCGCCTTCGCCGTGTTGCGCCAGCAGGATTGGCTGAACGAGGCGACGATCGGACAGGCGCTGCCCCGGCCGGACCGTGCGACCCTCACGCGCTGGGCCGAGGATGTCGCCGAGCGGACGGACGCCGAGACCCACGAAAAAATCACGGACGCCTTCGCCTCGTTTTTCGAGGATCAGGCTGAGATGCTGAACGCGCTCGGGCTGGTGTGCTGAAGGTGCGCGGGTGGTTTTTTGGCGGCGCTGAGGTTTCGGTTGTTTGATCTGGAAGGGTCAAAAGAGGCTATTTGGGTAGATTGGGTGGAACGAAGTTCGGGACATTCGTTCTGGCTACGTATTATCGTGACATAGGCAATGAAACGATTGCCATGCCGAGCGGCCTTCGAGAGCTTGTCCGCTCCAGTACCGCGCCTTTGGGATCGCGTGACGTGAGTGAGGTTCCGGGGCGGTACTGGCAAGACCAACGGCGGAAACAGTCACCGTTTCCGTCGCATCCGCATCTGGAGTTGCGCGACGGGCTCGATGTCTATCTGGTGCTGCCGCATTCGTTCGACACCCACGAAGCGCGGCGGTTCCAGGTGTTCGGGGATGGGTGGCACCAGGATTACATCGGCGGGATCGGCCTCGATCGTCTGCTGGATGCCCTGAAGCACGGCCACCGGGTCAGCGGGAGCGTTGGCAACGAGATCGACGCGATCCGCGACTTCTACATGGACTGGCAGCATGTCTGGTCCATGGATCAGGCGCCGCAACTGATCGACCGGCTGAAGCGGGACGTCGAGAACCGGTCCGTCGCGGTGTTCTGTTTCCGGCGCTCACCGCACCAGGGCATCATCCGCCGGGACCCCGGCCGGCCGATCCCGCCGGCGGCCGGCGCGGTTTCCGGCTGGAGCGGGCGGCAGAAGATCGTCGCGATGTTCAAGGCGATCCCCGACTGTCTGGTCGGCGCTGCGAAGGGCGAGTTCGAGGCGTTTCTGACGCCTGAGAACCTGACCATCATGGCGGTGTTCCTTGGTGGCATCGGGGCGCTCCAGGCTGTTCCGGGGGCAGATGCTGCCGTGGATATGATGATCGCGAGTCTGGCCTGGTGGCAGTTCGGCTGGGCGGGGGTGATCGCCGGCAAGGATTTCATCGAGGCGGTGATCAAGGCCGACCGAGCGACCACGCGAGACGAGATTTTGCTGGCGGCCAAGCTGGCAGCGGCGGCGCTGGTTTCTCTCGGTATTACAGTCCTGCTCAAAAAAATCACCGAGAATGTGCATGAGGTCCGGTTGGCCAAGGACGAGCCACAAGAAGAACCGCCGTCTAATCCGGTGCAAAAGGACAAAATTCGCACAGAGCGATCTCCAATTAAGAGTCCAAAACTTCGTTCAGATCTGTCGAATGAATGGTTTGATCCGAAGACTGGAAAATTATCATGGCCACCGAACGACGGGTTTTCATCGGACCAGGTTGGTCAAACACTTGATCCCGGAACGCAAATTGACCGGTATGGATCGAATTTTGGTAGATTTTTGTCACCGAAAGGAGCTTCTTTCGGAGCGCGCGCACTTCCGTATGACGAGGCTTCGATGCCATATCATGCGTTTGAGGTTCTGAAACCACTCACTGTTCAGTCTGGACGGGCTGCGGCATGGTTTGATGAAGAAGGCGGGGCAACACAATATATGACATCCAGTTCGGTTGATGAATTGATAAAAAATGGCTTTCTAAAGGAGATCGCTCCATGAATAAGAATGACATGAAAAAAATATTAGAAAAAAATGGGATAAAAGAAAACGTCGTATACGAAATAACAGACACTAATATTGGTGATCTTTTTGGTGTTGAAGAGACCATACAAGGATGGTCTGTGTATTATAGCGAGCGTGGAAAAAAACAAATATTAGCAACATTTGATAATGAGGATTCTGCGTGCAGAGCAATGCTACAGAAGGTTTCGCAGAGAATGATGGAAGACTATGGGGAAGAGGTGGATTTTCAAAAATGAGATTTTCAGAAAATTTGCTTGATCCAATGGCAATGGGTTGATCCATCTCGGGGTATAGGAAATTATTTTGCACCGGACGGAACAACGCCATACCAACTTGGTATAAATAATGTTGGCCGTATTTTACAAATAACCGATCCCGGAAACCACGGCAAGCCGTTTCAGGGCCATGATCGCGGCGAACAGGTTGGCCAAATCGTCCTTGTCGGTCAGGTAAATGCTGACCTGGACCCGATCGAAGCCATAGCCCGCCAAGATGCCACCGATATCGGCATAGGTTTGCGACACCCTCTTGGGATAGTTCGCGACCGAGGCAATCCACCGGTTGGAAAGACCGGATTGCTTCACCCGCAGCGCGGGTTCGCAATGACGCGTGCCGAAAACCGCGACGCTCTCGATTCTTTCCCGCGGTTGACAGGGCTTGGTTGGGCGGATCGACTGGCGTGGTTTCGGGAGATCGCGCTCATGCTGGAAACCCTGTTGGCCCTGCTCGCGGCGACGGTGATCACCGTGCCGATCGCCCGCCGCCTCGGCGTGGGCAGCATCGTCGGCTATCTCGTCGCCGGCCTCGCGATCGGCCCGGCCGGGCTGCGGCTGGTCACCGGCGTCGCGCAGATCCAGAACGTCACCGAACTCGGCGTGATCATGCTGCTGTTCCTGATCGGGCTGGAAATCCGGCCGCACCGACTCTGGATTCTGCGCAAGACCATTCTCGGCCTCGGTTTCGGTCAGATGCTGCCGAGTGCGGCGATTCTCGCTTTGCTCGGCCATCTCGCCGGTCTCGCCTGGCTGGTGGCCGCGCTGATCGGGCTCGGCCTTGCGTTGTCATCCACAGCCATCGTCCTGCCGATGCTGAAGGAGCGCAGCTTGCTCAGCGCCGCTTCGGGGCGGGACGCGTTCGCGGTCCTGCTGTTCCAGGACATGGCGTTCATTCCGCTGGTGGCGTTGGTGCCGCTGTTCGGTGCCGCGCATCTGCCGAGCCATCTTCCGGCCCATCTGCCGTGGCTTGCCGCCGGGCGGGCGGTGCTCGCCGTGATTGCCATTCTGGCGGGCGGGATGTTCCTGGTCGAGCGCATTTTTCGGCTGATCGGCGGCGCGCGGAACCCAGAGGTGTTTACCGCGATGACCTTGCTGATCGTGATCGGCACCGCGGTCCTCGCTCATTGGTCGGGGCTGTCGGCTTCGCTCGGCGCCTTCATGGCCGGGGCGCTGCTGTCCGATTCCGAGTTTCGCCATGCGATCCAGGCCGATATCGAACCGTTCGAAGGGCTGCTGCTCGGGTTTTTCTTCATCTCGGTCGGCATGTCGGTCGATGTCCATTTGCTGGCGGCACAGCCTTTGACGATCCTGGCCGCCGTCGCGGCGATGCTCGCGGTGAAAGCGCTGGTCGGGTTCGCCGTCTCCTTCGTCAAGCGCCGCAATGGGCCCACCGCGCTGCGCTTCGCCGCCGCCCTGCCGGAAGGCAGCGAATTCAGCTTCGTCCTGTTCGGGGTCGCCGTGACCGCCGGCGTGCTGCCCAAGACCACCGCCGATCTCGCGACGCTCGCGGTCGCCGCGTCGATGATCGTAACCCCGCTTATCTTTGCCGCGATCGAGCGGCTGGCGATTCCGCGCATGGGAAAGCGGCCCGCGCCGGCGGACGACATCGCGTCCGGTGCGCCGGCGCCTGTGATCATCTGCGGGTTCGGCCGGGTCGGGCAGATCGTCGGGCGGCTGCTCTCGGTGCGCCGGATTCCGTTCACGGCACTCGATCAGAATGCCGGGCAGGTCGCTTTCGTGCGTCGGTTCGGCGCGCGCGTGTTTTTCGGTGACCCGACGCGGCTTTCCGTGCTGCGCGCGGCGGGGGGCGATGCGGCGCAAGTGCTGGTGATCGCGCTGGACGACGCCGAGGCGGCGCTGAAACTCGCTGAGCTCGCGCGCCGGTATCTGCCGCATCTCACCATTCTCGCCCGCGCGCGCAACCGCCGCCATGCCCAGCTCCTGCTCGATCTCGGCGTGTCGCACATCGTGCGCGAAACCCTGCTCTCCAGCCTGAAACTCGGCGAAATGACGCTGACCGCGCTCGATATTGGCGCCGGCGAGGCGGCGCGGACCGTCGAGGCATTCCGCGAGCACGACGAACGGATTCTGACCGACACCAGGAGTTTCGCCGCCGATGAAGGCCGGGTGATCGCGAGCTTGCAGCAGAGTATCGCCGAATTGCAGGAATTGTTCGAGGCGGATCGCCGATAGCCCTCGTGGGTATACGCTGGCGCCGGCCCAGGCGAGAATGTCAGAGTATCGCATGATGCATAACGCGGGGTCAGTTAGGGAATTTTCAAGGCGGTTCCACCCGCCGGCAGGAATCTCGCTGCCTGATCGGCGGCCCAGAAATCGCTTGCGTGCCAACTCATATTGCCGCTATCGTCCTTAACCGGATTGAATAAAAATGCTGGCCTGGACGATGGCGATCCGATCTGGGTCGTAGCAGAGGGCGGCTGTGTGGGTAAAGGGCCGAAGCAATGCTTGACAAGCGATTCACCCGCCGCGTATTTCTCGTATCCTCGACCTCCTGTGCGGCACTTCTCGGCAGTTTAACACGAGCGAGCGCCGATACCTATCACGGCGCGCTGCCCTGGTCCCCTGACCAGGATCATGCGCCGGTGCCGGTTTCGGAAAGTGGGTGGACCTATTTCACGCCGGCGGAAGCGGCGACGATCGAGGCGCTGGTGGACCGGCTGATTCCGGCGGACGATCTTTCCCCCGGCGGCAAGGAGGTCGGCATCGCCGTCTATATCGACAGGCAGCTTTCGGGCGCGTTCGGCCAGGATAAGGGGCTCTACATGGCGCCGCCGTTCGCCGAGGGATTGCCGGGGCAGGGGTCACAAAGCCCGATCACGCCGGCGCAGCGCTATCGGAAAACCATCGACGCGCTGAATGAATATTGTGCCGATGCCTATTTCGGCAAGTCATTCGCTCAGCTCGCCGCAACCGAGCAGGACAAGATCATCGTCAAGATGGAATCGGGAATGCTTCGACTGAAAGGGCTCAGCAGCAAGGCGTTTTTTCAGATCCTTTGGCAGAACACCAAGGAAGGTTTTTTCGCCGATCCGGTCTATGGCGGCAATCGCGGCATGGCGGGATGGAAGATGATCGGGTTTCCAGGCGCGCGCTATGATTACCTGGATTGGGTCGATCGGCACAACGAGCATTATCCCAAGCCACCGATCGGCATTGAATCGCATCCCGACTGGTCCGCTCACTCCTGAGCCGAGGTATACATCCATGGCGCGTACTCTTCCACGAACGGACGTCGCAATCATCGGGCTGGGCTGGACCGGCGCCATCCTGGCCTATGAGCTGAGCGGCGCGGGGCTCAATGTCGTCGCGATCGAGCGCGGCGCGTGGCGCGACACCGCGACGGATTTTCCGCCGTCTTGGGCACCTGACGAATTGCGCTATGCGATTCGCCTCGATCTGTTCCAGCGGCCCGCGCAAAGCACGGTGACGTTGCGCAACAAGATCAGCCAGACGGCTTTACCTGTGCGCCAGTTCAGTTCGTTTCTGCCCGGCGACGGCGTGGGCGGCGCGGGCGTGCATTGGAACGGCATGACCTATCGGTTTCTGGAAACCGATTTCCGGCTTCGGTCGCATTTAACCAAGCGTTATGGCAGCCATATTCTGCCTGAAGACATGACGATTCAGGACTGGCCGGTCGATTACAAGGATCTTGAGCCGCACTATGACCGATTCGAGAAGTTGGCCGGAATCTCTGGCAAGGCCGGTAACATCGACGGCAAGATCCAGCCGGGCGGCAATCCGTTCGAAGCTCCGCGCAGCGCCGAATATCCCACGCCTGCCAACAAACAGCCGCTGGGCTCCACGCTTTATAGCAAGGCCGCGAAATCGCTCGGCTATCATCCGTTTCCGGTGCCCTCGGGGAATCTGTCGCAAAGCTATACCAACCCGCTTGGCGTAACGCTTGGGCAATGCACCTATTGCGGCTTTTGCGAGCGGTTCGGCTGCGGCAATTATTCGAAGGCGAGTCCGCAGACCCGCGTGTTGCCGGCATTGATGCTGCGCAAGAATTTCGAGGCGCGGACGAATTGCAATGTGACGCGGATCAATCTGGACAGCACCGGCAAGAAGGCGACCGGGGTTACCTATGTCGATAAATCGGGGGAGACATGGGTACAGCCCGCCGATATGGTGATGGTGTGCGCCTTCGCGTTCAACTGCGTTCATTTGCTGCTGGTTTCCGGCATCGGCAAACCCTATGATCCGGTATCCAATACCGGAACCGTGGGGCGCAATTACGCCTATCAATGCACTTCCGGCGTTCTGGTAAAGCTGAAGGATACGATCCTGAATCCCTTTATTTCCGGCGGCGCGATCGGCATGTCCGTCGATGATTTCAACGGCGACAATTTCGATCATTCCGGGCTCGGTTTCGTCGGCGGTGGTGTCATATCGGCGACCCAAACCGGCGGCCGGCCGATCGGCCAGATTTCGTATTTTCCAGACGATCCGAAATGGGGCTCCGGCTGGAAGAAGGCGACCAAGGAAAATTATCAATCAGTCTATGCGCTGGGCATTCAGGGCAGCGTTTACAGTTATCGGGATGCCTATCTCGATCTGGACCCGACCTATAAAGATCCCTATGGCAGTCCGCTTCTGCGCATGACGTTCGACTGGCACGAGAACGAGCTGAAAATGTCCGCGTTCGTGACGAAGAAACTGGCCGGGATCGGCAAGGCCATGGGTGCGTCACGGCTGGCAGCCTATCCGCGAACCGCGCCCTATTCCGTGGTTCCCTATCAGACGACACATAATACGGGCGGCGCGGTGATGGGTGACAATCCATCGAACAGCGTGGTCAACAGATATCTGCAAAGCTGGGACGTATCGAACGTCTTCGTTTTCGGAGCCAGCGTGTTTCCGCAAAACGCCGGATATAATCCCACCGGAACCGTGGGAGCGACGACCTATTGGGCGCTGGACGCGATCAAGACGAAATACCTGAAAAATCCTGGGCCGATGGTGCCCATGTGAAAGCGGAAGATCATGAGACAGGCCATTTCGTCATGCCTATTCGTTCTGATGTGCTTCGCTTTCGAAGCCGTACTGGTTCCGCCGACTTCGGCGGCGTCGTCGCAGTCGGGGACCGCGAGCGCGCAAACGCTCGCGCAGGGCAAAAAGCTGGTCATGTCGAATGGCTGCGCCGGCTGTCATAACGCTCCGGGCGGAGCTACGCTGGTGGGTGGGCGGGTTATCGGCGGTTGGACCGCTCCGGGACTGACCAACGACAAGCGCACTGGCCTCGGGAACTGGTCGGCCGGGGAAATCGCGGATTATCTGAAGACCGGGCGGAATTCCTATGCTGCGGCGGCTGGGCCGATGGCAGGGATTGTGACCAATGTGACCGCAAAAATGAGCGAGGCGGAGGTCGACGCCATCGCGGCGTATCTGAAATCCCTGCCGGGTAAAGCGGCTAACATCCGTCCGGTCGCGGCCAGCAACCCGGCGATGATAAGGGGCGGGGCGGTATACGCCGACGAATGCGCGGCGTGTCACACGCTTCGGGGCGTCGGCCAGGCGCGGCTTTTCCCGGCCCTGAAGGGCAGCCCTGAGGTTCAGGCGGATAATCCGACGACCTTACTGCGCGTGGTTCTGCAGGGCGCTCAAAGCGTCGGCACCGAGGCGGCGCCGACGGCAAGCGCGATGCCCGCCTTCGGAAAGCTGTTGAACGATCAACAGATCGCCGATGTTCTGACCTATATCCGCAATGACTGGGGCAATGCGGCGGCTCCTGTCGCCAAGGATGCGGTGGCGGCCGCGCGCAAGACGCTGCAGAAAACCCCGTGAGAATAGCTGCGTGTTTTCTGCGTGCGGGTCATCATGCGGCGTTCGCCTGGTTTTCCGTCCACGTTCCGGTATTCTCCGTGGTGGGTGCATAGTTCAGGAAAGCCCAGCGCAGAGGCAGCACGCCGCGCCGGCGCCATCCGTGAGAGACTTGCAGGCGCCAGAGCCGTTCGGCGCCCTTGAACCGGCGCACCGGCGACGAGATGAGGGGCGATCGGATCGTCCGGGTCTGGACGCGCGCCGATGCGCAGGGTTTGCGGGTCGGGGCTGGCGACGAAACCCGGAGATCCGGTCAGAATCGTCGCGACCGGCCAGCCCGCGCCGTCGAGCGTCGCGATGGGCAGGAACGGCAGCATGGCGAAGAAGGCCCGGTGCTGGTCCGGCATGAAATTGCGGATCGCGGCGCCGGAAAGCCGGGTGCCGGCAAGACGCTGCGCCTCGCGCTCGCCCGCATGGAACGGATCGGCATTCATGGCCGGCATCTATGCGGCGGATGGAACCGGCGAGCGCGGCACCGATGCGGCCTCGTACGGATCGTCAGGCAGCCAGATTTCCCCGGAATCATAGCGTTTCGCCAGATGAACCAGATCGCGTTCGAATCCGCGGGCACGCGCGTGCCGTCCTCGGAACCGGAATCTGACCCAGCGGATTCAAGGCCAGAAAGCCGGGCTCTGCCGGAATTCGGCCGGCGCTGCGACGATCCGATAGGGTAACCCCAGCATCCGCAGCAGCAACTCGACCCGGTGGCAATGGCCGGACAGCTTGGTGGCGTAGAGCGTGATGTCGGGTTGAGGCATGGTCGGTTTCATCCTTCGCGATAGTCGCGAAGGTAATTCTTGTTGTTTTATTGTAGAATGTACAAATATCGAAATTGAATCTTCCATTATTCGGAACAATCATGGACCGCCTGGACGAACTCGCCGTTTTCATCGCCATTCTGGATGCCGGCAGCCTCGCCGCGGCGGGCCGGCGCCTGCGCCGCTCGCCCCCGGCGATCACCCGCCTGCTGGCGGGGCTGGAAGAGCGGGTCGGCGCGCGGCTGTTCGAGCGCACCACGCGGCGGCTGGCCCCGACCGATGCCGGGCGGCGTTTCGCCGAGCAGGCGCGCCGGCTGCTCGGCGATTATCATGCGGTGATGCAAGGCGCCGCGGATTCGGATGTGTCACTGCATGGGATGTTGCGGCTGACGGCTCCCGTGGTGTTCGGACGCCGGCATGTAACGCCGGTGGCGACTTCCTTTCTCGATATGTGGCCTGCACTGCGCATCGAAATGCTGCTGTCGGATCGCAATCTCGATCTGATCGAGGAGGGGTTGGATGTCGCGGTGCGGATCGGCCGGCTGGCCGATTCCGGGCTGATGGTCCGGCGGGTCGGCGAGGTGCGCCGCGTGCTGGTGGCGAGCCCGGCTTACCTCGCGGCGCGCGGGCAGCCGCGACATCCTGACGACCTCGCGGGCCATGACATCATATTCACGTCCAGCCTGCTCGGCCCGCTGGTGTGGCGGTTCCATGTCGACGGACAGGAGCGTGCGTTCCGGGTCGAACCCAGGCTGATGGTGAACGACATCGAGGCCAAGCTGGTTGCGGTGCGCGCCGGCCAGGGCATTGCCGCGGCATTGTCCTACCAGGTGGTGGACGATCTCGCCTCCGGTACGCTCATCCGCCTGTTGGAGGCTTTCGAATCGCCGCCGTTGCCGGTTCAGCTCGTCGTGCCCAGCGTGCGCCACATGCCCGCGCGCGTGCGGGCTTTTCTCGACCATGCGGCGCGGCAACTGGGGGCACTCGCCGTCCTGACATGACGGCTTCGCGGGGTTAGCGCGGTCGCGAGACGCTTGGCACCGGCGAACCCATTCTTGTCGCCCGCTTGATCGCCTGCGGCGGCTGACCGAACCGGCGGAGGAAAGCGCGCCGCATCCGCTCGGGATCGGCAAAGCCGACGGATGCCGCGATCGCCTCGATCGGTTCGGTGCCGGCCTCCACCCGCATCCGCGCGGCCTCCGCCCTGAGACGCTCGACCGCCCTGGCGGGGGTTTCGTCGGTTTCGGCGCGGAACACCCGGCCGAATTGGCGGGGACTGAGGCAGGCGGCTTCCGCCAGGCGCTCGACAGGCAAGGCTTCGCCCAGATGTTCGCGGGCGAAGCTCAAGACTTGGCGTACCCTATCGGAGTCCGGTTCGAGATCGAGCATGGCGGAGAATTGCGACTGGCCGCCGGGCCGGCGGTGATAGACCACCAGTTCCCGAGCGACGGTGCGCGCGAGCGCGCTGCCGTGATCCTCCTCGATCATGGCGAGAGCCAGATCGATGCCCGCAGTAATGCCGGCGGAGGTCCAGACCGGACCGTCCTTGACGAAGATCCTGTCGCCATCGACCCGGATCGAAGGATAATGCCGCTGGAGCGATGCCGCGTGGCGCCAATGCGTCGTGGCGGAGCGTCCGTCGAGCAGGCCGGTCGCCGCGAGAATGAACGCCCCGGTGCAGACGCTGGCGACACGGCGCGCCCCGGAAGCCGCCGACCGGACAGCGGCGAGACGGCCGGGCGGTTGCGCTGCGGGCCGGGTGCCGCGCCCGCCGGCAATAATCAGCGTGTCGAGGCGTCGCGCGTCTACCGGCTTCGTTACGACCTCCAGCCCCGCCGTCGCCGTCACGCCGCCGCCGTGCTGGGACAGCACGTGCAGCCGGTAATGCTCGGCTTCCGCGACCATGCCAGCGATCTGGAACGCCGCGAGCGGTCCGGTCAGGTCGAGAATCTGGAAATCCGGGAAGATGAAGAAGCCGATATCGCGAGTCATGGCGTGAATTGAGGGATCTACGTCATTTGAGCCGAAAGCCTGCGGCCTCATGATGCGGATGTCAACCGAAAGGATTCTCCATGACCGAACAAATCACCATCGTTTTTCCGATCTATACCGGCGTTACCCACCTCGATTTCACCGGGCCGCACCAGTTCGTCTCCCGGCTTGCGGGGGCGAAAGTGATCGTAGCATCGGTTGGCGGTGCATTGGTGACTGCCGACGGCCTGACTTTTGCCGATCTGGCCGATCTGGGCGCGATCGGACAATGCGACGTGCTGTGCGTGCCGGGTGGCGTCGGCTGCGTCGCCGCCATGCGGGACGCGGTCTACATGGATGCCATAAGGTGGCTGGCCGCCACGGCGCGGTACGTCACCTCGGTCTGCACCGGCTCGCTCATTCTCGGCGCGGCGGGATTGCTGAAGGGCAGGCGCGCCGCCTGCCACTGGGCCTGGCGCGACATGCTGCCGGCATTCGGCGCCATTCCCGATCCGGGCCGGGTGGTTCGCGACGGCAGCATCCTGACCGGCGGCGGCGTGACCGCTGGCATCGATTTCTCCCTGGCGCTGATCGGCGAACTCGCCGGAGCGGAGGTTGCCCAGTCGATCCAGTTGGGGCTCGAATACGCGCCAGAGCCGCCCTTCCATGCCGGACGGCCGGAAATCGCGCCGCCTGCGATCCTTGAGGCGGTTACGGCCCGGATGGCGCCCGCGATGGCGGACCGGCGCGACGCCGTTCAGCGCGCGGCAGAAGCGCTGCGCGCCGGCGCCCGGCCCGCCGGTGCCTGATCAGGGCAGGAGGGTTTGGGCGGTGTCCCAGATATCGCGGGCCACCTCGGCCGCCGGTTTCGCTTCGGCCAGGAACGCCGCCTGTCCGGCCCAGGCCTGCATGCGCTGGATGTCGCCCGCGCGTGCCGCCTCCGCCCGCATCGGCGCGGTCAGGCCGCGCTGCACCGGGTAGGGCGCGGGAGGTGCGATCGCGGTCGCCGCCGCGCGAACGTAATCGGTCGCGATCGCGCGCCCGAGTCGCCCGCTGAAGGCGCGGGTCAACCTTGTGGCTTCCGGCTCGACCGAGGCCAGCGCGTCGGCCCAGGCTTGATTGGTTTTGGCCTCCGGGCAGCGCAGGAAGGCGGTGCCGATCTGCACGGCGCTGGCACCCAGGATGAGGGCGGCCGCCGTGCCGCGCCCATCCGCGATGCCGCCGGTGGCGATGACGGGTATCGAGAGCCTGTCGGCAAGCCGCGGCAGCAGGGCGAAAAGTCCCACGCTTTGCTGTTCCGCCTCGGCGGCCTCGAAGCTGCCGCGATGACCGCCGGCTTCGGCGCCCTGCGCGACGATGGCGTCCGCACCGGCGGCCTCGGCCGCGAGGGCTTCGTTGAGAGTCGTGGCGCAGGCGAACCAGGCGATCCCGCGCGCTTTGAGCGCGGCGACGAAATCCGGCGGGTAAAGGCCCATGATCGAGGACACCACCGGCGGCGCGGCGGCGAGCAGGGCCTCGCACTGCGCGGCGAAATCGGGCGGCTTGGCCTCGGCCGCTTCGGGCGGAACCGGGGGCCCCCAGCCGCCGAGAAATTCCCGCACCCGCGCTTCCGCCGCCGCGTCGCGCCGGGGCGGAGGGTCCGGCACCCAGAGATTGACCTGGAACGCGCCGTTGCTGCCGCCGCGGAAATCGGCGGCCCAGTCGGCGATCTCGTCCGGTGTCGATAACAGGGCACCCATGCCGCCCATGCCGCCGGCATTGGCGACCGCACTGGCGAGGCTTGCCGGGCAGGCCCCCGCCATGGGGGCCTGGAGGATCGGCATATCGAGGCCAAAGCGCTCGCAGAACGCCGCCGCACGGTTACGAGGGGTCAGGTTCGGCATCTGGCGTCTCCGAATGATCGGTTGCTCGAAAGCGGGATAAGCCAAAGCGGCGATTCGGCAAAATGAACGTATGAGGTCGTTAACCCGGCGCTCGCGATGCGGTTTTCGGTGTCGCGCGCCCGGCTTCGAGCCGGGCGCGGGTGCGCGCATCGGCCGCGGGTCCTGGGGCGGTGCGGAAACGGGATGTCGCGAGCGGCTTGCCGCTGAGTTTGTCGATCATCATCGGCTGCGCTTCGGCGCCGGTTTCGCGGTCCAGCAGAACGACACTCGGCCCCTCTGGCGCGAAATGCTTGTTGCCCCAGGCGAGCAATGCCAGGAGTATCGGGCTGAAATCGCGTCCGCGTTCGGTCAATACGTAATCATGGCGCGGCGGATGCTCGCTGTAGAGGCGGCGCTCCAGCAGGCCGGACTCGACCAGCGCATTGAGCCGTCGCGTCAGCATGTTCGGCGCGATGTCCAGGCTTTTCTGGAACTGATCGAACCGTGTCAGGCCGTGGAAGGCGTCGCGCAAGATCAGGATGCTCCACCATTCGCCAACCCGTTCGAGGCTGCGGGCGATCGGGCACTGCATGGTGCCGAAGCTCTTGCGCTGCATGGCAGACCCTTGCGCGGTTTCTGAGGGTGACAAGCATTTACGCTTGCGACTATTATAATGCAAGTGATAGATCGACATGATCAACCCGGAGAGGAAAACCATGATGAACGACATCGCTCTTGATGCCCGGCCAAGCGGCCTCGATCAGTTGCGCGCCCTGATGGACGCGAAGCTGAGGGTTGGAATCGGGCAGACTCTCGGTTTCAATCTGGTCGAGATTGAAGCCGGCCGCGCCGTGTTCGAGGGAAGGCCGGGCCATGGGGTTTATAACCCGATCGGCACGGTGCATGGCGGCTACGCCGCGACCCTGCTCGATTCCGCCTGCGGCTGCGCCGTGCACTCGAAGCTGATGCCGGGGCAAGCCTATTCGACGCTGGAATTGAAGATCGCCTATCATAAGGCACTCACAGCGGAAACCGGGACGGTGCGCGCCGAAGGCATGGTTGTTTCGATGGGGCGGCGCGCGGCCTTCGCCGAAGCGCGGCTGACCGATGAAGCGGGACGACTTTACGCCTCGGCGACCTCGACCCTGATCGTCATGGATCGCTGAGGCGATGCGCATTCTTGTCGTCGGTGCCGGCGGTACCGGTGGTTATTTCGGCGGCAGGCTTTTGCAAGCCGGCGCCGATGTGACGTTTCTGGTGCGAGCCGGGCGTGCCGCGTCGCTCGCCCGTAACGGCCTCGTGATCCGCAGCGCGCGCGGCGACGTCGATCTGCCGGCGCCGCCGGTTGTTACGGCTGACGCATTGCGGGAAAATTTCGATCTGATTCTTTTGAGCTGCAAAGCCTACGATCTCGAAAGCGCGATGGATGCTTTCGCCGCGGCGGTCGGGCCGCAAACGGCGATTCTGCCGCTGCTGAACGGTATGCGCCATCTCGATGCGCTGGACGCCCGTTTCGGTGCCGCGCACGTGCTTGGCGGGCAATGCGCGATTTCGGCCGCACTCGGCTCCGAAGGCGAGATTCTGCATCTCAACGATGCTCACACGCTCACCTTCGGCGAACGCGACGGGGTGCGCACTGCCCGCGCGGAAGCAATCGAAGCCGTGTTCGCCAAGGCAAATTTCGACACTCGCCACAGTTCCGTGATTCTCCAGGAGATGTGGGAGAAATGGATATTCATCGCGACGCTCGCCGGCATCACCTGCCTGATGCGGGCGGCAATCGGCGATATCGTCGCGGCGGGGAACGCGGATCTTGCCGCCGCGCTGTTCGATGAGTGCGCCGTCATCGCGGAACGAAACGGTTTTCCGCCGCGTGCGGCCATGATTGAGCGCAGCCGCGCCATGCTCACGGCGGCGGGGTCTCCTTTCACCGCATCGATGCTGCGCGACATCGAACGCGGCGGGAGGATCGAGGCCGATCATGTCGTCGGCGATCTGCTCGATCGCGGCGAACCACATCGCGGCGGTGCGCTGCTGCGCATCGCCTATGCTCACCTCAAATCCTACGAGGCGCGGCGGACACGCGAGGCGGTAGTGCCGGCATGACCGATTCCGTCGGTGCGCGTTCATGAACCTTGCGGCCGGCGACATAGGTTGCCTTGACGGCGGTTTCGCTGCCCAGCGTCATCAGAACGAATAACTGTTCCTCGAGCGATTCCGAAAATTCCTGACGGGCGGCGAGCAGCGGCGTAGCCTTCGGGTCGAGCACGACGAGGTCGGCGTCCTTCCCGGCTTCGATGCTGCCGATATGCGCGTCCTGATAGATCGCGCGGGCCGATCCGAGTGTTGCCAGATAGAAGGCCTGATGCGCGGATAGCGCGTAGCCGTTCAACTGGGCGATCTTGTAGGCTTCGTTCAGCGTGGTGAGCGGCGAAAAACTGGTGCCGGCACCGAGATCGGAACCGAGCGCGGTGCGCACCGGGTTGGCGGAAACCAGCGCCCGCTTCAGATTGAACAGGCCCGAGCCGAGAAACAGATTGGAGGTCGGGCAGTGGACCACGGTGGCGCCGGCCTGGGCGAGGCGCCGCCATTCGCGTTCGCAGAGATGCACGGCGTGACCGAACAGGCAGCGCGGGCCGACGAGATTATGCCGGTCATAGACATCGAGATAGTCGTGGCTGCCTGGAAACAAGGCGGCGACCCATTGCAGTTCGCTGGTGTTTTCCGCCAGATGGGTCTGCATGTAGAGGCCTGGAATTTCGCGCAATAGTGCGCCCGCCAGGTCGAGTTGCGCCTCGGTGCTGGTGGGTGCGAAGCGCGGCGTGACCACGTAGAAGAAGCGGCCGTCGCCATGCCAGCGTTCGGCAAGCCGTTTCGATTGATCGTAGCCCGATTGCGCGGAATCGCGCAAAGCCTCGGGCGCGTTCCGGTCCATCAGAACCTTGCCGGCGCCGGTCCGCAGACCCAGGAGCGACGCTTCCTCGAAATAGGCGTCCACCGATTCAGGATGGACCGTGCAATAGGTGATCGGCGTGGTGACGCCCGCTCTTATCTGTTCGCGCAGGAACAGCTTTGCGATGGCCCGTGCGAAGACTTTATCGTTGTAGCGCTGTTCGATAACGAAAACATAGTTTTCCAGCCATTCCAGCAATTGCTTGCCGAAGGCGCCGATCATCGGGGTCTGCGGATAATGCACATGGGCATCGATAAAGCCGGGCAGGATCAGCGCATCGGGGTGATGGTCCGGCACCACTCCGTGCGGCACATGATCGGCCGTGAAGGCTCCGGCATGGATGATCCTGCCGTTATCGATCACGATCAAGCCGTCGGACTCGTATCGATAACAGGAGGCAGGATCATCCTGGAACGGATTGCCGGTATAGGTCAGGAACGGGCCGCGCAGCGCCGATTTCATCACGGTGTTTCCAGATCGACGCTTGACGGAACGGCTTCGCGCGCTTCGGCGAATTTCGGCGCGGTCAGCACGAGATAGGCGATCGTCGTCGCGAAGGCGCCGACGAAGAAGGAGATATCGCCGCATTGCGGATAGGCGCGGGCAAACGGTCCGACGAACAGCGGATACTGGTTGAAGAACGGGATGCTGCATAGCACGCCGATCAGCCAGGCGAAAAATCCGAGATGGCCGATCCCGATGCCGGACCAGCGCGACCGGCGCGGCCAGAAATGGGCGATGATCATGACCGGGAAGCGGGGAATGATGACATAGCCAAGGAAAAACAGCAGAAGTTCATAGTGCTTGTAGAAATTGTTGTGTCCGAAAATGGCGATCGCCAGACCCACCAAGCCGGTCAAAAGCGCTGCCTGATATTGCTTCAGTTTGATGCCGGATGCCAGCGCGGACAAGGACGCCGAATAGATGTTCAGGATGTTCGGGCTGACCGTGCCGACGATGATGGCAAGGATCAGAAGCGGACGGAACCATTCGGGAATCCAGGCGGTGAACAGGTCGGACGGGCTGTTGAGCTGAACCGTTGCACCGATGAACGCACCGAGGCATTCCAGCCACACGCAGGAGATGAAGGCACCGAGGAAGGTGTTGAGAAAAACCCGGCGCTTCATCTGCGGGCGGTTCTCCCGGAAGCACAGATAACGCGTATAGTCGGACGAATAGAGAATCCAGCCGCCGAGCCATGACAGCATGATCGAGACGGTGAGCAGGAAAGCGCCCGAGACGCCGCCGACTTCGGCGAGACTTTTCGCATTCGGCACCGGGAAATGGGTGATGTGCAGAAACGACAAAACGGTGAGAATGACGAAAACGGCGGTAAGGAAATAGAAGAACCAGCGTTCCGCCGCGACGATGAAATCATGGCCGATCAGCGCGATGAAGACCTGGACGATGGTGAGCACGATGATGGTTTGGTCGATATTGGTGCCCAAGGTCGCGTGCAACGCGTAGCTGCCGATGACCGTGTTCACCGCGAACCAGGAAAATCCGTTCAGGAAGTTCAGGAACGACAGAAACCGATTGCCGGGCTTACCAAACCAGTTCACGCACTGAATCATCTGTGGTAGGCCATATTCGACGCCATAGGTCGAAAACAGGCCGAGCAGGGTACAGCCGATGAGATTTGCCACGACGATGGCAGCGATTGCGTCGAATGCGGACAAACCGAAGACGCCGGTGGCGATCGCGCCGGTGGTGATGGTTGCGAATTCGACATTCGCCGCCGCCCATAGCCTGAACAGGGCGCGCGGCGTGCCATGGGCTTCGTCGGGATCGATGCGTGCGATCCCTTTTGATTCAACTGTTAGTATGTCGGCGGTTTTCATGGTCGTCGTTTCCCTCGTTCGTATTGTTGCTTATGCTACTGGTTGTTGTGGATCGTGGATGCGGCGCCGCAGCCGGAAGTTGGCGATCCTGATCACCTCGTCGAGGGCCAGCTTCGCTTCGGCGGATTGATCGTGGGCAAGGCGTTGTTGCAGTCTTTCGATGATGGCTTCGGCATTCTTCTGACCCCGCACCGCGATGATGAACGGAAAGCCGAAACGGGTCCGATAGGCGCGATTGAGTGTCGCGAGCCGTTCGGCATCACCTTGCGTCATGCGATCGAAGCCGGCGAAGCGCTGCTCGATCGTCGATGCCGAGGTCAGGGTGCCGGACTGGCCGAGTTCGGGATGCGCGTTCAGGAGTGCCAGTTGCTTTTCTTGATCGGCGGTGAGAACGATCTCGGCCATCGCTTCGACGAGATCGTCGGTGCCGACGAAAGGACGCTCGGCGGCGGCTTTCGCCGCGATCCATGGCGAGTGCTCATAGATATCGGCGAGCGCTTCGACGAACATCGTCTCCGCCATCCGGTTGAGCGCATCGATCGTCAGCGGAGCCTCGGCGACTGCTTTGTTCATGACGGTCATTTCGCACCACCCTGAAACCACCGGCCTATCTTGGCACGTTCGGCCTTGGTGATGTGCGTGATGTTGCCTGGTGGCATCGATTTTGCCTGCACCGCCTGCTGATAGATCAGCGCGGCGTGCTGATGGATTTCGCTCGCCGTGTCGAAGATCAACCCGTCCGGTGCGCTGGACATCATTGTCGGGTGCGCCGAGTGGCATTTCCCGCAGCGATCCTGGATGATCGGCGTGACCGCGGCGGTGTCGACGGTCGGACCAGGTGCGTTGGCCGCAGCGGTCTGGGCGTGCACTGCCCCGCCGATCAAGTGGGCGGGTGCGACCAGGACCATCACGATGACGATCAGTCCGGCCGCCATCGTGGGCAATTGCCAGATCTCGCTCTTGGTATGGCGCATGACGAAATACTGACGGATCAGCGCGCCCGCGACCATCACCAGCCAGAGGCTGAGCCAGTTGGCGGCGCCGCCGTAGAGCATGCTGAAATGGCTGCTCAGCATCGCGAACACGACCGGCAGGGTGAAATAGGTATTGTGCACGGACCGCTGTTTGGCGCGCTTGCCGGGGATCGGGTCCGGCGTTTCACCGCGCGCCAGGGCGTTCACCATCTTCTTCTGTCCTGGAATGATCCAGAAGAAGACGTTGGCGGACATGATCGTGCCGATCATCGCGCCGACGATGAGGAAGGCCGCCTGCGGCGCGAACAGATGAGTCGCGAGGAAGGCGGCGGCCGCCACGAAAATCGCGATCACGACGCCGAGCACAAAATCGTTCTTGCCGAGCAGCCGGCACGCGATGTCATAGACGACCCAGCCCGCGAGCAGAAAGCCAAGCACGCAGATGATTGCGAGAGACGGTGTGAGATGGGCAACCGACGGGTCGATCAGATAGGTGCCCGGCTGCATCAGATACATCACTGTCAGCAAGGCGAATCCCGAAAGCCAGGTCGCATAGGATTTCCATTTCGACCAGTGCAGATCGTCCGGCATACGTGCCGGCGAGACGAGATATTTCTGCGAATGATAGAATCCGCCGCCATGCACGGCCCACAACTCGCCGAACACGCCTTTGCGCCGTTCGGCCTCCTCTTCGGGTTCGTGCAGGCTGTTGTCGAGCATGACGAAGTAGAACGACTCGCCGATCCAGGCGATCGCCGCGATCACGTGCAGCCAGATCAGCAGGCCCATTGCCCAGCCGGTTAGATATGAAAACATGGAATTCAGCTTCCGCGATAGGTTGTGTAGCTCCAGGGCGAGACCAGAAGCGGGATATGATAGTGAGGTTCTTCGGCGTTCATGCCGAAGCGCAGCACGATGTCGTCGAGAAAGGTTTGGGGTGCGGGCTCTCGGCTTTGCGCCGCGAAATAGGGACCGATCGAAAAGACCAGATCATAGACGCCGCTGGGCAATCCGGCCGCGTCCTGGGGCGTGCAGGCGGCGCGGCCGTTCGCGTCGGTGACGGCTTCAGCGAGTAGCTTGCCCGGCTGCGCCTGCGCATAGAGGCGGATGCGCACGCCGGAAGCCGGGCGGCCATTCGCCGTGTCGAGAATATGGGTGGTCAGACGTGTCATTGTCCTCTCCGATCCGCGATACCGGATTAAGTGATAAATCGATCAGGCTGGAGGCGATAACCGAAATGCGCGTCATAGCGCCTGGATTATGATGCCCCACACAGGGTCGTCGCGGATGCGCATCCGGCGCAGGAATGCTCGGCGAGTAGCGGCTCTCTGCGTGGCGCCGCGGCGGGGCCGCCAGCCTGCAGCAGCAATTGCGCCGCGACCGCGACGGCCAGAACCTCCGGCTGCTTGCCGGCAATGCCGCCGATTCCGATCGGGCAGGTCAACCCGGCAATCGCCTCTGCCGAAAGACCTTGACGCCGCCAGCGATGTTCGAATCGCGCACGCTTGGTCGCCGAGCCGATCAGACCGATATAGGGGAGATCGTCACGGCGCAGCGCCGTTTCGCAGATGGCGGCGTCGAGTGCATGGCTATGGGTCATCACCAGGATCATGCAGCCGGACGGTGCCGCCTCGATCATGACTTCCGGCTCATCGACACGGTGACAGTCTATTGCCGCTGTCGTGTCGCCCGGTGCGATCGGCGGGAACGCGTCGGGGCGGACATCCACCCAGTCGATCGTGCAGGGGAGATCGCACAGCACGCGCACGAGGGCGCGCCCGACATGACCGGCTCCGTGCAGCTGCAAACGGAACAGGGAAGGCGGCGGCGGCAGATGGGGTTCGAGCCAGGGGGTATAGGCGAGCGTCACGACGCCGCCGCAGCATTGGCCGAGATGCGGGCCCAGCGCACGGGTTTCGACATCGTCGATGATCGGGCCGTTGCCCGAAACCCAATCGGCGAGAATGTCGCGGGCGCGGGTGGTCGCAGTGTGTTCGAGCTGGCCGCCGCCGATGCTGCCTTCTGTCCCGTTCGGCTTCACCAGCATCCGTGCGCCGACCTCGCGCGGCGCCGAGCCGCGCACCGCGCGCACCTCGACGCAGACCCCGTATGGGAATCGGGCGATCATGTCGCGGCACTCCTTACGGCGTCGACCGCGTCCAGGATCGCTTCGGGCGTTGCCGGCGCGCGCAATGGCGGGTCCGCACCTTGGCCACCGGTCGCGGCGATCGCGTCGCGGATCGCGAGCAATACTGAAAACGCGAGGAGCATCGGCGGTTCGCCGACCGCCTTCGAGCGATGGATGGTCGGTTCGGCGTTGGGATTGTCGAACAGCCGGACGTTCAGCGCGTCCGGGCAGTCATTCGCGGTCGGGATTTTGTAGGTGCTCGGGGCATGGGTGAGCAGCATGCCGGATTGCGGATGCCAGACCAGTTCCTCCATGGTCAGCCAGCCCATGCTCTGGATGAAAGCGCCCTCGATCTGGCCGATATCGATCGCCGGGTTCAGCGAACGTCCGGCATCGTGCAGGATATCGGCGCGCAGCAGCGAAAACTCGCCGGTCAGCGTATCGACAACGACCTCGCTGACCGCCGCGCCATAGGCGAAATAGTAGAACGGCCGGCCGCGCAGGGTTTTCGGGTCCCAGTGGACCTTCGGTGTCGCGTAGAACCCGTCGCTCCAAAGCTGCACCCGCGCTTCGTAGGCCTGACGGACCAGGGTGGCGAAGGGCAGGATAGTCGTGCCGATTTTCACCTCGTCGTTAGCGAAACGAACATTTTCGGCGCTGCCGCCGTAGCGCTGTGCGGCAAAGCCAGCGAGGCGGGCGCGGATGGTCAGCGCGGCATCCTGCGCGGCCATACCGTTCAGGTCCGCACCGGTGGAGGCGGCGGTTGCCGAGGTGTTGGCGACTTTCGACGTATCGGTCGCGGTGCAGCGCACGGCGGCGAAGCCGACACCCAGCGCGTCGGCGACGATTTGCGCGACCTTGGTGTTAAGCCCCTGGCCCATTTCGGTGCCGCCGTGGTTCACCAGGATGCTGCCGTCGACATAGACGTGAACCAGCGCGCCGGCCTGGTTGAGATGCGGCACGTTGAACGAAATGCCGAATTTCACCGGGGTGAGTGCGATTCCCTTTTTCAGGACTTCGCTGTGGCGGTTGAACGCCTCGATGGCCGCGCGCCGCTTGCGATAGTCGCTGTCGGCGAGGAGATCATCGACGATCTTGTGGACCACGTTGTCTTCGACGACCTGACCGTAGGGGGTGACGTTGCGCTCGTCGGTGCCGTAGAAATTTGCCCGCCTGACATCGAGCGGGTCGCGGCCAAGGGCGCGGGCGATCCGGTCCATCACGATCTCGATCAGCAGCGCGCCCTGCGGGCCGCCGAAGCCGCGAAACGCGGTGTTGCTCTGGGTGTTGGTGCGCGCGTTGTAGCCGTGGATCGCGACCTCGGGCAGGAAATACGCATTGTCGAGATGGCAGAGCGCGCGGGTCATCACCGCACCCGACAGATCGGCGGAGTGGCCGGCATTGGCGATCAAGTCAGCCTCGATCGCAAGAATCCGGCCGGTTTCTTCGAAGGCGACGTCGTAATCGTATTCGAACCCGTGACGCCGTCCGGTGATCAGGAAATCGTCGTCGCGGTCGAGGCGCAGCTTCACCGGGCGCTGCAGCCGATGCGCGGCGAGGGCGGCGGCGCAGGCGAACAGCGCGGATTGCGATTCCTTGCCGCCGAAACCGCCGCCCATGCGGCGGCATTCCACCAGAACCTGATGGCTGCGCCAGCCGAGCGCATGAGCGATGACGTGCTGCATCTCGCTCGGGTGCTGGGTGGAGCAGAGCACGCGCATCCCGTCGTTTTCCGCCGGGATCGCATAGGAGATTTGCCCTTCGAGATAGAACTGCTCCTGGCCGCCGAGGCTGAACTGGCCGCGCAGGCGGTGCGGCGCCGCGACGCGCGCCCGTTCGAGCGCACCCTCGGTGGATTCGCGGATCAGATGGGCGGGCTTGAGCACGTAATCGCCGCGCGCGTGAGCGGCGCGCTGGGTCAGGACCGGCGCGGCAGGTTCGATGATCAGGCAGTCCTTGATCAGCGCGGCGGCGCGCCGGGCCAGATCGCGTTCGGTGGCGACGATGAGGGCCACCGGCTGACCGAGATAGCGCAACGTGCCGTCGGCAAGGATCGGATCGTCATGGACGACGGGTCCGCAATCGTTGACGCCCGGTAGGTCGGATGCGGTGAACACCGCGACCACGCCGGGCATCGCCATCAGTCTTTCCCGGTCGATGTTAACAAGCCGCCCGGCGGCAACGGGCGACAGGCCGAGCGCCGCGTGCAGCGTGCCGGCGGCTTCCGGGATATCGTCGATATAGGGCGCGGCGCCGGCCACATGGAGATGGGCCGATTCATGCGGCGGGCTGACGCCGACGCGCGCGCCCGCGCTCAAGGCTGCCGCATCGGCGTCGGCCCAGGAGGCTGGAATATGGCCGGCGAAGCCGGGCTTCAGGGCGACATCCTGGTTCATGCGACGGCCTCCCGATGCTCGATGCGCTGCGCGCGGGTCTCTTCTTGCGGCAAAGGCGCGATCGGGCGGTTTTCCACCCAGAAGCGCCAGAGCAGGTTGCGTGCGACCCGTAGCCGATAATCCTTGGAGGCGCGCAGATCGGTGAGCGGTGCAAAGTCGCGTCCGAGAGCGTCCATCGCGGCGCGGATAGCGGTTTCGGACCAGGTCTCGCCGAGCAGAGCGGCCTCGGCCTCGCGGGCGCGCCGGACGGTCGCGGCCATGCCGCCGAAGGCGAGGCGGATCGACGCAACCTGATCGTCCCGCAGCGTGAGCGCGAAACCGCAACTGACGGCCGAGATATCGCAATCGGTTCGTTTGGAAATCTTGTAGGCGCGCAAATGTGTTTCCGGTGCCGGCAGAGCAACGTCGATGCTGTGGAGGAATTCGCCTGGCTCAAGCGCGTTGCGCATATAGTCGAGGTAGAAATCGGTGAGAGCCAGGCGCCGGATGCGCACGCCTTGTTGCAGCACCAGGGTTGCGTCCAGTGCCATCAGCACCGGCGCTGCATCGCCGATCGGCGAGCCGTTCGCGACATTGCCGCCCATGGTGCCGGCGTGGCGCACCGGCGGCCCGGCGAAGCGGAGCGCCATCTCCTCTAGCTCGGGCATGGTCTCGATCAGGGCGCCCCAGGCGTCTTCCAGCGGAACGGCGGCGCCGATGCGCAGCAGCGAACCGTCCCGCTCGATCGCGCGCAGTTCGACGACATCGCCGAGATAGATCAGATCGCCGACATCGCGGAACAGCTTGTTCACCCAGAGGCCGATATCGGTAGCGCCGGCGAGCAGCCGCGCCCGCGGCTTTTCGGCATAGAGAGCGGCTAGGCCGGCGAGGGTTTTCGGCGCGTGGAAGTGATCGATCCGTGCGCCATCGGCCACCGGATAGGCCGGGTTGGGCGCCGCATAGACGAATGGCTCCTCGGTTTCCGCAGCGATGGCGCGCAGGGCGGAGGCGATCGGCGCGGCGTCGACATGCTCGGCGGGAAACTCGAACATTTTGGCAGCGGCATCAAGGATCGGGCGGTAGCCGGTGCAGCGGCAGAGATTGCCGGCAAGATCGTCGGCGACCTGCTGGCGGGTCGGGCGGGTGCCGGCCTCGATATGCTTCGTGTAGGTCGCGAACAGCGACATCACGAAACCGGGCGTGCAGAAGCCGCATTGCGAGGCGTGGCAATCGACCATCGCCTGCTGCACCGGGTGCAGCGCCCGATCGGTAAGCGAGCGCAGGTCTTCGACCGTCAGCAACGCCTTGCCGTGCAGCGTGGGCAGGAAGCGGATGCAGGCATTGATCGGGCGCAGCGCCAGATCGCCGACGCGAATCGCGCCTTGTGCCGGGTCGGCGGCGTCCGCCAGCTCGGCGACGACGATCGTGCAGGCGCCGCAATCACCTTCGGCGCAGCCTTCCTTGGTTCCGGGGCGGCCGGCATGGATGCGCAGCCAGTCCAGCACCGTGGTCGTGGTCGGCAGCCCGTCGACGCGGGCGATTTGATTTCTGAAATAGAACTTGATCGGTTGCGGCGTCATGACCTGATTTTCTTGGACAAAGCGGAACGGAAACGCCCTTGAGGAGGCGCCTTCCAGCCAGCTTAATCAAGTGAAATCAGGGATATGAGCGCAAATGTCGCCCATAAGCGGGAGGTTATGGCGCGGCGCGCCGATTCAGGTTGGTTTTTTCACCGCGAGCTTCAGCAGAACCGGCAGTGCCAGCAGAACCAGCGGGAACTGCACGATGAAGCCGGAGATGATCGCGATCGCCAGCGGTTGCTGCATCCCCGAGCCTTCGCCGATATCGAGAGCGAGCGGCAACAGCGTTAGGATAGCGGCGAGCGTGGTCATCGCGATCGGGCGCAGCCGGTTGCGGCTGGCGGTGACGAGCGATTCGAGCGGGTCGTTGTGTTCCGCGAGAGACTGATATTCCGAGACGTAGAAAATCGCCATTTCGGTGGCGAGCCCGACGATCATCGTCATGCCCATCAGGGCGGTGATGTTGAGCTGCACGCCGGAGACGAACAACCCGATAAATACCGCGAGGCTGGCGAGCAGGGCGGTCGAGAGGATTGTCCCGGCAATGATGAAGCTGCGGTACAGGAACAAGAGGAGAATGAATTCGGCGGCGATCGCCGCGACGAAGACCTTGGCGAGGCCGAGAAAGGCGATCTGCTGCTGCTTGTAGAGTCCGCCGAGCGTGTAGTGCATTCCGGGCGGCAGCATGCCCGGCCTGGCGAGGGTGTGCCGCACATCGGCGATCACCCCGCCGATGCCTCGTCCGCTGATCCGCCCGGTGACCGCGACGATGCGCTGGAGATTGTCGCGGTCGATCTCCGGCTGGCCGGACACCACGTTGAACGTTGCGAAATCGCCCATCGGGATCAGCGCGCCGGATGGTGTCGCCACCGGGATGCGCGCGAGATCGCCGATATGCCGCTTGGCATCCTGCGGCAGGGTGACGCGGATGCCGGTGAAGCGATACTGGCCGGGTAACGCCGACACAACGCTGCCCTGAAGCGCGGTGCGCAGGGTCTGGCGCACCGAGGCGGGGTCGAGACCGAGCATCGCGGCCCGCGCGGTATCGACATGGATGTCGATCGCATCGCCGGCGAGGACGACGCCGTTGTTTACCGAAACCACGCCCCGGATGCCGCCGATCGCTGTCGCGACGCGTCGCGCGGTCGAGAGCAGTTGGGCGGGCGCGCCGCTCAGCTTGATCTCGATCGGTTCGGGCACGCCGGTGAGATCGCCGAGCAGATCGCTCAGCATTTGCGATTCGTCGAAATCGATTCCCGGCACCTTCGCTTCGATGTTTCGCCGGACCCGGTCCATCACCGGCCAGATCAACGGCCGGTCGCCATGCGGCTTGAGCTGGACGAAAATATCGCCCTGGTAGGGCTCGTTCAGATCGCCGCCGAGCCCCGCGCCGGTGCGCCGCGAGAAGGTTTTCACCGCCGGATCGGCACGCAGGATTGCCTCCACCTGGTTCACCTCGCGCACGCTTTCGGCGAGCGAAGTTCCCGGCCGGGTCTGATAGTTCAGCACAAAACCGCCTTCGTCGAGATGCGGCATGAATCCGGTGGGCACCGCGCGATAGGTAAGGAAACCGGCGACGATAAGTGGGGCGATGCCCAGAGCGAGCAGTCCGGGCCGGGCGATCAGCCTGGGCAGCAGTGCCGCGTGCGTGCGGGTGAGCCAGCCCGCGTGGTCGGCGGCATCGTGCGCTTCCAACGGGTCGTGCCATTTGTCGAAATCGATCAGGGCGCGGGCGAGCACCGGTACAGCGAAGGCCGACAGCAGCCACGAGGCGGCGAGGGTGGCCGCCATGGTGATCGACAGCGCCTTGAAGAATGCGCCGGTCACCCCGGACAGAAGGGCGAGCGGGGCGAACACGATGAGCGTGGCCATCGAGGAGCCGGACAGCGGCGGCAGGAACTCGGCGGCGGCGGCGAGAACCGCCCCCTTCGCGGCATTGCCGGCGGCATGGCCAGCGCGGCGCGCGACATGCTCGATCATGACGATCGCATCGTCGATCACCAGACCGACCGAGGCGGCCAATCCGCCGAGCGTCATGATGTTGAAGCTCATCCCCGCAAGCGACAGCAGCAGAACCGCTGATGCCATCGAGGCGGGGACGACGAGGAGCGCGATCAGCGTGACGCGCCAACTGCGCAGAAAGCCGATCAGCACCAGGCCGGCGAGCATCACGCCGATCAGGATGGCATCGCGCACCGAACCGGCGGCGGCGCTGACCAACCGGCTCTGGTCATACCATTTTACCAATGTCACGCCGTGCGGCAGATTGGCTTTATAGGCGGTGAGTGCCTTGCGCACCGCCGCGTCGACCGCGACCGCATTGCCGTTCGGCTGCTGGAACACCTGGAGCGTGACTGCCGGAACGCCATTCTGGGCGACCCGGTAATAGACCGGCACGGTGCCCATGCGCACCGTGGCGACCTGATCGAGCCGCACCACGCCGTCTGGCCCGGCGCGCACCACGATGCGTTTCACCGCGCGCACCGAGTTCAGCGTGTTGTTCTGGACCAGCAGATAGAGCCGGTCGCGATCCGCCATGCGGCCGACGGCGGCGAGGACGTTCGATTTGCTGACCGCCTGCTCGACCTGCGCCAGCGTGACATGCATCGCGGCGAGGCGCTGCGGCGCGACCAGGACATGCACCTCGGGCGTCGTACCGCCCTGCACGCTGACCTTGGCGACGCCCGGAATCCGCGTCAGCACGGGAACGATGTGGTATTGCGCGATGGTGCGCAGCCTGGTTTCCGAAATACTGTGCGAGGTCATCGCATAGGCGATGATCGGGAACACGGTCGGGTCCATCCGGCGCACGACATAGGTGGTGCCCGGCGGGAAGTCGGGCAGCTTCCGGGCGATCGCGGCGTCGACCTCGGTCGTCGCGTGGCCCATGTTCTGGCCCCAGTTGAAGTCGACATAGATCTGCGCCGAGCCGCGCGAGGTCGACGACCGCACCGAAACCACATCTGGGATGGCGCGCAGCGCCTGTTCCGCCGGCTTGGTCACTTGCAACACCATCTGCTGGGCAGGACGTGCGCCGGCATCGATATTGACGCGCACGCGGGGAAACGAGGTGCGTGGGAACAGGCCGACGGGCAGGGACATCGCCGCGACCGCGCCAGCGAGGGCGAGGCTCGCCATCAGGAACAGGATCGCCCGCTGGTGGCGCGCGAGGAACCGGGCGAAACCCATTACCGCTGTACCCGGACCGCGATTCCCGGCGTGAGCTGATAGTTGCCGGTCGTCACGATGGGCAAAGCGGGGTCGATCCTGCCGCTGACCACCGACGAATTTCCGGCGCTGGCGCGAACGTCCACCGGAACCGGCGTCGCATGGCCGCTTTTCACCTGCCAGAGCGTATAGCCGTGCCCGTCCGGCAAGGCCGCGTCGCGCGGCACGATGATGCCGCGCGCCGAGCCGATATCGATCCGGGCGGTGACCTGCTCGCCTACCAGGACGTGCGCCGGAGGCAGCTTGATCGTGGCATCGACGAGGCCGCTTTGCGGATTGACCATGGTGGATACCGCGAGCACCACGCCGCGCAGCGTGCCGCGCCCGTTGCCGGCGACCGGGATGACCGCGACCTTGTCGCTCGCGCGCACCTGTCCGGCCTGAAACGGATCGAGTCCGACGGTGGCGACGAGGGCATCGCCGCGCAGAACGGTGGCGATCGCCGCGCCCGGCAGCAACTGCGCGCCCGGCGCCACTGCGATGGCGGCGACGATCCCGTCATAGGGTGCTACGATCGGTGCTGTGGCGCGATCGGCGCCCTCGCGGCGCAGTGCGTTCCGCGCCGAAAGCGCTGAGGTTGCCGCCTGTTCCGCCTGGCCGAGCTGCATCCGGGTCGCGAGGTGGGAGGCGACCAGGCCTCTGGTGTGCGCGAGCGTCTGCTTCGCCGCGCGCAACGCGGCTTCGGCCTGGACATAGGTGGATTGCGCGCTCGGCGCGGTGCCGATCAGCGCGATGGCCTGGCCGCGATGCACCGAGGCGCCCGGCACCACATCGACCCGCTTGACGATGCCCGCATAGGCGACGGCAAGCGTATCGGACGCTCCGGGACCGGCCTGGACCGTGCCGTAGGCGGTGATGCTCCGCTCGATGCTGCCGGATTTGACCGGTGCTGTGGTGACCAGGACGCTGGGCGCGGGTTCGGCCAGCGCGGACGAGGATATCGCCAGGATCAGCGCGAGTGGGAGCATCATCCATGTCATGGCGCACCTCCGGTATGAGAAACGACGGGCAGGCCGGCACCCAGCAAACTCGCCAGCGCGATGCGCCCGGCCGCGTTTTTCTGGTCCAACGCGATCAGTTCGGTCTGGCGGGTCGCGGCCTGGTCGATCAGGTCGGTTTCGATCCGCGCATCGATCAGGCCTGCGCGATAGGCGCGGCGCGCGGCGTGCGCGGCGGTTGCGGCGGAAACCAGACGGGCTTTGGCGGCTCGCCGCTCCGCCCCGAGCAGTGCCAGCGCCTGTTCGGCGGAATCGGTCTGGCCCTGGGCGACGCCAAGTGCGGCGGTAAAGGCCGCGTCGAGCTGCCGCCGCGTCGCTTTCGCCACCGCGATATTGCCCCGGTTGCCGTTGAAGATCGGCAGGTTGAGCGAGATCGTCGGCCCCAGGCTGGCGACCCGGCTGGTATCCGACCCGCCATTGACCGAGAGCGAGAGCAGCGGGAATTGCGCGAGAATCGCCGCGCGCAGATCGGCGTCGGCGGCGCGATAGCCATAGCGGAGCGCGATCAGGTCGGGCCGGCGCCGCGCGAGCGTGACGACGAGGTTTCGCGTCACACCGTGCGGCAGGCGCGGGATGCGCGGCCGGGCGAGCGGGATCGGGGTGTTCGGCGTGACGCCGAGCAACGCGGCCAAGGCGGCGTGGTCGGTCTGTTCCTGCTGAGCAACGGCGTCGTGCGCCGTATCCAGGCTAGCGAGGCTGGCTTGCGCCGCCGAGGCCTGATCGATCGCGAGATTGCCGGAAGCGACCGCCTGGCGGGAGGTCGCGACCAACCCTCGCAAAGTCGAACGCGCGGCATCGAGCGTGGCGAGGCTGCGCCGGTCCGCCCAGAGCGACACCGCTAGGGTTTCGGCCTGAGAGGCAACCTGCCATTCTTGCCACATCACATTGGCGCCGGTTTCCGCCGCGCGCGCTCGTGCGGCGTGCAGCCTCGCGCCGCGGGTGATCAAAGAAGCGAGATCCTGCGCGAGCGCGCCGCTGATCGAAGGCGCCGTTCCCGGACCGCCGAGCAATGCGCCGAATCCGCCCTGGATATTGGGGTCGGGCAACAGGCCGGCGGCGAAGATCTGAGCACGGCCGATGCCGATTTGTGCCCGTGCGGCGGCGAGCGCGGGGTCGTTCAGCACGGCGAGGGCGGCGAGCGCCTGCGGCGAAAGCGGGCGCGTCGCATCGATCACCCGCCCACCTTGCGGGGTGCGGTCGAGCGATGCCAGATCGATCCTGAGCGGCGGCGCGAGCGAGAGCGGCCGCGCCCGATAACTGGCGCAGCCGGCGAGAGTCATGGCGGCAGCCAACAGGATCGCGCTCGGGATGAAGGGATTGGTCGGATTGCGGAAAATCATGATGCGTGCGGTTGCTGAGCGGGAGGGTTTGGCGGCGCCCGCTTGCCCTGCGGTTTGCGTGGCGTTTGTCGTTTTGTAATTTTGCCGAAATCGGCTTGACCCAGCTCTCGAACGGCCGATCCTGCGATGTCATGGACCCGAAACGAGAACTGCGCATCCTGTTGATCGAGGACGATCCCCGCACCGCTGAACTCGTGCGTGCCGGGCTGGAGCCCGAAGGCCATGTGGTCTCGGTCGCGCCCGACGGGCGGCCCGGCCTGCTACGGGCCGCCGGAGAATCCTGGGACATCCTGATCGTGGACCGGATGCTGCCGGGGCTTGACGGGCTGGGGCTCGTCAGGACGCTGCGCAGCGCGGGCGTGACAACGCCGGCGCTGTTTCTGACCGCGCTCGGCGGTGTGGATGACCGGGTGGACGGTTTGCGCGCCGGCGGAGACGACTATCTGGTCAAGCCCTTCGCGGTGGCGGAGTTGAGCGCGCGGATCGCGGCACTTGCCCGGCGCGGCGCACTAAAGCCGGAGGATGCGGTCCTGCGCGTCGCCGATCTCGAACTCGACCGGCTGAGCCGCGAAGTGACCCGCGCCGGCCAGACCATTCCCCTCAAGCCGCGCGAATACGCGGTGCTCGAATATCTGATGCGCCATGCCGGCCAGGTGGTGACCCGCACCATGCTGCTCGAAGATGTCTGGGATTTTCATTTCGACCCGCAGACCAGCGTGGTCGAGTCTCACATTTCACGGCTGCGCGCCAAGATCGATCGGGGGTTCGGGCGCGAACTCGTGCAGACGATCCGCGGCGCAGGCTATCGGCTGGGCGATGCTGCCTAAGCTGTTCCAGACCACCAGCGTTCGGCTCGCGGCCCTTGGCCTGGGCCTCGCCTCGGCCAGCGCGGCGGTGGTGTTCGCGGTGATTTATTACGGCACGCTGGGCACGATGCGGGCGACGCTGGATGCCGACATCGCCAACGAGATATCCGAGATTTTGATCGCCGGGCCGATGACCCCGCGAAGCATCGTGATCGCCGGCGTGCGCGCGGCGCTGGCCCAGCATCCCGCCAATATATTTTTCCTGCTCGACGACGCGGGTGGGCGGAAGATCGCCGGCAATCTTCGTCTCGCCATGCCGCGCCCCGGCTGGCACACGCTCGCCGCGCCGCCGGGCCAGGTTTTCGCGCCGCACACCCATGTGCTGCGCGGTCGCGCCGTGCCGGTCGCCGGAGGCGATCGTCTGTTCGTCGCCGCCGATGCGACCATGCTCGACGAGCTGAACGAGCTGATCCGGCGCAGCTTCATGATCGGGTTCGGCATCACTCTCGCGATCGGGCTGGCCGCCGGCATCGGCTTCGGCCGGCGCGCGCTTGCCCGCGTCGAGGCGGTGAGCGCCGCGAGCCGGGAGATCATGGCCGGCGATTTCACCCGCCGGATTCCGCACTCCGGTTCGGGCGACGAATTCGATCATCTCGCCGCCAGCATCAACGCGATGCTCGCGCGCATCGAGCAATTGATGGCCAACATTCGCGCGGTCGGCGACGAGATCGCGCATGATTTACGTTCGCCCCTGGCGCGCTTGCGCGAATCGCTGGAACTCTCGTTACGCGCGGCCGATCCGGCGGTCATGCGCGCGACGATGGAGGACGCGATCGGTCAGGTCGATGCGGCGCTCGGCCTGTCGGCGGCGATATTGCGGCTCGCCCAGATCGAGAGCGGGGCGCGGCGGGCATCGTTCACCCGGATCGATTTTTCGCTCCTGCTCGAAGAGATCGCCGAGACTTACGAGACGGTTGCCGAGGACGCCGGCGGGCGGTTTACCGCGACGATCGAGCCGGGATTGATTCTGACCGGCGATGCCGCATTGCTCAACCAGATGGTCGCCAACCTGATCGAGAACGCGATCAGGCATGGCGGGGAGGGTCCGGCGATTGTGCTCGCTGCCGCTCGCGTCGGGCGGGATATCGAAGTGACAGTGACTGACGACGGCCCCGGCATTTCGGCCGAGCGCCACGCTTTGGCGCTGCGCCGGTTCGGCCGGCTGGATGCGAGCCGGGCAACCGACGGTCACGGGCTCGGGCTGCCGCTCGCCGCCGCGATCGCGGCACTGCACGATGCGACGCTCACCCTGTCCGCCGAGCGGGACGATCCGGTCCGGCCAGGATTGCGGGTGGCTTTACGATTTGCCAACCCTTCGCCACGCTGAGGCAGAAAGCAAGGATCAGGCGGCCTTCTGCTCGACGCGCGCGGCTTCGGCCCGGAACCCATCGACAATGAAGGCCGCGAGCGCATCCACCGTCTTGGTATTCTCGCTAACCCCCTTCATCAGCAGGATGCCGTATTCCGGCAGCGGCGGCAGGCCGAATTCGCCGGGGCGCAGCAGCCGGACGCCGGCCGGCATCAGGGTCGGCACGACGACGGTGACCGCCAGCCCGGCGATCACCGGCACGAGTGTGCCGACATGGGTTGCCGACGTATATGCAACGCGATAGCGGCGGCCGGCGGATTCGAGCGCGCGGGTCGCGGCGCGGCGCCACGTGCAGCCCTCATGCGCGAGCGCAACCGGCAAGGGATCGCAGAGGTGCGGATCATGCAGGGCCGATGTCGCCCAGGCGAGCTTGCCGCGCCAGAGCAGGGTCATCGCCGCATGATCCGGCTCAAATCCTTCGGAAAGCAGGGCGAGATCGAGCTTGCCGTCCGCCACGGCTGGAGCCAGCTTCTCGGATTCCGCGCAATGGACGGCAATCTGGACCGCGGGATGCGCATCGGCGAAGCGCCGCAGAATCTCGGGAAGGAATTCCAGCGCATAATCGTCCGGCGTGCCGAGCCGGACTTCGCCGCTGATCTCCGGCGCCCGGAACGTGGTCCAGACCTGATCGTTGATCGCGAGCATCTCCTTGGCGCGTCCGAGAAGATAGACGCCGTGGGCGGTCAGCTCCACACCCTCGCCGCGCCCGCGATGGAGCAGCCGGTGGCCGAGCACATCCTCGAGCTTGCGGATCTGCATGGATACGGCGGATTGCGTGCGCCCGATGCGGGACGCGGCGCGGGTGAAGCTCCGCTCCTCGGCGACGCAGACGAAGGCACGCAGAACGTCGGATTCGAGGGTAGGGGTCAATTGCATGGAATCAGAATAGCTGATTTCTCAGATAATAAAAATTCGTTTTACTAATACCTGCCATCGCCCCAAGTTCAGCGCAACCCCGGATGCGGGGGTCTTCGCCCAGGCGACACAAGCGTCTCGCCCTCCGGCGATAACGGGAATGGAGAATAATCATGTCGCGTCTTTCAGTCTTTTTGCGGTCCCTGCTGCGCGCCGCTGGGCACTTCGTTCGCGAGACCAATCATTCCAGCCTGATGTACTGGGCTCGGGTCGGGGGATTCAGCGCGGCGAATGGCGAGCTTCAATCGATCCTCTCCGCGTGGGAGGATGAAAGCAGGCGCGCTTCGGAAACACGCCATGGCAAGCCGCCAGTCGGAGTTTCGTGACACTGGCACCGGATCGCTATGACCTCGTCGTGTTCAACATACGTACGCGGCGGAACACTCGCCCATCGATCGCGACGAGGCCGAGAGCGATCAGCGCCATACCGGCGAAGGCGTTGGGACGGAGGGTTTCGCCGAGCAGGAGTGCTGCCAGGATCAGCGCGCTCACCGGCACCAGCAACGTCACCAGCAGCATGTTGGTGGCGCCGGCGACGCGCATGATCCGAAAATACATGACATAGGTCAGAGCCGTGCAGGCGAGGCCGATGGCGGCGAGCGAGAGTAGCGCCGCCGGCCCCGGCATCGGCATTGTCCAGGGCCGGTCGAAGACGACGACAAGCGGGATCATCACCAGCGCGGCGGCGGTGGCCTGGCCGGTCGCGATCCGCAACGCCGAATGCCCGGACAGCCGGCGGCTGAACACGCCGCCGAACGCGTAAGCCACCGCCGAGCTGAGACAGGCGGCTTCGGCGAGCAGCCGCCCGCCCGAGCCGGCGGCGCCGGAATCGAACAATCCGGGGCCAAGCAATACCGCGACTCCGCCGAAGCCGAGCAGCACCCCGGCGAGACGTGGGCCGGTCAGTCGTTCGTTGTCGGTCAGCATATGGGCGACCAGGATGCCGAAAATCGGCGTGGTCGCGTTCAGGATCGAGGCGAGCCCGGCGCTCAGCCGGATTTCGCCGAACGCGATCAGGCTGAACGGCAGGGCGTTGTTGAGAATGCCGCAGATGAGAAACCAGAACGCGTCCCACCGGGTCGCGGCAATCCGCTCGCCTCGTGCGCGCAGCACGAGATTGAGTGCCAAGGCGGCGATCGCGGTGCGGCCGAGCGCGATCGTCATCGGCGGTATCTGGGCAACCATGATCTTGTAGAACGGGAAGCTGGAGCCCCAGATCGCGGCGAGGCCGAACAGCAGCAGCCATTCCGATCGTCCCATCCGAAGCTCGCCAGTCATCGTCCACCCGCCCGATTCCGGCTCCAGGGTAGGAGACGGGACGCCGGCTTGTCGCGTGCGCGGCGCGCAAGCCTGCCCGGCGCCAGGGGGATCGGTTCAAAACCTATCTTGCTTCTAATCTTACTGTGTCATAAATCGAGCATTCTCGATTTGTCGTTGGCAACACGGGCATCTAGGCAGGGTTCTGGCGAGGGTGCGGGCGATTGTTGTTCTGAGCGTGGTCATTGATGTTGCGAGG
>NZ_JAKGBZ010000025.1 GCF_021556475.1 Acidiphilium iwatense | reverse complement strand
GGCGGCGCGCAACAATCGGAATCGGAACCGGGCCGCCAGGATTCCTTCCGGAATGCCGACAGGCCTCAATCGATTCTTCGGCTAAATGGCGCCTGCGGCCTCAAAATGAGGGGAGACATGAGGGGGATAACCTGATAGAAGGCGCCTGGACCACTCAGGGCATGAGTAAGCGACCCTGGGGTAGCCGGCAATAAGGTGACTAAAAACACCAGCGTGATGCTGATCAAGCAAGTACCAGATACGACCAAGCCGTTACGGCGAAACAAGGATGCAAATAGGGCGGGCCAAACGTAGTGTGCGTGGCTCTCGTCTCTCAACTCCGCGAAACTCCGGGGTAAATTGACGTCGATTGGCTCCGGAGCCGCTTGACAAGCGTAGTAGCAGCCCCGGCAATTATGACAAAGATAAGCAAGGTAACGGAGATCGCCATCAGAAAATGCGCGCTGTAGTTCCATCGCCGGAAATACTGCACAATAGCTATCACAAAACCGGCAGGCGTTGCAGATTTCCGCAGCGCTTCGAACTTCTGCTAACGAGCCGATTTCAGGCATGCCTTCCTGCCCTCCACGTCGGTGGCCCGCCCGAACTCGGTGCCGCTAACCGTGACGAATCTTATGTAAATCGGGTACTTCCGGGTTGATACAAACGCCCCGTTCTCTATCGGTAGTAGCGGCGTTTGTTGCGCTCGGTGGGATTCGGGTAAGTGCCAAGATCTCAAGACACAACGAAAACTGCACGGGTTGTTGCCTAGCGGTGGTTGCGACGGCTCGCTCTGAGCGACGGCCACGTCGGGCAAGGCCGCGCGGAACCAGGGCTGCGGTAGAGAGTCCAATGTCGCGGTTACGCCTCTCTGGTCCGGCTGTTGCGAAGCTGATGGGCTCGCCGCCGAGGTGCCGAGCGGTGCGACACGCCCGCGACCAGCGCCCATGATCGGGCGGCGGCACTCCACGCGCTTGGGACAAACAATCACGCTATTCTCCCTATCGAAATGGTCACGAGTGTCGGCCGCCGCCAGCGCCTCGGTTATTTTTTATCACTCAAGGTCGCCAGATAAGCGATCACGTCCGCGCGGTTCGCGGCGTTCGGCATGCCCATGTAGGGCATCTTGGTGCCGGGGACATCGGCCTGTGGATTGGCGAGGAATTTGTCGAGCGCGGCCGCGGTCCAGACGATATGGGCGGATTTCAGCGCGGGCGAGAACTGGAAACCCTTCACGCTCGCGGCCGGTTTACCATAGACGCCGTAAAGGCTCGGGCCGATGCCGTTCTGGCCGGCGGCGACGCTGTGGCAGGCGGCGCATTGCGCGCTGAAAATTGTCTTGCCCTTGGCGGCATTGCCGGCGGGCATGGCGCCCGCCAGCGCAACCGCAGTGAAACATGCCGTCGCGACGGCGGCCAGGATGGGGATTACGATACGTTTCGACATCGATAGCCTCCTGTTGAATGTGCTGTGACTGTCGCGCAAATCGTTTCAGAACGCCAGCCAGATGCCAGCGAACAGCGTGTCGTTGGCCCCCGCGCTGCGCCCCGCCCCGTCATAGTTGCGTGCGAGTCCATTGAATGTCGGATACATCGTGTTCTCGACGAAGAACTTGGCGTTCAGCCAGGGCAGCCAGGCCGGCCCGCCATTGTTGAACGGGTAGTAGTCGAGTTCGGTGGTCCAGCTATTGGTGTTCGGCTTGCCGTTGGCGCTGCCGCCGATCGGGGATGCGGCGTAGAGCACCGGATCTTCATTGCCGTAGATCGTGTTGAACGACTCGGTGATGCCGTATTTCTGGAACAAAAGCTCGGAGACGGTGAGCGTAATCGTGTTCAGCGTGTCGGACGGATTACCCGCGAGGCCGAGCGGATAACTCGCCCGCCAGTCCTGCGACTCATGGATGACGTTCGCCTGCACCGAGAATGCCTGTTTCGCGGTGATGTACTGAAACTGCGAATCCGCCGCGACATCGAGAATTCGGTCGGTGGGTCCATCGATCATACCCTGCGGGTAGGGCCGATCGAACAGCGCATAGGAGCCGACCTCGAACGAGCTGTTGCCCCAAGTGTGCTGGAAGGCGAACCGGAGATAGGGGATCACCCCCTTGATCTGGGTCGCGGGCCCGACGCCGAGGGCATAGCTCAGCCGGTTCGGCAGCGATTTATACAGATCGGCCTCGGCATAGATCATATCTTCCGGCGTCAGGTTGAGCGCGCTATAGGCGCCGAATCCATACACACCCTGCGCCAGAGCCGGAATCTGCTGCTCCGCTGTCGGGCCGTTGGCAAGTTCCGACGGAATATAGGGATAACCCCAGCTCGGCGGCGTGTTCCACAAATCGGTCACGCCTGGTGCGTTGTTGACCGTGAAGCCGTAGAACAACGGCGTGCCGAACAGCGTGCCGGGTCGTGCGAGGCGGATATCGGTATTGTCCCAGTGCCATTGCCGGGCGACACCGTCATAGGTCACCTGGATGAACGCGCCAAGGCCGAGTTTCGCATCGAGCGCGCCACCATAGAACAGGCTGGTCTGCTGTGCTGCCCAGGCGTCGTTCGACTTGAAGCCGGGAGCCAACCCACCCGGCACCTTGTCGTGCAATTGGGTGAAGCCGATCTGCGACATCAACGCGACATTCTTCCAGGTCGGGAACATGCCGCCCGCGATATAGCCCTCCAGCTTGAAATCGCGGCCATAGGGGGTGAGCTGCGGAAAGCCGATATGGCAGGCCGAACACGGCTCGCCGGTCTGCGCGGCGAACGCCGGAATCGCGTGGGCGGCGTGCGGTAACAGGACGGTGAGACACGCCGCAAAGCCCGCGGCATACCTTAGTTTTCGGCCATTCTGGCGTATCGGTATCATGATGCCCTCTGTGATGTCGTAGGATCACGATGGGACGAAACGAGGGAGCGTTCATTGATCCTGATCAATGACCGTGGCGCCGGTTTCCGCCGGCAGTCAATCCAACGGAGCCTTGACCTCAATAGGCGGTGTTGGCGCCGACCGGGATCTGGTGGGCGATCAGGATGCCGAGCAAGGGGCCATAGACGGCGGCGATCAGAACGAAGGCGACGAGCGTCCAGGGGCCGAGGCGGTCGGTCAGCCGCACCCAGCGGGAGGTCTCGTCGATCGGCGCGTTGGCGAAGGGGATTTCCGGCACTTCCGAGGGTGACGCGGCCGCCGAAAAAAGCGTTCCGAGAGTGACAATGAGAAAACAGATCAGGGCCGCGAGCAGAATAACGCCGGCAATGCCGGTGATTGCCATCGGCACGACATGGACATAGGGATCGTGCGCGATGCCGCTGATCCAGTCGCGGCGCGGCGTGCCGTACAACCCCTGCCACATCAGCCCGACGCCGATCCCCATCATGCCGATCGCCCAGAGCCAGACGCTGACCAGCGCGATCTTCCGGCCATAGAGTCGCTTGCCGGTCAGATGCGGGATCAGCCAATAGCTCATCGCAATGAAGGTCAGTGCGGTCGCGGTGCCGACTGTGACGTGAAAATGCCCCGGAATGAACGCTGTGTTATGCACCAGCGCGTCGTTCGGCATACTGGCGAGCAGAATCCCCGTGGCCCCGCCCAGGATGAAGGTGAGCATCGCGAGCACCTGCCCGGCGACACTCGGATCATCCCAGGGCAGAGCGGTAAGCCAGCCGATCCAGCCGCGTCCGCCGCGCGCGTGGCCCGCAGTCTCCAACGAGGCGGCGACGGTGAAGGCGGTGAGCAGACTTGGTGCCACGATGAAGAATGTGAACACCATCTGCTCCATTTTCCAGCCCATCGCGATTCCCGGCGCCACCGCCTCGTGGTGCAATCCGACCTCGACGGAGAACAACAGGAACAGCAGGAAGCTGATCCGCCCGAGCGTGTCCGAAACCAGCCGCCCGCCCGCCTCGCGCGGCAACAGCGCATACCAGGAAATATAGGCAGGCAGCACCCAGAAATAGACGATCGCGTGACCGGTGAACCAGAACAGGGTCAGGGCCAGCAGCGGGTCCACGCCCTTCAGCATGCCGAGCGACCAGGGGATCAGCCAGAACACCAGTTCCGCGACGATGCCGATGGTGGTCAATCCCCAGAGTATCCAGGTGACGACGCTCATATAGGATACCAGTGGCGTGATCCGGCCGGGATTTGCGCGCTTCCAGGCGAGACGCTGGCGGATCGTCTCGGCGGCGACCATCAGGCTGCCGACCACCACCAGGGCGAGGCCGACATAGAACGACCAGACGGCCTGCAACGGCGGATAGAAGGTGTAGAGAACCGTCGCATGGTTGCTCAGCGTGGCGGTGAGCGACAAAGCGAGGCCGAACAGCATTACCACGATCGCGAGCCAGATCCACCCGGTATTGACTCGCATGTTCAACTCGCGTGCCGGGAAGTAGAAGAGGACGCCGGTATTGAAGAAGGTGGTAAACACCAGACCGTTGAGGACGCCGTGGATGGTCAGCCCCTGATAATAGGAGGCGACCGGGAGATGACCATAGATATTGATGTTGGCGTAATTCAGCGCCTGCGCCGGGCCGAAAATCGAGCCGACCACCATTGCCGCGAAGGCGGTCAGGATCAGGGTGAGCGCGGGCGCCTTCAGGCGGCGCAATCCGGCGCGATCAAGCGGCATGGTCACGATTGTCGCCGACATGCGGGTTCTCCGGTCAATGTTTTTGGGTGTGGCCCGCGAACAACTTTGCGCGAAGCTGCCCGACTGCGGCCGAGGTCATTGTCTGCTTGCGCGCGGACGCGACCGCTGCGGCATCGTAGGGCTTGTAGCCCGCCGGCTCGGCTTCCTTGTTGCCCCAGGCCGTGCCGATATAGTCGAGGATCGCGGCGATCTGCGTATTACTGAGTTGGTCGCCCCAGGCGGGCATCACGCCGTTATAGGATTTGCCCTCAGCCTTGACCTTGCCCTTGAGTCCGTACAGCAGCACATCGGCGAGCAGGGTGCGGTGCCGCGGATCGCTTTCGTATTCGGGGACAGACTTGGCGAGTGGTGGGAACGCGCCAGGAAGTCCCTGGCCATTCGCTTGGTGGCAGGCGGCACAACGGGATGCGTAGAGCGCCTGTCCCGCCTGCGCCAGCATGGCTGGGGTCGCAGGACCGCTCGGCACTACCTGAACGGAGGGTAGCGGCATTTTGGCAACCACGTCGAACGCGCCGATCATGTTCTGGTGGCCGATGCCGCAATACTGGTCGCAGACGACGAGATAGTCGTGCGGTTTGTGGTAAGTGGCGAACACATGGGCGACATAGCCGGGTATCACCTCGATATTGACGTCGGTTCCGGGGATTTCGAAGCCGTGGATCACGTCCGCGCTGGTAACGTAGAAATCGATCCGCGCATTCACCGGAACGACGATCTTCGAGGGCTCGAACTGGAACTGATGCGCGACCACCGCGACGCGGTAGTGGTGCGGCCCCAGCTTCGTCACTCCGGGGTGCCGGAACATCGGACTGCGCAGAATTTTGCGCACCGGATCGGTGAGTGGCGTGGTCGGAAACCGGCCGGGAGCGCTCATCATCCACCAGATCGACAGACCGAGCAGCACTCCGAGCGCGGCCATGGCGATAACGAACCAGCGGCGTTCATACTTTTTCAAATTCGCGTCGCGGCCGTTCATGGCGCATACCGCAGGACCGTGAGCGCAAACAGACTGAACCAGACGATCAGTGTCGTCACGCCAACCAGCGCCACGATCAATATCGCGCCGCGCGGTTTGAAATCATCGCCTGATGGCGCTGGGGGCGCCGGAGCCGGGTTTTGTGTTTCCGTCATGGCAGATATCCATCCGGCGGTTGTGAGCGAGAAAACCCTGCTCGTTGTGTGGTTATGCGGTAGTATCGGCGGCAGCAGCGGGCCTCATTGATCTGGATCAATGCAAGCCGCCGTCTGTCGGTGACCGTGTCGAGGAGATATTCATGACTGAGTCGCTTTATCCACCGTCCACGCCCGCGACTCGCAAGCGGCGGCGGGATCTCGCCCCGGAAGTCCACGCCGCGTTCGATGCGTTCAGCCGGGCTGCTTTTACCGATGGCGCGCTGTCGGCGAAGATGAAACAGATCATCGCGGTTGCCGTCGCTCATGTGACGCAGTGCCCTTACTGCATCGAGGGTCATACCAAGGCGGCGCAGCGCGCGGGGGCGACGCCGGAGGAATTGATGGAGGCGGCATGGGTCGCCGCGGAGATGCGCGCGGGCGGCGCCTTTGCCCATTCGACGATCATGCTGAACGCGCTCGATCACGCGCACCCTGCGCCGTGACCGCGCGGCTGAGGCTCCGCCGCGCCTACGATCCGCCGGCGGAATCGGATGGCACGCGGGTGCTGGTCGATCGGCTTTGGCCGCGCGGCCTCGCCAAAGCGCGGGCAAAAATCGACCTCTGGCTGAGGGAAATCGCGCCGAGCGATGAACTCCGGCGCGCATTCGGCCATGATCCCGCGCACTGGGAGGCGTTTTGCCGCTTCTATCGGCGGGAACTCGCGGAAAATCCGGAACCTGTGGAGCGACTCGCGGAACTGTGCCGCGCCGGCACGGTGACGCTGCTGTTCGCGGCCCACGATACCGAACACAACAATGCTGTCGTGCTGCGCGATATGCTCGAACATCGGTTGCGCGGCAAAAGCTGAGGTTCGATCGGCCTTCACGGCTTGATCACCACCATCGCGACGATCAGGACGACGAAGCCGACCGGAATCGCCGTCGCGATGTCGTAGAAGCGGGGACCGTGCCGGTTGGTCGAGTCGCGCAAGCGGCGACGCCAGGCCGACAGCGTACCATGATAGCCGGACAATGCCAGGACGGCGATGAATTTGATCCACCACCAGCCGGCCGACCAGGAGATCGCGCCGGGCGTGAGGATCAGCAGGATGCCGAACCCCCAGGCGGCATACATCGCCGGATTGACCAGGCGCTTGACCAGTGCGCGTTCGAGTTCGGCAAAGCCGGCCGCGCGCGCGGTCTCCGGTGGTGTCGCCGCATGGCGCGCATAGATCGCCGGCAACACGATCATCCCGGCCATCCAGACGATGACCGAGATCACGTGCAGCGCGAGCAGATAGCGGTAGGCCGGCAGCAGCGCCGCGATGGTCACGGTTCGCCGGGCTCGGGTGAGAACAGATCAGCCTTGCCCGGCTTGTCCTTCCACGCGTCGGCATCGTCGGGCGGCGTGCCCTTGCGGGTGATGTTCGGCCAGAGCGACGCGAAATCGCGGTTCTTTTCCAGCCATGCGGCAGCCTTCGCATCCTGATCCGGCACGATCGCCTCGGCCGGACATTCCGGCTCGCACACGCCGCAATCAATGCACTCGTCGGGGTGGATCACCAGCATATTGTCGCCGACATAGAAGCAGTCCACCGGACAGACTTCCACGCAATCCATGTACTTGCACTTGATACAGTTTTCGGTGACCACATAGGTCATCACATGTCTCCATCGTGCCGCACGGGCCGATGATCAATGGGCATAGATCCAGGCGGGCGGATCGCTCGCGGGAAAGGATTCGTCGCTCGCTTCGTCGAGGCGTTGGTCTTGGTCCGCACGCGTCGCGCGCCGTACTCGCGCCACGACTTCATCGACAAGCGCCGCATGGGTGGTGGTTCGGTGGCCCTCCACAGCATCGGGAACCTCGGTGAGGCACAGACGGAACACCTCATGCACCACCACCTCCGCAAGCTCGGTGAGCGACTCGTCGCGCTGGCGCGCCGCGAGCATTTGCAACCGTTGTGTCGCCTCGCGCAGCAGATCTTCGTTCAGGGCACCATTGGATGAGTTCGCCATGCTCGCTTACCTTCTGGTATGAACCCGGCCCATCATCACGCGGCGTGGGTAGCGGGATTGCCGGCAAAGCGTGGAAACAGGATATTATTTTCGATATGCACATGCATCATGAGATCGTCATGAAACTTGGACAGGCCGACACAGAGTGCCCGCCAGGTCGCGCAAGCATCGTCGGGCGCCGTGTGGTTCTGGGTAAGCCGGTCGATCTCGGCCAGCACCGCGCCATGATCGTCGTGCTCAGCGCGCATGGTGGCGATCGCCGCTTCGATCATCGGTCTGCCTCCGGCCTGCATCATCGGGAACAGCCCGACTTCCTCGCGCCGCTGATGGACGTTGATCCCGGCGAGCAGGCGGGACAGCAGGTCGGCAACGCCCGCAGGCACACGGCCATTCTCCTTGTGGGCTGCCTCGACCTTATGCGCGAGGCGGATCAGCCAGGGCAGTTCGCGCAGATGCACACTGTGGTAGCGCGTTCTGATGTGCTCGATCAGTTCCGCGGTCGGCGCCGCATCCCATGATACGTCTTCCACCGGATTGGCTGCGGCGAGTTCGCCGATCAGCGCATCGAGATCGAGGGCGCGTTTCGCCGCAGCATCCGCCAGGGTCCGATCGCCACCGCAGCAGAAATCGACGCCATGGTCCTGGAAAATGGCGGCAGCACCCGGCAGGGTCGCAGCGATCCGACCGACTGTCTGGTTGGCGATCGCGTTGGTATCGGCGAATTGGCTCATGATCTCCTCCATTCGAGGTTAATGAGTATCACGGATACCAATTTATCCAACAAATAAGCATTGTCAATACCGATTTGTCGGCACGGGCTCTTGTTCAGATGCAGCAAACCCCTATGCGGCGTGGGCCGATCCAATCAGCCGGGCGAGATCGGGGATCCGGCAATCCACCAGGGTGAACTTGTCCAGATAGGCGAGAAATGCCTGCTCGGCGGCGACCAGGATGGATCGGAGCCTGCAAGCAGGGGTCAGGACGCAGGCGCCGCCATCGGCGCGGCAGCATTCGACCAAAGGCTGATCCGCCTCCAGCGCGCGCACCACCGCGCCGATTCGAATCGATGCGGCCGGGCGTGCCAGCGCGACCCCACCCTGCTTGCCACGCTGGCTGCGCACGAATCCGGCGGCGCCCATGGCCTGCAGCACCTTCGCCATGTGATGCACCGAAACATCGAGCGCCTCCGCGATCGCCGCGGCGCTCTGCACTTCGCCCTCGTGATCGGCCAGAAGGATGAGGGCGCGCAGCCCGAAATCGGTGAACTGGGTCAATCGCATGGCGACATCATAAACCGGTATTGCATTTACTGGAATAGATGTTTATTCAGGTATTTTTAATGCCGATATTGGAAGGCCCTCGCATGAGCGCCGTTGTCATAACCACGCCTGCTTCAGGCGCCGTCCATGGCCAGACTATCGAGACGATCGACGAAGCGATGATCGAGCGCGTCGTGCATGCGTTTTATGCCAGAATTCGGCAGGATGCGCTGCTCGGGCCGATCTTCGAGGCGCGCATCCATGACTGGGGTACCCATCTCGGCCGGATGTGCGCGTTCTGGTCGGCGGTGATGCTGAAAACCGGCCGCTATCATGGCACCCCGATGCAGAAACACATGACACTGCCGGTCGAGCCGGACCATTTCGCTCTCTGGCTCGACCTGTTCGCCGAGACGACGCACGGCATCTGCCCCGAGGAAGCGCCACGTTTCGTCGCGGCGGCGCGGCGCATCGCCCAGAGCCTGGAACTCGGGATTGGGACCTACCGCAACAGGCATTTCTGATAGCGCGCTACGTTTTCATTGGTGCCGACGATCGAATTCATGATCCGAATGCACTGCAACCGTAATGAACGAGGGACCGGTCCCGTACGCGGCGGCTTCCTGTGGCGAACAAACCCTGCCACGCACTGTCAGGAAGCCCCCCGCACCAAATGTCTCGCACAAGCCGAAGAACAGCCCGCCTTCGCGCCGCGCACAGGAACTGCCATCGCATTTGTCGCGTGAGCGGTGTTCGCGGTTCAGCCCTCCGCGAGCAGCACCCGCGCGGTTTCGATCGGCATCAGCATAACCCTGTCGCCAAGCGGCGAGAGCAGGAAGCCATGGCGCCGATAGAACCCCACTACGTCATCATCGATGGCGTGGGCCACGATGGCCCGGACTCCGGCGATTTCCGAAGCAGCGAGACAGCGCCTGAGAGCGTCGGATAGCAAATCGGTTCCCAATCCGATCCCGCGATAGGCCTGATCGAGCGCCAGACGGCCAATGAGCAGCAAGGGAATCTGCTCGGGCATGCCGCGTCGCAGCTTTGCATTCGGGAGCGCCAGCCGCTGCTCCATCGCCGTCGTAATCGCATAATACCCCACCACCCGGGTCGGTTCGCTCGCGGTGCAGACGACATAAGTTCGTGCCGACAACCCTTCGCTGGCCAGCGCACGATTGCGGAGCCAGTCATCGAGTGAGGGATGCTTGCCATTCCGAAAGGACGAGGTGTCGTGGCTTGTGTCCAAACGCTCAGGGGCAAGAACCTGGGGTCTCTGTCGTAAACCTTTCCCTTCGCCCGCCCCCTTCCCGGCCATCAGCGTTCCCAGGCAGGCTTTCGTTTCAGCAGCGTCTGCAGCGCCTTCGTTGGCTTGGCGGGCGCATCGAGCATGGCCAGGAAAGCTTCATGCGCAGCGGGTGCGAGGAAGAATACACGTTGATCGAGTATTGCATCCTCCGCCTGGCGTCGTGCGCTGTCGAGCATGAATTCCGATAGTTTCTGCCCGCGCAGTGCCGCTGCCCGGTTGAGGATCGCCTTGGTCTCGACCGATGTTCTGATCTGGATCACATCCTCCTTGCGGGCTGGGGGCTTTCCGCTTCGTGCCTCGGTATGTGCTGCCTGAACCATCGCCAGTCTCCTTGTCTAGAATAGAGGAGATAGAGCGATGTATTGATAGCGTCAATACAATCTGTGCCTTTCAAATTACCCTGACCAAGCCGTCGCCGGCCCACCGAAGCCCGGTTTTGTCCGATTGTGGGTAGGGTACGTGCCCCAGCACGCGTCGCGCGGCCGAATTCAGCGGTGATCCAGGCCAGGGCGCAGTCGATCAAGTCGGCGTTAGAACGGGCGCCGACGGTCGCAACGAGTTGTGGCTATGTTACTGATATTTGTGCGCGAGACGCCGAGATCGTCGAACTCGTGATCACTCATCTTGGAGAGCTCAAAATAAGCGTCTCGCTGAGCGCGCCGCGCGACTACCATCCTGCGCCAACGCTTGAACAGCTTAACCATCCGGTTCGAGTTATGGTGCAGGGCCGCGGCGATCGCCGCTTCCAGCTCGGTAACCACGTTCGTGGTCTTCAACTTGAAATCGTTCTGCTTTGTCACCGTAGACATGGGTTTCGCCTCTCTGGATCAAACGCCAGCCCCCTTGGGGCACTTCTGTTTCGGGCGTTTCCGGACGCTCCGGTTACAACCGGCCACGATTTGTGTCCTTGATTTGGATCAACGACTATGGCGTACACGATCCTCTTCCAGACCCGGCTCATCGACCGCGCGCTGTATCTTCTGAAAAGCTGGGCCAACGATCTGATATGCTTGGACATGGCACGCGGCACCGGGGCCAGCTTTGCGAGCAAACCGCAGTTGGCCGCTCAGATGATCAAGCGATCGCGCGTGATTGCGATTACAGCGGACGTGCCCGTCGCCCCTCCGGTCGATCTCCGACCGACTTCTTCGGAGAAGGATCTCCTCCTGCGGCGATGGTTGCCGTCGACAGCGTCTATGGCGGCGGCGATATCAGAAGAAACCTGCCGCACTGGCAAGGGCTACGTACTGGCGGTGGGGTTCGGTCCATTGAAACTCATGAGGGCTGCTGATCCGTCGTCATGTCGTCGATGGTGAACTGGCCTTGTTCTCAACCTGGCGCTCGGCTGGAACGCCGATCGACACCGGCCGCCGTCGAAGGATACTGCTGGTTGGTTGTTTCATGTTGCAGATCGCCTTGCGCAGACGCGCGACAAACTGCACGACGTTGTGCGCGGGACGCTGACCGCAAGCGATCTCTCCTCGCGTCGTTACCATCCTTCGCCGGCTTGCATCGGGGCAGATCGACATCCATGATTGAGGCGATTAGAGCGTCCACGACTTCTTCTCCATATCCCGGGTAGGTTCTGCATGACCCGTATGTCGGTATCGATCGCGTCTGAACTTGACTCGCTCCTCGGCACGGTGCGCCGGCCGGGTGATTTCTGGACGTCTGGCATGGAAGTTCTGGGCGTGCCGTCGCTGGAGGTCGATGGTGCGGGCCAGGTGGCTTTACCGTTGCTGCCGGTGCAGGCCGGGCAACTCATCGCATGCGCCGAGCCCGCCCCCTATGGAAGGGGCAAGGCCACGATCGTCGATCAGAATGTCCGGCGCACCTGGCAGATCGGCCCCGATCGGGTGCGCATCGGCGGGCGGCGTTGGGCGGAGACACTCGCGACGATCGTGGCGCGGGCGGCCGAGGGGCTCGGGGTGAGCGAGCCGGTCGATGCCGAATTCTACAAGTTGCTGATCTATGACGAGGGCAGCTTCTTCGTCGGCCACCGTGACACCGAGAAAGCACCGGGCATGTTCGCGACACTTCTCGTCGTGCTGCCCTCGCGGTTCGCCGGCGGCACGCTGATCGTCCGGCACAAGAGGCGGGAGATCCAGCTCGATCTTCACAGTGAAGACCCGGCCGAAGCGGCGTTCACCGCCTTCTATGCTGATTGCGTCCATGAGGTTCTGCCGATCACCCAAGGATATCGCCTGACGCTGGTCTATAATTTGCTGCGGTGGGGCAAGGGCCGTCCACCCAGAGCCCCCAGCTATGAATCCGAACAGGCGCGCCTGACGGTGCTGTTACAGGGGTGGCGCGCGGCGAAACAGGCGGCCGATGAGGATTCGCCGGAGAAGCTGGTCTATCTCCTCGAGCACGCCTATACGCCGGCCGAACTCGGCTTTGCCGCGCTGAAGGGTGCCGATGCGGCGCGGGCGGGTGTGCTTTCTGCCGCCGCGCGGGAGGCGCAGTGCGATCTGCATCTGGCGCTGCTGACGATCGAGGAAAGCGGAATCGCCGAATATTCGGAGCGCTACGACGGGTCGTGGCGCGGGCGCTGGGTGGATGACGCCGAAGCCTTCGAGGCGGGAGAGGTCGTCGACCGGAGCGTGATCCTATCGGACTGGCGGCGCCCCGATGGCGATGCCGTGGTGCTCGGCCCGATTCCCGTGGAGGGGGATGAGTTTGCACCGCCTGACGCGGGCGAGGATCTGGCTCCTGACGAGGAGCATTTCCACGAGGCGACCGGTAATGAAGGCGCCTCGTTCGAGCGCACCTATCGCCGGGCGGCTCTGGTGCTGTGGCCAAGCGCGCGGATATTCGCGGTGCTGAGCCAGGCGGGTCTTGCGGTGACGCTTCCCTATCTCGATGACCTGGTTGGCCGCTGGGAAGCGGTCGGAGCGGAGCAGGAAACGCCACTCTGGTGCGCGGCACATGAGCTGACCGGGCATATGCTGGCGCAATGGCCGCAGCAAAATTGGTATCCGCGCGAAAGTGAAGGGCCAAGTGCGGCCGCGCGGCTGCTTGCCTTGCTGACCCGGTTGCGTGACACAGCGATGATCGAGAGAGCCCTCAGGGACATTGTCGCGACTGGTCATCACGAGAAGGGCGATAATGAGGCCATTGTCGGCGGACTCGCCTGCCTTCCTCCTAAGCGGCAGAGCGCCCTGCTCGAGCAGATTATCGCCGGGACCGCCGCGACGGCGTTCGCGGCCTGCGCCGACCTGCTTGCCCGCGCCACGACTCTTCGCCAGCAACATCCCGGGTTGCGCCTGGTGGATGCTGCCAGCCTGATGATCGCCAAGTTGCCGGGTGATCCGGCACACGGCGTCACGCCCGAGCCCTGGCAGAACCAGGCCAGGATGCGGCCCGGCATCGTCGTCGATCTTCTGAACGGGCTCGGCGCAATCGACGCGACTTTGGCAGGGCGCGCCGCAGATCATATACTGGCCAGACCGCAGCACTATGACCCGGATTCCATTCTGATCCCAGCACTTCGGCGGCTGACTACCCTGACTATGTCGCCAAGCCAGGCGATCGAGCGACTGCGCGCGGCCTGTCTCGCCCACCTGCGCGCGCGAACCGCGGAGCCACTCGCACCGCCGCCCGACTGGCGTCGCGCGAGCAAGCTTTCTTGCCGCTGTGCCCGCTGTGCCGAACTCGCGCGCTTTCTCGACAACACGGAAAGCAGAACGTGGATCTTCAAGGCTGCGGAAGCCGATCGCGCTCACCTCCAAGGAACGATCAAACAGGCGCGTTGCAATGTCGATGCAACGACCGATAAGCGAGGCCGGCCCTACAGCCTGCTGTGCGTCAAAAATCAGGCAAGCTATGATCGCCGTGCCAAGCAACGAGAGCAGGATCTCGCAGATCTGATGCTGCTCGAGCGCTGACGAGATTACTCACATTTGGCGCATCGTCGGTCGTTCTGGCGGGCTCTGGCGGAATTGGCCGAAGACAAGGATGCCAAGACGCCGCGCGCGCATCCTTGACTTCGACGAAGGCGGTCAGCGCGCCGCCACTCTCCTGTCACCATCCTTCAGACCGACAAACTGAACAACATCGGTCCGCAAACCTATCTCACCGACACGTTGCCCAAAATCGCCAGTAACCACCCGATCAATCGGGTCAGCGAACTGATACCCTGGACCCATCAGAAGGTCGAAATTTCCGCTTGACCGCTGAAACTCCCCAGGCTGACAAACACCTACCTGATCATCGGCTTCCCGAACAGCTTGGTGAATAACCGCACACTCTCCGCCAAGCCCTCCTCGGTGAACACCACGGACTTCGCCTTGCCCACCGGATTGCCAATCATCCCCTTGTGATGCAGCCGATCCAGAGCATCCCAATCATGGCCTTTCCACGCCCTGAACCCATCGTGCAGCGTGAGATGAAGCAGCGCCAAAACCGCCTCGTCGACCTTGTCGGTGTCAATCTCCACCATCGTAACCTCACAGACCACGGACGCACCATTGTTCATCCACGCCAATTCGGAAAGTCAATAGACAAAATCAACGCGTTTGACCCGTCTTACGCTCGAATAGCAGCCTGATCGAAAGAAAACGTCGATCCTTCCAAGCGGCAGCGTTTCGCCGAAGTTGCAGAGGTCGAACGCGTGAGCCCGCATGAGGAGAATTCGGCGCCATATGATCGATATCAGATCAGGCCGTCTGAATTTGAAGCGTGGCAGAAAGTTTGGACGGCACCGAGATGACCTTGGCTGTGAAATCACACCCAACCTTTGCTGGTTACCGTGATTATGCTTGACTGCTGCGCGGGTTGGCGCGCAGTGGCCCCCAACACGTCCACCGCACACCATGAGCGGTAATCTTGTAGAATTTGTCAAGAGTTCGTTGTGGAACTCCGTAGGGTCGGTCAGTAACAAATTCGCTTCTGAAAGGAGCAAAGGGATCGCCAGCGCGGACGACATCGCTCGACAGATTGCGACCCTGAAAGGCCGGCTGACCGCACTCGACCGGGAACGGTCGGAGATCGCCAAACGATTGGGCGTGCTTGAGCAAGCGCAGGCGCGGGAGAGGGCCGAACAGTCGGCACCTGCCGCTGTCACGATGGCCTCTCCGACCGCTGCGAAGATCGCGCTTTTCCGCAGCCTGTTTCGCGGACGGGAGGATGTGTTGCCGCGGCGGTGGGAAAACTCGAAGACGGGGAAGGCCGGCTACGCGCCCATGTGCCGGAACGAGTGGGTCCGCGGCGTGTGCGGCAAACCGCGGGTGAGGTGCGGAGAATGCCCAAATCAAGCATTCGTCCCTATCGGAGACAATATCTTTAATTCGCATCTTACCGGGAAGGCCTCCGGCAATGCAACCGATTTCACTGTTGGCATATACCCGATGCTGCCGGACGAAACATGCTGGTTCCTTGCCGCCGATTTCGACGAGAAGGCCTGGATGCAGGATGTTGCCGTGTTCCGTGACACCGCACGTGCGAAGGGTGTGCCTGTCGCCATCGAACGATCGCGCTCGGGCAATGGTGCTCATGCCTGGATTTTCTTCGCTGAGCCCGCACCGGCGGCGGATGCCAGACGCCTCGGTGCGCTTCTGGTCACGGCAACGATGGATCGTTGTCCCGATATCGGCTTCGATTCGTATGATCGGTTCTTTCCGAGCCAGGACACCATGCCGGCAGGCGGGTTCGGCAATCTGATCGCCCTGCCGCTTCAGAACCGGCCGCGTGAGAACGGCAACAGCGTCTTCCTCGATGATGAATTCCGTCCCTACGAAGATCAATGGGCGTATCTATCAACGATCGGTCGGCTATCGCGCGCCGAACTGATATCGATCGTGGCCGAAGCCGCTGCCTCGGGACAGATTATCGGCGTGCGTCTCCCTTCGACGGAAGAGGACGAAGAGCCTTGGACCGCGCTGCCGTCCCGCCGCAGCAAGGAGCCACCGATCGAGGGCGAGCTTCCCGGTTCGGTCGAGGTCGTGCTGGGCAATCAGGTCTATATTGACCGGTCGAAGCTGCCGCCGGCTCTCGTGAACCGCATCGCACGGCTGGCCGCATTCCAGAACCCCGAGTTCTATGCGGCGCAGGCAATGCGCCTGCCGACCTTCGGCAAGCCGCGCGTCATCTCATGTGCCGAGCTGTTCCCGAGACATGTCGCCATCCCGAGGGGATGCCTCGACGATCTGTTGAGTCTTCTCGGCGACGCGGGCATTGTTGCCGAGCTGCGCGCCGAACGCCAGCAAGGGCGGCCGATCGGCGCCCCATTTCTCGGTGAGCTGACACCGGAACAGGATGAAGCCGCCGCCGCTCTTCTCCAGCATGAAACTGGGGTGCTCGCCGCGACCACGGCGTTCGGCAAGACCGTCATCGCCGCGAAAATGATCGCGGCGCGGGATCGGAACACCTTGGTGCTGGTCCATCGCCGGCAGCTTCTCGATCAATGGGTTGCGCGTCTCCAAACCTTTCTGGATATCCCGCCGAACAAGCTCGGCGTCTTCCACGGCGGGAAGAAGAAGCCGACCGGACATGTCGATATCGCCGTCATGCAGAGCTTGGTGCGGAAGGGCGTTGTTTCCGATCTGGTCGCCGACTACGGGCATGTCGTCGTCGATGAATGCCATCACCTCTCCGCTGTGGGCTTCGAGACCATCGCACGGGCGGTCAAGGCCCGATACGTCCTTGGCCTGTCCGCGACGGTGACGCGGAAGGACGGCCACCATCCGATCATCTTCATGCAATGCGGTCCGGTTCGCCATCGCGTCGATGCCAGGAAGCAGGCGAGCGCTCGTCCCTTCGATCATAAGGTCGTTTTCCGGCGTACGGCGTTCCGGCTTACCCGGAGCGGTCCGGATGAAAGGCCGACCATCCAGGAGCTTTATGCAAAGCTTGCTCAAGACCCGGCGCGGAATGATCTGATTTTCGATGACATCCTGTCGGCACTCGAAGCGGGACGCTCGCCGGTCGTCATCACCGAACGCAAGGATCATCTTGACTTGTTGGCGGGGCGGCTGTCGAAATTCGCGAAGAACGTCATCGTTCTCCGTGGCGGCATGAGCGCACGGCAGTCGCGAGCAGTGACCGAATCCCTGGCCACGATCCCGGCGGGCGAGGAACGGGTCCTGGTGGCGACGGGTCGCTATCTCGGCGAGGGCTTCGACGACGCGCGGCTCGATACCTTGTTTTTGACCATGCCGATTTCCTGGCGGGGAATCCTTGCTCAATATGCCGGCCGGCTGCATCGGCTTCACGCCACGAAACGCGATGTCGTTATTTACGATTATATCGATGGGAACGAACCGATGCTGGCGAAGATGGCGATCAAGCGGGAGGCCGGATATCGCAGCCTCGGATATCGGGCTGCTTACGGCTTCGAACTTGAGTTGGGATCAGCAACTACAAAACCAGCCCAATAGGGTCCCATCGGCGTTAATTCTGTGATCGTATTACTAACCTGCTCCTCAAATAGGTATTGAATTGAGCCGTGCTATAATTTGAAGATGACGATTGAGCGAGATTTTAGGAAGCTGGACAGAGCGACGCAGGCTGAGTTGCGGCGCGTTGCGGTTGCGATGGTCGCCTCGGGCAAGACGCGGATTGATATCAACCTCCCTAAATTTTGACTGACGCCCATGTGCGTTGGGTAATTGATTGGATGCGTGGTTGGTCGGCCATCAGTGAGTTTCGGGCGGCGGCTCAGGCTGCGAGGATTTCATCAAAGGTGTCCCAGACGGTTATGCTGAACCTATTGGGTTGAAGTTCCCGGCCACGGCGATGCCCAATCCTGACTGGTGGCAGGCGCTTGGCCGCGTCCTGGCGAGGTGATTGCTAAGGCGTTGTTGATAAATAACTGAATCGAATTGCGATTTTTTGGAAGTCTTGGGATTCCCAGCGCGCGGCCGAGTTTATAGAATCGCGGCGTGATTGACGAATCGGCGATCCGGTTGCGGTTTGAGGCGCTCGATCCTTTGCTGGATGAGCGGGGACGGCGGCGCTTGGCCGCGGCGGAAGCCTTGGCCGCGGGTCGCGGCGGCGTCAGCGCGGTTTCTCGCGCCACCGGCATTGCGCGCAGCACGATTGGACGCGCGCTCGCCGAACTTCGCGACGGCGCAATGTTGCAAGACAAGCGCGTGCGCCGCGCCGGCGGCGGACGCAAGCCGTTGAGCGAGACCGACGCCAGCCTGCTGGACGATCTTCGTCGTCTGGTCGATCCGGCGACGCGCGGCGATCCCGAATCTCCGCTGCTGTGGACCTCGAAAAGTCTGCGCAAACTGGCCGAGGGTTTGCGCGGCATTGGTCACGCGATTGGCCATAATCTGGTTGGCGATCTGCTGCGCAAGCTGGGCTATAGCCTGCAGGCCAACCGCAAGACGCGCGAGGGAACCCATAATCCAGATCGCGATGCGCGGTTTCGCTATATCAACGATCGCGTGAAAGCGGCGCTCGACGCGGGTGAGCCAGCGATCTCCGTCGACACCAAGAAAAAGGAGCTGGTCGGCGATTTCAAGAACGCCGGCCGCGAGTGGGCTCCAAAAGGTTCGCCTGAACAAGTGCGTGTGCACGATTTCCTCATTCCAGAACTTGGACGCGCCGCGCCCTATGGCGTTTACGATATCGGCGACAACGCCGGCTGGGTCAGCGTCGGCGTCGGCCATGACACGGCGAGCTTCGCGGTCAATGCCATCAGGCGCTGGTGGTCGTTGATGGGCAGCGTGCGTTACCCGCACGCGACATCGCTCACGATCACCGCCGATGGCGGCGGCAGCAATGGTTCACGCGTGCGATTGTGGAAAATCGAACTCCAGAAACTGGCGGATGAACTCGGCCTCGCCATCACCGTGCATCACCTGCCGCCCGGCACGAGCAGTAGAGTCGACGACTGGCGCGGTGGCGTTAGCCTTCCGGTGGGTTATCGGCGGCGCTTTCGCGTCGCCCCCTCAATCCGAACTGGCATAGCTCCGTTTCCAGTCGCCGCTCGTCAAACTGGACGTGCAGATCACCCGCATCCAGCTTTCACCTGCGTCATTGGGCCTTCGTGCTCGGCAGGTCAGCGCGGCGTAGCGGTAAGGCATAGAGGCCGAGAGTCTCGTAGAGATACTCATCCGGATATTGGCGATATCCGGTGCCCGCTTGTCCGCTTCGTCGTGTCAACCAGCGTTGAAAACGCCGTTGGGTGTACCAGCGCACAACTTTGTAGACCCGGAGAACCGGTCCCTGGTTGAAGTACGCAGCCCAGCCGCGGGGCAGCGAATTGATTGCTGCGACCCGTAGTTCTGGACTTTCGGCATGCTTGTATGGCGTTGTCGCGTCGTGGATTCGTTGGAGTAGTCGGTGGACGGATTTCCGAGACGGGACCGTGCCGATAAAAGGCACGCCGTCTTTGCCATAGAAACAACTGATGGAATAGCCTAGGAAATCGAAGTTTCCCTCGGGGAGTCGCACCAGTTGCGTCTTGGCTTCGTTCACCGTCAGTCCGAGCCTCGTCATCAGTTGCCGCATCGTCGCCAGTGCTGCCGGTCCGTTTCCGGGTCGGCAGCAGATGACGAGGTCATCGGCGTAGTTGACGACGTGGGCGTCGAGTCGCTTGCGGTGACCGAACGCTTCCCAGGCCAGGAGGAAGCGACGGAAATAGAGATTCGCCAGCAAAGGTGAAATCGGAGAGCCCTGGGGGGTTCCCCGATGCCGGTCCTTTGCCTCCGTCGTGCATCGGGTCGTGCGCTGGTCACGCTCGATTACCGGTGCCGTGAGCCAGGTTTTGATTACGGAGAGGAGTTTCCCGTCCGTAATTCGCCGGCTCACGCAGCGCATCAAGGGGCCGTGCGGAATCGAGGTGAAGTAGTCGCTGAGATCAGCGTCCACCACCTCCGCTCGTCCATGGGCCGTGATGTGCCAGAAGGCTTTGCGAACCGCCATTTTGGCGTCCATCGCCGGACGGAATCCATACTGGTTACCCAGTAGATCCGCCTCCAAGATCGGTCCCACTACCAGCAAAACCGCCATCTCGACCACACGGTCGAGAATACAAGGAATGCCGAGCGGACGCCGACTTCCGTTACTCTTTGGAATCCAAACACGCAGCAAGGGCTGCGGACGATATTCGCCGTCGCGCAGCTCTTGACGCAACTTTTCCAGCCATTGTTTCGTTCCGTAGGAATCGATCTGGGCGAAACTCACCCCATCGACACCTGCCGAGCCGCCGTTACGACGACATGCCCGGTAGGCTTCTTCGATGACGTCATCCCGACAGACTTTGTCCCAAAGGGAATAGAAACGATACGCTGGTTCAGCCTTAGCTTTCGCCTGTAGTGAGGTCTGTAATTTCCGAACCCTTTCGAGCGGAGTTGTTAGGCTTTTGGCCAATCTCCGAGGTCTCATCACTTGATTCACCTTTCGCAGGTCAGGGCCCCTTTCCTCGACCGGCATTACCCGGCGTCATCGGTACTACGGGCCCATCCGCCATCTGCCCCGGCCGACGCTGACCCTCACGGGGTCGCCGTTGACCAGTCGGTTTGCCAACCGTGGTCACCAGGACAGACTTCCCTTGTTGCACACTGATGTTCTGCCATACGTGCTGCCATCTTTACCCCGGTGAGCCCATCAAGGGCGTATCTCGCTCGCTTGCCTGATGGCGGCGGCCTCCCCATTCCACTGGTGGGTCGGCGCTCACATTGATCATTTCGAGGCCTCAATAATGTTCGCTTTTGCTGCGGCCCGTATGGCCCGTTGATCCCCAAAAGGGACCTTTTCCCGAAGTGCTTCAGACCATTCGTCGCCTCCTGATCCGCTCCGGGGGCTTCCGGCTGGAGCGAGAGTTGCCGGGTGGGGTTTGCACCCACGACATCGATGCGCCTTGGCAAGGCACACAGTGGAACAAGATCGAGCATCGGCTATTTTCGTTCATCACCGGAAATTGGCGCGGCAAGCCGCTCGTCAGTCATCAGGTGATCGTCCAACTCATCGCCGCCACGACGACCAAAGCCGGCCTAACGGTCCGCTGCGAACTTGATCCCAACATCTATCCCGCAGGCGTGAAGGTGCCCGACGAAGAACTCAAAACCGTCAAAATCCTCCGCCACGAATTCCACGGAGAGTGGAATTACACAATCACGCCAAGCGGACCCGTTCTGGAGCGGTAATTGTCCAACAGCGCCTAAGCTCGCCCTCCAATCTGGTACGGACGCTGTACGATCTCAAAATACCTCTGCTTGCGATTAATCGGAGCGCATTATTCGCTTTTTGCACCGCAACGTGAAACACTGCGGGGGGATTCACTGCCGTACCTCAATCGGTAACCAGCGTGATCCGAGACAAGCAGATCAGCCAGATCGGCATCCAATGCCATTTTTTGACGCATTCGATAGATATGGTTCTCAACCGTATGCGTATGGCTTCCGGTGTGGGCTCTATAGCGTGAGCGGCTGAAGCGGGCGAAGTTGGACTTCTGGAGTGCCTCGGGCCAAATCGACGGCTACGCTCTACGTAACGGAGCATCTCATTCGGATGGGTTGGTATCCCGCCGCGATCATATAATGATCCGGCTGAATACTGACGATTCGAATCATCGAAGGCGAAGTGCCGATAGCCCCGAGGAAAGACGAACATGCCGGACGCGCGCCCAATCTTGATTGTAACTGCCGATAATGATTTGCGGATTGCTCTCACTGAGAAGTTGAGTGTGGAGAACAATTTTTCCCCACAGATAGTAAGCAACATTGCTGATGCTGAAGCGGCCCTGGCCGATAGAGATCGATGTCTCGACACCGTGATCCTCGATTTTGATAATCCAAAATTGAACGGCTTGACATTCTCGTCCGAGATCCGCCGACAAGGTAAGAAAATGCCTATGATCATCGTCTCTACCTCACCGGATGAGAAGGATGTGGTGCGTGGCCTGAAGTCAGGCGCGGATGACTATATCGTCAAGCCACTCAGAATGGATGAGCTATTAGCTCGGCTGCGGGCGCATTTGCGAAATTTCGAGAGGAGCGAAGCCGTGACGTTACGGATCGGCCCCTATACATTTCATCCAGCAAAGAAGAGTTTGATCAATCCCAAGCGGAACAAACGGATCCTCCTGACGGACAAGGAGACGGCGCTACTGAAATGTCTTTGCCGTGCAGGTGGTCAGCCAGTCAGCCGAGCAGCGCTCAAGAACGAAATCTGGGGTCTGACCGAGGGAGACACGCACTGCTTTGATCTTAGTCAATGATCTTACGTGCGGAATGCGGGTAACAGCGAAAATACAGGAGGTGCGCGATGAGTGTGAGGCTGTTCCCGGCCACGGCGATGCCCGATCCTGACTGGTGGCAGGCGCTTTGGCCGCGCCCTGGCGAGGTGATTGCCAAACTCGACGTCCAGCCTGGGACGGACGCCGTCGATCTCTGCTGCGGCAACGGGCTGTTCACCATTCCCCTGGCCGGCATGGTGCGCTGTGTCGTCGCCATAGACCTCGACCGGGAGATGGTGGATTTGGCACGGTCGAGGGCCGCTGCGGCGGGGGTGAAGAACTGCGTCTTCATCACAGGCGACGCTTGCGACCTGGCCCGGTTGGTTCCAGCACCTTTGGATCTCGTTATGATCGCCAATACCTTCCATGGCGTTCCCGACAAGGCGGAGCTTTCGTGCATCGTTGCCGCAGCGCTGCGACCGGGCGGTCGGTTCGTCGTGGTCAACTGGCACCGGCGCCCGCGCGAGGAAACTACGGTCCTCGGCCAACCGCGGGGACCGAAGACCGCAATGCGGATGACGCCGGAGGATGTCGCGGCGGCGGCCGAGCCTGCCGGGTTGCTACCAAAGCGGGTCGTGGAATTGCCACCCTACCACTACGCCTCGATCCTTGAGAAGCCTACCACGTAGCCCAACAACCGATGGAGAAAGCCTTGCGGCAAGCAGGATGAACAGCAGAAGTGGGCCATGATGGGCGCTTCCCAAGAAGGTGGCCCGATGATGATGGTTATGGGTACCGCATGGCATTGGCGAAAAAGATTATGGGCTATTCCGGGGTTTTGATCGTGAAAACTTCGGTTCAGAGGGGAAATCTCGGTGCGGCGAGGCCATCGGCGATCATCACACTGGCGTAGCCGCCGGTGCGCGCAGGGTCGGTGTGGTGGTGGCGGCGCTGTTCGAGCCGGGCGAGCTGGTCGCGATGCACTTCGTCCGGCCCGTCGGCGAGGCGCAGCGTGCGCTGATGGGCGTAGGAGGTGAACAGCCAGGTATCGGCCACGCCGCCACCGCCAAAGGCTTGAATCGTCCAATCGACGATCTTGCACGCGACGTTGGGGGCGACGACCTTGATCATGGCGATTTCGGCGCGGGCTTCCTTGTTGCCCACTGTATCCATCATGTGCGCGGCTTTGAGCGTTAGTAGCCGGGCTTGATCGATCATGATGCGCGATTCGGCGATTCGCTCGCGCCACACACTCTGTTCGGCGACGGACTTGCCGAAGGCGGTGCGCGATTCGAGGCGGTGGATCATACGTTCGAGAGCGCGCTCGGCGACGCCGATCGAGCGCATGCAGTGATGGATGCGTCCTGGTCCAAGGCGCCCTTGGGCGATCTCGAAGCCACGGCCTTCGCCGAGCAGGATATTAGCGGCGGGGACGCGAACGTTTTCAAAAATCATCTCGGCATGGCCGCGCGGCACGTCATCACTGCCGAACACCGGCAGCGCACACTTCAAGATGACACCCGGGTGCGGGAACAACACCAAGATCATGGATTGCTGCTTGTGTGGATTCGGGTTCCCGGGGTCAGACTTGCCCATCACGATCAGGATATGACAGCGCTGATCAGGCGCCCCGGAGGCCCACCATTTATGACCATTGACCACGTAATGATCGCCGTTGCGTTTGATCTCGGTTTCGATATTGGTCGCATCCGATGAGGCCACGCGTGGCTCGGTCATCGCGAAGGCAGAGCGGATTTCGCCGGCGAGCAACGGATTCAACCAACGCTCCTTGTGCTCGGCCGTACCGTAGCGGGTCAGCACCTCCATGTTACCGGTATCGGGTGCGGAACAGTTAAACGCTTCCGGCCCGAACGGGCTGCGCCCCATGATCTCGGCGAGCGGCGCGTATTCGACATTCGTCAGTCCGGCGCCGTGTTCGGATTCCGGGAGAAACAGGTTCCATAACTTAGCCACCTTGGCCTTCTGCTTGATCTCGCCGAGCAGTTCGAGTGGCGTCCAGCGCTCAGCCTGGGTGTGCGCTGTGTGGAACAGGGCCTGCTCGTTGGGATAGACGTACTCGGCCATGAAATCCGCGGCGCGTGCGCGCAGGGCCTCGGTTTTCGCGGAATATCGGAGCTCCATTCTAAACTCCAGTTATCCAACCTCCATACAAGGCTCTTGATTCTCGTCCAGAAAACACCACTGCTTAGTAAATGTCATTGATCCAGATCACATGAAAACCATGAGATCAAGCCTCGTAAACCTCACGCAGATCAAGGCGGTGCTCGATACGCTCAACCCGCTCACTGAGTTGATCTACGATGATCTGCATTCGATGGACGATCTCGGCATCGTTGGCTTGATCGCGCCGAAGGCTCACCACAGCGGAATAGACCTCATTGAGCCGAGTCTTCATCTCCCGATTGTCCTCATGAAGTGCCAGAACGGACAAATGCAAGGCTCGGAGATGATCGAGAACAAGATTGATAGATTCATCACTCATGCTATGGTCCCCGAAAGAAGCTTTATGAATTCAAATTTGTAGCTATATTCTATCCAAGCGTTAATATTGATCTTGGGTCGGAATGCAGAGATCGGTAGCTTTCCCAGCGTCCGATACGGAGCGCCTGTCCGGCGCGGGGCATCTTGGGTTGTTTGAACGAGGTTGCTATCGTCCGCCGAATAACCTCGGCGGTATAGCTCAGCAGTCGAAACTGCCATGAACGCGGGTCCCGATAGTCAACTGGCGCTTGACCGTCTCGATCCGCATCTTGCCCATCCCCTCTCTTGTTGCCGCGACGCGCCGTAATTCCGCCTGCGTCGCCGCATTAAATTTCCGAAAATTCGAAAATTTCGCCATATTGACCTATTCAGACAGTAACAAGATGACCGTTATCGCTCGTGCGTCTCGTTATGCCTTCTGCCCAAGTTCCCCATTTGCACACCTGGACTTAGACAAGGCTGTCCACCGCGGATCATGGCGCAAAAAAAGCGGTGGATCCGGCGATCCGCGGATAATTCAGGGTGGAAGGTGGCTGCGAGTATGTTGCCCTGACGAACCAAGGTGGGGAAACCTCCATACCGTGCCAGAATTTCCACGCGGGAGCCTGCCCTCACGATACGCGGCGCGCGGATGAAGACCATTTCGAGCCCCCCACCGGAGAAAGCGCAATCTCCCATGGCAACACGGGATTCGATCTGTCGGCCGTAAGCGTTGCGCTGTATTATTATATCCAAAACTGCAAGGCTTTGCTGCGGCGGCGGCAGAACCTCTTTGGCGAGGATAATGCAGCCGGCACAGGTACCGAACACCGGTTTGGCCGCAGCAAACTCCCGCACGGCCTCAAACATATTTTCGCGCGTGAGCAGCTTGAGGAGCGCGGTCGATTCCCCACCCGGAATCACCAAGCCGTCCAGATCAACCAATTCTGCTGTCTCGCGGACCGACACGATCTCGGTGTCACTACTGCGCAAAGCCTCCGCATGTGCCGCGTAATCGCCCTGCAATGCCACAACGCCGATTTTCAGAGGTATTTCGGCCAATCCCGTTATCGGCATGATCTACCAGCCTCGTGTCTGGAGCAACGCTCCCTCTTCCAAAGTAGACGCAGCAAGGCCACGTATGGCTCCGAGGCAGGATTCGCTGATCTCGGCAAGAATCTGCGGGTTGTCATAATGCGTTGTTGCCTGGACGATTGCCTCTGCGCGTGACTGTGCCTCGCCAGGGTCAGCAAAATTCTGTGAGTCCATCATGAAGATGCCGGATCCCACAAATACCGCTTCTGCACCGAGATGGCGGACGAGCGCCGCGTCAGCAGGGGTCGCGATACCGCCGGCCGCGAAGTTTGGCACGGGCAGCCGTCCGGTATCGGCGACCAATCTTACCAACTCGTACGGCGCCCCCAATTCCTTTGCAGCGGTATACAGTTCATCCTCGTGCAGAACAGTCAAAGCGCGAATATCCTTGGCGATTTGCCGGACGTGCCGGACCGCATGCACCACGTCGCCGGTGCCGGCCTCGCCTTTCGTCCTTATCATTGAGGCTCCTTCGGCAATCCGCCGCAGAGCCTCGCCGAGGTTGCGTGCTCCACAGACGAAAGGAGACGCGAAGGCGTGCTTGTTGATATGATGCATTTCATCAGCCGGGGTCAAAACCTCCGACTCATCGATGAAATCTACGCCGAGAGCCTGAAGTACCTGCGCTTCGGCGAAATGGCCGATCCGGCATTTTGCCATCACCGGGATCGAAACGGCAACCATGATCTCCTTGATTTTTTTCGGAGACGCCATTCTTGCGACGCCGCCCTCGGCTCGTATCTGTGCGGGCACCCGCTCGAGTGCCATCACGGCCACTGCACCGGCCTTCTCTGCGATCTTGGCCTGCTCTGCAGTGGTGACATCCATGATGACGCCGCCCTTGAGCATTTCGGCCAGCCCCGTCTTGAGTCGCAACGGTGATGTCTCGGCAGGATTAGTCGGCATATCGCTCACGTATAGACCTCCTGGTAAGTGTCTATTGGCAAACCGACACGTGCTTCGTGTCTGGTCGCATGTGACGACAATCCACCGGCCAAGCAATGCGAAGACTCGGAAGATCAAAAACCTGGAAGCGCCGGATCTTCGTTATCGGCGATGGCCATGCCCTCGACCTCTACCAACCATTCCGGCCGGCAAACCGAACCCTGTACAATGATCGTCGGGACGCCGGGCAAGCGCTCGGACAATGCCGCTTTGATCCGTGGATGGTCGGTTGGGTCACGCAGATAGACGATGAGGTGCATCAGCGTACTGAGCTCCGCCGAGCCGGCGCGCAAAAGTGCCTCCACATTATCGAGTGCGCGGTCGAACTGGCGCGACACATTTCCGGGATGAACAACCTGCCCGGCGCTATCAATGCTGGCAGTTCCCGAGATAAAGAGATGGGCGCGATCGGCATAAGCGATGCGGGTGCCACGCTCGAAGGTCACGTTGTAGTCCTTCGTCGGGCAAAGATGATCGAAATCATTGAGATAGGAGACCTGTTGTGGTGCGAGGCCAAGGATCGAGTAGGCGTCCATCGTTACTATATCGAAGCGGTGCGCGCAGGCACCCTCGATGCCGGTGCTGGCAATGAAATGCGTCTCTGCTGACAGGCCCTGTTCAAGGAACAGCTCACGCCTGCTCGTCACCATGTCGTTATAGAATACGTCGACGTCCTTGACGTAAATCCAGGTGCGGACGCAATTATTGCGTAGCGTGCCACCGAGGCCATCGAGCGTATTGATAAGAGTATCGAACATCTGTCGTGTCTGTTGTGTCGCAGGCACCAGCTTATCGTCCGATGCCGGGCAGAGACCTGTTGTCCAGAGATGAGCAAGGCCATTTTTCTCGACCACGACATGCCGAGACGTAAGCCGGCACTTGGAGAGATCAGGTGCCCCACTGACGTGATAGGCAAGAAGAGAAAGCTTGGTTCGTGAGAGGGGTGGCTGCTGGATGAGAGACAGCGCAACAGGAGAGCCATCTTCATCCGCTGTCAGGCGGCTGTGTCGCAGCAAGGGTATCTGGTTCATCGCATCGCTGACGAATAATCGCCGAAACACGGCGCTGCCGGCCGGCAGACCGAGTTCCTGCCGTGTCTCATCATAGCGTCGCTCAAGGCAGGCGACCTGCTCGGTGAGGCCGAGATCGGCAGGCGGTTCGACGATGATGTAATGCTCGCTTCCGCCGGTGCTCCGCTTGAAGCTTTTGGTGATGACTCTGCCGCTACAATCCATACTCAGGATGCTCCCGTGATTAATGGCCGCCAAGTGTGGTGCCCAGAACGTCGCTGCCATTCCGCTATCCAGCCCGGCCTGGCTGCCAGTCCACCCCGGCGCGCCCGTGCAGATAGCCATTGACAAACGGGACCGGCGCGGTGTGTTCACGCAGGCGCGTGAGGCCCTCCTCTGCATCGCAGGTGCCGTCGAGCACGGCGCGGTAGAGTGTGGCGATCTCGACCATGTCGAGTGCGTGAGGCGAAAGACGGAAATGGGTGACGCCTGCTGCCTGGAGATCGGCGAGTTCGTCGAGCAGAGCGACATGGCCGTGCGAGAGGGTCTGCGTGCCGTTGATCGCCAGCAGCGGACGCCCGTCAAGCTGTGCGATCGCCAGACCATCCGCATCCTGGCCACAGACGAACTGGCAGTTATCCTTGTGCAGATCATGTGCGCGCGCGTGATAGCAGCGCTGTGAGATGGCCAGCGGTTGGCGGCCGAACGCGAACACTTCAATCTCGCCCGCTTGGTTCTGTGCCGCCAACGTGGCGATCGCGTCGATGGATAGTTCCATTGGCGTGTTCACCCGTATGGCACCCAGACGGAGAAGGACATCGAGCGTACCTTCATTGAATACGTTTACCAGAGGGCCGGAGACAAATGCCTGCCCATTTAGCAGTTGCAGGCAGGCGAGATCGTTGATCTCGATCAGATCGCCTGTCTCGCAGAGCGCGCGGATCATCGCGACCTCACGATCGGTGATGATCAACGCCGGTGTCGAGAATACGACCTGCTTTCCTGCTCGGCGCAGACGCTCGGCGATCTTCGGCAGGTCTTTCTCGAACCAAGGGAGACGCTTGCTGCAAACCACCTCACCGAGATAGACGCACTCGACTGGCGCCTCGTCAGCGATACGAGCGTAGAAGTCTCGCCGCCGTGGTGCAGGCCAGTGGAACTGCAGCGGCCCCAAGGTTAAACAGCTCATCGCCACCCCTTCGCGTAGGCGCCGAATGTCTCGCGTCCCCCTTCGGCAACGGCGCGCAGCACGTCGGGCATCGGCGCCGGCGACGCGCCCTCAGCGAGCGCGTCGAGGACGCGGCGGAAAGCGGTGACGACGGTGGCCACATAGGTGCGGCTGCGCTGGCGGCCCTCGATCTTCAGGGCGGTTACCCCGGCCGCCTTGAGTTCCGCGAGGAGCGGAATAACGTTGAGGCCGGTCGGTTCCTCAAACAGATAACTCGGACGGCCATGTACCAGGAAGCGACCCTTGCAGGGGGTCGGGTAGGCCGCCGGCTCATCGCTCGCGAACCGGTTGATCATGACGTCGCCGAGACAGGAGACCAGGCGATCGCCGTCCTCACGGTAGGAGACACACTCAGCCGGAGCGCAGACACCGTCGCTGCTCGGTGAGCGGCCGGTCATGTACGAGGAGAGAAAGCAGCGCCCCTCCACCATCGTACCGAGGCTGCCAAAGGTGAACACCTCGGCCTCGACGCCTGTTTGTCCGATCAACGCCGCGACTTCTTCGACCGACAGCACGCGCGGTAGCACGACGCGGCTGATCCCAAAGGCGTCCCGGTAGAATCGGATCCCGAGCGGGCTGGCTGCGGCCGCCTGCACCGAGAGGTGCCGTCGCAAGTTCGGATGGCGGCACGTCGCATAATCGAGCACGCCAAGATCGGCAAGAATAACCGCATCTGCGCCGCAGGCAGCAGCGTCATCGATCGCGCGCTGCCATGGCCCGAAGTCGCCGGCACGGGGAAACGTGTTTACTGCGACGAAGACGCGGCAACTGCGGGCATGGGCGTAGGCGATACCGCCACGTAAATCTTCGCGGGTGAAATTCAGGCCAGGATAGTTGCGGGCGTTGGTGCAGTCCTGGAAGCCACAATAGACAGTGTCGGCTCCAGCGTCGACCGCAACGCGCAAGGCGGCAGGAGTGCCCGCCGGACAGACCAGTTCGAGATAGCGCGTCATGTCACCGCACCGATTGGATTCCGTCGCCTGGTTTGCGCTTCAATCTTGGCTATGCGCGTTCTCAATGCCTGCAACTCTGCTTCCTGCCGCGCGCAATACGTGGCGATGGAATGTTCTTCTCGTCGTGCCGCGTGCAGCGCCTCGTGCCTCATGGTCAGGCGCTGATGCGCTGCGGCGAGTCGCCGCTCCAGCATGAGCGCCACCCGCCTGACGGGATGCCCCACCGGTCCGAACAGTGCGGTTGCCGCTTGGAACACATTGACGGTTTCGCGATCGAGGGCATTACGCAGACTGACGATCGCTTCCATTTCCCCGGTTATGACGATCTCTCGGGAAAAAAAGAGCGCATCGCTATCGAGTCTGCCTTCGAGCAGCCCCACCAATGTTGCCAACCGGCCTCTTACGCAGGCATTCAAGGGCTGCTCCAAGGTCAATGTCGGCACCAGCGACACTGGCGTTCCCCCGAAGCGGAGCACGAAACGATGCGCCAGATCGGTCGGTTCGATACCGATCGTGCAGGGCTCGTGGCCCGCGAGGGCGCGGAACAGCCGAGGATACGTTCGGCCAAACCGACGCATCAGCAAAGCCGTGGCACGCGTCAGAGCCGGCGCGGGGAGCAGCCCCAGCACATTGGTCGCGAGCAGAACCGGGAATTCCGTCTCCGCCATGAGCCTGCTTCTCCTAGTATTTCCATGCCGTGCCGCAACGACAACCGCATCATGTGAACACGCGGAAGGCGGACGCGCCTTGATTTAGATCAAGGCGTGTCGACGCAATCACGCACATTCTTCCAATGGCCGGAGGAAGCTGGAGTATGACGACTGATTACGAACTGCCGTTTCAGATGCTCGACGAGTCCGCGATCGTAACCGCAAAGCTGGAGCATGATCCTTATGACTATAGCTTTGTCGAGCACGCGCTGCCGGCCACGGTAAAGGAAGCGGTTCTGGCAGACGCGCCGCGCATTTCCGGCCGCGGTAGTTACGGACTTCCAAACCTACGATACGGACAGCTCTTTGGCACGGTCGTTCAGGATCTTTTGAGCCACCGCTTCCGTAGACTTGTCGAGCAGAAATTCAACATGGATCTCAGCCGTAGTCCGCCGGTCATTGTGATGATGGGCAACACGACCGGTCACTACAACGAAGGTCATGCACATCCCGACTCAAAACACAAAATTGTGACAGTGCTGCTCGGCTTCACCCGAACCTGGCCGTATGAGCGCGGTCGGCTCCGCGTGCTGCGCAGTTCAGACCGCGATGACTATACCTTCGAGTTTGCGCCGGAATTCGGGCGAATGTTGATGTTCCGTGTCTGTGACCATTCATGGCACGGCTTCCTCCCACAGAAAGGGCCGCGCATGAGTCTTCAGCTCTGCTTCGTTGATTCCGAATGGTATGTCCGACGCGAATATTGGCGTCATGGCATCAGCAGCATGGTCAAACCCATCCCGATACTCAACAAGATCATTGAATGGGCGCCGCGCTGAGAGGAGCAGAACGTGATTTATCCCCCGGCACCTGAAACCAGCGAGGTTGTTGACCATTTCTGCAAGTCAATCCGCCAGGCGCGACAGCAGGAGTGGCCGTATCGTCATTGGCTGTTTACCGATATTTTCCCTGAATCGCTTTGGGCTCGCCTCCTGGCGTTACCGATCGTACCGCCGATGCTTGGTCATACCGACGGCACCCGTAACAGCTACAATGATCGCCGCTGTTTCATTACAACGCTTCTACGCAGCAAATTTCCCAGTTGTGCCGTTCTCGCCGAGGCACTGCAGAAGCCGAACGTCGCAAAATTAATGGCTGAGACCTGCGGTATCGACGTCGCTGGAGCCTTCCTGCGTATTGAATATATCCAGGATACGGAGGGCACTTGGCTCGAACCTCACCGCGATATTCCAGAAAAATTATTTTCGATGGTCATTTATCTCTTTAGCGGGCCAGGGACAGAGGAATGGGGTACCGATATCTACGATTCCGAGAAGCGCTGGGTTGGCCAGTCCCCTGGTGACTTCAACTCGGGTGTGATCTTCGTTCCCGGCGAGAATACATGGCACGGCTTCGAGCCGCGTCCGATCCTCGGCATTCGCCGGCTCATGGAAGTCAACTATGTGGCGCCGAATTGGCGGGATCGCGAGCAACTCGCTTTTCCCGATCGGCCGATCCGCATCGCCTGAGTGGGCGGTGGTTTCTGGCAGAATTACTACATCTTGTGCAATATTCCGACTCGTGCTACTAAATGTTGACCGATTCGGAGGATTTGTGATGAATGCCACGGCGGTTGCAGGGCGCGGATTAGCCCAGCGGATAACAGAGGGTTTTGCCACCCGAAACCTCGTCGATCCCATTGCCACGCTTGAGGAGTACCTCGATCGTGAAGACTGGCGGGTTAAGGCCAATGCCAACCAGAGCTATTCGCTTGGCGGATTGATTCTTCACGGCGCGGCAAAGCTCGTTGCCAATTACTGGCTCGATCATATTTATCCGCCGGAGATCGGTCGCGCCCATCGCGAGGCTGACCTTCATCTCCACGATCTGGATATGCTTGCAGGCTATTGCGCTGGCTGGTCTTTACGCACGCTGCTCGTGGAAGGCTTCAACGGCGTCGCGGATCGTGTCGAGGCGTCGCCACCGCGACATCTTTCAAGCGCGGTCGGCCAAATGGTAAATTTCCTTGGCACAATGCAGAACGAATGGGCCGGAGCACAAGCATTCAGTTCTTTCGACACCTATCTCGCGCCGTTCGTGCGCAAGGATGGCCTTTCCTATGCCGAGGTTCGGCAGAATATCCAGGAATTCATATACAACCTCAACGTTCCGTCCCGCTGGGGAAGCCAGACACCCTTTACCAATATTACGTTTGACTGGGTATGTCCCGAGGATCTCCGTGAACAGATACCCCTGATCGGGGGCGATGAAATGCCATTCCGCTATGGCGATCTGCAGGTGGAAATGGATATGATAAACCGCGCCTATATCGAGGTGATGGGTGCCGGTGATGCCAACGGCCGCGTCTTCACCTTTCCGATCCCGACCTATAACATCACGGCCGATTTTGATTGGGACTCGGAGAACACCGAACGGCTCTTCGCAATGACGGCGAAATATGGATTGCCCTATTTCCAGAATTTTCTGAATTCGGATCTCAAGCCCCATATGGTGCGCTCGATGTGCTGCCGACTGCAGCTCGACCTTCGTGAATTGCTCAAGCGTGGCAACGGTCTGTTCGGATCATCTGAACAGACCGGATCGATCGGGGTCGTGACGATCAATTGTGCACGGCTCGGCTTCCGACACAGGGGGGATTGCTCCGGTCTCTATCAAAGGCTCGACGAGTTGCTTGTGCTTGCATGCGACAGCCTGGAGATCAAGCGACAAGTGATCGGGCGGTATCTCGATGCCGGCCTATTTCCCTATTCAAAACGCTATCTCGGAAGCCTGCGCAATCATTTTTCAACGATCGGCGTAAATGGAATCAACGAGATGATCCGCAATTTCACGGTGGATACGGATGACATAACGACCCCCGCCGGGCATCGGATGGCCTGTGACCTGCTCGATCATATTCGGACCAGGATCATCGGCTTCCAGGAACAAACCGGCCATCTCTACAATCTTGAAGCCACGCCAGCTGAAGGAACCACCTATCGCTTTGCGAAAGAAGACCAGCGCCGACATCCGGGAATTCTTCAGGCTGGTACAGCGGACAAGCCCTATTACACAAATTCGTCACAGTTGCCCGTCGGGTTTACCGAAGATCCTTTCGAGGCGCTTACCCGTCAGGATGAACTGCAGGGTAAATATACCGGCGGCACAGTGTTGCATCTCTATCTCGTCGAACAGATCTCTTCCTCCGCGGCCTGCCGAGACCTGGTGCGGCGGGCACTGACGCGCTTCCAGCTACCCTACCTCACGGTAACCCCGACCTTTTCTGTTTGTCCGGTGCACGGCTATCTCCCAGGCGCGCATCAACACTGTCCGCGCTGCGCCGCGGAAGATCCGGCCGCATCGCCACCCACTTGTGAGGTCTGGACGCGTGTGATGGGTTATCATCGTCCGGTTTCCTCGTTTAATATTGGCAAACAGAGCGAATTCGCCGAACGGCGGTTTTTCGTCGAACCCAGAGCCATGTGCCATGCCACAGCCTGATGAACCTCTGGTCGGTGGCTGGGCGCCGTTCACCACCCTTGATTTTCCCGGACGCCTTGCCGCGACGTTCTTTCTCCGTGGCTGCCCGCTCCGCTGCCGCTATTGTCACAATGCGGATTTACAGACGCGCCAAGGGGCTTCTCCCCTGCGCTGGTCGGAAGCGCTGGCTTGGCTCGATCAGCGACGTGGTCTGCTTGATGGCGTTGTCTTGAGTGGTGGCGAGCCAACGATGGATCGGTGCCTGGAACAGGCGATACGTGACGTTCGCTCATTGGGGTTTGAGGTCGCTCTGCATACGGCCGGCGTCTCGCCGAAACGTCTTGGTCGGGTCTTGCCATTGCTCCAGTGGGTTGGGTTGGACATCAAGGCACCGTTTATCGACTATGCTCGGATCACTGGCTCCGAGGCGAGCGGTGCGCAAGCGCGAGTCGCCCTGGCGATGCTCCGCGAAAGTGGCGTGTCATACGAGGTGCGGACCACCGTGCATCCAGCGTTGCTGGATGCACAAGCGCTTCAGACGCTGGCGCACGATCTCCGGGCGAGTGGCGTCGGGCGGTGGGTCCTTCAGCCGTTTTGTGGCCGTGGCTGCGTGGACCCGGCGCTAAGCGCAGAAAACATCAGCATTGAGATGTCTCTTGTTACACACTTGCGACGGATTATTCCAGAAATCTCCGTTCATGCGAATGATTGTTGATCGAAGGGGGTTTTCGGGGTGGGGTAATCGCTCACAATTCCTGCTTTCGCTGGGCAAGAGGGGCACGAGCAATGGTCCTCATCTCACCTCACCCGCCCCGGCCGCCTCCTCGTGGCGTAACTTTCGCGGGCGAGAGTTTCGAACCGCTCGGATCTACCGTGCAATCGGCTGGCAATCGCATCGTTTGGAAGCCAAGCACATATTGCGCATCGATCGATCAAAAACTGTCGTGCCGGACTCGATCGCCGTGCTGACCATGCCGGACATCCGCACGGCGGCAAACGATACGCCGGGCAAAGCTCTGGCCGAGCGGATCAAGGCAGTCGGATATCGGATCGCGGCACGCGCGATCCTGCCGGACGACGCGGAAGCTTAACAGATGATGCTAAATCACCTACAATATCACCGACAATATGCTGGGGTTCCTTTCGAGGATCAAGCCATGACCCCTCAACCCGTACAGACATACGAATACGGCGTCGATGTCGTTGCGGACGACATCGACGAACTGGGCCACGTCAACAATGCGGTCTATCTGAAGTGGGTGCAGGCAGCAGTGCTTCGCCATTGGTATTGCGTTGCCCCGAAAGAGGTGATCGCGGCCCACCTCTGGGTCGCCGTGAAGCACGAGATCCGATATCGGCGCCCTGGATTTCTCAACGACCATGTCGTGATCAGGGTCGTATTAAAGAAGTTGCTGGGCGCTCGAGCCTTCTACAAGACGATGATCAATCGCGGCGATGAGGTTCTGGCCGAGGTTGAAAGCTGCTGGTGCTGCCTGGATTCTGTTACCAATAAGCCGGCTCGGCTGGCCCGTGACATCGTTGCACGTTTTCTGCCAGTAGAGGCCCCTCGACGCTGCTGACCAGCTACTCGGCCGGGGCACGAGGCCAACCCAGGCAGTAAAGTCACGTCCGCTCTTAAAACATCGAGGGATTGGTGAGCTTCGCGACGATTGCATTGGTGGAGATCAGTCAGACGCCGGGGAGCTTGGTCAGCCGTCGGCTCGCCTCACGTGCTTGGTGCCAGGTATTGGTTCTCCTGGTCGATATCGCCAAGGTGCCGCTGCAGGCCCGCGATCTGCGTGATGATCGTCTCCGCACACTGCGGACGAGGTCCGACAGACCTTATTGCTCTGATTCTGAGCCAGCGCAGCAACGCCGCTGGCCAGCCGCGACCAGCAGCCGGAGATGTAGCCGACGACGGCTGTGAGGACGTTGACGGCATCGCTGGCTCGGGTCCAAGAGTGCCGTCGCAGTTCACGTTGACCTGGCCGGTCACGCCCGCTTCTGCCATGAGGTGTAGAGGCTCGGGCCAGAACTGTGAAGCGCGTTGTGGCCGCCGTCTCCGGCATCGGCGATCCTCGCGGATCAGGCCGAGCCCGCCGAACGCATAAAAATAAAACGCCATCAGTCCCGGCAGCGCAAATCGCCGCTCGGCGGGGCGTAACTGAGCGAGGCCGACAGCCAGAACGTACCGAAATCGAAGATCGCGCAGCCCACCAGGAACTCGATCGTGTTCTCGGACACCTGGGCGCGCCGCGCGTCCAGAGCGAGCCCTGCCGTCCAGGCACGGCAGCAAGCCGCCGCGCAATATCAGCGTGTCGGCACGTCTCGGCTATCGGCGGACAACGGCGTGGCCATCCGCAGTGGCACCGCTGATCGATGCTGTGCAAATCGAAATTTCCACCGTCACCGCCTGATCAATGGCTTACTCAGCTACACTACAATTTCCATCATCTTGTCGGACGCTACGGCGAGACAACAACGTTTCAGTTCGAACACAACCAAGAGTCAAAAATTTGAACGATGGATGATAGTGCCTCCCCCAGCATGAACCCAGGGCCTATTCTCTGGGTGTTGAGGACACATCCCAGCGTTGACGTTTTTGCATGAATCATGGCTGCTGAATTATAGTTTATAATGTTCGGAATAGTAGCACTGATGTATAAAATATGATTTCCGCCGGACAGCTCAGGGCGGCCCGGGCCCTGCTCGGAATCGACCAGAAGGAACTTGCTGAACTTTCCGGCCTGTCGCTGCCGACGATCCAGCGCATGGAGGGGAGCGACGGGGTGATCCGCGGGAATGTCGATTCCCTGATGAAACTGCTCGATGCGCTGGACCGCGCGGGCATCATCGTGATCCGGCCGGGCGATGTCTCGGATGCGGCGGGCGGGCGCGGGGTTCGCCTCAAAAGCGACATGCCGTGACACCGATCATCCTGCTCTGCGCCCTGGCCTCATTCGCGCTCGGCGGATTCGGCGCAATTCTGGGACGCACGCCGGCCGGGCGGATCATCGTTTATGGCGGCTCGCTCGCGGTCGCCGGCGCCGCACTCCTGGCGGCACTGGTTCAGCTTGGCCTCGGCGTCGCGCCAGAGCCATCTGTCGCGCTGCCGCTCGGCCTGCCCCTGATCGGCATGAATTTCGGGATGAATGATCTATCGGCAGTGTTTCTGGTCATCACCAATCTCGGGGCTGCGGCGGCCAGCCTCTATGCCCTCGGCTATGGTCGGCACGAACCCGAACCCTGGCGGATCTTGCCGTTCTATCCGGTGTTTCTCGCCGCGATGAACCTCGTTCTGATTGCTGCCGACGCCTACGATTTTTTGATCTTCTGGGAGTTGATGTCGCTCGCTTCCTGGGCGCTGGTGATGGCGCATCATGAACAGGAGGAGACACGGCGCGCCGGCATCATTTACCTGCTGATGGCGAGTGCGGGCACGCTCGTCTTGCTGTTCGCCTTCGGCCTGCTGGCCGGCCCCCATGGTCATTACGCCTTCGCCGCCATGAGAGGGATGCAACGTGCCGGTTGGATCGGCGGGATCGTGATGCTGCTGGCGCTGGCTGGCGTCGGCTCGAAGGCCGGGCTTGTTCCGCTGCATGTCTGGCTGCCGCGCGCGCATCCCGCGGCACCCAGCCATATTTCGGCGCTGATGAGCGGCGTGATGACGAAAGTCGCGATCTACGCCTTCATCCGCATCGTGTTCGATCTGGCGGAGCCGGCCGCCTGGTGGTGGGGTCTGGCGGTGTTGATCGTGGGCGGCATCACCGCTGTGCTTGGCGTGCTCTATGCGCTGATGGAAGACGACCTCAAAACCATCCTCGCCTACAGCACGATCGAAAATGTCGGACTGATCTTCGTCGGGCTGGGTCTGGCGCTCGCGTTCAAGGCGGACGGGATGATGGTGGCGGCAGCCCTGGCCCTTACCGCCGCCCTGTTCCACGCATTCAACCACATGCTGTTCAAGAGCACGTTGTTCTTCGGAGCGGGTGCCGTTCAGCATGCGACGGGCGAGCGTGCCCTCACGAAACTTGGCGGTCTGATTCATCGGATGAAGATGAGCACAGTGCCGATGCTGATCGCCGCCATGGCGATCGCCGCGCTGCCGCCGCTCAATGGTTTCGCCTCCGAATGGCTGCTGTTGCAGGCGATCCTGCTCAGCCCTGCGCTGCCGCAATTTGGATTAAAGCTCGCCGTGCCCGCGGTCGGCGCGCTGGTGGCGCTCGCCGCCGCCTTCGCCGCCGCCTGTTTCGTCCGGCTCTTTGGTTTCGCCTATCTCGGCAAGCCACGCAGCGCCCAAGCCGCTGCCGCGCATGAGACCGATGCATTCTCCCGGGCGGCGATGATCGGGCTGGCTGCACTGTGCGTCGTGGCTGGCGTGCTGCCGGGCTTCGTTATTGATCTGCTGGCACCAGTGACGCAGGCGCTGCTCGGCGCGCATGTGCCCTCCCAGCGCGGACTGTCCTGGCTGACCGTCATTCCCGTCTCCGCCAGCCGAAGCTCTTATGATCCACTGCTGATCTTCATTTTCATCGCGGTGAGCGGTAGCCTCGCCGCGCTGGCACTGCACCGGTTCGGTTCGCGGGTGATCCGGCGCGCAGCGTTCTGGGGTTGCGGCTATCAGGGGCTGAGCGACGCTTCCGCGCGGGATGTGGCGAGCAGTACCCAATATTCGCCCTCCGGCTTCGCCCAGCCGATCCGACAGGTGTTTGCGAGTGTGGTATTCAGAGCGCGCGACGATGTCGTCATGCCCGCGCCGGGTCAGTTGGGGCCGGCCAGCCTCGCCTCAAGCTGGACCGATCCGGCGTGGTGGGCGATCTATACACCGCTGGTGACCACGGTCGGCCGCATTGCGGATCGGGTGAACCGGCTGCAATTCCTCACCATAAGGCGGTACCTGGCTTTCGTATTCCTGGCCCTCGTCATTCTGCTCGCCTGGACCGCGCTGTGGGGCTGATCGCGCCGCTGTTTCTGCAATTGGCCCAGATGGCGCTGGTGCTGGCAGCGGCACCGCTGCTGACCGGCTTCGTGCGCACATTGAAGGCGCGGCTGCAACGGCGCGCCGGTCCGCCGTTGCTACAGGTCTATCGCGATCTCGCCAAACTGACGGTCAAGGACGCGATCGTCGCGACCGATGCGTCCTGGCTGTTCCGCATCGCTCCCTATCTGATCTTCGCCACCACATGGGTTGCTGCCTCGCTGGTGCCGAGCTTCGGAACCAATCTGCTGTTCTCCTGGTCCGGCGATTTGATCGTGATCGTGGCTCTCCTGGGCAGCGCGCGGTTCTTTCAGATGCTCGCCGCGCTCGATATCGGTACCGCGTTCGGTGGGATCGGCGCGAGCCGCGAGGCGATGTTCGCCTCGCTCGCCGAACCGGCGATGCTGATGATCGTGTTCACGGTCGCATTGGTCGCGGGGTCGAGCCAGCTCTCCGACATCGCGACGTTCATGCATTCGGGTGCCGCCGGACTACGCCTGTCGCTGGCACTCGGCCTTGTCGCGCTGGTGATTGTCGCCCTCGCCGAGACCGGGCGCTTTCCGGTCGATAATCCGGCGACCCATCTCGAACTCACCATGGTCCATGAGGCAATGGTTCTGGAATATTCCGGCCGGCACCTCGCACTGATCGAACTCGCCAACGCGCTGAAGCTGCTGCTCTATATCTCGTTGATCGCCAGCATTTTTGCTCCGTTCGGGATTGCTGCCTTGGGGGCGGCACCTGAAGCCCTCGCGCTCGGCCTTGTGGCCTATGGCGTGAAGCTTGCTTTTGGCGCGATCATGCTGGCCGGCTTCGAGACGGCGATTGCCAAGATGCGGGTCTTTCGGGTGCCGAACTTCATCGGCGCCGCCCTGATGCTGGCCCTGCTCGGCACGCTGCTCCTGTTCGTGTCGGCGACACTATGACGAGCACCATCGCCGCCCTGATCTCGCCGGCAACCTCGCTCAGCGTCGCGCATGTGCTGGCGGGCAGTCTGATTCTGGTCAGCTTCATGATGCTGTATCAGGACCGGCTCTCCTCGGTCATCAATGTGCTCGCGCTGCACGCGGCGGTGCTTGGCCTTGCCGTCGGCTGGCAGGCTTATATCCAGGGTGCGCCGGAACTCTACATCACCGCAGCCCTTGCCCTGGGGTTCAAGGCGGTGGTCATCCCGCTCGCTCTGCATCGCATCGTGGAACGGCTCGGCATCCATCGTGAGGTCGAAGCGGTGGGCGGGATCAGCCTCACCATGCTGGCCGGGATCGGGCTCGTTGCACTCTCCATGATGGTGATGCTGCGCACCGCCGCACATGCCGATGCGCTGGCACGCGAGGATGTGGCGCTGGCGCTGTCGGTGATCCTGCTTGGCCTGTTGATGATGGTAACGCGGCGCAACGCGGTCAGCCAGATCGCCGGATTCATGTCGCTCGAAAACGGCCTCATCCTCGCGGCAGCCGGAGCGCAAGGGATGCCGCTGGTGGTGGAAATCAGCGTCGCCTTCTCGATCCTGATCGCCTTCATCGTGATCGGGGTGTTCCTGTTCCGGATCCGCGAGCGGTTCGACACGGTCGATAGCGCGGCCCTCGATGCCTTCCGCGGAGAACTGCAATGACCCGCCTCGCCATCGATGCCGTGGTGGCGACCATCGCCGTGCCGGCGGTCGCCGCCCTGATCCTCTCCCTCATGCCGTCCTGGCGGCTGGCGTCGCGGATCAACATCCTCGCAAGCCTGCTGACGGTGATCGCGTCCGCTTTTTTGCTCCTGCACCGGCCAGCGCCGACATCGCTGTTCCTGATCGACGATCTCAACATCGTCTTTCTGCTTCTGAACAGCTTTGTCGGATTCACTACCAGCGTGTTCAGCGCGAGCTATATCGCCCATGAGCTGGATACCGGCCATCTGACGCCACGTTACCTGCGATTCTATCACGCGATGTATCAGGTGATGATGGTGGGCATGAATCTTGCGCTTGTCACCAACAACCTTGGCCTGATGTGGTTTGGAGTGGAACTGGCGACGCTCTCGACGGTGATGATGGTCGGCATCTACCGCACCCCGGCCTCGATCGAGGCATCCTGGAAATACCTCATCCTCGGCAGCGTCGGCATTGCGCTCGCGCTGTTCGGTACCATCCTGATCTATCTCGCGGCGAAACCGGTGCTTGGCACCGGCATGGGCGCGATGCAATGGACCAACCTGCTGCGCCACGCGGCGGCGCTCGACCCGGCGATGCTGAATGTCGGCTTCGTCTTTCTGCTGATCGGCTATGGCACCAAGGCCGGGCTGGTGCCGATGCACGCCTGGCTGCCCGATGCCCATGCCGAAGGTCCGACGCCGATTTCCGCCGTGCTTTCGGGTCTTCTGCTGAACGTTGCGCTGTACACGATCCTGCGCTTCAAGGTGCTGCTTGCCGGCAGCGCGGCGACCATCGAGCCAGGCATCCTGATGGCCAGCGCCGGCCTCGTATCGCTGTTTTTTGCGGCGATCATGCTGTATCGGCGCCGCGATATCAAACGCATGTTCGCCTATTCCTCGATCGAGCATATGGGCATCATCGCCTTCGCTTTCGGCATCGGCGGACCGCTCGGTAACATCGCCGGGCTGTTGCAGATGATGATGCATAGCCTGACTAAATCGGCGATCTTTTTCTCGGTCGGCCACGTCGCGCAGGCCAAGGACACCCAGAAAATCACCGAAATCAGGGGACTGACCACCAGCCATCCGCTGCTCGGCTGGACCCTGGTCGCTGGTGTCGCGGCAATTGCCGGGTTGCCGCCCTTCGGCATCTTTACCTCGGAATTCCTGCTGATCACCTCGACCTTCGCGCGCGCGCCGATCCTCGCCGTATTGCTCGGGTTCGGCATCCTGCTCGCGTTCGGCGCCCTTTTGATCCGTATGACGGCGCTCTGCTTCGGTCAGCCAAGCTCTGGATCGAACGCGATTACCGCGTCGTCGGTGCCGATCTTTCTGCATCTCGGCATCGTGTTGCTGATCGGCCTCGCTTTGCCTGCCTTCCTGTATGACTGGTTCGCCCATGTCGCAACACTACTCGGTTAGTGACATGACGTTGGTCGATCCAGAAACATGGCAGGCAGCTGCAATGGAATTGGCCGCAGGAACATCCATGTTCGTCGCGATTTGGGCGGAACGCGACGGCGATGCCGGCGTCGTGCATCTCGCGGGACGGCGCGACGGCGGCGCGGCAGCCGAAGTGGTGAGCTTGGTTACATCAGGCCTGCATTTCCCCTCGATCGGGCGGCATCATCCATCGGCGATCCTGATGGAACGGGCAATCCAGGATCTGCACGGCCTGATCGCCGATGGCTTGCCCGACCCGCGCCCCTGGCTCGATCATCGCAGCACCTATGAATTCAAGCCGGTCATCGGTGCCGGCGTGCATCAGATTCCGGTGGGGCCGGTTCATGCCGGCACGATCGAACCGGGGCATTTCCGGTTTTCGGTCAATGGCGAGACCATCGTGCGGCTCGAAACGCGGCTCGGCTACACCCATAAGGGCACGCTCGGTCTGATGCGCGGCAAACCGATCAATCAGGCGGCCCAGCTTGCCGGCCGGGTCTCGGGCGATTCCACCGTGGCCTATGCCTTCGCCTTCGTCCGCGCGGTAGAGCAGGCGCTCGGCGTGGTCGTGCCGCCGCGCACGATCGTCCTGCGCGGCATCATGGCCGAGCTTGAACGGCTGGCCAATCATTTTGGCGATCTCGGCGCGATCTGCAACGATGCCGGGTTCCCCTTGATCAATGCGCATGGTGCCGTGCTGCGCGAGCGTGTGCTGCGTCTCTCGGCCGCCTGTTTCGGCCACCGGCTGATGATGGACCGCATCGTTCCCGGCGGCGTCGCCGTCGATCTCGCCGACGGCGATACGAAGGCGCTAACCACCGCACTCCCGGCACTGCTCGCGCAATTCGAGCGTCTCGTCGAACTCTATGACAAAACCGCCTCCTTGCAGGATCGCGTGGTCGGCACCGGCCGGCTCGATCCCGCGATCGCGCGCCGTCTCGGCTGCGGCGGCCCTGTCGGCCGCGCATCGGGGCAGGATTTCGATGCGCGGCGCGACATATCATACCTGCCCTATGATATTTTGCCGATCGTCGTGCCGTGCTTCACGTCCGGCGATGTCGATGCGCGCGTCCGGGTGCGGATGGTGGAAATCCGCCAGAGCGTTGCCCTGATCCTGGCCTTGCTGGACACGCTGCCGGATGGCCCGCTGCGCACCCCTTTGCCGGATGATGCCTCGCCGCGTGCCGGCAGCGCCACGGTCGAAGGGTTTCGCGGCGATATTTTCGCGCATGTTCGGGTCAGTGATGGCCATGTCGCCGGTAGTTTTCTCCGCGATCCGTCCTGGTTTCTCTGGCCGGCACTGGAGGTTGCGATCGAAGGCAACATCGTCGCGGATTTCCCGCTCTGCAACAAATCCTTCAACGCTGGCTATTCCGGCTGCGACCTGTAGGCCCCCATGCGCAGAATCCTGATCGAAAGCCTGTTTCGCTGCAAACTGACTGAACAGCCACCTCTCATCACCGACGCGGAAAAGGCCGCCCTGGTCGGCCACCTCGATCGCGCGGCCCAGCGCCGGCTTGGCCGCTCGCTCGCCATCCGCGAAGTCGATGCCGGGTCCTGCAACGGCTGCGAGCTAGAGATCATCGCGCTGAACAATGCACTCTACGATCTCGAACGCTTCGGCCTGAAAATCGTCGCATCACCGCGCCATGCCGACGTGCTGATGGTCACAGGTCCAGTCACCCGCAATATGCGGGATGCTCTGAGCCTGACCTATGAGGCAATGCCCGCACCCAAATTCGTCGTCGCGGTCGGCGATTGCGCCTGCACCGGCGGCATGTTTGCCCAAAGTCCGGCCTGCGTCGGTACAGTCGGACACGTGGTTCCCATCGACTTGCGCATTCCCGGCTGCCCGCCCGACCCCACAACCTTGCTCAGGGGGCTGATCAGCCTGATGACATAGCCGTATTTCCTTGGCACAACCTGGTCTATCCGCATATGCTGAGCCATTCTGGTCGATTTTCACTGACGAATAAAAGTTACATGTGCGTGATCCAAAAGTATCGCAGCCACCATGACCCAACGCACGCTGCTTGCTACAGCAGAATTGTCGGACGTCGCGTCCGATATGGAACGGAGAAGTCGTTTCACAAAATAGCCGCTCGTGTCTCCTTTACTGACAAACCGGCGACCGGCACGAGAAATAGGATTGCGACTCCCATCAGGATGAAAAGGCTATGGACGCCCAAAATAGACAAGAGGATGGGAACGCTTCCCGCCCAGACTACTCCTCCAAGGAAACGGGCAACGAATTCAGCCGCTGAAGCGCCAGTTCCCCTGGCTCCCGTCGGATAACTCTCGTTGATCAGCATTTTTTGAGCTGAAAACGTATCAAACCAAAAAATTCCGCTGCCAAGCAGGATCAATAACCACGGCGCCGCAGCGAAGCTGAATGCAAGGACGAATATGCCGGTGAAGATTCCATAAACCGCAACTGCCCATCGGCGGCCAATATAGTGCATCAATGCGCCCGCCAGCAAGTTTCCCGGGATGGCCGCTGCATTCATGATTGCCGCGTATAACAATGAATGCTTTAGATTAATCCTGTGCAAATTCAGTATCATTGGCATATATAGCAATCTCGTATAGAACATCATAAAAGTAACACTGAACATAATCCAGAGGGCGATTGTCGTTCGCAGATATTCCTTGGAAAATATGCGGCCCGGTTTGCCTATTTCATCAAATGCAATTCGTACCTCCCTCATTGCTGGCAGCGGCTTCTTGGTCCAACGTGCCACTTTTGCCTCAATGTTCGAAATTACCTTGTCGGCCTCGGCTGTGTGTCCGTGCGCAACCAGCCATCGGGGCGACTCCGGGGCGACGAGTATTAAATATGGAACAAACAGGAGGAGAATACCCGGTACCAAAAAGAGGGCATGATAACCGTAGAACGGCACAATGACGTAGCCGATGAGTAATGTCAAAAAATATCCAAGCCCGAGAATGCTATTGCAAATTCCAGTGTAATATGCCCGATTCTTACTCCCAACAAATTCGGCAAGATAGGTGAGTGTAATAGGAAAAATAAAGCCGAGACCGAGGCCAGTTAAAAGGCGAAACAAAACGAATGTTGTAAAACTGTTGGCGAAATATGTGAGTATTGTGCAAACTTCAGCAATCAAGACTCCGGCAATCAGCATTTTCTTTCTGCCGGTGAGATCGGCCAATGGCCCGACTATCAATGCGCCAAACACCGTTGTTAGTACAGCAGCCACACTTAATGTCCCAGTTTCGGTTGGTGTAAGCTTTAATGCCATCTTAAGTGGCCCTATTATCGCTGCAACAACCGAAGTGTCCATTCCCTCTACCAAAAAGGCGATCATACCCACTGCAAGTATCATAATATTGAAGCGGCTATTGGGTAACCGCTCCAGACGCGCAGAAAGTTCTGCGGATTTGCGAAGGAGGTCCAGGTCAGCCTGACTTTGTGGTACGACGATCCGAAACCGTTCAACTTTGTCAGCACTCTGCACCATTGTCGTTTCTCCCCTCCTTGGTTAGGACCGATATCCGATCCATTTGACTAAAATTGTTTAAAGAGCAAAGAGGGGAGCGATTCCGGTTGGGGTGAAACCGCTCCAAGAATCACGGAATTAAAATTCAGTCCTTTGGTCAGTCCGCCGCTGCAGATGCTCTTTGCCTCTCGCTCGTGCCAAAGCCAAGTATTCGCCGCGTCTCTGCCTGGGTAGCGACCGGTCGCCCAAGCTCGTTGCAGATTGCGATGATCTTCCGTACGGTTTCGGCATTGGAGGCGATAATGTCATCCTTGTGCGGATACATGTACAGGCTGTCCTCCATTCCGACCCGGATGACATCGGCGCCTATCATGATGGCAAGTACGGTGAGTGGTAGCCAATTTCTGCCGCCCACATAGATCCCAAGCACCACATCTTCTCCGGAAAGCTCAGCTTTCACCTCATTGAACCAAGTAATCACCTGGATATGGGACCAGGGATCTTGCCTTACTGGGGGCGAATGATGCTTGCCCAAATGCATATTGATCCAAATCGGGCGTCTTATTTTGTTTGGTTTGGACAGAAGTGCATGTTTGATCCGATCTATGCTTCCAGGTGCATACATCTGCACTTCAGGTTTAACCCCTTTTGCTTCTAAATATTCGACAAGAATGGCCAGTTCAGTATCCGAGATGTTGTAGGCTAGGGGGCCGGTGGGCTCAGAAAAATCAGTGGTGACGGTAGCCGCGACTTGCAAATACTTCGGGTTCCATTCGACCAAGGGGTCGATATAGCCTTTGAACATGTCCAGACCGCGAGCCAGTCGATTCTCCATAATGTGGTTTGACGTGACGATCTCATCACCGACGGCATCAAAAACTCTATCCCATACCTCCTTATTGAGGGATGGGTCCTCAGTAGCAGCGCCGCTTTCATCTCGGACATGGATATGTGGGATCGTCGCGCCAGCCTTGACGGACTCAATTACTTCATCAGCAATTTCCTTGGGTGTCAGAGGGATATTCGGATTCTGAGATCGCAATATTCGGGCCCCTACGACGTCGACCCCGACGATCAGCGGCTTAGCCATCGTCATGATTTTCGGGTCTAAGTGAGCGAAATAGGTCGGCTCACTAAAGTGCTTCGAGACAATCGCCTTGACGTTTTCACTGGACATTTAGCTACCTTTCATCCTGGAGAATGTGGTTGTGGTTCATTCGACCAATGGCTCTGCCGATAGGCGCACGGACCTTCCGCGGGTCCGCCGGTGCCAGACACTCCAATAAGCTCTGGGAGTGTTCCATCTGCTTGGTCCGTTTGACGGTGACCCGCTCGACACGAGCCAAAATTGGCAACCTCGCCTTGCCGTCGGCCATGACGTTGGCTTGTCTAATTGCATTGAACGTTTCCTCAAGCGCGCATACGATATCGGCTTGCATTCCATAAAACAATTAGAATCATATGCGCTATTATTGAATGGAATAGTATAATGCTGAATGTCACCATCCGCCAACTTCGGGCTTTTATCCTGGTGTCTCGGGAGCGTAGCTTTACGCGTGCCGCCGCCAGACTGCATGTGTCCGCTTCTGCGCTGACGGTCTCCATACGGGATCTGGAAGCTGAGATTGGGTTGCGCCTATTCGATCGGTCCACCCGGTCGGTCGAAGCGACGCCGCAGGCCATTGCCTTTCTTCCAATTGCAGAGCGACTGCTCGACGAATTGGATCGAGCACTTGAGGATCTTCACAGCTTTGCCGAGCGGCAGAAGGGGTCCGTGACCGTGAGCGCAGCGGCGTCTTTTATTGTCTTCGTTCTTGCCCCGGCTATTGCGGAACTGGCACAAATCTATCCAAACATTACGGTGCGTGTCGTTGAGGACACGACCGAGGGCACGACCTCTCGAGTCCTCAGCGGCGAGGCGGATTTCGGCGTCACGACATTGTGGCGAACAGCAGACGACGCTTTCACCGCGATTCCACTGCTTCAAGACCGGTATGGGATACTGGCGCCGTTGGGGCATCCCCTCACCAGGGGGGATGGACCGCTCGACTGGTCAGCGTTGCTTCCTTATCCGATTGTGTCCCTCGGCCCGGAGGCAGGCATCAGGGCGCAACTGGACCATCATCCGAAACTCCGATCACTGCTGGCACGGCCGACCTACGAGGTGTCCAATGTCGCGGCGCTCCAGGCGCTAGTGTCACGAAGCGCCGGAATCTCGGTGGTGCCGGCATTAATGGCCCGGCAGGCCGGCGATCGTGCAATGGCGTTTCGGCCACTGATCAGACCGTCGTTGCAACGGGAAATCTTCCTGGTTCGCGCACGACGCCGCAACTTCGCCCCCGCCGCCCAGGCTTTGGTCTCCCTTATGTTGGAGACGCTGCGGATGTTCGCTTCGGATGAATACATTTCGCCAAATCTCGCAATTGATAGAAAGGGCCGGATCGCATAGGGCGTACCCATGCACGCACCCATGAATGCACCCAAGTAAAGGTAAGCGCCGTTTCTCCGACCTTGTTGAAAGGCGATGGTCGAATGGCTATGCGGCGGCTTGAATGATTTTCATGGCAGCGCGTTCGGCCTTCCAGTTCCAGGGCAACAGCCTGTCGATTTCGGTTGCTTTGGTCCGGCCGGAGACGATGCGCTCGAGGATGTCGGTGAGATAGGCGAGCGGTTCGACGTCGTTTAGTTTTGCGGATTATGCCGATTGTCGAACTATGCCGAATGGTTTTGTGAGCAGCCCGTCGTTTGCGCGCATTTGCACCCGTGCAGGACGGTGAGATAGACCGCGCGCTCGACATCAAAGCCGAAGTGCCGATCCGTGAGGTGCTGGCGTAGAACCTCGGCGCAACCCGTCTCCTGCCAAAGCCGGCCGAACACCAGGTCGGGGCCGATGCTGCGCCGGCGCAGTTCAGCCAATTCGCCCCTGTAAAACCGCGACAGCACGATCGACCGCCGCGAGTGTCGGGCCGCCGACGCGATCAGGCCGTCGAGCAGGTCGGAGTTTTCAACCTCGTCCCGGCGACCGAGCGCACGGATGACCCGTTGAACGTGACGACCACCTTCCCGGACGTTCTCGACAAGGTAAAGATACTCGTATTGACCGATCTTCTTGACACGGATGAACATGGCTGCTGACCTGCGAGATGGCAGAGCACCATGTCGAATCGGCAAGAGTCAAGAAAAACGCAGAAATCTAAATCCGACAACCCATTCGTTTTAGCACCACAATTCAGTCGACCGCCCAAAAATCCGCAGAGTTCTGCGACTTTTTCACGCGCGTGAAGGGCAAAGTGTCGAAGTTGGGCATGGCACATTCGTTGTCGGCGTCAGCCACCAAAAAGGCAAAAACCTGCTCCCAGACACCAGATTTTGCCCACCGGCTGAACCGCTTATGAATATTGATCGGGTCACCAAAGTGTTCCGGCAAATCCCGCCAGGGGATGCCCGCACGATACCGATACAGCACGGCGTCAACAAAAAGCTTGTTGTCCTTCGCGGTTACCCCAACGTCGCCATCTTTTCCTGGCAAAAGATGCGCAATCCGCTCCCATTGGTCAGCCCTCAGCCCATAACGCCCCATCAATCAGCCTTTCGGAATGCTGATCTGCTATGAATCAGGAAAACGGTCGCGCCGGAATCTAAAGGTTTCTGTGAGGTCGCGCACCGTTGGCGCCGTGGCACGAGGTTGAGGGCGACCTCATTGAAACCGGATTGAACGAAACCGCGGGCCGTGAGGCAACTATGGGGAGAGTTGCC